>CALFWZ010000063.1 GCA_937928405.1 uncultured Saprospiraceae bacterium
GAGGTTAGCCATAGTACAGGTTAATATAGTGGTCAACCCTAGTAATGCCGAAGCAAAACTTATACTACGTTTATTCCTTGATCCTCACCCCCGAGACAAGGGGGCATGGCTGCCAACTTTCATCACCTCACAGTATTGAGATAATTGAGAGATAATCTTTTTTATCTCTTTTGTTAATACAAATATAAGGCTAATTGCACCTTTATTGCAAATTTATCAATAAATTTATTTTATTATTGCAATAATTTTAATTATTGAATTCTAAATCAATAAAATTCGCAATTTCAGACATTAAAAAAGTATGTTTATTGAAATATTTGCAACAGATTTATCCTTTTTTCCATTTTTGATCAAAAAAACCTCGATTATTCATCAAAAAATCAAAAAAGACGCTTTTTATTAGCAAAATTTTAAAGACTAGAGAAGGATATTGTGGATGCTCATGCATAAAGATTATTTTTTTCTACTAGAACTAGCAAAAATAAGGTCCAACCTTTAGACCATGTCAGTGGGCATTTCTCTCCACGAAAAGACACCATTAACTTATCATTTTTTTATATTTAAAAAAATAGCACAAATCCATATGAAGGAATGATTCTTGTTATAAGAATTAAGCAATAGTACCCTACTTTATGTCATTATTAATCAATTTTGTACCGCCGGAATATCGAGAAAATCGGAAACTAAGAACCAGTATCTTACTGATCCTTTCTGTAAATATTGGTATTCTTATCTATGCATTCATTATTGGTTTCGCTTTCTGGCATTTAGAATTTGAGTTTGGAGTATATTTAGCTTACGCGACCATCGGTGCATCTCTACTATTCTTTCCTTTAACGCGTTATAATAAATCCACTTTATTCAACGGCTGTTATTTTACATTTTGCAGCTTGGCTTTCTTTACAGCGATCTGTTTAGGTACTGGAGGAATTCACTCTCCTTATTTGCCATGGTTTTTGACTGTTCCAGCCGCCATCTTTTTTTATATTAAGAAGAAGTATGCGATGCCTTGGATCTTTCTCACCATCGGTTGTGTTTGCCTAGTGGCAATGAGTAGTATTCTGGGGATAAGAATCGCAGAGCCGCTTCCAGATATGGTTTTAATTT
This sequence comes from uncultured Saprospiraceae bacterium, assembly GCA_937928405.1. Classification (GTDB taxonomy): domain Bacteria; phylum Bacteroidota; class Bacteroidia; order Chitinophagales; family Saprospiraceae; genus JALZUU01. The sequence goes on from CALFWZ010000063.1 coordinate 1,108, forward strand.
CTTTAAGAATTATCAACTTTACAATCATGACCTATCTGCTGGTACGAATCGTACAGTCTTTTCGTCAGAGCTATCGTTACGTTAATAAGAAGTTGAGTAAAACCGTAGAAAAATTAGAGGAAACCAACGAAGATTTACAAAATTTTGCCTACATCGCTTCCCACGATTTACAAACGCCACTGAAAAGTATCAACAGTACGATTAAGGCTCTGAAAATGCATCATAAAAGACAAGATCATCAACCAGATATGGTCGAAACACAATGCTTGGATTTTGTAGAAAAAAATACCGCAAGACTCGCCAATCTCATTGAAGAAATTCTAAACTATTCGCGAGCTGGCAATCATGAACCTAAATTAGAAAAAGTAGATCTGAATGAAATCGTCGAGGAAATTCGACAACAAGTAACTGCCAGCGAACAATATCAAAACTTTGTTATTAAATCCGCAGAACTCCCGATCGTCGTTACGGACCGCATTATGATCTTTCAAATATTCCAGAATATTGTCGAAAATGGCCTAAAATATAATAATAGTAAGCATCCGGCTATCATCATTGATCTGGCTCCTGATATGAAATTTGATCACCTGACGTTTACAGATAATGGAATTGGTATCAAAGCAGAAGACCAAGATAAGGTATTCGGCATGTTTAAAAGAGTGGGTGAAACCCAAAAATATAAAGGCACTGGAATCGGACTAGCCATTTGTAAACGAATTATTGATCAGAGTGGTGGAAAAATATGGTTAACCTCCACACTCGGAGAAGGAACCGTTTTCCATCTAGAAATTCCGAAAAAAAGTCCATCAAAAGATCTGACTTCTCTCAAAACCAGCCACAGTGGGAACGAAATCGAAGCGAAAAAAGTTAATTAAGCGACGTTGGTATTTTCGCACTATTCTTTCATATATCGTGTTCAAAAAATCTAATTTTAATTCTCTGTAAAAAAACAGTCCTAATTATTGCACTTTTTTATAGAAAAGAATACCTTTGTCCCGCTCAATTAAGGTAGTTCTGAAAATTAGGACTTCTTTATTTGAAAAGCCTCAATAGCTCAGTTGGTTAGAGCGGCGGACTGTTAATCCGTAGGTCCAAGGTTCAAGTCCTTGTTGAGGCGCATTACCTAAAACGGTATCACTTAGTTGTGGTACCGTTTTTTTTTATCTTTGTCAGAAAAAAATCATGATGGAAGGTTATATAAAAACAACACATCCTACTCCTGCCATTGCAGAGATAATTTTTTATCATCCAAAACATAATTCTCTCCCCGGTCATCTGCTGGCAGAACTAAAAGCAGCTATTGAGGCGAGTGCTGCCGATAAGGCTATCCAGGTCATCATTTTGAAAAGCGGAGGGGATCGAACATTTTGTGCTGGTGCTAGCTTCGACGAACTAATTGCCATCAATGATCCAGCTACTGGGAAAAAATTCTTCCAAGGTTTTGCGGGGGTGATCAATGCTTGTCGTAAATGCCCCAAGATCATTATTGGTCGAGTGCAAGGTAAAGCGGTTGGAGGCGGTGTAGGTATCGCAGCAGCGGTAGATTATTGTCTAGCTACTAAATATGCATCCGTCAAACTCAGCGAATTAAACATTGGGATCGGGCCTTTTGTCATCGGTCCAGCGGTAGAAAGAAAAATAGGTAAGGCTGCCTTTAGTCAACTGGCACTCAATGCCAATGTTTTTCAATCTCCCGAATGGGCAAAAAGTAAAGGTCTCTACGCAGAGGTACACGAATCAGCCGAAGCACTTGACGAAGCAACTATGGCCTTGGCAAAATATCTGGTGAGTACCAATCCAGAAGCACAACGAGAACTTAAAAAAATATTCTGGGAAGGAACCGATCATTGGGATGCCTTGCTCGAAGAACGAGCGGCGATGAGTGGTCAACTCGTTTTATCTGATTATACTAAAACCGTTTTAAAACAATATAATCAGTCATGAAAATCACCAATGGAATACTAGCGGCCCTTTTTATTCTATTCGCAGTCTTACAGCTCAATGATCCCGATCCTTGGGTTTGGGTTGGTATCTATGGAGCCGTAGGAATACTCTGTGGATTAACCGCCGGGGGGTACTATTTTCCAAAAGCAATGCTGGGAGCGATGCTACTTACTTTTTTTGGAATCGGTTGGTATTTGCCAGATTTTATGGATTGGTTACAAACCGGAATGACTTCAATCACCACTTCTATGAAAGCGGAAACACCACATGTAGAATTGATCCGGGAATGTTTGGGACTGGTCTTAGTGCTGGCCACCTTAATATGGCTTTACTGGTCGGGAAAAAGAATTCCCAACAGATAAAATCCATTGGAAACCCTTTTAATTTATTAACTCTAATAGACCACTATTTTTTGGTCCGCAATTTTTTCTTGATTATTAAAAATAGAAAGAAAATAGGTTCCTGATCTTAGATGAGGAAAATCGATAAACGTTTCGTCGCCCGCTGCAATTGGGTCTACTTCTACTTTTCTAGCGACTACTTCTCCCAACGCATTATAAATAACAAGTCTTAGATTATTATAAATTCGATCTTCCAAACTTCCTAATTTAATGTAAAGACATTCGTTGGAAGCAATAGGATTTGGTGAGATGGTAATAGGTTGTTTTGGTGGGGCAGACAAGTTAATTACCTCTACCGACGAGCAGAACAAGCTACCATCAAAGTCCATTTGCTTTAGACGGTAATAGACGGTACGATCGCCAAACACTTCCATGTCTTCGTATTCATAATAAGTCGTTCTAGACGTTGTTCCCGCAGCCTCTACTCTTGCAATTTCTTCATAGCGCATCCCATCAAAACTTCGTTCTACTTTAAAGCATTCGCTGTTAAACTCCACTGCTGTCACCCATTTTAACAGCACACGATCAGCTTCTTCTTCCACTGAAAAATCTAAGAGTGTAACTGGTAAAACACCATTAATCGTATTAGTAAAATCAGACGATAGCGAAACATTACCACCGCCATCACTAGTTCCATCAAAAATTAAAATTTCGCCAACGGCTGCTGAAGCAACAAAATCACTAGCGGTCCACAGTCCTGCGTTTACCGCCACTCCTTCTCTGCTACTACCTGCATTCATTCCCCACCGAACAAAATCTTCCATATTAGAAGGAGTCGTATAACCACCACAAGTCCTATGATAAAGGGCGATTTCGCCATCTGCTGCATTCATGGTAAAAGAAGAGCCAACAGGTAATTCAAGAATTAATAACTCACCTGGTGCCAACGCCGTCGGATTACCAGACAACACATTAAAGGATGTACTATTAATTTGGCGATAAGAAGGAACATTACATAAACACCAATCGGAAACGTTCTGAGGTGATGCGCTAACATTTCTAAATGCAATCTTTTTTGTAACGCCCGGAGCAGGATTATAGAGGACTTCTTCAATCACCACATCTTGGGCGGTTGTTTTTAAGCCAAAAAGTAACGTAAAAAAGAATAATAAGGAGGTAAATTTACTTAACATAAGGATAGCTTTTTGTATTTGTAAAAATCATGGGATAGAATAGAATTATTCAGGTAAGAGATATAAAACTAGTTAAGAGATTTCTAGGAACCAAAAGCTAAGCCCTCTTTTTCAATAAAATTTTATAATCAACCTATAAGCTAGTACACTGTGTAATAAATCTATCTTAATTAAGATACGGGTGTGCTATCGTATATGGATCAACTCACACATAGAAAAAATCACTTTTGCGCCGGCAGCAGACAAATTTTCACCATCACCATCACCTGCGTAACCATAGACAGACATACCCGCAGCACGAGCCGCCTTTACACCAGCCACACTATCTTCTACTACTACACATTTTTCGGGTGCAACATTCATCCGACTGGCGGCATGAAGATATAAATCTGGGAGCGGCTTCCACTTTTTAATATCGTATGCACTAAAAAGATGCTCTTGATCGAAATGGTGAATTAGGTTAGTTAATTTAAGATTGGAAATAATTTTATGTCGAGGACCATTGGAACCAACACATTTAGGAAGGTCGAGTTTCGTTAGTAAATTTTCAATGCCAGGAATTGGCTGAAGATCCGTTTGAAAACGTTCGTGACAGATCTTGCGATAACGGCTTTCAAAATCAGCAGGAATCGGTTGGGTCGTTTTATCTTTTAAAAAATCTATCGCATATTCGATGGAAGTACCGACAAAATAATTAATCGACTCACGGGTGGTCATTGGAAATCCCAGCTCGGTAGCAATTTCAGCAATGGCTCCACAGGAAATAGATTCACTGTCCACCAGTACACCATCGCAATCAAAAATAACCAGTTCGTAAGACATGATATTATACGCTATTGGCAACTTGTTCCTTAATCTTTTCCAATTCATCCTTCATACGGACTACGATCCGTTGAATATCAGAAGAATTAGCTTTGGAGCCGAGTGTATTAATTTCGCGTCCCATTTCTTGCGAGATAAAACTAAGTTTACGGCCTTTTTGTACTTGAGGCTTATCTAGTTCTTCCAGAAAATACTTACAGTGTTGAGAAAGGCGCACCTTTTCTTCCGTCACATCAATTTTTTCTAAGTAATAAAGGATTTCTTGTTCAAAACGATTGGCGTCAATATTATCTTTTCCAACGTATTCGTCGATATTTTTTTGCATACGACTGCGGATCACTTCTACTCGCTTTTTTTCGAAGGGATCGAGTGTTTCCAAATCTGCCATAATGCTGAGTACGCGTTGACGGCAATCCTTTTCCATGGCAGCTCCTTCCTCTTTTCTAAATCCGTTGAATTTCGTGACGGCTTCTTTTATGGTAGCCTGTAGGGCCTCCCACTCTTCTTCGCTCAAATCAGCGTCCGTGTTAGAAACGACATTGGGTAATCTTAAGATGGCTTGCACGAGATCTCCCGTTGGCATATCCAACTGACTCATGATCTGTGACAACTCGTTATGATATTTTTTAAAAAGCGCAGGATTCAGTCCATATTCACTATCGCCTCCCGCAGATTTGATATCAATAGACATATCAATCTTACCACGTTGGATGTTATCGGTGAGGTATTTTCGGATAACTTGCTCTTTCTCTTTATAGTTTTGAGGAATTTTGACCCTCAGGTCGGTAAACTTGCTATTGAGCGAACGAACTTCGATGGTGATCGTTTTCTCTTCAAAACGAGCGGTAGCCCGGCCATAGCCAGTCATTGATAGTAACATTTATTTTAAATTGAAAACGAATTAAGAAAAAAGGGTAATACTATCTGCAAGGATCGTTGTTTTTTTTGATTTACCCAAACGAAAGTTCCCAAAAAGTACAAAGTCGTTGATATTTACCGTTTTTTATATTTAAAATAAAAATAATAACTTAAAATAAATCGCTGATTTTCTTTCAATTAACCAATAAAAATGCGAAGTTTGCAGAGTTTTTGAAAGCATAATTTTTATTTATAACTAATTCAAAACCAATAGAATAAATGAGGAAAGCGGATTTAGTTGCAGCTATCGCGGAAAAAACTGGTGTCCCCAAAGTAGATGTATTAGTTTCACTAGAAACCTTTTTTAAGGAAGTTAAATCTTCTCTTTCGGAAGGTGAGAATGTATATATCCGGGGATTTGGAAGTTTTATTGTTAAAAAGCGAAAAGCCAAAGTCGGACGACATATTAAAAAGAATATCTCCATTGAAATTCCAGAACACTTTATTCCTGCTTTCAAGCCGGCCAAAGTTTTCATGGAACAAGTAAAAGATAAGGTGGCTGATCTACCTTCGGATGATAGTAATAAAGAGGTCTAAACAAGATAACGCATGACTCGACTTCAGCGTATAGTAGTAGCAGGTGCTGTTATATTGTTTGCCGTTCTTTACTTTGGGTTTGATACTAAACCGCGAGAACGGGAAGGCATTGATGCAGCCCGAAAAAAGATTGCTGTTAAGACCGATATACAAGCTTTACTGGCTGAAGCACGACAGGAGTTAGACGCAGATAATTTAACTTTTTTGGGTAGTATTCACCAAGTTTTGAATGCTACCGAAGCCGATTCTCTTAAAATTCCTATGTGGAAAGAGCTTTCTGGCGCCTGGTATAGCTATAATCGACCAGATTTAGCGGGGTATTATGCGGAGCTAATCGCTGATGTTTTAAATACTCCTGAGGCTTGGTCTATCGCAGGAACTACCTACGCAATTGGCGGTCAACGCCTCGAAAAGGAAAAACATCGTATCTTTGCAACCGAACACGCCGTGGCAGCCTTTGAAAATGCTATTTCAATGGACCCGGACAACATCACCCATCGTACCAACTTAGCAGTTTGCTACGTTGATAATCCACCAAAGGATAATCCGATGAAAGGGGTGCAAATGTTGCTTAACTTGGATAAAAAATATCCCGAAGCGATTGGCGTGCAGAATACTTTGGCACGTTTCGCGATCAAAACAAATCAATTTGAAAAGGCAGCTGCCAGATTAGAAAAAGTTCTAACCCTGGATGCCAATAATCAAAACGCCATTTGTCTAATCGCCAAAGCCTACGAAGGATTAGGCCAATCAACCAAAGCAATGGATTTTAATAAGCGCTGTCAAGCACTTCTTAAAGCATCTTAATAACTTAGACTTTATTCTAAAATATATTTTTTTAATTTTTAAATCATAGTACTATGCCGTGTGGAAAAAAGCGTAAGCGTCATAAGATTGCAACGCATAAGCGCAAAAAGAGACTTCGCAAGAATCGTCACAAGAAGAAGAAATAAATAGTTGTGTACTTCGGTACATCTATTATTTTCCAATCTGAACCGCTGGTCGGTTCAAAATATATCCGATGACTATATCAGTGTGGCTAATTTTTTAGCTGCTATACTGGTATAGTCGTTCGTGTATATTGAACATTTAGGAAATTGATATAAAATCTGTCAAAATCGACACTTGGATATCCTCCGTCCTCTTTGTACTTTTAGTTATCAGAATTGAGTAGATATAGCAGCTAACATAATATGCTATTGATAAAAAGCGCCGCCTAAAAAAACGCTATAACCATAATCCCAAAAAAAAGAAATTAGAATGACAGATAAGATACTCGTCATTCATTTATAAAACTTCTCTTCAGGCATATTTTCGGCAATTTTTTATTTATCTACCTACTTCTACCCTCGCTTACCCATCAAATTTCGACCTGTATACCTCAGGAAGACATGGGAAGGCCTTTGCGGTCATGGAGATCGCTCATTTTATAAATGTGTATTGTGGAAAAAGAACTCATCATAAATTCAACACCTGCCGAAGTTGAAATAGCTTTATTGGAGAACTCCAAACTGGTAGAAATTCATCACCAAAAGACAAATACCAATTTTACCGTTGGCGATATTCTCTACGGACGTATCCGTAAGTTAATGCCTGGACTAAACGCGGCCTTTGTTGACATTGGTCATAAAAAGGATGCCTTTTTGCATTATACCGATTTAGGTCCACGTCTAAAATCTTTACTCAAATATACCAAAGGAACTGCCTCCGGAGCCATTAATACAGCGAGCCTTGAAAATTTTGTAATTGATCCGGACATCAATAAAAACGGAAAGATAGATCAAGTTTTAAATAAAAAAGATACCATCCTGGTTCAAATTTTAAAAGAACCCATCTCAACTAAAGGACCTCGACTAAGCTGCGAAATAACCATTCCTGGACGTTATATCGTGCTTTCTCCTTTTTCACAGGTAGTCGCTGTTTCTAAAAAAATATCAAGCTCAGACGAGCGTGCACGCCTACGTAAACTAGTGGAAAGTATCCGTCCCAAAAATTTTGGAATCATTGTTCGAACCGCAGCAGAAGGAAAAAAAGTAGCTGATCTCCACGAGGAATTATCTATGATGCTAGATAAATGGAAGACCGTACACGAGCAACTTCATAAAGCAACTCCTCCTCTAAAGTTACTCAGCGAACTGGATAAAACAACCAGTATCATGCGAGATATCCTGAGTGATTCTTTTAACCGCATTGTCGTCAACGATAAGGAGCTTTACAACAACGTAAAGAATTTTATGGGATCGATCTCCCCCGATCAGGTCAATATTGTAAAGCATTATAAATCAGCTCGACCTATTTTTGATGCGCATGGAGTCACCCGTCAAATTAAGTCTTCTTTTGGTAAAACAGCGACCATGAGCAGTGGCGCCTACCTCGTGATCGAGCATACAGAAGCCATGCACGTAATTGATGTTAATAGCGGACATAAAGTAACTAGTGGAAATCAAGCGGAAGCCATCTTAAACGTAAACTTAGAATCTGCCGATGAAGTCGCTCGTCAATTAAGATTGCGGGATATCGGAGGAATTATTATCGTCGATTTTATTGATATGCGAGTGGCAGATCATCGTAAACAATTGTTAAATCGTATTCGCGATGCGATGAAAAAAGATCGAGCGCAACATACGATCTTGCCACTAAGTAAATTTGGCTTGCTGCAAATTACTCGACAACGTGTACGCCCCGAAGTCAATATTAGTACTGCCGAGGTTTGTCCATCGTGCAATGGTACTGGAAAGATTAATCCTTCGATTTTATTAACGGATAATATTGAACGAGATTTGGAATTTATCATTCAGTCCAGACCTAAGGCTAAACTATATTTACATGTTCACCCTTACATACATGCATACCTCACCAAAGGAATTCGCAGTATTCAGGTTAACTGGTATCTAAAACATTTTAATTGGATACGCATCAAACCCAACTCTGATTTCCAACTAATGGAATATAAGTTTTTTGATTCGAATGAAGATGAGATTCGATTGAATTAAACGTACATAAGTTATCCCAAACTTTGTTCTTTAAAAATATATTGCCAGTTGGCCTGTTAGCCCTCTTTTTATGTAAAAAGAGGGCTAACTAGCTAACAGGCAAACCAGCAAAAAAACGCTGAGCTAGCTGGCATATCACCAGATTAAATGATGATGAAATTAGTGCTTTAGTAGGGACAACCACAACCTCCCGCTCGACAAGCGGCAAAGTTCAATACGATGATCAGAAAGCAGATGAGTGGATAAAGATTTTTTATTTTTTTCATTCCCAACTATTTTTGGTTTGTAAGAGCGTTTACCAAAATTACTATTTTAATACAGAAATTGTTTAATTCTATCTTTTAGTTTCTCCTTATCTTCGTGTCATGGCATCACGGTTTCCAAATATACTTATTGCTCCTCTCAACTGGGGACTCGGTCATGCGACTCGCTGTATGCCTTTGATCAGCGCACTACTCCACCGAGGTGTTCAGCCGATCCTAGCCTCAGATGGTGCAGCACTTGCCCTCCTCCGAGAAGAGTATCCCAACTTAACGATATTGGAGTTACCAGCTTATGATATTAAATACCGCGGCAATAATATGGTGCTGACGATGGGAGCACAACTTCCAAAAATTGCCGGCGCTATCTTGGCCGAACGACGAGCCATAAAAAAAATAGTTCTGGATCATCAAATTGATATTATTATTTCAGATAACCGATACGGTGTTTTTCATCCAAGTTGTCATAGTATTTTTATGACGCATCAATTGAATATTAAAATTCCAAATAGTCTTTTAGAAAAGCTAGTCGCCCGCATTAACCATCAATTGATTCGTCGCTTTGATGCCTGCTGGGTACCTGATTATGAGCAAGCGCCACGACTGGCGGGAACTTTATCCAACGACCCTGGTCTACCTATTGTCAGATATACAGGCCCATTGTCACGGATGAAAAAATTACCACTACCCAGTGAATATAAATTGGCAGTTGTTCTTTCTGGACCAGAACCACAGCGCACCAACTTGGAGAATATCCTTCTAAAACAGTTGACGGATTATCCACAAAAAGTATGTTTTGTCCGAGGTCTGGTTAATGATCATCCCCCACCCGTCATTCGTAATAAAAATATTTCTATCCTAAATTATCTGACAGCTACTCAACTGAATCAAGTGCTCAATGCGAGTGAAATAGTGGTTTGTCGATCTGGCTATAGCAGTTTGATGGATTTGGTAAAATTAAATAAACAGGCGATTTTGATTCCAACACCTGGTCAGACAGAGCAGGAATATCTGGCGGATTATTTATCAAAGATGGGTGGTTTTGTCTCCGCAACACAGAAAGGTTTTAACCTGAAAAATAGTCTAGCCAACCTAGACAAAGCCGTCCCTAAAATTTGGCCAGAAGAAAATAGCTTGGCAAATATTTTCAATGATTTATTGACTTGACTTTCTATCTAAAAAGATGCTTTCGACAAGACTTATTTTCGATTAAACTGACTCATCGTGTGCGCCATACCAATGGTGCCAAATGCTTCAACCGTATCAGCGGCGTAGCTCAATATTTCTGGGATTTCTACAGCTTCTTTATCAGACCATTTTCCAAGTACAAAATCTACCTGTCGGCCTCTAGAAAAATTACTGCCAATTCCGATTCGTAAGCGAGGATATTTGCTGGTTCCTAGGACCTTTTCGATGTCTTTTAGTCCATTATGACCACCATGAGAACCTTTACCTTTGAGGCGTTGGCTGCCAAAATCGAGGTTCATATCATCAACGATAACGAGCAAATTTCCGGGATTAATTTTCTTTTGTTGCATCCAATAATTGACCGCTTTACCGCTCAGATTCATAAAAGTAGAGGGCTTGAGCAGGACAAACGTGCGGCCTTTATGCTTAAATTCTGCAATATCTCCGTGGGTTTTATGGGAAAATTTTGCGTCATAACGGCGCGCTAAGGTATCCACAATGTCAAAACCTACATTGTGTCGAGTACCATCGTATTCTGTGCCCATATTGCCAAGGCCAGTAATCAAATATCTCATTGGATCAGGTTCAATTTCAGGAGTTGAAAAATAAGCTTTAATGCGCGCAAAAATATTCATAATAGAAATAAGAAATGTTGAATAAGAACGAATATCGTCAAATTATCTGCTTTAATTTTAATAAATCGTATTATCTTGGTGTTAAGAAATTGCTTATCATAAAATACAAAATCTCATTATCCCGAAAATAATGGAGACAGATAATAAAACGCCAAAATGGCTACGCCGGTTGCAGCAAGAGAGTTGGAATTTGGAATTATTGATTTCAGGTTTCTCTATTTTTCTTTTATTTCAGGGTCGGGAAATAATTGAGGAGGTGTTGAATCAGCTCAATGTACATTATGGAGGTGGAGCGCTTAGACCATTTATGATTATCCTCTTCCTAATTTGTTATTTGGGTTGCAATGTTTTAATCTTTAATTTGATTTTACATATTCTCTTGCGTGGTTTTTGGATTGGGGCAATTGGGTTAAGCTCCGTCCGCAATAAACGCGATTTTTCAACTTTACACTATACCGAAAAATTTACCACCAGACTCAACGAAAAAGTACCCTCTCTGGAAAAACTAATCGTCCGGCTTGACAATTTTTGTAGTACGATATTCGCTTTTACTTTTTTGATTGTTTTAATGCTGATCTCATTTTTTTCGGTCATTATCGTCTTGGCATTGGTCACCAGTATTATTGGTAAATTCGAAACTTGGTTTTTCCCTGAAAGTGGAGACCTAGTTAACATGGTCAGTCTAATTGTGCTACTAGTATTTTTAGCTACGGGACTACTCTATTTTTTGGATACACTCACTTTAGGTGGATTAAAAAGAATCAAGTGGTTACAAAAGGTTTACTATCCTATTTATCGTTTTTTTAATTTCATCAGCTTTTCATCGGTTTATAATTCTCTTTACTATCATTTGCTAACTCGTTTTCCTAAACGATATATAATGCTGGCCATTCTTTTCTATGTAGGTATATTTTTTCTGAGTCCATTCTTTTCCTATAACCTTTATCGTTTCTATCCAGATAATGCAACTAATAGCGAACTATTTACGAATAATTATGATGACGAGCGTTCTCCAGAAGATCAGATTAGCAATGCCAGTATTTCCAGTTTAATTATTAAAGATCAGTTTTTACCCGTCTTTATCCGTTATAATAATAAACATAATGAGATTCTTTTAAAAAATTGTCAAGATTACGAACCGAGTAAAAAGAGTGATTTTGTTTCGGGGCTTCGATTTTCTACCAATGGGTTTGCAATCACAGACCCAAGCGTCCCAGAAGCAGATCCCGAAAAACTGTTAAACTGTTTGCAGCAACATTATAAGTTATATTTAAACGATTCTTTGTATCATCAAACGGATTTTTATTTTTTCAAACAAAATGGAGAGATCGAAGAAAAAGGGTTAAAAACTTTACTCGATATCGCTCATTTACCTCGTGGCAAAAATCTATTAAAAATTACGCACATGGCGCTCGACACCGCTGAACTGTATATCGAAAAAGATTACGCGATCATTCCTTTTTATAAGGAATAAAATTTAAGCATTATGATGAAAGGTGATGTTCCTTCTAAAAAAAAGATACCGTTTAAAATCAACGCTCCTTTTCGGGACTATCTAAAAACCAACGGCCGAGTCATTGATTTACCATTACAATATAGAGATCTATTGCGGTACGTGGAATCTGCCGCCTTACTAGATGCCACAGGCGATGATACGCTCTGGGAAACTGTTTATTATACCCATCAGGATCAAGCAGAGATTGAAAAAGCATTGACGCTAATTTACGCTTTGCTAAAAACAGATGGAAATACCAAAGTACTTGAACATTTACAAGTTGCCCGCATTGACTTTTGTACCTTTGGAAATACACATCCATTTCGGGTGAGAATCATCAATCGGCTCAATGATAATTACGATCATTTTTATGTAAAAAAAGCCGATGCTTCTCGCGTCTACGGGCTCGAATTGGAACATATCTTGGCTCCTGAATATATTCTTTATCTCGTCGATGGTGATACACTGGTCGAAGAACATGTAGCGGGTATTCCAGGAGATATTTTTATGGAAAATGGATTACAGGATACGGAATTCAATCAAATTAGAATCGCAAAAGAGTTTGTAAAATTTAACGAACGTTGTTTTGTTCGGCTCCTCGGAGATATGCGTGCCTATAACTATGTGGTCGATGTAACACCTGATATTGAAGGCTCACAGTTTAGAATTCGTGCCATAGATTTTGATCAGCAATCTTATGAAGGCCGAAAAAGTTTTTATCTTCCCCAATATTTTAAAGAAAATAATCCGATTATCTTTCTCGGTATCCAACATATGAAACCTGAAACGGTCAAACAGTATCAACTAGAGGAACGCAGTTTGATTGCTACTCGTGCGAAATCGCACCGATCAAGATTAGATCAATTATTCAATATTATGATTAAGGATAAACTTTCGGACGATGAAAAGGTTACTCTTCTGAAGGAAGAATTAGGTTATCATCATAAGACCAATGATTTTAACAACTGTAAAAATATGGGAGAGATTGTTTTAACAAATGTAAACCTATTATTGAAAAAAGAATTTAAACAGAGTATTTTGCCTAATGGATAGGTAAGGAAGACTGTCTCTTTTAACCTGTTGTGAAAAAAATCAATATTGACAAATCTTGTTATTGAAGTTGTTTAAAACCTTAACTGAATTAAAATCAAATTTTGAAAATAATACAAATCACCGATCTACATCTTGACCGAAAAGGCAAAACACCATACGATATTGATGTGAGAAAAAACTTTACAGATATTCTGCGGGAAGTGCGTAGCGTGCAACCTGATCATTTGGTAATTTCCGGTGATTTGTGTTTTGATAATGGTGAAAAAAAGATCTACCAATGGATCAGAAATATTTTGGAATTACAAGATTTTCCGTACAGCTTGATTGCAGGCAACCACGATGATCCGATCATGATGGCAGAAGTCTTTGAGTTGGAACATTTACTAACCGATGACGAAATATTTTTTGCCAAAAAAATCGGTAAATCAACCTGTCTTTTTCTCGATACCTCCAAAGGATATCATTCCGAGAATCAACTCAATTGGCTACGACGGCAGTTGCGGAACCACAAACGTCCGTTGATCATTTTTATGCACCATCCACCTTTTAAGGTCGGTATGCCTTTTATGGATAAAAAACACGGGCACCAAGACATGAAAACCATAACTGATTTATTGCTCAGTTATGGTAATGATTTGACGGTCTTTTGTGGACATTATCACATAGAGAAGACGATTCGCTACAAGAATATTTTATTGCAGATCACGCCTTCATGTTTTTATCAATTGGATCAAGGCAGCACGAAGTTTAAGGTGGATCACCACCGAATTGCAATGCGGATTATTGAAGCAAAAACCAATCGGATATCTACGACCGTTAAATATTTTCCAGGAAATTTGGTCTAATATTTTTACTAATAAATAGACTTTATGCTAATGATTATGTCCTTCATGTGATCCGTGATCATGTCCTTCATGCGATCCATGATCATGTCCCTCATGCGATCCGTGATCATGTCCCTCGTGTGATCCGTGATCATGTCCCTCATGTGATCCGTGATCATGTCCCTCGTGTGATCCGTGATCATGTCCCTCGTGTGATCCGTGATCATGTCCCTCGTGTGATCCGTGATCATGTCCCTCGTGCGATCCGTGATCATGTCCCTCGTGCGATCCGTGATCATGTCCCTCGTGCGATCCGTGATCA
>CALFWZ010000064.1 GCA_937928405.1 uncultured Saprospiraceae bacterium
GCAGAGGTTTTTCGGGTATAGTTCTTTTTCGCGCAGTGACGCAGAGAACGCAGAGATTTTTTTGGGGTAATCTTCTCTTAGGGTTTCTCGTAGTGGCGCAAAGACGCAGAGGTTTTTCGGGTATAGTTTTTTTTTCGCGCAGAGACGCAGAGAACGCTGAGGTTTTTTTGGGGTAATCTTCTCTTAGGGTTTCTCGTAGTGGCGCAAAGACGCAGAGGTTTTTCGGGTATAGTTTTTTTCGCGTAGTGACGCAGAGTGATTTGTGAATTTCTTTGTATTGTAAAATGTTTTAGAGTTAGTGCTATTTCCAATTTGGAAAACGAAGAAATATAGGTTTAATTTAGTGGATAGGTATTCTTTAAAATACTGCTTTGCACTTTTAGAAGTTTGAAATTGAGGTTGAAGTTGCCTTTGAGGTTATTGAATCATCTTTTCAAATAGGTTGGGCTTATGCTCTTGAATATTAGAATTATCCTTTTATCGCTTTCACGGTTAGTCCAATTATGTTTTTCTTTAAAAAAGCTTTGATTTGTTTTCTAAAATAGAGCGCAATTCTGATCAAAATAGTGGCCCAAGTAAGCGAAATTGCTCGGACGGCCCATTCGATGATTTTTGCGGTTAATACGAGCGCAAATTGCAGGTTGTGGGTGATACTATAGCAACGATTGCGATGCGCACGTATGTGTTCCCCAGCTCCTAAATTAGCGAAACATTTTACATCACAATCAAAGTCAAAGCGGCTAACAATAGCAGGACTTCCATCAGCGAAGGAGGTAGTTATTTGTCTTTTCCCAAAAAGAAAAGCAATTCCCTGTCCGAATTTTCTTAGACCTTCCCGAATTTCTCGGTAGAGCATTAAGACAAAATTTTTCAGGAGGCGATAAATGAATTTTAGGCCTTTTAGAATGAGTCGAACTAGTCGGCCCATTCCGCGAACAATGGAACGTGCCAAGCTCCGCACGCCAAAATAAACACGGCGCAGTTTATTATTTACTCTATTTTTGTTGGCTTCCTTAATGGCTTTTTCTAATTCTCGGTCGATTCGTTTTTTCTGATTTCGAATGTCAGGATTCTCAGCAATTTCCGTTTCGTATTTTTGGACCACCGTTTCAAAATCATTTTCTTCTTGAAATGATTCAAGTGAGTCCATCATCTCTGCAAAGAGATACCGAATATTAAGCAACCAAGTGCCTGTTTCTGCATTGAGTTGATAAAGCACAAAGCGGAGTTTCAGTCCTTTTATATCTTGATCTATCTCCCGAATAGAGCGGAAAGTTCTACGACCTAAATCACTGTCAATCAAACCATTATAATATCCATTCGTCCATTGATGGAGTTGAAGCAACCGTACTAAAAACTGATTATAAGGGTGGTTTAATGTTTGAGTAAATAACGTGGCATTTTCTCGATCCAATAATTCACTACGTACTTTTTGGTAAAAATCGGGCGCCAAATATTCCTTTAGTTCTCGTCTAAATCTTCGGGGAATATTTTTTAACTTTTTTAATAATTCTTTATACCGATCGGAAATTTTTCTTAGCTTTTTTTTCTCTTCTTCAATTCCATCTTCAAATTCGTCTACCTCATCTTTTTGCCGTTCTAATAAAATGGCCAAACCATTTTCAATACGAACCACTTCATTTTTTAGTGTCTGCCCTTCTTTTTCTTTTGATGCTATTTGTTCGTCAAGACTAGCGCGGTCCAATAATCTTTCCTGATGCTTATCCAACTGCTCTTCCCTAGCAAAATATTCTTTTAATAAAGTTATTTTTTTCTCAGCACTATCAATGGTTTTATCAAATTTATGCTTAAGATCATCTGGGGCACTATTCTGGTGTTCCTGTAATTGTCGATGCGTGTTAAGTTGAATAATTAGTTGTGCTCCTAAGTCTGCTATATTAGGAAATAAGGCATCCAGTTCCTTCCTTAATTTTTTATTTTTCCTCTGTAATTTTTTGGTATCACCTTTTAAATCATCGAGAGATTTACGGGTGTTTTTTAATTCCTTAAGATCAATTTTATGATGATCCTCCGCAAGCTTTGCTATTCGCAATTCTTCTTTTGCAGCTAAAATGGCAGGTTGAAATTTATTACTGGCTTGATGTCTTTCGTCTAGGGTATTTCGGATTTGCTCCACAACGGCGTTTATCTCAATCCGTAGCATTTCTACTTCAGATTGTCGCCGTCGATTTTTCCGAGTAGTAGCTGCGGGAGGTTCAGTTGTTGCCACGGTCACCTGATCCTTTTTCAGTTCTTTTAATTCCGTTTTTATTTGCTGCAATTCATTCGATTCGCTCTTTACTTCGTTAGCAGATTCACGGAGAATTTCTTGACGAAAACTATCTTTAAAAGCCTTTCGTGGTCGATATTTAAAACAAACAATTTGTCGATCTAACTGACCATGATCGTAGGTTTGTCGAATTAATTCTGGAATATCTCCTAGAAGATTCATCCATTGAAGTGTCGTAATTTCTAAAGGGATCCAACTGCTAACTTTTGCAATAACGGCATCTAGAATATCGGGATCAAATGGTTGTGGTTCATCACCTGGTTTCCAAAAGCCATGTAATCGCAATCTATAAAATATGACTCGTGTCAATATATCCAGGCTACCTGGGTCCGGTAATTTTGACAATTGAAAATCACCATCCATATCAACTAGTAGGTGTAATAATTTTATTTCCAAGCTATCCGGTTCATCTAAAGGAGGAAGCGATGATGGAAGATTATTTTCTTGATTAGACAACCAGCTTAGATTTTGACAAGCACTGCGAAATTCTTTTAGTGCAAATTGGACGGACGTTTTATTTTCAGTTTCAGAAAAGCGGAGAAATCCTAGATCAACTAGGGGCTGGAGATAGTCGAGCGGACGCCCTTGGAGGTAAGGCTCGTATTGTTCGCGTGGAATAAGCTGGTCTAAGTCGGTGATCATTTTTTTTGTTGAATGGTTGAATGGTTGAATGGTTGAGCTTACTCTAAAAAGTGTTTTTCGCGCAGAGATCGCAAAGACGCAGAGACCTTCTAACGTGTAAATCTTTTATCGCAAAGCAAATACATATATTAATTTTATTTCATAAAATTTGAAAAATTTGTTTTCTTAGTTTTTAGAGTAGACTCATGGTTTAATCGTTTAATTTAATAAAGTATTTCTCGCAGGACCTGTTCCAAACTTCTTTCGTGTATTTCTTTTAGTGTAATTTTTTTAATCGATTATTTCTTTTAGAAAATGTAGGAATGCTAAACGGGAGACTCGAGCGGCGGCAATCATTTCTAGATGGAGTTGAAATATTTCGCGCTCTTCGGGGGTCATATCTTTTTTGGTGAATAATAAGGTGTCTTGATCGAAGGCCATGTGGGTATGAGCGATCACGTGAATTTCTCCTTCAATGGTAACATTTCCAGCCATAAAGTCATTCACTTTATCTACATCAAATTTACCTTTTGCATTGATAAACTGAGAAATTTCTCCGTTAAGCGTCGTTACCTCAAGGCTAGAAAAGTCCACCGCACCTTCCTTGATGGTTCCAACCATTTTCCGTAGTTTGTCTTTAAAAGAGGACATAGGTTTTTTGGTTTTTTAATAATTTTAGTGTTCAGGTCCTTAAAGGTAATCAGAGAATTTGTAAAATGAAATTTAAATGGTTTAAATTGGTACTTTAAAGAATAAGTGCTTAGACACTAAGTGAAAAATTAGAATATGAATTATAATGTTCTTTTTCCTACTTAACTTATAATTCATTGTCAAATCCAGCAACATTTTTGCTCTATTAACCATTTGAATATAGACCATCAACTATAAGAAGTTGTTTAAAAACTCTAAAATTGCCTACGAACTGATAAAATATTCCAACTCTTCCCCGAATCAAGTTCGCATAGGGGTGAAGCTTAATTAAAATTAAATACTTGTTCACAAAAATTGAGTCGATCATTGCGCCTATTATAGGAACAAAAATAAGCGAAATGATTAATCCAATATTCTGAGTCAGGGTCAGACAAAAGGTCTGAAAAAT
>CALFWZ010000065.1 GCA_937928405.1 uncultured Saprospiraceae bacterium
TTAAATGGACCGGATAACGGTTGTATTGCCGAGTCCGCTTCTTTGGTCTTGTCACAATTTTACGTATTTTGGTGACAACCTATACTGGTCCAATACAAGCAAAATGCAAGTAGCAATTTTTTAACCTAGTTTTGATTTTAAATTGAATTTCAACTCCTGATTCGCATTAAAAATAAGTATTTTTGCAAAATGGATAAAAAAGTAAAAAAGACCTCCGATATCGAGGTTAAAGTAGGCCTAAACGAAGCCAATCTTCCCGTTAAAATCGAATGGCGAGCTACTGATAATCCAGATTTATCTGAATTTCAGGAATGTAAGGCAATGATGTTGGGTTTCTTTGCCAAGGAATCCCTAGAAACCATGAAAATGGATCTTTGGACCACCGAGATGCAAATTAATGAAATGGATCGCTTTATGTTTCAGTCTCTACGTGCGATGGCAGATACCTATTTTCGGGCTACCAAAAATTCTGAATTAGCAAGCGATATGCAAAAATTTGTGCAGTATTTTGGCGAGCAGACGAAGATATTGGTTCGAGATGATGGGAAAGAGTAGTACGGTGAAATTTAGATTTTAGCAAGAAAATTAATGTTGATAAACACCGAAGTAGAAACACTTTTTCTTAGTTAGTATTTTATACAAACATTCTTCATCTCTGTAAAAAACCGCAATGCTTCCCAGCCTCCTTCTCGACCGACCCCAGAAGATTTTACACCACCAAAAGGAGTTCGTAAATCCCGCATCATCCAAGTGTTGATCCAGACGATACCAGCTTCCACCTTCTTGGCCATGCGATGGGCTCGAGATATATCCTGTGTCCATATGGTGGTGGACAATCCATATGGAATATCATTTGCATAGCCAAGCACCTCCGCTTCCGTATCAAACGGCATAATAGTAACGACTGGACCAAAAATTTCTTCTTGATTTGTTCGACAATCGGCAGGTAGCCCTTCAATGATGGTGGGTGCTACGTAATAGCCTTTTTCAAAAGGGGGAGGTAAAATTATTCTTTGACCACCACATAAAAATTGACCTCCTTCTGAAATAGCAATTTCTAAGTAACTTAATATTTTATTTAAATGTTGCTTGCTGACTACTGCACCAGTAGTCGTTTCTTTTTCAAGCGGTGGACCTACTTTTAGTTGTTTTGTTTTTTCAACAAAATCTTTCTTAAACCTTTCGTAAATTGGACGTTCCACCATAATTCGAGAACCACAAAGGCAAATCTGCCCCTGATTGGCAAAGGAGGATCGCAGGGTAGTGTCGAGCATTTGATCATAGTCACAGTCGGCAAAAATAATGTTTGGATTTTTACCGCCCATCTCCAAAGAAAGTTTTTTAAACAAGGGAGCAGCTAGACTCGCAATTTTTCCACCAACTACGGTACTTCCAGTAAATGAAATAGCTTTGATTTGTGGATGGGTGCTGATGGCATTTCCAATTCCTGCTCCTGTCCCGTGGATGATATTGAGAACGCCAGGAGGAAAACCGGCCTCTACGGATAGTTCAGCTAATCGAAAAGCAGTCATTGGCGTGACTTCAGATGGTTTTGCGATCACGGTATTTCCAGCAGCTAGGGCAGGGGCAATCTTCCATGTGAAAAGATATAATGGTAAATTCCAGGGGGCGATACAAGCGACCACCCCGAGTGGTTGGCGAAGCGTGTAATTGATGGCATCTGGTTGATTCATGGAATGGGCATCACCAGAAAACTGCGTGATGGCATTGGCAAAAAAGCGAAAATTACTGGCGGCTCTTGGTATGTCTACGACTTTGGCTAGAGAAAGTGGTTTGCCATTATCGACGGATTCCATTTTGGCTAGTGCTTCGTGCTCTCGATCAATGAGATCAGCTAATTTTACCAGAAGATCATGGCGATGTCTAGGCGTCGTTTCTGACCATGCTGGAAAGGCGGCTCGAGCGGCTGCCACGGCTGCATTTAGATCTTTTTCGTTGGAATCTGGTACCTCTGCGTAGGGAACACCCTTTGATGGATCGAAAACCGGAAGATATTTATTGGTGGCAGGTGCTTTAAATTGATTATTTATTTGGTTGAGAATTTTTTGCATTCGAATCTACTTGCGTTGTTACTTCAATGAAGTTGTTTAATAATTTCAAAAGAAGCCGAGAACTAGAGAAAATTATTCAAATTAAGCCTCTTTTCTGAAAGCATAGCCGCGCTATGGTTGAAGAAAAAGGTGCTTGTCCCGAACTTGATTCGGGGATAAGTTGGAGAATTTTATCAGTTCGTAGGCAATTTCGGAGTTTTTAAACAACTTCAATATTTGAGAATCATGGGTCAGTTTTAATAAGACCATTTTATTGGTCGAATATACGGAATTTATTTTGAATCCTATGCTAGAAAATTATTCTTCGATTGGTCGTGATTAGGCGGCCAAGCCCCATTTTTTTACCATAAATTTTACCTTTTAAATAATAGATATGTTCCTAATCTTCCATCTAATTGAAATAAAAAGAACACCGATCTCTGCTAAATAGTTCATACCACTTTTACGCTACGGTGGCCAAGATTTTCTAACCAAGATTCACCTCTAATATATTGCTACGGACTATTAATTTCAGATAAGATTTTCTCTCTGGTAACAAGATTCTATCAATAGAACCTTTTCAATAAAATAAGGTGTATTTATTTAACACAAATGAATTTTTTATATGAAATGTTTTGTTAATTGATTTTAATAAAAATATATTGATTGTTAAACCATTTTTAGAAATGTCTGTTTACTGTCATAATTAAACATATTTTTTAATCAGTAAATTTTTGACTTATGAAAAATTTAACACACAAAATGCTAGGAATAGCAGCCCTCTTATTCTTTTCTCTGAGTGCTTTTTCCCAAACTCAAAGCTTCCAATCAAATAGTAGGGGTATCCATCCTCCCGGAACCTCTTTTAATCCACTTGGAAAGTTTGCTGCCCTTGGAGAATCTGGTGGAGCCCCTGGTGGGACGATTGATGGATGTGATCTTTATGGTTTTCGGGCCCAGACTTCGATAGGTAGAAATGTTAATTTAGGAATGCGTGCTAATGGTCGACAAAGTACTCCAACCCTTCTTTGGGGAGACAGAGGAGTTCGTTTAGAATTTGTTGCTAAAGGTTTTGATGATAATACTAGCTGTGGTGACAGAATTGCATATATGGTAGATAATAATTTTAATGATTTCAAGTTTTTTGTTTTCGGTTCTTCTTTAGCAACCGGTGGATCTTGGCAAGTATCTGACCAACGTCTAAAGAGTGAGGTTCGTGAAATAGGAGGAGCATTAGATATAGTTAAAAGCCTTCGAGGAGTGAAATATAGTTACCAAAATGAAGCCTACCCTCAATTAAGATTACCCCAAGATCAGCAGTATGGGTTTATAGCACAGGATGTTGAAAAAATATTACCTGAGGCAGTTCGTAACTCCGATGATGAATCATCAGGGGTAGAGTACAAAGTTATGCAGTATACTCAAATTATTCCGGTACTGACAGAAGCTATCAAAGAACAACAAGTCATTATTGACGACCAAGAAGATCAGTTAATTGAGCAATACTTAATCATTGAGAATTTAGAAGCACGTCTGACTGCTTTGGAAAATGGACAAGCTGGAAAAAGAGCTTCCATGAGCAAAGAAGTTAAAGCAGCTGAAGGAATTAGTCTTCGTCAAAATTTTCCAAATCCGTTTAATGGTGAAACGGTCATTGAATATTCTATTCCTGTGGATATGAATGCTGCGGCTTTGAGAGTCTATGACTTGACTGGCAAGCAGCAGTTGAATACCATTGAGTTAGCGCCAGGTAGTGGAGAAGTTACGTTGAAATCGGCAGCATTGACTCCTGGTGTTTATGTTTATACTATTGAAAATAATGATCAGACACTTGCACGTCAGAAGATGATTGTAAAATAATAAATTTTAGCTTTATTTTATATTAGTTTTTTCTTCTATAAAAAATAGAAGTCCTGCAGTTACGCTGTAGGGCTTTTTTTTTAACTCAAAATAGGGTTCTTAACCAATTAACAAAGTTTACTCTTGTGCTTCGTACCAAAAGCCTAGGCTTCGTTTCACAGCATCACTTAATGTAGGTAGTTCTGATCTTGGAATTAATAAAGTCTAAATATTTTGAAGATCATCAAAAATAGGATGTTTGACGGCTGTAGCATTTTATTTATCTAATACTCCTTACGCTCGAAAATACATAATGTTTTTTGAATTCTACCTAAGAAAAATCGATGGTGATACGGTAGTTAGATAGGCTGGTTTCAGGATTGTAATAATTTCTAGATCAATATGTTTTTTTTATAATAAGATTGCTATTAAAAATTGTGTGAGATATTGTTAAGAATTTGTCTGTTTTTTCAGTAATAGATTTATTTTTTACGTTTTTTATTTTAGTAAAATGATTTTTTTAAACTCAGGATTGTCGTTTTTAAAAATTTAAAAAAATAAATTTAAATTAAATAGATTGATTGTTAAACTTTTTTTTAGAAGTCATGTTTCCTGACACAACAAATCACATTTCTTAACCTTTAAATTTTTTTCAAATGAAAATTTTAACACACAAAATTTTGGTAATAGCAGTATTGCTGTTTTTTTCTTTGAGTGCTTCTGCTCAGATTTTTAACTCAAATAATCGAGGTATTAGTCCTCCTGGTAGCCCTTTTAATCCACTTGGAAAATTTACAGCCCTTGGAGAATCAGGTGGCGCTCCTGGTCCAACCGCTGATGGATGTGATCTTTATGGATTTCGTGCCCAGACTGCAATAGGCCAGGCGGTTAGTTTAGGAATTCGAGCACAGAATATTAATATTTTCGGAACAGTTCTTCGTCTACGAATTCCCACTCTTCAATGGGGAGATAGAAACACATTACAACTTGTTGCAAAAGAGAGTAATGGCACGTTTAATGCTGGTTGTGGAAATCTAGTTGGTTATTTTAATGGAAATCCTGGTTCTAGTACTAAGTTTGTTATATTTGGTTCAGCTGTTGCTTCTGGAGGAAATTGGCAGGCATCCGATCGACGTTTGAAGCGTGAAGTACGTGAAATTGGCGATGCTTTGAAAATAGTACAGAATCTTAGAGGTGTGAAATATAGCTATCAAAGTGATGCGTATCCAACCTTAGGTTTATCAGATAAGCAGGAGTATGGGTTTATTGCTCAAGAAGTGGAAGAGGTGATGCCAGAAGCAGTTCGTGATGCGGAAATAAATGAGTCACAAGATGTGGAATTCAAAGTGATGCAGTATACCCAAATTATCCCAGTATTGACTGAAGCCATTAAAGAGCAACAAGTGATCATTGATGATCAAGAAGATCGTCTAATTGAGCAATATGAGATAAATGCGAATTACGAAAAATTGATCGCCAATCTTGAAGCGCGTCTTAGTGCTTTAGAAGAAAATGCTCAAGGCGGTAAAAGAGCTTCTATCAATCGAGCAGTAAAAACAGCTGAAGGAATTAGCCTTCGTCAAAATTTCCCTAATCCATTCAATGGTGAAACGGTAGTGGAATACACTATCCCTGTCGATATGAAGGCAGCTTCTTTGACAGTCTATGACTTAACTGGTAAGCAGCAGTTGAATAGTATTGAGTTGGCACCCGGTAGCGGAGAAATTACTTTAAACGCCGAGTCCTTAGCTCCAGGAGTTTATTTTTATACGATTGAGCAATATAATCAGACACTTGCTCGTCAGAAGATGATCGTGAAATAGTTTGTCTTTTTTATAAATTTAGAAATGGAAGTCCTCAGTACACTGTGTATTAAGTTGCTTTATTTTTTGAGTAGATTATTTTGGGGGAGTACGAGTCTAATATTTTTGAAAATAGCCGTAGCTATTTGATGAAATTTAGACGAAGTAATCGCCAAAAAGAAGCATTCTAAAATTTAAATGAATTTATTACACAGTGTCCTCAGCTTTTCTGAGGGCTTTTTTTACGTATATTTTAATGC
Organism: uncultured Saprospiraceae bacterium; assembly: GCA_937928405.1. GTDB lineage: Bacteria > Bacteroidota > Bacteroidia > Chitinophagales > Saprospiraceae > JALZUU01. The sequence goes on from CALFWZ010000065.1 coordinate 5,953, forward strand.
ATTTGGTAAACAGAAATATAAGCTTAGTCTTGTGATTCATACCAAAATCCTAGACTTCGTTTAACGGCATCACTTAAAGGTGGTAGTTCAGATCTTGGAATTAATAACGTTGAAATGTTATGAAGGTCATTGAAAATAGGATGTTTGACAGCGGTAGCATTTAAATACTCATGTCCTGAAGATCCACCCGTTCCAACCTTTCTTCCCAACATTCTCAATACCATTTGGGCATGTCGATAACGCCATTCTGTCAACAGTCCATCTACATCCATCAAAGAAATCAAAAAGCGATAAGGTAATTGTAAGATCGGTTCCTCGTTGTATAAACTCACGAAAAGCGCTGCTAGGGTAGCATCATAACTAAGTCGCTGCTTACCTTCCTTTACCAAAGTTTGATGTACTTCTTTATCCAAAATACTCTTAAAATAAGTATCGGTGTTTCCCATCATTCGCAATCGCATTTCTTTATCTTTTTTACTAAGATAATCAGAAGCTCGAATTGCGTCAGCTTCCTTGTTGACCATCTGTTCAACTGCACCACGGTATTTTTCTAAAAAATTCCATTTTCCTAATTCTAAAAATGGGGTTCTTTCTAACCATTTTTCGACCGCCTCAAATAAACTATTTCCGTCCTCAATTGCCTGAAGTTCTGCTTGTTGCTTTTTGGAGAAAAAGGCTGCATAATGATGACCAGCATAAGTCATCCTTTGTGCAGTTTCGAGTCCCATTAAGTTTTCAATTTTTCTGAATTGAAAACTTTGAAATCCAGAAGCGGGGAAAAGATATTTTCTAAAATCAAGAAATTCAAGTGGGGTCATGGATTCCATAATTGGAATCTGTTCGAGGAGCAACTTAAATATTTTTCCAACTCTATTCAGTCTTGCTACCGCCGTACCAAGGCTGCGTTCGTTGACGATATTTCTATCAAACATATCAACGATAGAGCCTAATTCGTGGATGGCTTGTTTAAACCAAAGTTCATAGGCTTGATGCGTAATGATAAAGAGCATCTCGTCGTGGGCAGGTTCTTCTTGTACCTCCGCACTTCGCAAATTTTGAGCTTCAAGAATTTTGTCTAATCCTAAATATGACTCGTAGTGAATGGTTGTATATTTCTGTTTTTTCATAATATCTTTTCAAATAAAATTTTCCCGACAATTAGCTGTTTGAGTAAAATTTGTACTCAAATACATTTAGTTTCGGAAACCAATTCCTTGTTTTTCTTCTACATCGGATTCCATTAGTTCAAAACTACTTATATCCTTTAGCGTTACTTTATTAATCAAATCTGGCAAGCGATCTTTGGCGGGAATTCCTGCCATGCGTAGGTTTTGGCGGCGAATGGTTTCTTGAACGATTTTTCGCATGGTCCGAGCATTACCAAAATATTTATGTTTTCTGCCAACCAATTTTTCAATATATAAAACCAAGTGTGCTTCTGCTTCTGGTTCCATTTCTAGGCCCTCGGAAGTAAACATAAGTTTGCTGATCGCGAGTAACTCAGTTTGGTTATAATCTGGGAAATTAAACTTTTTATCAAACCGAGACATGAGTCCTGGATTGGCTTCAATAAATTGTTGCATTTCTTCAGGATATCCTGCGACGATCACCATAAATTGTCCGCGTTGATCCTCCATCCGTTTGAGCAATGTTTCGATAGCCTCTCGACCAAAATCATTGGGACCACCCGAACTAAGTGCGTAGGCTTCATCGATAAATAATCCACCACCAATGGCCTCGTCAATTTTTTCCGAAGTCTTAATAGCCGTCTGCCCAACGAATCCTGCTACTAGAGAACGACGATCTACCTCGATCATTTGTCCACGTTCAAGAATTCCAAGCGCCTTATAAATCTGAACCAGTAAGCGTGCAATGGTGGTTTTACCAGTTCCTGGATTCCCCGTAAATACAGTATGGATTGAAAATGCCTTCCGAATATCTTTTCCGATTTCTCGATAGTACCGAACTAGTTTGCTGATTTCGTCCACCTCTTTTTTTATATCCTTAAGACCTACCAAGGCATGCAATTGTGTCAAGGCATCATCGAGTAGGGCGTCATCGATGGGAAGAAGGTCTAAATCTTGGACTGCTGTTGGGAAGGTACGAATGATATCTTCTGGTAAAATCTCAGATAAACTTTCTGGGGGTAATTTCTCGATTTGTTCATGGTTTTTCATGATACGAATGGCGAGATTTTGTTTGGCCTCGTCTATAATTCCATTGACAAAACGAGCATTCCCAAATTGGTTATTTCGGTTACGATAAATTTCTACCAATTTTTTATACATAACTGCTCGAGCTTCAGTAGCCATAAGAACGCCTCTTTTTTGAGCAGTATATTCCGCGATCTCCATTAAATCATCTGGGGAATAATCTGGAAAATGAATCACATTTCTTAATCTACTATTTAGTCCAGGATTGCTATTGAGGAATTGTGTCATTTCTTTTGGATACCCTGCAAAAATTATGGCGACATCTCCTTTTCCATCGGACAATTCTTTTAGAAGTACTTCAATTACCTCTCGGCCAAAATCTTTGTTATCATCTCCTCGATTTGTTAAAGCATATGCTTCATCAATAAATAGAATTCCACCGCGCGCCTGATCGAGTGCTTTTTTTACTTTAGGCGCCGTTTGACCGATAAATTCTCCAACCAAGTCAGCTCGACCAACTTCATGGACTTTACCATGTGGCAATAAGTCTAAACTTTGATAAATTTTTCCCAGCATATTGGCAACGGTCGTTTTACCAGTTCCTGGGTTACCAACAAAAACACTATGTAAATTGATTTTTTGAGAATCTTCTAATCCTTTTTCTTGTCTGATTTTTAAAAACTGTAAATAGCTGGCCAGCTCATTGATTTGTGTTTTTACAGAATCCAGACCGATCAGTAGATCGAGTTCGGTTTTAGCCTCCTCAAAACTTATTTTGACTTCTGCTTTTCCTGAAGTACGATCTTTTAGAGCTGTCTTCGTTTTAAGGTAATTAAGTGGATTTGAGTCTAGAATTTCTTCTGATCCTATTTCGAAAGGCACTACAGCAATCAATTCATCCATAAAAATCACCTCAAGTGTATATTTATCTTCAAACCAATAGCCGGGAGTGTCGGCACCGTATCCTGTATCTAAAAGGAAGGTGTCCGAAAGAGAGCGGATTTCCTTGTAATAACTCATAAATGCCTTCTGTTGGCCGGCATCATTGTAAAAATTAAATTGCAGCTCTAGCGGGAATTCCACTGGGTTGTCTTGGAGCAGTTTGATTTTGAGTTCTACATTGATATAACGAGTAGTAGTGGCGTTAAATTTATTCAAGTATCGCCGATCTTCTTTTGGAGTTCCTTTAGAACTACTTTCAAATAATCGAATTTCTTCTAGGTCAAAATATGGGTTGTTTTCGTCATCGACCGGTCCGCCGGCGACGATATTGAAAGGGGTAATGCCTACCAATTCATCTTCGAGGTATACTTCCCAAATGTATGCACCGGGTTTCCACCAGCCAGTTTCTGGGGTGCCCCATCCTTCGCGAACATACACGATGTTTTTGTCGATTAGAACTGGCACTTCTTTTTGAAGGGTACAAATTTCTTTTTGGGTGCCCTTTTCTTTACAAATAAAGCGAGCATGGGCAATCCATTCCAATTCATCGAACAGTTTATTGAAAAAAGACAATTCGCAGTAGATATACCTTGCCTCTTGAGCATCGTATACCACACGATATTTCTTCTCATTATGGTGTAAATTCTCTTTTGAACCAAAGACCTTTAATCCTCGTAATTTAAAATTTCCTCCGAGCGCGTTCTCTTTTTTGTCGTCCTTTGACATGTTAAATTCGGTATTTTATCGGTAAAGATAACTAAGAACTCCAATAATCATTAAATAAGTTCGGGAAAATAATTTCCTACCTAAAGTACCCTTGAGTATTTAGGAGATGGCCAAGCAAAATTCACTATATTTGTTAATTCAAAGTGCTTTAACCCCAGAAGGTGAAAATTATGGAACTTATAAGGTGGAAATATGCGAAAGAATTCGGTGTAGAAGATAGGGCTCTACGTGACCAATGGGAAGATCTAATGAATAATTGGTGGATTGCTTTCTATCAGCATCATGAGCAGTTGACAGCGGAATTAAGGGATGGGAATGCGGATTTTCTAGGTGAATTTATGCAGGAAAACCTGCAATCTAAAGTTATTGATATCGCTTGGGAGTTTAGTTATGATAAGGATAAAAAAAAGAACCAACTGATACTAACGCCTGAGGATGATTTACACCTGCGTCCTTTAGTGGAATCCATCATTGCAAGAGCTCCTCGGTTAAAAAACTGGTCGTTTTATAGTTATCGGCAACCAATCAGTTATAGTGATTGTCAAAAAACAGTCCGATTAAAATCTGGAGAGCCCCTCCTTGATCTACAGTTTTCAGGTAGCACCTCGCCAGAAAATAATGTAGAAATTACTTTTTATTACCCAGGAATCGATCAGGATACCTCTTTATATAATCTAGTGGTCAATCAAGCCTTTTTTACACTCGAAGCCCTATTGGGTGAGGAGGTTTTAGACAAATGGATTGGAGTTATTGAAGTTTTAGAAATACCAAAAGACGACCAGCAACTGCTTTCTTTGGCGGATTTAAAGCCGTATGTAGATACCCAGATAGTATTAATTAAAAACCAACTTCCTGATCAACCGTATTACACTTTTTCGGAAGATAGTGATTGGATGCTCTATGAATTAGAGCCTGTAGAGGAGGAAGACTATCCACACCAACAAGATCTTTATATCGCTCGGACGATGAACGGTGAGCTGTGGACCAATGTTCAGAAAGGCCATCCGTTTTATTCAGAAAATTTTTCGCGGATAGGAGAAGTCTTCTGTTATCTTAAAATGGATGGAAATTTTACGGATGAAGAATTATTTTTTGAATTAAAAACAGAGATCGAAAATCAACTCAATCAGGCTTTACAAGATGCTGGCTATGGTAGCGTAATCGGCAGTGGTACCGGATACCGTTATCAGTATATTGACCTTGCCCTTCATAATTTTAAAAAAGCTGTTCCACTTATCCAAGAACTGACCACAAAACTAGGAACACCACGTTCTACCTGGTTACTATTTTTTGATACGCCCTTAAAAACCGAGTGGATAGGCATGTTTAAACAAACTCCTCCTCCTTATTTTGGTTTAATAGAGTCAATGTAAATTGATTTATTAGTTAGAATTTCCAATAGTTTTATCGTTTTTCCTGCTTTCCTTATAAAAAATCAAAAAATCTTGGTGGCCCATGCAACCCTTTCTCAGATTTAGGCACATAAATCCATGAGTTGAACAACTTCAATGCCTGAATAAGCCGAAAATGGGCAGGAACTACGTGTTTTCCGAAAGATAGGAGTAGGCAGATATTTACCAAGAACAAAAAAATATTTTTTATGAATTTTTTCTCAATCAAATTCTATCACTTTGCAATTCTATTCTTAGCCTTAGCCACGCTTTCTGCTTGCGGAGATGATGAGCCGATGGAATTGTCGATCGTTGAAACTGCCCAAGCTACTGACGACCTAAGTACATTAGTTGCGGCACTAACCCAGGCCGGTTTAGTAAACACTTTATCTGGAGATGGACCATTCACGGTATTTGCTCCTACGAATGCTGCTTTCCAAGAATTTTTGGATGATAATGGTTATAGTTCTTTAGCTGATGTTCCTAATGCGGCTTTAGCAAGTGTGCTTACCTATCACGTAGTTTCTGGACGAGTATTGGCAGCAGATTTAACGGATGGCTACGTACCAACCTTAAGTGCTGGTCCTAATGGAGAAGGTATTTCATTACAAATTGACCTGAGCTCAGGAGTTAAACTAGGAAATACTGCAACTCCAACTACGACGGATATTTCTACCACCAACGGAATTGTCCATATAATTGATAAAGTAATGTCGCCACCAGATGCAGTTGACCTGGCTTTGGCCAACCCACTTTTCAGCACCTTAGTAGCAGCCTTGACGGATACTCGCCATACAACTGATTTTGTTGGTATCCTAAAAGGAGCTGGTCCCTTTACCATTTTTGCCCCTACGAATGATGCTTTTCAAGCATTATTAAATACGAATGATGATTGGAATTCTTTAGCAGATATCGATATTGACTTACTAGCAACTGTTTTAAGTTACCATGTGGTAAGCGGCGCGAATGTACAATCTTCTCAGCTTTCTGATAACCAGGAAGTTAGCCCATTGACTAATGGAACATTGACGATTGATCTTAGTAATGGTGTCAAGGTAGAAACTACGAGTGGACAATCTGTTCCAGTAATCGCACCGGATGTACAAGGAAGTAATGGTGTTATTCATGGAATTTCTTCTGTATTGCAACCATAAAACTTAGATTTTAATAAAAATTATTCCCAAAAAGCCTTCGGTCAGTATCAAATTTTGATGCTGGCCGTTTTTTTGTTGAGACTTTTAAACAACTTTGTTATTTTAGCTGAACGTCTATCCTTAAAATTAGGTTATTTGACCTTTAATTTGTCTAAAAATGACAAATAAATTCTTTTCCATCCTTAAAAATAAATTTTTCGCATTTTATGTAGGGGGATTGACTTATATTGGTGTCGATTTAACTGTAGAAACTCTGTAAAAAAGAAAGATTTCAGATAAATAAATGAAAAAGACTAATTATTCTGTTTTAATACACAAAGAATTATCGGGTGAAATAACCTCTGATGAATCGGTGATCCTGAACAATTGGCTCGGGGAGGATAGTGAAAATTCAATTTTGGCGGAGAATATTCGTGGGATTTGGATATGGAGCCAATCAAAAGTAAGTGGTTGGGAACCAGACGTAGAAGGAGGTTTGAGTAAGGTGATGCAAAGAATAGAAGCGGACCAAAACAAACAGACCCAACAACGGCCCTCCATTTTCAGAATTTTTAAATACGCGGCGGCGGCTATTTTTATTTTTAGCTTAGGATATTTTGTCAGCGGGGTCGGTAATCCACAAGTTGAATGGCAAATAGCAGAAACAGAAAAGACCGAAACAAGAGCTATTTCCCTTTCTGACGGAAGTCAGATAACCCTTAACGGAGGCACTTATTTTACTTATCCTGAGACTTTTCCTTCCAATCATCGAGTTGTAAAGATGGATGGCGAAGGATTTTTTGAAATATCCCGCGATGAGCAACGTCCTTTTTCTATAGAAATGGATCATGGAACCGTTCAAGTGCTGGGTACCAGCTTTAACATTAGCAATGATCATGATACCAATTCGACTACCATCACAGTAGCGACCGGTAAGGTATCTTTTACACCTAAAGGTAGTTCCCAGAATTTTATCTTAGTGGCTAATGATAAGTTAATTTATAACGCCAATACGCAACGATATCGACAAGTAAAAGATCTTTCGCCAAATGACTGGTCTTGGAAAACAAAAGAGCTTGTTTTCAAAAATACAAAATTAAAAGAGGTCATCCCAGCCATTGAAAAACACTTTAATATTCGGGTAAATTTGAACAATACCAAACTTTCCGATTGTAGAAAACTAACGGCCACCTTCACAGAATCTCCAGTAATGGATGTTCTCAATTCTTTGAAAATATCGGTCGGTGTAGAAATTAAGAAAGCGAAAGCAGCTGATACTTTTGTCCTATTTGGTGGAACGTGTGAATAAACCGTTTCTTTTACCAAAATATTCACATGATCAGATCATACTTGGGCATTCCAACTTTGCCTGAATTTCTGTAACTTTAACCGACCACAATAAATAGTTTGGATGAGTCGGTTTTTTATTTTCTTCTTTTTTATTCTTGCAAGTCTAGCGGCTAACGCCCAGCCAGTCTTAGACAAGCTAGTTAGTTTCTCCTTTACCGATCAATCTATCGAGGAAACCCTCTATCAATTTAGCGAAGCAGCAGATGTAAAACTTACATTCAGTAATGATATTCTCCCTTCTAAAAATATCACTTATAGCTTTGCCAATGCCACCATTCGTCAAGTATTAAGTACTATTCTAAAAGACACAGACTTATCCTACCAAATCATCGGAGGGCAAATTGTTATTTATAAAAAAGAACAACCAAAAACCCAGCATACCATCAGTGGCTATATAGAAGATCAAGAGACCGGAGAGGTGTTGGTAGGCGCTACTGTAATGGTCAATAAAATAAATGCGGGAACAAGTTCTAATGGGTATGGTTTTTTTAGTTTAGAATTAGAAGAAGGAACATATGTTTTGAGTGTTTCTTATCTAGGATATCAAAGTAATCAAGAGCACATAACCCTAACTGAAAATGAAAGGATTAAAATCACGATGCGCCCTTCTTTGACGTTGAAAGAGGTGATTGTGGTAGCAGAAAATATCCCTGTTTTTGATCCAGATGATTATGTCGATAAATTGGTGAGTGCCCAATTAAGTGCCATGCCTACCTTAGGAGGAGAGAAAGATATATTCCGATTAGCAACGCAATTACCGGGTGTATCCACAGGTACAGATGGGGTAGGAGGGATTCACATTCGAGGAGGGAGTATCGATCAGAATCTATTTTTGCTAGATGATGTTCCTATTTATAATCCGACCCATTTTTTAGGTGCTTTTTCTATTTTTAATAATGATGCCATTAAGTCCGCAAGTTTTGTGCGTGGTCGCTTTCCTGCTAGGTATGGTGGTCGATTGAGTAGTGTCATGGATATTCGAACAAAAGACGGTAATTTAAATGAATGGGAAACAAGTATTGGCGTAGGATTGGCGAGTGTAAAATTTTCCACCGAAGGTCCTCTAGTTAAAGGGAAAAGCTCCCTCTTTTTAGCAGCTCGAACCACTCCGCTCGGATTTCTGATAAAAAAGGCTACTCGTAGGAATAAGGCCCGTAAAGATCAGGAAGGAGAGAGCAACCTTACCTTTTATGACTTCAATACAAAATTACATTATAAATTCTCTGATCGAAATAAATTGTACCTAAGCTTTTATAAAGGGTTTGATCGTTACGAAGACGATACTGCTATTAATTTTACGACTTCCTTCAACAATGGAGAAGGAACCAGATTTGAGCGAGATCGTAGTGCAGATGATATTCGCTGGGGAAACACCGCAGGAGCCATACGATGGAATCATTTGATTGGCAATAAAGTATTTTTAAATACTAGTTTAATTTTTAGTCGATATAATTTTTCTTCCGAATCTCGTTCTTTCCATACGGATACGCTTTCTACCAATCAGTCGGTATTTAATGACAATCGTTTTATTGTATTTAGTACGATTATCAATGATATTGGTCTGAAGATGGATTTTGATCATACTGTTTCTAAGAGGTATAAACTACGGTATGGAGGGGAAGTTACTAGTCATCAATTTACGCCAGGTGTAGCCTCCGAAACAATAGATTTGTCTTTGTCGGAAGGTGAATTGTTTCTTGAGCAAAGTTTTTTTGATACCATTGATAATCCGAGGATTCCCGCCATGGAGTATGCACTTTATACGGAACATAATTTGAATTGGAAAAAGCTGGATTTGCGGATGGGGTTACGTTGGTCTGCTTTGGCCGTGGAAGGTGAGTTCTACCAGTCTATTCAACCAAGATTTGATCTCACTTGGCGTCCTTGGCGAAGATTTCAAATCAATACTGGGTTTAGCTATAATCAACAATATTTACACTTACTTAGTACTTCTGGGGTAGGGCTTCCTACCGATATCTGGATACCATCAACACCTCTGATCCGGCCGCAAGAGGCTCGTCAGGTTGTGTTTGGGTTTAAGAGTTTGTTGCCAAATAATTTTGAATTTGGAATAGAAGGCTATTATAAAAAAATGGACCACCTTTTGGAATACACCGAAAATGCCTCTTTTGTTTTTCTTAATTCTAGAAATTTTGAAAATAATATTGTTACAGGATCAGGAACCTCAAAGGGATTGGAATTCTTATTAGAAAAAAAACTTGGACGAACAACCGCTTTATTGTCTTATACTTTATCTAAAACAGATCGAACTTTTGAAGATATTAATAATGGAAATACTTTTCCTTATCGTTTTGATCGTCGGCATAATCTAAAATTTACGGGTAGCTACCGATTGAGTGAACGGTGGACCTTTGTGACCAATTTTGTCTACGGAACGGGTCTTGCCGCCTCATTACCGAATAGCATTTTCACATTTACTTCCCCGAGTATCTTTCAGTCCTCTTATGCAGTTTTGGAATATTCAGAACGTAATGGAATCCGACTTCCAGCCAATCACCGCTGGGATATAGCGCTGAATTGGAGAAAAATAGGGGAAAATATCGAACAGAATGCAGGAATTGGCGTTTATAATGTATATAATCGGAAAAATATCTTATATTACAGACTGGGTAGAGATCCAGACGATGCCTCCAAACCGGCGATCTTACAAGCTTCATTAGTCCCAATATTGCCCTATATAAACTATACGATAAAATTTTAACGAATATGTTGATTCGTCTTACGTCCATTATTTTTCTTTTACTGCTCTTTTGGAGTTGTGAAGAAGTGGTGGAACTAGACTTGGAATTTGATTCAAAGGTCGTAGTTGTTTCTGAAATAGCGCCCAATCGAAGAGTCGAGGTTAATTTAAGTCGTTCACGATCAATTCTTTCTGAAGAACCAACAGAATACATCGGCGGCGCTGAGGTATCCATAGAAAATCGTCGAATTGGACAGACTATCGAACTTTTTTTTCAAAAAGGAGACACAACGGACACTTCAAATCCTAACAACACTCAAATTCCTCTTTATCTCGCAGAAGAAAGAAATCTAATTGGCGGTTCTAATAACTACGAATTAAATGTGAAAGTAGCAGGAGAAGAACCAATTTCTGCTATAACCACCATTCCAGAACGGGTTAATATACAGTCCTTGAATGTTACTAATTTTGAGAAAAATCTTGACCCTCGAGTTGATAATCAATTTAAAATTAATTTTGATTTTGGTTTCATCCATAATCCCCTTATTGCAAATAATTACCATTTAGTTGCTTATTTTATCTACGACACCTTTGATGAACCAGCAGAACCAGGGGCAGATACCTCCTTTTATTCACTTATTCAAACACCAATTGTAGAGGATCTAGCGGTCGAATCTCCTTATACCTTTGATTTTGAAAATGGTGTGCTTATTCAGGGAGATGATATTTCCGAAGGAACCAACAATTTTAATGTCGAATTATCTGTCAGCTTTGACACCAACTTTCCTACCGAAGCGTCTAATCCACAATTAATTGTAGAATTGAGAAATACGAATTTTGACTATCATGATTATCATTTTAAACTTTCTCGACAAAGAAGCCAGCGGGATCCTGTCCTCGCACAAGCGATTCTAATTCCTTCTAATATCAATAATGGTCTTGGGATTTTTAGTGGGTATAACTACGATTTACGACTTGTACGCTTAAGAGAATAAAATCCCAGCCTTTCTTGCATATCTGCCTTTCAGCTTTTCCTTAAAATATCGTATTTTTGCATTTCTTTTTGAAAAAAAATTAATACTAACGAAGTATGCTTGCTACTAATGATTTGGGTTTACAATATGGTAAACGTGTTCTATTTGATGAAGTCAATCTTAAATTTACCACCGGTAATTGTTACGGAGTGATTGGGGCCAATGGTGCTGGGAAATCTACTTTTTTAAAGATCCTTGCCGGCGATATTGATCCAACACGAGGTCATGTGCATCTAGAACCCAATAATCGGATGGCAGTCCTTCGCCAGAATCACTTCGAATATGAAGAAGAGGAAGTACTGAATGTGGTCATGATGGGACATCAGGAGATGTATCAAATCAATCTAGAAAAGACGGCCATCTATATGAATCCAGAAGCCACCGAAGCAGAAGGAATGCGTGCTGCTGAATTGGAAAATAAATACGGAGAAATGGGAGGCTGGGAAGCAAAAAGTGACGCGGCCGAGCTACTCAGTAATCTTGGGATTAAAGAAGTGCTCCACAGAAAAAACATGAGTGAGCTAAGTGGTCCACAAAAAGTAAAAGTTCTTTTAGCACAAGCTTTATACGGTGATCCAGATATCTTGCTACTCGATGAGCCTACCAACGATTTGGATGCCGAGACAGTAACTTGGTTGGCAGACTTTTTAGCTGATTTTAAGAATACAGTGATTGTCGTTTCTCACGACAGGTATTTTCTTGACATGGTTTGTACGCACATTGTTGATATTGATTTTAATGCTATTAGAATCTTTACGGGTAACTATACCTTCTGGTATGAAAGTAGCCAGCTGATGACGCAACAAATGGCCAATAAAAACAAGAAGACCGAGCAAAAGCGAAAAGAGATGATGGAGTTTATTGCTCGTTTCTCAGCCAATGCTTCCAAGTCCAAGCAGGCTACCAGTCGTAAAAAAGCACTAGATAAACTTAGTCTAGAAGAGATTAAACCTTCTAGCCGTAAATATCCATTTATTAATTTTAAGCCTGAGCGAGCGCCTGGTGATCAGATTCTAAAAGTAGAAAATTTATCTACTAGTAATGAAGCTGGTGAGGTATTGTTTAGTGGGGTTAGTTTTATGATGAATAAAGGAGAGAAGATCGCTTTGTTTAGTAAAGATTCTGCCATTTTGACGGCGTTCTTCGATATTTTGAGTGGGGAGAAAAAACCAGATACTGGGACCATTGAGTATGGTCAAACCATCAAAATGGAATACTTGCCCAACGAAAACGAAGCATTCTTTGTGGATGACAACGACCTAAATTTGATTGATTGGTTACGTCAATTTTCCCCAGGAGAAAAAGATGAGCAATTTATTCGCGGATTTTTAGGTAGAATGTTATTTTCTGGAGAAGAAGTACACAAGATGTCCAGTGTTTTATCTGGAGGTGAAAAAGTCCGTTGTATGTTATCGAAGACCATGCTTCAGGAACCCAACTTTCTACTACTAGACGAACCAACCAACCACCTTGACCTAGAGTCGATTACTGCTTTAAACAATTCGTTGACTAGTTTTACAGGTAATCTGATTTTTACTTCTCATGATCATCAACTGATGAACTCTGTTGGTAACCGCGTCATAGAAATTGGACCTAACGGGATGGTAGATCACCTGATGTCTTTTGACGAATTTATTCGCTCTGAAGAGATTCGAGAAAAACGAGAGAAGCTGTATAATGGTCCAATGGTCGTGTCTTAATGAGGGTTAATTTTTGAGATGGGGGTTGAAAACTCATATTCTAGAACAATTCTCTAGGTACGTAAATCACCCCAACACCAAAATTCCAATCCCTATTAATGCCGGTAATGCCTGTACAAAAAAGATCCTTCGGCTTGCCGTCAACGCCCCATAAATTCCAGCGACCGACACACAAGCAAGAAAAAATAGACCTACCTTTTCCGACCAAACCGGATCAGTAATTAGTAAAGACCAAATTAGACCGGCGGCTAAAAATCCATTGTACAAACCCTGATTGGCCGCCATGGTTTTTGTTGGTGTGAAAAGTTCGTCGGGTAAGGCACCCTTAAAAGTTTTTCTTCCTAAAGTCTCCCAAGCAAACATTTCCATGTAGAGAATGTAAACGTGCTCTAGCGCTACTAAGCCAATAATGATTTTTCCAAGTACTTCCATAGTGATTTTTTGTAAAGGTAAGAAAAAATAGTTTTTTCAAAGCCTTAGAATATAGCATCGTTTTTTGGCAGAATTAACGGCTTGTAAATGATTAAATAGTCAGGTACAAAAAAAAATGAAATACAAATTTTTAGCCAGCCATTAATACTGAAGTTGTTTAATAATTCAAAAAGAAGCCGAGAATGAAAGAAAATAATTCAAATCCCCGCCTGACTGATCGTCGATCGGGCAGGGAGTCTATTTTTTGAGCGCATAGCCGCGCTATGGGCGATAAAAAAGACGATGAGTTGGATAATTTTCTAAGTTCGCAGGCGTTTTGAGAGTTTTTAAACAACTTCACTGTATTTTTACCCTTGATATGAAATTTGACAAACGCTTTTGGGGGATTGGATTAGGAGTCATGGCCGTGATACTTCGATGGCTTTTAGGTTTTTCTCCGCAGTTGATGGAGACGGTATACAGTCGTGGGTTATTTAAAATAATCCGAGTGGTTCTCGACAGTATCCATTGGATATTACCATTTTCTGGTTTGTACCTATTAATCATAAGTTTACTGGTAGCGATCTTTTTTGGGGTTAAAAAATGGAAACAGTCTCAGCGATCCTTTTTGGGAAAAATGGGTCAATCCGTATTTACCATTGGATCATTGGCTGGTTGGATAATTTTTCTTTTTCTATTTTTATGGGGATTTAATTATGGAAGAATTCCAATAGTTGATCAGCTAAAAATCTCCCCAAAGCCCCTTAAACTCGAAACGGTCGTTGAAGAACTGAACGCGCGGCAAATAAAATTAGTGGAGCTTCGATCCAATATTCCAGCGGCCAAACCAGATACTTCGTTTACGCTCGATGACCTACCTAATAATATGGTGGAACATTTACGCCAAGGATTAGAAAATCAATTAAGAGCGTTAGGATATCCAGCTACTGGATTTCCAACCGTCAGAACCGGTTATCCGAAGGGGATAATTTGGAGGTTTGGAGCCATCGGTTTTTACAATCCATTTACAGGAGAGTGTAATGTAGATCCTGCGGTACATCCCATTGATCGTCCTTATGTAGTGGCCCATGAATTAGCCCACGCATACGGATTTGGAGATGAAGGCACCTGTAATTTTTTAGCCTATCTAACTTGCAAAAATAGTAATCATCCTTTTATTCAATACGCTGGAATATTTAACTATTGGCAATATCTATATTATAGTTACCGTAGAACGGACCGTGAAAATTTCAATAAATTCTATGAAACTTTACCACCTGGATTGAAAACTGATGTTCAATCCATTGAAGCCAATAGCGCCGCTTACCCTGATTTCTTTCCTACTAGTTTTAGAATTGCGACTTATGATGCCTTTCTCAAATCTCAAGGAGTTTCCGATGGATTTGCTAGCTATAATCAAGTAGTTATGCTGGTCTACGCCTGGGAAAACAAGTAAGTAAAGTAGCCTAAATGACGATGGGCGGCAATTTTTTTCATTTTCTTAAATTATTTAGAAAAAACTAGTTACCAATAACAACAATTCACTATATTGAGGGAATAATCAGGCCTTTCTAAATCTAACCCTTTTACTTATTAATTTTTCCATAATATTAATTTTATGAAAACACATTACAATTTTATTTTAATACTCTTTTTTTCATTTTTATCGGCATTTTCCATTGCTCAGGAAAAATATGCGCTAGATTTAAATACTGGGAAGCATATTCCAACCGCTAATTTAGAAGACTTTATCAGGCAGCCGAATATTCAAAACGGGGAAATTTTCAATGGTAAATACTACCGGATGGTCCAATTTTTTGAAATTCCAAATGAGGTTGCTCTAGAACAAATAGCTAACCAAGGAATTGAACTCTTGGAATATTATCCACGTCTTGCCTATTTGGCAGCATTCCCAACTGATCTAGCATTGGACCAATTACAGGAATTAAACATCCGTGCTATTTTTCCTTTGGATGCTTTGTTGAAGATCAGTGCAAAACTTTTAGCTGACGAATTGCCTGATTGGACGGTCCAACGGGATCAAGTCAAGGTGATGCTTAAATTTCATAAGAATATCTCCTACGATAAGGCAGTGAAAGAAATGAATGATGCCGGTCTACCAATCATTAAGGCCAATGGTATTAATAATTTTATGGAAACACGCATTTTACCCAATAGAATAGAAGAAATTGCTAGTTTACCTTTTGTCGCACACCTTGGTTTAGGTCCTGCTCCAGATGTAAAGGATGATGTGGAAGGCAGATCTTTACACCGAGCCAATGTGCTAGATACCGGTTTACCTATGGGACGAAATTTTGACGGAAGTGGTATCAATGTTTTGGTAAGAGATGATGGACAAATTGGACCACATATTGATTTTCATGGAAGACTAACACAAGATTTGGCAGAACCAAGAACAATTAATGATAATCACGGAGATAATGTAGCCGGTATCATGAGTGGTTCAGGAAATTTTGATCCTACTAAACGTGGAATGGCCGCTGGAACTGGGGTATATGTTTTGGATTATGATGCCACCTTTTTGGATAACACCATGAACTACTTTTTTAATGAGGATGTGATTGTAACCAATTCCTCTTACAGTAATGGTTGTAATGCTGGTTACACTGAAATTACCGCAACGGTAGATCAGCAGGTTTTCCAAAATCCTACTTTAATGCACGTTTTTTCGGCTGGAAACTCAAATAATAATGAATGTGGCTATGGAGCCGGAGATCAATGGGGAAATATTACTGGAGGACATAAACAAGGTAAAAATGTAACCACCGTAGCTAACCTAGAAGATGATGCTACTTTAGTAAACTCAAGTAGTCGTGGACCTGCCCATGATGGTCGAATCAAGCCAGATATCGCTTCTAACGGAGCAGATCAATTTGGAACAGAACCCAATAATACGTATGATGAATTTGGCGGAACTTCTGGTGCTGCTCCTGGTGTAGCTGGGATTTTTGCGCAACTACATCAAGCTTATAAATCACTTAATGGCGGCTTCACCGCTCCCTCTTCTTTGCTAAAGGCCATCTTGTTAAATACAGCCAATGATCTAGGGACTGTAGGTCCAGACTTTAGATATGGTTGGGGACATGTCAATGCTTTCCGAGCAGTTAAAGTTTTAGAAGAGAATCGTTACCAAACGCTAGACGTAAGTCAAGGAAATACGACAGAGTTTTCTTTAAATATCCCAGAAGGGGTAAATAAAGCTAAGGTGATGTTGTATTGGGATGATCCAGAAGGTTCGATAGGAACTAGTTTTGCGCTACTGAATGATTTAGATTTAAAATTAGAAAAAAATGGCGTTGAATATCTTCCTTGGGTATTGGATCCATCTCCGAATCCAGTTACGCTCAACCAACCGGCAACCAAAGGCGAAGATCATTTAAATAATATGGAACAAGTGGAGATTGATAATCCAGAACCTGGCGCTTATACCGTTATTGTCAATGGAACCATTTTACCATTTGGTGTCAAGAGTTTTCATATGGTTTACGAATATCAAACAGATCAGGTAGACCTCACCTATCCAATTGGTGGTGAGAACATGGTACCAGGTGAGTTACAGAATATTCATTGGGATGCTTTAGGTCAATTAGAAGATTACCAAATCTCCTATTCTGTTGATGGTGGAAATAATTGGATAGATATTGCTTCCGTAGCTGGAACTGAACGGATGTATACTGATTGGGTGGTGCCAAATGTTAACACTGGAAATGGAAAAATAAGAGTCACCAGTAGTAATGGCAATACGACCATTAATGAAGTAGATTTTAGTATTGCTCCAATGCCAGAAAATTTAGCGGTAGCATCAGCTTGTCCTGAAGGAATTACCCTAACATGGGATCCGCTTTCTGAGGTAGAGAATTACGAAATTTATGTTCTAGGAGAAAAATATATGGAGGTTGTTGGAACTTCAATGACAAACACATTCCTTTACATAACCAACGATTTAGAGGCGGAACAGTACTTTTCTGTTCATGCTAATTTTGCCAATGGAGCTACTTCGCGACGAGTGAATGCTACTTATTTTGCAGGAGGTTTAGAAGCTTGCCAGCAGGAAAACGATCTGTCAAGTGTTGGTACTTCAATCGAGGCAGGCGATATTTTCCTTTCTTGTGATGGTATTGATGATGAGGTATTTACTTTAGAAATAACAAATACCGGATTAATGCCTCAAAGTAATTTTTCCGTTAGCTATCAGTTAGATAACCAGCCAGTCGTAACAGATTTAGTAACAGCTGAAGTGCTGCCAGGTGCTTCCTACTCACATGATTTTTCTCAAACCATAAATCTTACAGAAGAAGGAATTTATTCCCTCAAATCTTGGATCAGTTTGAATGATAATAATTATACGGTTGATGATACCATTAATCAAGTCGTAAATTTATCTATCTACGATGGTGCGGGGCTTGCGTTAGATTATCAAGAAACTTTTGGAGGAATGGTATTTCCACCAGTTGATTATCTAATTCTCAATCCTGATGACGCTACTACTTGGCAACCAATCACTGTAACACAAAGAGATGGAACGGAAGGTCAGGTAGCATGGATTAATAATTTTGATTACGCAGCGGGGAATGATGTTCACGTGCCAGATGGTCTTTTAACACCTTTGATTGATTTGACAGATGCCACTGATGAAGTATTGACTTTTGATTTGGCTTATCGCGAATACCAACCAGGAGGCTTTAATATAGAGGACGGTTTTAGGGTAGAAGTTTCTACTGATTGTGGAAATACTTACGACGAGGTGCTATTTGAAGCTTTTGGGGATGATTTAGCAACAACTGGCCCCAGTACACTCCGATTCTTTCCAAGTTCTCCTGCTGTTTGGCAAAAGAAAATTTTAGATATTTCTGCTTATTACGGGCAGTCGGTCATATTTAAATTTGAGAATTTAAGTGGTTATGGCAATAATATCTTTATTGATAATATCAATGTTGAATTTTTCGAGTTTGTTGCTCCAGTAGCGCAATTCACTGCTTCTACAGAAACGATTTGTCAAGGTGAAACAATTACCTTTACTAGCCAGTCAGAAGGAGCGGATAGTTACGATTGGACTTTTGGTGCGGTTAGTAACCCAGGTTCAGCTTCGACGGCTGGCCCGCATACTGTCACTTTTTTCAGTCCGGGAATCAATGTGGTTCAATTGATTGCTTCTAATCCAATTGGTGCGGATACCATTGAAATGGAAGTATTTGTGGACGAATTTATTGTGTCAAATTTTGAATCAACAGTTGTTGAAGGTACGCTTACCGTTGACTTTATGAATACTTCCATTGGTGGTTCTAGTTTTCTATGGGATTTTGGAGATGGCAACTTTAGTGATGATGAAAATCCTACGCACACCTATGCAGCTGCTGGTGATTACATGGTAATACTAAGGGTATCCTCTACAGCGTGTCCTCCCGGCGAGAGAACTAATGTAGTAGAATTATTACCAACAAATACTACGGAGCTGACGGAATCCTTTTCTGTTAAAGTGGCTCCTAACCCTAACGCTGGTCAGTTTACCCTAAAAGTAGATGCTGCTACGCTAGAAAGTATTGACTGGACCCTGACAGGTGTGGATGGAAAAGCTTACCGATCAGGTAGCATTAATACGAATGAAATAGGAGAGATCAACGCAACAACTCTAGCTCCTGGAGTCTATTTCTTAGCGTTAACTTCTGGTGATCAGCGCTTTGTTGAAAGAGTGGTCATCATGAAGTAATTTTCTCGATTGATTTAAGTTTATTTTATTGAACTTATTTATAAACTAATAAAAGCCGTATTCTCCTTGAATACGGCTTCTTTTTTGTGTAGGATCTAGATTTTTTATTGAATTTTTACAACAACCATTTTTATTAACTTATGTTAATTAAGTTTTAATTTGGTGGCTATATCTTTGTGATCTAGTAAAACGCTTGTGTTAAATATAGAAAACACCTGCTATTTCAATTGTGACGAAACAAAATTTAGTTTATGTTTGTTTTCAACCACACCTTAACACCAAAATTTAGATATGAAGCTTCGCTTACCTTTTTTCCAAAAAAAATTAATTTTTTTTTTTAGTGCTCTTTTCTTTTTTACCTCTGTTGTTTCTGCGCAAGAAAATGTTACGCTTTCAGGTTATGTTCGCGATGCATCCAACGGAGAAACGTTAATCGGAGCCACCGTTTACTTGGCTGAAATCCAAAAAGGAGCTACTACCAATGTTTATGGATTTTACTCACTTTCTGTTCCACCAGGGTCCTACAGCCTTGAAGCAAGTTATTTGGGTTTTGATAAATTGGCTTTGACCGTAAATCTCGATAAAACCCAAAAATTAGATTTGGACATGATCGAAGAATCAGCGGCCATTGAAGAAATTGTCGTAGTGGCAGAACGAGAAGATCAAAATGTAACCAACACTGAAATCTCTACCCAAAAATTGGGAATGGCGACCATTCAGAAAATGCCGGCTTTGCTGGGAGAAGTTGATGTGATTCGAAGTATTCAACTTTTACCTGGTGTCTCTACGGTAGGGGAAGGAGCTACGGGTTTTAATGTAAGAGGAGGAAGTATAGATCAAAATTTAGTATTGTTGGATGAATCTCCTGTTTATAATTCTTCTCATTTATTTGGTTTTTTCTCCGTGTTTAATCCGGACGCTGTCAAGGATGTTAAGCTTTATAAAGGTGGAATTCCAGCTCGTTATGGAGGGAGATTATCGTCTATTTTAGATGTGCGAATGAAAGAAGGAAATAATAAAAAACTATCCGTCAACGGTGGCGTTGGTTTCATTTTTTCTAGGTTATCCATCGAAGCCCCGATCGTAAAAGATAAGGGCAGTTTTATTATTGCGGGACGACGCTCTTATATTGATGTGCTTTCCAAACCCTTTTTAAGTGATGATTTATCTGACACGGCGTTGAATTTCTATGATCTAACGTTGAAAACAAATTATAATATTAATGCTCGGAACCGAGTCTTTTTATCTGGCTATTTCGGTCGAGACAATTTTAGATTTGGAGCAGATGCTGGTTTTAATTGGGGAAATACTACCTTATCATTCCGTTGGAATCATCTGTTTAGTGATCGAGTTTTCTCAAATATTACCTTATATCGAAGTAAATATGATTATGAATTGGCTTTCGGTGGTGAAGCAGATAATCGGTTTGACTGGAATGCAAATATTCTAAACTATGCTTTCAAACCAGAAATTTCTTATTACCTAAACCCTGACAACTTAATCACTTTTGGTGGCCAATCGATCTTCTATACCTTCGAGCCTGGAAACGCAGTTGGTGTTAGTGAAGGAGAAAGTACAGACATTAGCTTGGATAAGAAATTTGCTTGGGAAAACAGTATTTATATTGAAAACGAACAAACCTTGAATGATCGGTTATCTTTAAATTATGGATTGCGTTTTTCTCATTTTAATTATATAGGAGAAGGCACGAAATATACTTTTGAAGAGAATGGTCCAGGATTACGGAAAACACCCACCGATGTTGAAATCGTTGGTAAAGGTAAATCTATTCAAACTTATAGCAATTTAGAACCAAGACTTTCTGTCAAATACCAACTCGACCAAAAAACTTCTCTAAAATTAGGGTATAATCGGACCGCACAGTATTTACATCTAATTTCCAATAGTACCGCGTCTACCCCCGTTGATGTTTGGACACCTTCCACCAATAATATTGAACCTCAAGTTGCCGATCAAATTGCTTTAGGATTATTTAAAAATTTAAAAAATAATGCTTACGAAACCTCTCTCGAAGTGTATTACAAGGATTACCGAAATCTAACCGAATATATCGAAGGAGCGAATTTATTTTTAAATCAGTTTCTAGAAGGTGAGTTGGTCAATGGAGTGGGTCGGGCCTATGGAGTAGAATTATATGTAGAAAAAAAGAAAGGAAAATTTACCGGTTGGTTGAGTTATACTTTTAGCCGTACCGAAAGAAGGGTAGATGGGATCAATCGTTCGGATTGGTTCCCTTCTAGATTCGATCAGCCACACAGTTTAAGTCTTACAGGTTTTTATGATCTAGGTAAACGGTTGACACTTTCTGCCAATTTTGTTTTGAACAGCGGAACACCTGCTACGTTTCCGACCAGTAGAATTGAACAGCAAGGATACGCGATCCCTTATAATTCTTTAGAATCTCGCAATAATGTTCGAATACCCACTTATCATCGTTTGGATATAGCGGCAACCTTAAAACCCAAAGACAAACCGGGTAAACGATTTCGTAGCGAATGGGTATTTGGCGTTTATAATGTTTATAATCGTCGAAATCCTTTTACCATCTTTTTCCGACAAGATCAAAATCGCGCCTTAGCGAATGTACCGGTTAGTACAGAAGCGGTCAGGTTTTCTGTAGTTGGAAATTTCATTCCCAGTATTTCCTGGAATTTCAAATTTAATTAAGCAACTTTCTAATAATAAACGATATGAAAAATTATGCAATTTTATTACTACTTTTTATCCTCTGCTTTACCGCTTGTGAAGATGTAGTAGATTTAGAATTAGAAGAAGGTTCGGTTGAGCTAGTGGTTGATGCTTGGATTAATACAGATACGGTTCCGCAGGTAATCAAACTCCGAAGAACAGCGCCTTATTTTTCCAATGCTTTTGCACCGGTGGTAAATGGCGCGACCGTTTCTATCACAGATAATGACGGTAGAGTTTTTGAATTCTCTGAATCGAATGATAGTGGAAACTATATCTGGACGCCAGCACCAGGAGAACGATTTGGTGAAATTGGAAATAATTATGCCCTAGAAATATCATTGGAAGGAAAGACGTATTCTGCTAGTTCACAGTTGAATCCAACGGTTCCGGTTGATTCGATTACCTACGAATTTGAGGAGGAATCCTTGACTGGGCCGGAAGGTTATTACGCACAGTTTTTTGGTCGAGACCAAATCGGACTTGGCGATACCTACTGGATTAAAACCTATAAGAATGGCGTTTACCTTAATAAGCCCCAAGAGATCAATATTGCCTATGACGCAGGTCCAGCGGCGGGATCAGAGGTGGATGGGTTGATTTTTATTACACCAATTAGAGAAGCCATCAATCCGATCACAGATGACGACGATTTGCCGCCCTATGCCTTGGGAGATTCTATTCGCGTAGAAATACATTCTTTGACGCCCGAAGCATTTAATTATTTAGAGCGTACCTTTTTCCAATTGACCTTGGGGGATGCCGCTTTATTTGCCGAGCCACCTGCAAACGTACCGACGAATATTGCTTCTTCGGATGATACCGAAAATCCACAAGGCTTTTTTGTGGTGAGTGAGGTGTCGAGTTTGGAAGAGGTGGTGGAGTAGGGTTTGGTATGTGTATTTGATTTTTTTAAATTATTTCACTAAGAAGAACGAAGCAGATTAAAATAGATTTCTCAAAGCGAAGATGGGTAAGCAAGACATAAGATCCGAAATTAATAAATCAAACTTGGCGATTTTGGTTGGTGGTGGAATTCTAATGTTAATGCTTGGGCTTTTTCTCTTAGATGCTGCTTTTAATGATGAATATCCTGATTTCATTACTTTAATATTAGGATTTTTTTTTGCTATTATTGGACTTTTGGTTTTAGTGCAACCTTTATTTATAAAGAGATTTATACTTATAACTGATTTGTTAATTGTTGAAAATGTTTTTGGTACTGAAAAAGAAAGAATAAAAATTTCTGAAATTGAAAGTTATAAAGAGATAAAAAAAAAGAATAAAAACCAAAATTGGAGAGATCTAACCATTTATACAGAGCAATCAGAACACACTATATCCTCCCTCAATACGAACTACAAAAAACTTCGGAAAAAATTAATAAAAGGAAAGAAAAGAAATGTTTATGCTGAAAAGCTTTGGCATTATAAAATGAATAAAAGATATGGGATTGGATTTTTGATAGCCGGACTAACGGTGTTTTATCTCTTTATGCCTGCCCTGATAAATAAAAATTCCGTAATTAATAGCGCTGAATTATCTCAATTAAAGGGTATTGTATCTTCTCCTATAGAAATAAAAACCTCAGGAAAAAGAGGACGAAATCGTTATATTGCAATAGAATTAGAAGAGCACCCTAAGTTTAAATTTATATTAGGTGGATTTAATTTTAAAGCAACAAAAGTTAGTCAACTAAAATCTAATTTTAAGATAGGTACGGCTATTGAATTGGATATCCTAACAGAGCAATACGAAAAGAAAATAAAAAAAAAACAGCATTGGACTTTTGGGATAAGACTATTAGTTTTAGAAAAATTAGTGTTTACGGAATAAGAGATACAAAGGATAAATATTTTGATCTTAATTATTTCAATCGATTGAGAACTAAAGAGAATCATTCTTGGTACAGATTTATTTTCATAGGATTCGGCTTAATTTTAATTCTATATGGAATACAACAATTAGTGAAAAATAAAAAGCCAACTTTCAATAAGCGGTAGTTTTTCAATTTGTAAACCAATGACAAAATTTTTACTCCTCCCACTCATCTTCATCAGCCTCTCTTGGAATCCAAGCGGCACCTCCAACTATCTAAACTAACATAAAAAATTTAGCCAAGTAGAAGCAGCAATTGTTTCTGAAGATTTTGAGAAAGCACAAACAGATATCGAACAACTCTTCGGTGAATATGAAGTGAAGTTTGTCAAAGACTATGTCATCGCCGCTCAAATTGCCCTGATAAATAAAGACCATGAACAAAGTATTATTTGGCTAAAAGAAGCGATTAAAATGGGCGCCACTTTAGCATGCCTAAAGGAAATTAAAATTATTCGAACCCAGATTCCATCCAATGATTGGAAGGTCATTGAAATGAAATATAAGGAACTGCGCAAAGTATATTTATCGAGCATTGACTTAAAACTAATAAGCAATTTTAGTAAAAGATATACGGATGAACAAGCAACAAAACGTTCGAATTTATACCCAGAGGTTGTTCAATCAAATTTTGATTATATCCATCACTTTATCAGACATAAAAAATATCCAGGTGAAAGTATAACAGGGATTGACAATGAAAAATTATCTCCTTCCATCTCGGAATGTGAATTTGGAAACGCCAAAGTGACCGTTACCTTATTGCATTATGCTTTTCCTATTTCAGAAATAGGGGAGTCGCGGTTAATGAAATTTATCAAAAATGGGGATCTACATCCAAGAGATTTTGCTTGTATTTATACTTATGAAAATAATAAAGTCTCGTTGCTTTATCGAAAATCCAATAAAGATCTTCCCTTAGAAAATGTCTATACATTCAATTTTCCTTTTGGTAAAAAATCCGAAAATATTCGAAGAGTAAATATGGATCGGGCGCTATTTGGTATCTGTAAATATCAAGTCGATCAGAAAAAAGAAGCGATCGAAGACCAGTATGGATTGAAGCTGAGATTTGGTTATCGGTAAAGAAAAATGAGGCTTTTGATTGCTTATTTTAATTCCAAAATAATTATTTTTATAGCTTTAAAACTAAAACAGCATAACCTATGATATCTTTAAAAAAATCAACATTTATCTTATTTTTTTGGCTGACCCTTTCATTTGCTTATGGTCAAGACTGTGCAAATGTATTTGAAATTGGCCAACCTCCTATTTTTAATGCTTCCGGACTAGGAGTCACTTTTACAGGTAAAGTGGCCGATGATGGGTATTTATATTTTAGGGGGTCTGTAAATGGAACGAGACGGTCTATTTGGAAAACCGACGGTACCGCAGCGGGTACCACTATGGTAATCGAAGAAGCGAATACTTTTGGTAATAATTGGGATAATATTCATTTTGTAAAAGAAGGTGTTTTTATTCAAGACGATGACGATTGGATGTTTCTTGCTGCTGGAGACAATCAAATTACCATGCTTCCAAATTTTGAACAACGAGACCTAAACTCAATTTCTAACGGACTAAATGGGGTTTATTATTTTTCAGGCGATGGTACACTTGAATATGATATAATCAATAATACGACAAAGGTAATTTCAACGTTTGAGTCTAATGAGCTTTTTCAAGGCGAGTTCGCTTTACTATTTGGACTTTCTATCTACCTTAAAGAAAC
Source organism: uncultured Saprospiraceae bacterium (assembly GCA_937928405.1). Lineage (GTDB taxonomy): Bacteria > Bacteroidota > Bacteroidia > Chitinophagales > Saprospiraceae > JALZUU01. The sequence continues at coordinate 31,541 of CALFWZ010000065.1, forward strand.
AGAGGAGGTTTTTCTCTTGAGAAATTTTCTTTCTACTTTCAATTATCAAACCAACGTGGTTAACGCCGCAAGTATCTATGGTAAATATTTATATGCTTCTTTTACAGATAGTACAGGTCCGTTTACCGAGTTTATAGACGTGGTTTTTGATATGGAGACGAATGAGGAAAGCAATATTTCAGGTATAGTACAAGGAGATATAACCCATATTGAAAATGATGATTTTATTTATTTTATTGGAAGTACGGATGTCGTCAAGGTAGATAAAAATGAATTTTCTGCCTCCACTATATATGAGGATAAATTTCCTTTTTCTCCAATGATTATATTTAATGACCAATTGATGTTGGCTGGTGAGAATCCGAATTTTAATAATGAAGTACAAGTAGTTTCTATAGATGTCAACACGGATCAAGTTAACTATCTAACAAACGCACCGATTGGGGTATTTTTCTATAGTTCAAGATTTTTGGAATTTGAAAATAATTTTTATTATATCGCAGAAGAAGGCAATTCGAACGTCCTTAATCGATATGATTTTCAAGCAAATGAACCCGTTAATATAGATGTATTATCGGTGGTGACCGGTGCAACGGTTCGTCATGGACTTGAAAAAGTACAAGGTCAATTAGTGAGTAGCAGAAGATTTAATAACCTTCAACATGAATTGGCTTTTTGTAATGATGGAATTGTCTCTGTTGCGGATCAATCAGCACCGCCACTATTGTCTGTCTTTCCATCTCCCGCTTTTGATCATTTAGAATTTTCAGAATCAGACATAAGTGTAAGGGGTGAAAAGGTGATGATACATAATATGCTTGGTAGTATTGCTGATCAAAGGACAATTGATTCCAATGGGTTGCTAAATGTTTCGGACTTGATGCCTGGCTTTTATTTTGGTACCCTCACGGTTGATGGAGAGAACCGAAGCTTTAAATTTTTCAAGGGGTGAAAATTTTGGACTGCTGATTAATGGTGCTTTCTTAATGAGGAAGCCATTTTTTCTTGGGAGTATTTTAGAAAATTATTTTTTGCCTGTTTGCCCTCTTTTTACATAAAAAGAGGGCAAACTAGCTTAAAGCCAACTGGCTGGCCAGCAAAAATAGGGGGTGCTTAGGAGTAAGCCTTTTGATAGTTCACTCCTTTTATTTTACTACTATAATTTTAAAAATTTTCCGCTCAACAATTTACCCACTTGTCTGATTTTTATAAAATATGCACCAGTCGCTAATCCTTCCACAGTTAAAGTTATTTCTTTTGTATTTATATTGTCTGATCTAATTTGCTTGCCGGTTATGTCATAGATTTCTAGGATGTCTCCTTGCTGAAAATTATCTCCTAAGTCAATCCGCAATTCATTGCTCACAGGGTTTGGAGAAATTACTAATTTTTCAATGATAATATTGTTTTTCACAGAGGTGGGTATAGACAAAAAAGATGTTGCATAAGGCAAATTGTCAACCTGTAATTCATAAAACGGTTTCCCCATAGTTACTGTATTGAACAATTCACCAGTATTGGTATTAAACATTCCAATATCATAATCTCCACCTACATAAGTAATATAAGTTTGAGACGCTTGGTCAAAACCAACCCCACCGACCGCTACTCCTGTTCCACTAAAAATAGGTTGGGTAAATAGGTCAGTCGCATTTCCTGTACTCAAATCTATTTCTACTAAATAATTATCAATAATTATATCAAAAGGGTTAGAAGCATCCGACGTTTGTCGAATCCCTAAGAGTCTTTCGTTGGTCCAATCATATTCGAATGCCAACAGTAAACCATTATTTTGATTGAGCGGTGAATTGTAAACCATTTCCCCCGTCAAAACATTTACCCCAAAGATCCGATAGTCACCTCCAGATACTCCAAGTGCGATATATAAATTATTCATTGGGTCAAAAGTGGAATTTCCAATACCCGTTCCTTCTATCCCTGGAAGTTCAGAAATGAGGGTAGAAATACCTGTATTCAAATCCAGCTCCACCAAATCAATATCACTCGTTCCTCCTCCAAAGGGACCTCCGCCGGTTGTTTCGCTCAATTGCAGACTATAAACTTTTCCATTTGAATAATTATATTCCATCTCCACATGATTGTCGAGTGTTACAGGATTTCTTATTGTCGTATTTTGAGTTAAGTCTAGTGAATAAATTCGCTCTTCAAAAGTATCATCAAAACCCCAAAAAAAGTATTGATTAGAAACAGCATCAAAAGTAGAACTTCCTGCAGCCACCGTTTTTGCATTTTCTATTTCGAAAAGGGTTGTTTTCTCCCCATTTATGGGATTGATAGATACTAAATCCATAGACTCGATTTGTCCAAATGGATCTATTGCACTCGGGGCAGTATAGTTTTGTTCTAGTCCGTATAGAATAATATTTTCTTGAGCGGAAAGAAAATAGCAACAAATTAAGCAGCAGAAAAGTAATTTTGTTTTCAAGATTTACAAAATTTATAGAATGAGAAAATTATGAGTACGTTTTTTATAGAATAAAAACTAAAAACGGATTATTTTTGTTTGAGCGAACTACTTATTATTATGTGCAGGTTTAATTGAAAAAGTTGCTTGGTAATTAAAAATTTAACATTTTTTGTATTGTGCACTAAGTCTAAGTACACTGTGTATTAAGTTGCTTTATTTTTTGAGTAGATTATTTTTGGGGAGTACGAGTTTAATATTTTTGAAAATAGCCGTAGCTATTTGATGAAATTTAGACGAAGTAATCGCCAAAAAGAAGCATTCTAAAATTTAAATGAATTTATTACACAGTGTACTAAGTCTTATATCCAATCATAAAACAATAGAGTATCGGTAAGCAATCTTGTCTAATAATTTTTTGTAATTTTATTGCTCAAATACAAAAGTACATGAAATATTTCTACCTCCTTTTTTTCCTATCTTTTCTTTTTTCTTGCACCAATAATAAGAGCACCCCGATACCTACTCCTGAAATTCAGGCACCTCACCAAATCACCAAATCCGAATTCCAAACCATCCTTGATTCCGCGGATTTAAAAGGTGCAATTTTGATCTTTGATTCAGAAGCAAACACCTTTTATTCTAATGATTTTGCCTGGTCGGAAAAAGGCCAACTTCCAGCTTCTACCTTTAAAATTCCTAATTCGATGATTGCCCTAGAAACAGGAGTCGTTGAAGATGAAAATACGCTTTTTAAATGGGACGGAAGAAAACGGATGGTTAAAATTTGGGAACAAGATTTGATCTTTCGCGATGCGTTTAAATTTTCTTGTGTTCCTTGTTATCAGGAAATTGCTAGAGGAATTGGAGTGGATCGTATGAAAGAATTCTTATCTAAGTTTGATTATGGAAACATACAAGTAGACTCGACTAATATAGATCTTTTTTGGCTGATTGGAGCGGCTAAAATTACGCCTTTTGAGGAAATTGATTTCTTAAAAAGATTCTATAATTCCAAACTGCCAATTTCAAAAAGGACAGAAAAATTGGTCAAAAAGATCATGGTTCTCCAGGAAAATCCTACCTATAAACTATCTGGAAAAACAGGATGGTCTATGGACAATGATAAAAACAATGGTTGGTTTGTTGGCTTTGTGGAAGCGAATAATAAGGTCTATTATTTTGCCACGAATGTGGAACCCAATCCAAGTTTTGATATGGCGTTATTTCCAAAAATTAGAAAAGCAGTAACCATGCAAGCCCTGCAAGAACTGAACATCATTGATGCATTCTAATGAATAAACTCATTCAAAAATACGACCCAAAATGGATCGAAAATTTTAATAAGATAAAGCAAGAACTTAATGTGGCGTTATTTGGAATTGCTTACCGAATAGAACATATTGGTAGTACTTCTGTCCCTGGCCTAGATGCCAAACCAATCATTGACATCGATATTATTTATAAGGATAATTTAGATTTAAAAAAGATTAAAACCGCCTTGCTTAAAATCGAATATTATCACAATGGAGACCAAGGAATACCCAAAAGAGCCGTTTTTAAAAGAGACGGAATGGCGAAGCATCCTGTCTTAGATTCCATCACCCATCATCTTTATGTTTGTCTCCAAGGAAGCCAAGGGTTGGAACGGCATCTCCTTTCAAGAGACTATTTTCGGAAACATAAATGGGCCAGAGAAAAATACCAGCAAATGAAATATGAGATTGCCGAGAAAGTTGGTCAAGACAAAAAGCAATACGCAGCACTCAAGGAATTAACGGTCAATGATTTCATTGATGAAATTATTAAGAAGGAGCGCAATGAAAAATAACTCTTTGATCCGCTTAATTTTTTTGCGTAATTTTCAACTTTTCAACCCTCAAGCCTCTTTCCCAAAAATTTTCAGTTGCTTAATATGGCTACCCAAAGCTCCAAAATAAGTAGGATGATTGTTGTAAGGTAGACCATATTCCTTTGCAGTGGACTCTATAATAGGAGCAATTTGTTTATAGTGCACATGACAAATAGTTGGAAATAAATGATGTTCCACCTGAAAGTTAAGACCACCACAAATATAATTTAGGAAATCATTTTTGATCCCAAAATTAGCGGTGGTAAATAATTGGTGTGCCGCCCAGCTATGTTGAATTTTATTATTTTCATCGGGCAAGGGAAAATTGGTTCCTTCGATAACATGGGCCAATTGAAAAATCAACGCCAGCGTTAATCCTTCTACCAAGTGCATAATGATAAATCCACCCACAAAATACTGCCAAGGAATATCCATAACCATAAATGGAATGGCGACAAAGAACGTATAATAGCAAAGCTTAAATAAAACCATTCTAACAAATTCCCAGACTGGTCGATCCGTTTTTGCTTTACCATTTACTTTTGGGTGAAAATACTCCGCATAGTCACGAGCAAACACCCAAGCAATAGAAGTCAGACTGTAAATCGCAAAAATATAAATATGCTGAAACCGATGAATCCACCAAAGATCTTGATGTGGGTTTAGACGTATCAACGGAATTTGCTCAATGTCTGCATCATAGTCTACAATATTGGTATGAGAATGGTGCATTCCATTATGACTGGTCTTCCACATAAAATCATTGGCACCAATAAAGTTAAAACTAGTTCCGATTACTTTATTCCAAAATGGTGTTTTTGCGTAGGCTCCGTGAATGGCGTCATGTGCGATGTTCAATCCAATTAAGGCCGTAAAAAATCCATGAACTACGGCAATCAAAAGCAAAACACCCGGTTGTGCGGCAAAGAAATTAGAAAGCAATAAACCATAACTCGCAAAGAACACCGTCAAGATCAATAGTGTCTTAGTCACCATTCCTGTATTATAATGCTTCGATAGGTTGTTTTCTTCAAAATAGGCATTGACTCGCTTGCGCAGCGTCGTATAAAAATCAGGTTTGTCTTTGTGATTGAATCGTAGATTTGGACGCTCACTCACCGGTACTTTGTTTCTTTCGATGGATTTTACCATAATAGTTAGTTCTTTTTGAGATACTGATCCATTTTTTGAATTTTTTCAAAAATGGATTTAAAAGCGCAGCCAGCTTCGTTTTCCAAAGGGGAGAAAGTAGAAATTTCCTCCAAAGATAAGGATTAAATCCCTAATTAAGCGGTAAAAACGCCTCAATTTGGGTCTAATTGCCTTTGAATCAATCAAATCTACTCAAGAGCGATTAATTTTTACATCGTTTTGATATTTGTCGTTTGTTTAATAGAACAAACAGGTAAAAAGATCAAATAAACACATTTGTAAATTTTTAATGTATGGCAAGGTTATTGATTAAATCTTTTGGATAACTCCATTTTAAAGACTTTCTTCTATAAAGTGCCCCAGAAAATGTATTGATAGTAGTTAGCGGATAAAAATTGTTAAATCTTTATTCATTAAAATAAGGTAGACAGGAGTTATCAAAATCAACGTGTTTGAAAAAGATTAGATTGAACGCTCATTTTAAAATTTACCTTATAAGTTTTATTTGTCTTTGTTTGAATATACAAATGGCAAAGGGCCAAGCCTATGTAAAAGAAACTGCTACTGGAGCTGGGACTGGATTAGATTGGGATAATGCTTTGGGAGCCACCGATTTGGAAGCAACTATTGAAGCGGGAGGGACCGTTTATATAGCTGCTGGAACTTATATACCTGCTGCGACTATAGATTTAAGTACCAATGTAAGCCATGTGATTCAAGGTGGATTCCCTACGAGTGCAACTGGAATAGATCTCAGTGGTTATGATCCTGCCGCTAATCCTACCATTATAGATGGGGGAGGAGCCATTCGAATTTTCAATAACTCAGCACGGGTTGACAATATCCAATTGACAGGGCTCGTACTTCAAAATGCCAATGCAGTAAATGGTTCAGCTTTTAGCTCGACTTACGTAAATGCTTCTTTTCCGATTGAATTTATATTTTCGGATCTGATTGTTCAGAATTCGGTTGCTACTGGTGATGGTACTTTTTATATAATTGCAAAAACAAATTCCAATTCGAAAGTTTCTTTCTTGAATTGTGGCTTTAATAATAACACCGCCGCAAACGGAGGAGGTATATATTTGGAATCAGTTCGAAATTCTTCAAATGGGGCTACGGCAACTCCGGGAAATTTAGTAATTGACGGTTGTACCTTCGAAGATAACTCAACTACGCTTGTTGGTGGTGGAGCCCTATATTTATTATTTTCACATGCCTGGATTATTAAGCATACAGACTTTTGTACGAATGTAGCAACGAATGCACGAGGAGGAGCCATTTATATGCGTACTTCTGGATCCCAGGTTATTGATAGTTGCTTTTTTAGTAATAATACAACTAATGAATTTGGTGGAGCTATCAACGCCTCTGCCTCTTGTTCCGCGAGCATTTCCAATTCCATGTTTGTTGACAATAGTTCTACGTTGAGTGGTGGTGCAATTTCTGCCTCAGTTTCTACTTGTGAATTAGATAATACATATTTCTATAATAATTTAGGGGCAAATGGAGGAGCCATTTATTCTACTTCTTGGTATTCAGGCCCCGATCGGAGTACGGTTAATAATTGTATCTTTTCTGGTAATGAAGCTCTGGGAGCAGGTACAATTTCAGGGACAAATGGAGGAGGAGCAATGTGTTTCTCTGGAACTGCTTCCTTTCCCAATGGGTGGGATATAGATAGTTGTACTTTTGTAAATAACAAAGCCCATGCTTCAAGCTGGGGGGGCGCGATCTCTCATGGGGGAATAATAGAAACTACCATAACCAATAGTTTATTTTATAATAATACTAAAGGAGGAGCTCCAAACATCTCTGGTAGCGATATTAAAAACCTCGACGATTCTGGTGGATTTTATATTATGAGTGGGAACAAAATGCAGTTAGCCAATGTTGCCGCATACACAAATCAAAACCTTCCCACCGATCCTTCTTCTTATGCTTTTACCGATGATACCTTTTCTAATACAGATGATGGGGCTGTTCCCGCTGCTCCTATCTCCCCTTGCATCACAGAATTTAATATAACAGGAACTGTTTTCGAAGACATCAATTATGGTGGTGGAGATGGTCGGCCATATGCCACGGCGGATGCCCAAGCCACTGGGTGGAGTAGTATTGGACTTGCCAATGTAACGGTGGAACTATATGACAATACCGGCACCTTTTTAAAAGATACCATTACGAATGCCTCTGGTGAGTATGCGTTTTTGGATTATCCAAATGGAAATTATTCAGTAAGGGTAGTAAACGGTACCATAACCTCAAATAGAACCAGTAACGCAACTGCCGAAACCATCATTCCTGTACAAACTTTCCGAACTGATGGTACCACTGATATAATCCATGAGGTTGGAGGTGCATTTCCTGATCTAGTGGATACTTTAGCAAACACCGCCTTTGCAAATCTATCTACCCTAACGAGTGCTTCGGCGAACATACAATCTTTGACGCCAATTACGGTATTAGATAATCATGTTTATGGAGTTGATTTTGGATTTTGTTATGATGTAATTGTAAATACCAATGACAGTGGTCAAGGTTCTTTACGTCAGTTTATTTTAAATAGTAATGAATTAGACAATACAAATTTAAATCAACGTAATAATCCAGCTGGAGGAGTATCTTATCCAAAGGAACTTGGATGGGAGGTTTCTATTTTTATGATTCCTGGTACCGGACCACATATTATTCAACCATTGACGGTACTTCCTACAGTGGAAGATGCTAATACTGAATTAACAGGGTATACCCAAGATGGTTCCTCGCAAGGACCAATTGCTTTTCGAACTATTAATGTAGAATTAGATGGAAATATGAATTTATTCAATGGAATAAATATCTATGCAAGTGATGTTGTCATTTCAGGATTCTCTATCAATTCGTTTGGAAGGGGAATTTATAGTAACCTGAATAATTCAGTGAATAGTTTTGTTTGGGGAAATTATATAGGGACAAAAGCGGATGGACTAACGATTGGGACCAATTCTAACACGGGCATTAATTTTTATAATATTAATGACTCCTTTATCGGTACAAACGGAGATAATAACAATGATGGGAACGAAGGAAATTTAATTTCAAACAGTTATTTTGGGATTGAAATTAGAGGAACGAATAATAATCTGATTGCGGGGAATTATGTAGGTACAGATAAGACGGGTATGCTCGATTATGGAAATCAGTTTATCGGAATCCATATCAGAGATGCTATTGGAACAAACTATATTGGTTATAAAGACTCAGCAATTAATCCTACCATCAGTGACTTTATTAATATTTCTTCTGGCAATGGAACAGACGGTATTAGAATTTCAAATGGTGATAATCAAATAATTGCTGGAAATTATCTAGGTACCAATGTTTCAGGTACGGCTGCAATTACCAACGCTGGTTATGGAATTCAATTTGTTGGAATAACAAACAATACCGTTATTGGAACCAACTCAAATGGTATAAACGACGCTTTTGAAGGAAATCTTATTTCTGGTAATAGTAGTGGTATTAGGTTTGCTAGCGCGGGGAGTGGCTCAAATAATATCATTGCAGGAAATTATATTGGAACAGATTATACGGGAAATGCACCACTTCCAAATTTAAATAATGGAATCAATATTAATGGTCCCTTTTTTAATAATACAATTGGAACAAATGGAGATAATAATTCTGATTTGGAAGAACGGAATATTATCTCAGGTAATATCGACGATGGCATTCGTATTGATGGAAGCGATGGAAATACCCTAGCAGGAAATTTTATCGGTGTGGGTGCAGATGGGACAACTGCTCTAGGAAATGGCAAACGTGGAGTTTTTATAGCTACCAGTTCCGCAAATAGTTTTATTGGTTTTGATCCAGCAATGGCGAATACAAATGAACTAGAAGTAGGGAATAGAATTGAAAATAATAATGATGCTGGAATAGGCCTATCAGGTACTGGAGTTCAAAATCGGATCAGTCGTAATCAACACGCAAATAATGCTGGATTGGGAATTGATTTAGGTTATGATGGGGTAAGCCTCAATGATAATGGAGATTCAGATAATGGAGCAAATAATTTACTAAATTTTCCAGTAATTGATTCTGTTTTCTTAATTGATAATGATCTTACTATCACCGGTTTTGCACCAGCAGGATCAGAGATTGAATTTTATATTGCAGATGGAGATAACAACCCAGACCCTTTGCCAGCATCATACACCAGCAATTTGGGAGAGGGGAATATCTTTATTGATGTAGCGTATGAAGGTGGGCCAAACGATGTAGATCTTACAACAGCAAATTATACCGATGATGGGACCGGTTCGACCGTTACAAAAACACAGAATCGTTTCCAATTCACCTTTGATGTATCGGGTAAGGGATTAACCGATAATATGCCGATTTCTGCTTTAGCGATCGATGGAAATAATAACACCTCGGAATTTGGGAACGTAGCAACTTTAGTTAACCTAATAGAAATTTGTAATAATGGAATCGATGATGATGGAGATGGGAATATTGATTGTGAAGATGGAGATTGCCCAGGATTAGATACAGATGGTGATGGTATTTGTAATGATTATGATTTGGATGATGACAATGATGGAATTCCTGATTTGGAAGAGGGGCATTGTGAAGTTTTTCAATTTGCTTTCGAATCAGATACAGAAGGATGGGTGCAAGACAATACCAATAATGGTTCATCAGAAGGTCCAACGGTTCATTCTTCTGGAGTACTAACTTGGGAAGGTTGCGCAATGTCGAACATTCCAGCCAACCCTGATGGAAATTTTATCATGGCAGATGATACTTATGGTCAACAAATGCATTTTGAAAGTCCAAATAATTTAAATCTAGATTTAAGTAGTAAACTCAATGGAGCGTTTAGTTTTAATTGGATCGGAGGGACATACGATGGAGTTACGGGGACCCAGTCTCCTGCAGCCGGAAACATGGACGTGTTTTTAATTGGTAGTGGTATAACAATAAATGCTACTTTTGATGTAACAGGACTTTCTAATGTAGGGGTTTGGACTACTTTTACGCTTACCCTCGATGACGCTACTTGGAGTGGAACTGCTGCTGATTTATCTACTGTACTTTCGGATTTAGATAGAATCGAAATTGAAGTTGAATCTATCACGAGTAAAGATTGGTCGGTTGCGGATTGTACGGATGGTGAATATTTCGGATTAGGAAATATCGCTTTTAGTTGTGCATCCAGAGATACAGATAACGATTTGGTTCCAGATTATCTAGACCTTGATTCTGATAATGACGGAATTTATGATGTAACTGAGGCTGGACACGGTCAATCCGATATCAATAGAGACGGATTGATTGATGGGGCAAGCATTGTATTTGGGATCAATGGATTATTTGATGGGGTAGAAACCGTAGCAGATAATGGCATCCTAAATTATGCTATTTCAGATAGTGAAACGATCCCAGATGGAACCTATGATGCTTATGAAATAGATGCTGATGGAGATAATTGTTTTGATACGATTGAGGCAAATCGAGCAGATAGTGAACAAGATGGAATTGCTGGTACGGGGATACCAGATGTAAATATTTCAGGTTTGATCAATGGGTTGAATTATAATAATTTACCTCCAAATAGCAATTGGCAAAATCCAATGGTGATAGTTTGTTGCAACGCCCAGGCACCAACACTCACCAAAAATTAATGAATATTTCTATTACTTCTTAAAGCTTTAATTGCACCTATTTTTGACAAAGCCCATTTACTTGTATACATGGCACATTTTTTGAATATTTAATGTAAAAACCCCAATCCTTTCTCATATTAAATGAGGCAAATTTGGCAGAAAAGATTTCCCTTTCTGTCATTTTCCCAAAAAGCCATCAATACAAAATCTTGTTTTTTCGGAATTATTCTGTCAGAATTTGGAATAATTTATTACTCAATCCGAATTAGCAATTTAATATTAGTAATATTGAAAATTTCGATTTATCATTTTGTTGGGTTCTTATTCTTTTTTAATTTTGGTAATCTATCAAACATAAAAGAATCCTCTACAATAGGGGATCATCCTACTTTTGTAACAGAGTTGTTCAACGCTGAATACAATAATTCTATTAACAATAAGGAGGATGATATAGTTGCTAGCCTTGTTTCCGCTGCTTGTCCTCAATACACCTGTCCAGGAACGGCTGGGTGTACCTATATCATCTCAGGTGCTGACGCCACGAATTATAATGTTTTTGTGGGTGAAAAAATATGTTTAGAAGCAGGTGCTATCTTTACGGGACAAGTCGGATTCTATGGTGGTGAAATGCAAAATTGTGCCACCGCTCCTCAAGACTTTACTTACTTTATTGATGCAGCTTCTCCTTCCTCTACCTTCAATAATTATGGAACCTTTCAGGTATCCAATAGCCCTTCCATTCAAGATAGTCTAGTCATAAATAATTACGGTAACTTCTCGATGAATAATTTAACGGTGAGGCTAGATGCTGTTTTTAATAATTATTGTACTACCACTGTTAACAATAATCTTTACATTGCTTCTACTGGTACTTTCAATAATTTTGGTAATGTGGATGCAAGTGTAAATTTTACTTTAGAGAATAATGCCTACGTATATTTAACAGGCGGTTGTATAACAGCTAACCAGATGTATAATCAAGGAATTATTGAGGGACTTAGCTGCGGGAATATTACCATTAATGCTAATACTAACAATACCGTTAATGGGTCAATTATTGGGGATCTTGCCTTTATCGATTTAACGCCCCCAGGTACAGCACCTTATATTGATACTAATAATGGTACGGTAGGAACAGGTGTTGTTTGGACGAGTTGTACAGATTGTTCGCTTATACCCGAAGAAATTTGCAACAATGGGATTGATGATGACGGCGATAATTTTATTGATGCGAATGATGCCGATTGTATAACTCTAGGTGCTTGTGGTTGTCCACCAGGAGGTGTAGTCTATTCCACGATCAGTGATCCGCATACCGTACCCGTTGGAGCCATTCATTGTTTAACAGGGAATGGTATTTTCGACTTTATGGACGAAGAATTATGGATTAGAGGAGACTTATATGTATTATCTGGAGCCAGTGTAGAAGTAACATCAGGCGCAAACCTAACGATGGGAACCAATGCCAATCTAATTGTTTGTGAAGGAGGTAGTGTTTATCATAATGAAACGATCATTAATTTTGATAATGAGAATACGATTTATAATTTTGGATGGATACAGATTTGTGGGTCTTTTACAGATTTTAATAATCTTCGTTTGGGAGAAAACGCTGTAACTGCGCTAAAGGGAAGCCATATGAATTTCAATGGTGACATGGATTATTTAGGAAACCTTTCAGGCAGCTCATATTTACATCTTGATGCCTCTTTTCTCAATGGTCAAAATTCAGGCAGCGTTTGTTTAAATGGAGTTTCAGAAATAGTTACAGAGGTTGCCACTGAATCTCATACCCCAACCTGCGTCACAGATTGTAATGGCTGTCCAGAATTATCTTCCATAACGAGTACTTGTGGTGATGGAAGTGTAGAAGCTGCATATTCGGCATTAAACGCAAACCAACCAGAAATCTGTGATAATGGAGTTGATGATAATGGAGACGGTCGAATAGATGAGGCTTATCCAGGTGGAGTTCAAACGAATTTACAATTATGGTTGGATGCCGAAGCTGGAACAAATACAACCACCACTGGTGCAGATGTGATCAGTTGGGGAGACCGATCAGCAAATGGATATTCTGCCAATGCAGATATTAGGGCTACGGACTATCCGACTTATACTAACCTTGGTATCAACTTTCACCCTACTGTAAGTTTCGACGGTGCCTATACAGATATTTATTCAGATGGATTGCATTTGGGATCAGATTATATCTATTCAGATAATGGAGGTATGCAAATTTTTTCTGTTTTAGAACATGCATCTACCGGTAATTCTTTTGGAAATGTATTTGATTTTGGACATGCTGCCAATGAAGTTGTTGGTCTAAATTGGACGCACATCTATTCAAGAAATCAAACACCAACTTCTCATGGAGGAGTTAATGCAGCGTTATTTCATCAAACCGGTTCCCAACCCTTAATTGCAAGCCTTGAAATAGATTTTGAAACAAATCAATCTTTATTAAAGAATGGTACTGTTTTACAATCGACACCAATCCCAGGTTTATCGCAAATAACTTCCAGTGAAATTGCCGAAGTCGATACCTTTGGAAATCTAGCCGCTGGCCCCGTTACGATCGGTCGACAAGCCTCCAGTTTTGCCTTAAGTCAATCAAGAATATTTAATGGAGGAATATCTGAAGTACTGGTTTATAATGATACTTTATCGAATGCTGACCAAGAAAAAGTCAATTCTTATCTTGCCATGAAATATGGTATTACACTTTCTCATAAGTATGTTTTTTCTGACGGAACAATTATCAAAGATATAACGGATGGTTATGCGAATGATATTGCCGGGATAGGAGTAGATTCTTGTGGTGCTTTAATTCAAAAACAATCCAAATCCGTGATGGATTCTTCTATCGTTTCGATTGCTCTGGGAGGCTTTGCCGTGACAAATAGTACCAATTTATCGAATTTTATTAGCGATAAATCCGCTTTGGTTTGGGGACATAATGGGGCTACACCCAACTCTACTTGGAATGGAACCAATTATGATATTCCCAATGGAGGATATTTAGGAATAGATAGGGTTTGGAAGTTTACAGAAACCCAAGATATTCAAAATATAGTTTTAACCGTTGATGTAGATGATCCAAATTTTGACCTGCCGGTTTTGCCTCCTTTTCCTGGATCAGATGGAGCCTATCATTTATTTTTGGATGATGATGGAGATTTTACCAACGGAGGAACTACGGTTCAAAGGATGACTTTAGTTAGTGGATCTATTTGGGAAACAACCATTGCAGACCCGTCCACGAGTTATTTTTCAATTGGAAGAAAAGTCCCCGAAATTTGTAATGATGGAGGTGATAATGATTTAGATGGAGACATTGATTGTGCCGATGCAGATTGTCAAACGCTCTATTATGCGGCTAGTCAAACCAATACATCAGTTGCGCTACCAACAAATATCTTAGGAGCACCTGATGGGCAGGAAGCTTCTTTTGGAAATTCTGCGGAGATGGTTGTGGACTTAGGGAGTGCATTAGATATTGGGGAAGAGTATACCCTAACGTTGAGATATCTTTTCTCGGCAAGTGATATGATGGTTGAGGAATCTATTGATGGGGTTAATTTCTTTGCTGCTACAAACGCTCCTTTTACCATTTCTGCTGCCTCTCTTACTAATATTAGTTTTACGACCAATGTTCATACTCGATACTTAAGGTTAACTCCTATTGCTAACGGTAACTCATTTGCAGTAGATGCTATTACTTACGGAAATTGTATTTGCCAGCCCGCTGATTTGGTGGAATCTTATCGAATAAATGGCGGAGCCTGGGCCAATGGAGATACTGTAAATGTGCAATTAAGTGAAGATGCTGATTTAAATTTTGTAGGAGCGATTTATGATGATTGGACCTTCATTTGGACTGGACCAAATGGCTTTTATCAAGTGACGGATTCAGGTACTGATCGTGATATTCTACCGTTGACAAATATTCAAGCTAATCAAGCAGGAGAATATAAAGTCGTGTACTTTGATACAGTAGGCTGTGTTGATAGTAGTTTTTTTCTTGTAAATGTGGTAGTTCCACCAGAAATTTGTAACAACGGAATAGATGATGATGGGGATGGAAATATTGATTGTGCCGATGGTGATTGTCCACCAGCTGATAATGACAATGATTTGATTTGTGATTATGCGGATGTAGATGATGATAATGATGGGATTCCTGATACGGAAGAAGGTTGTCTGACAGATACTATTTTGATTTGGAATGAAATTTTACCTTCTTTTAATAATGTATCAAATGGTGCTCCAGCTGCTGATCAATCCGTAACTTATACCAACACTGAAGGTAATTTTGATTATACTTTTGAAGTAAATAATCCCGAAGATAATTATTTTAATCGAGTCTCTATTGGTAGTTATCAGGCTCTTGGAGTTAATGCCTCTGCCCTTGACAGTCTTGGAGATTTTGCGGAGCTGACCATCCATATTGATAATGTGCCGGCTGGGATTTCTCTACAAGAAATACTTTTTACAATCGATGATATTGATCGTGGAGGGAATGTGAATACAAGAGAAGTAGTCACGGTAGTAGGATATAATGGAGCAACGGCGGTTAGTCCAAATGTAACAGCTCAACAAACGGGATTTTTAGTAATCAATCTAGCCGCACCCGATAATTCGGTAACTACGACCACCACCACTTCTGACAATCTACCTTTTTTACCGGGAGATACTAATGCTGCAGGAACGGCAGAGCAAGCAGCGATAGATGTTTTATTTAGTCAACCCATAGATCGAATCGTTATTCGTTATTCACAAACGGGATTGATTTCACCCGGTGGGTTGGGGATCAGACAGTTGATGGGAACTTATTGTATCGATTCAGATGGTGATGGTGTTGTTAATGCTATGGACCTTGATTCAGATAACGATGGAATCTTCGATTTATACGAAGCAGGCCATGCGGCGCTTGATGCAAATATAGATGGAATTATTGACGGAGCACCCAGTACTTTTGGTACGAACGGTTTGTTTAATGGAGTAGAAACGATCGCAGATAACGGAATACTAAATTATATCATTGCAGATAGTGAAACGATCCCAGATGGTATTTATGATGCTTATGAATTGGATGCAGATGGAGATACTTGTTTTGATACCATAGAAGAGGGTATAGCAGACGCAGATAATGATGGTATTGCAGGTACCGGTATTCCTATCATCGGCCTTAATGGTATAGTATCCACGATTACTTATTCAATGCCACCTAATAACGATTGGCAAAATGCCACTGTAGCTGCCTGCGCTCCTACTTGTACTGCTCAAGCTCCCGCTTTGAATAAAAATTAATTCTTAGGTAAATTTAATGCTCATTCCCTTTTATTGAATAATTTTCTTTCAGTATCTTCTATGTGTCGAATAATTAAACAACTTTTTAGAATAAATGAGATTTTACTAAACGCTTCAACAATTCAACATTCCTATCCCAAGATCGATTTTTTCCCTACCTTTGCCCCATGAAATTTTCAGATTACAATTTCGATCCAAAAGTAAAAAGAGGACTAGAAAAACTAGGCTTTCGGCGACCAACCGATATTCAATTCAAATCCATTCCCAATATCCTAAAAGGAGAAGACTTATTAGCGGTCGCACAAACTGGTACAGGTAAAACGGCTGCTTTCGCCATTCCCATTGTTGATCTTATTTATGAACAAAAACAAAAGGAACGACGGCCCACCGGAGCGAAATGCATTGTCCTGGTACCTACCCACGAATTAGCCTTACAGATTGAAGGCGTTTTTAAGCAGATTACACAGTTTACTACGGTAAAAGTTATGGCACTAATCGGTGGCGTAGACCAAACGCCCCAAATTGCGCAATTAGAAAAACGAGTGGATATTGTAGTGGCTACCCCAGGCCGAATGTTTGACCTAATCAGTCAAGGACATTTGCCAACGCACCGAATCGAAATTTTGGTCTTAGATGAAGCGGATTATATGCTCGACCTAGGGTTTATAAAGGATATCGAAGATTTGATTCGCAAACTTCCTCGCCGTCGGCAAACCTTGTTTTTTTCTGCCACGATTAATGATAAAATTAAGAAAATTGCTTACAGTATTGTTCGTCAAAATGCGATTCGAATTCAGCTTTCTCCCAAAGATCCAGTGGCCAAAAAAATAGATCATTCGGTGATCTTCGTTGAAATGGATCACAAAAGATTTTTTCTCGAAAGAGTGGTTAATGAAAATCCGGGCACCAAAATTTTGGTTTTTGTTCGGACAAAAGTTCGGGCAGAACGCGTCTCCAAAGCGATGACACGCGCTGAAATTTCTTCGATTACCATTCATGGCGATAAAGACCAAGTAACCAGAAGCGAAATGCTGAATAAGTTTCGCAATGGAGAAGTACCTTTGCTTATCGCAACAGATATTACCGCACGAGGAATCGATATTCCAGATGTAGAAATAGTGGTTAATTACGACCTGCCAGTCGAAGCAGAAAACTATGTCCATCGAGTGGGGCGTACTGGTCGTGCCAATCAAAAAGGACATGCCTACAGCTTTTGTTCTAAAGAAGAAAAACCAGTTTTAAAAGAAATTCAATCTTATCTACAAAAAGAAATAAAAGTACTTCGGATTGAAGGTTCCGAATATGCGGATACGCTTGATGTTGAGAAAGAACGAAAAAATGACTATAAATCATTGATTGAAGAAGAAGAAGCTTTTGAACAGAAAAAGAAGAAGAAAAAAAAGAAAAAGTGATTATTTAAACAATATTAATAATCTCTTTGAATGATTAATTTCTTGACCAGATTTTTTTGATTTTCTAAATTGATTTTTAAAAAGTAAGATCCACTAATAAAATTATGAGTATCTATTTGTATCAAGTCACTCGGTTTTTCCTCATAATATTTTTCATAAACCAATCGCCCAAATTGATCGAAAAAAGAAAGACTAATTTTTTGATCCATTATTTTCTCTAAATTAATATAAAAATAATTATTGGCGGGATTCGGAAAAATGATCGCTTCATGTCTATTATAATCAACATAGAAATAGGTGATATTTGAAATGATCCTACTTCCGTCCTCATTAATTTGGATAATACGGTAATAGTTTTCACCGTTTTTTTGCAGTAGGTTTTTTTCTTGATAATAGACGCCAGCCGTTGCATCCGTTTCACTGTCTCGGATTTTTACCGTGACAAAGTCTGATCCATCCGTGGAATGCTCAACTAGATAGTAGTCCGCTTTATCATCAGAATTGGTCGCCCATTGTAAATCGGTCAAAGCGTTTGATTGGATCAAAGATAGATGTAAAAAGTCCTGTTCAACCGAAATGAAGCCTGAGTTATTTCCATTTATATTGATCGAATAATCTTCTACTTCTCCATTGGCGAAGGTTTCGCAAGGATCCGCGGCAGTATCTCGTTTATAAGATATTCGCATGCGGGTAAACCCAGAGACTGCATTTTGTGGAATTGTAATATTACCATTGAAAAATTGAGTTTTAACCCCATTCTCATTATTGTATATTACATCTTGATAGGCTGTTTCTTCTCCCAAATCAAAAAATCCATTTTGATTAAAATCTATCCAAATTGTCAGGAAATTATTAGTGTTGATTGCGTTGACTTTAGCTTCCACGGTAATTGGATAGGTCTGACCTGAAACGACCATCGTACTAAGACTAGTATAGTCGCTGTAGCTTTGTTTATTGGAACTGTTATTTATTTGACCAAAATTTACTTGACTAATCCAGTTTTTAAAAGAGGTAATTCCAACGGATGCACAGTATTCCGTCCAACCATTGTCTGGTTCTATGTTGATATTAAAACTACATTCCGAAATATTTCCACAATTATCAGTTGCCTCATAACGAATCAAGGTGTTTCCGACAGGGAAAAGGCTACCGCTCGTAGGTCCTTCAATTTGTACTAAATTTAAATTTGTATTGTTGCAAGTTGTCGAAGCTTGTGGTGCAGACCAAGTTACTGGAACGGTATTTTGTCCATTGGCTGCAGTTCTAAATATATTTGTAGGACAATTTAAATTAAGCGTGGAAGGGGATGGTCCGCTGCCTGCTTGAATGTTGATTCCATAATCTTCGACCTCTCCAAAATTAAAATTTTCACAAGGACTGGCATAAGTATTTCGCTGCATACTCACCCGCATTCTTGTAGCACCCAAAAGTGCATCAGAAGGTATGTTAATGGTTCCGTTAGAGCTTAGGTTAAATGATTGAGTAGCGGAAATATTGATGATGTCCGAATAGGCTATTTCTGCTGGTTCCTGAAAAATTCCATCCTGATTATAATCTATCCAAATACGGATATATTCATTGAAATTTTCATAGCTAAAAGTACATGTAATCGAAAGGTTAGAACTTTGCCCGGCCGTTAAATTGGTACTTAAATTTGTGAAATCGGCATAGCCTTCTTTCCCGGAACTATTGTTGATCTCCCCCAAAGAAACCCTAGAAATATATTCTAACCATGGCTGTGAAGCTGATACATTACAATATTCATTATTAGTGGTTGGAGCGGCTAACACGGTAATGTTAAAGCTACAATTATCAACATTACTACATTGATCAGTTGCCTGATATGAAACCGAATAGGTACCTACAGAAAGGGAACTGCCACTAACAACACCACTGACTTGTTGCAGATTCGTGATCCCTCCATTACAGGTTGTACTTACATTGGGCGCTGTCCAATTTACCGTGGCAGTATTAGTACCTTGATTTGCGGATATGGTAATATCCTGAGGGCAGTTTAGACTCAATATACCGCTGTTGGTGGTTGGCGGTTCTACCGTAACGGTAAAGCTACAATTTTCGATATTATTACAGAGGTCAGTAGCTTGATACATAATAGTATAAGTCCCAACCCAAAACGAGGAGCCATTAGATGCCCCACCTACTTGCTGTATATTTGTGGTGCCACTGTTACAGGTCGTACTGACATTAGGAACCGTCCAGTTGATCACGACCGGATTGGTTACTTGGGCTGCTGTTACGGTAATGTTTTCTGGACAACTTATACTCAATAAACCACTGTTATTGTTGGGGTTTCCTACCGTAATGGTAACAAAGTCCACTAGAGAATAATACTTTTGTTCTCCCGCTAATTTTTCATAATCATGGGCTAATAATTGAAGGGTGTAGACTCCTTGTTGATCAAAACTTACCGTGGTGTTGTAGGATTGACTATTTGAAAAGGAAACATTGCCAGGACCATCTACCACTGACCATTTTAAAGGAAAAGACGGATTTATTATATCGTTAGAAATTATATTTCCGGATAAACTAGTTGATTCGTTTAGCGCAATTGTCTGATCTGTACCAGCATTGATAAAATAACCTTGTGTCGATGGACTGTAAGGCCAAGGCGCATTACGGGTTGCCGGAATAAATCTTCTAAAGAAGTCATACCTACCATCCCAATATTCGCCTGGGTTTTGATAATGATTTAAATCTAAGGAGTGAAGCATTATCTTAGGTCCACTTAATTGATTAAAAGCGGCAAACACTGTAGAGGATGGATCTACATCATCAAGATAGCCAGTTAAGAAAAGGGTAGGACCATTATATCGTTTAGCAAAATTAATTCCATCATAATAACTGGATGCAGTAAGGGTAGCTTGTTCGTGGGCGGCGGTACCAACACCAGATTGAGATGTGTGGATAAAATATGGAAACCCACTGGCTTTATTATAATATAATCCAGCATTTTCACAATGACTTGGATTACTACCCGCTAGCAATGTTACACGATTATCAAGGCCTGCCATCATTAAGGCCAATCCACTGCCCTGACTGACGCCTAAAACACCAATATTTTGACCATCAAAATCAGGACGGGTAGTCAGATAGTCAATCATTCTGACTCCACCTAACAAAGCATAGCGATAGAAAATTTCATCAGCTACCGCAATATTATTTGGATTAAAACCAACAGGATCTACTTGATCAGGTTCCACATTCAATATACTAATGCCGACCGAAATAACGCCAGCTCTTTCTGCCAAAGCAAATTCATCTTGTACTAAACCGGGTGTATTCCCAAAGGAAGGAAAAGTAATCATGGCAGGAAAAGGGCCACTACCAATTGGAATAGAAATATAAGCATACACCCTACGATTATCAATATTGGCCAAATTGATTCTGTAGGTAGTCGCGTATTGAGAACTACTATAGGCACTTAGTTGAGGGTCTATTGGAATATTATTTAGTAAGTTTTTTTGATTCTGCCAAAAAACATCAAAATCATTTGGTTCTGGGTGTAAAGGTTGGATACTAAAAGGATCGATTACGATCCCCACAGCATCGCTTTGACTACCTTGGTTTACTTCACAAATAATAGATCCGGGGCTATTGCTGATATAAGAGATGGTCTCGCTGCTTCCTGCGGAAAGATAAAAACTTCCAGTCTCTATTTGATCTGAGAATTGATCATATTTTATCCGGTAGTTAACGGTTCCTGATTCGTTAGAATTTACCGCGAATAAAATCGTTTCTCCCGTTTCATAGTAAGCATCAGACTGGTTGGCACGGATGGTTAACTGGGTGACGTTAGGATTATTGGGAGTATAATTAATTGATAAAGTGTTGGATGTGTCGTTACCATTATTCGCCTCATCTGTCACTGAATTTGCAGGTAAGTTGATGGCGATAGTTCCTTCGTTGACAGGATTTACAGTAAAAGAATAGGTGTTGCCACTACCAGAAAGTCCAGATAAGTTGGAATTAGAGATGACAAAATCGTTTAGACTAAGACCATTTATTGGTTCTGAAAAATATACATCGACTTGGAATGATCCGGTAGCCTGCAAACTGGATGTGGTCAAGGTGGCAGTTGGAGGTGTCATATCACCTTGCATAGGTCCATTTGAAACCGTAACGGTGATATAATCCTCAAAAGAATAGTAGGTATTGGTATTAGAAAGCATACTCTGATCCTTTCCAGAAAATCTTAATACATAGGTTCCAACCGTTGAAAAAGAAGCGGTAGCATTATAACCATTCACATTACTAAAACTAACATTTCCTGGTCCGTCAATCAAGGTCCATTCCACTGGATAATTGGGATTATTGATATTATTCTTTTGAATATTTCCGGTTAGATTTAGGATTTGGTTGATGCCAACACTCATATCTTCCCCTGCATCAATCGCATATCCGGTGGTCGTTTGCGGCCACGGCCAAGGAGGATTTTGCATACTAGGAAAGGTGCGTCTAAAAAAGTCATAGCGGCCATCCCAGTATTCATTGGGGTGAGGGTTATGTCCTTGGTTAATTCCATGAAATAGGATCTTGGGGCCCCGTAGTTGATTATAACAAGCCAAAATAGTCGCCGCAGGAGTAACATCATCTGTATACCCAACGAGATTGAGCGATGGTCCTTTATATCTTTTGGCAAAATAAACCGCATCGTAATATTTAGAAGCAGCAATTGTTTGATTTTCATGACTCGACGTACCGACATTCTCACGTGAGTTCTTGATATAATCAGGAAATCCACTGGCTTTATTATATTTTAATCCAAGGTGCTGACAAAGCGCGGCTTTACTTTGAATTAACATATTAACTCTAGTATCAATTCCGGCAGCCATTACGGCGAGTCCACCTCCTTGGCTGACACCGATTATCCCCATGTTTTGTCCGTCAAAGTCATTCCGACTAAAAATGTAGTCAATCGCTCTTATAGTTCCTAAAACAGCATAGCGATAATAATAACCATTCGGGTCCGAAATGTTGTTGGGTATATATGCATTCGGATCTTCCTGATCTGGTTCAATATCGTGAATATTGATGGATAGTGAAATGGCTCCACCTCGTTCGGCAATTAGTTGTTGAGATTGTACAATATTGGCAGAAGATCCGAAAGGCGGTAGCGTAATAATCGCAGGAAAAGGTCCGCTGCCCTTTGGAATAGATAAATAACCGTAGACTCGGCGGTTGTCAATATTGGCTAGATTGACCCTATAGGTGGTGGTATATTGATCATTTGATATTTGCGAAAGATTGGGATTGATAGGAATAGAAGCAAGATTATTTTTCTGAGCATTCCAAAAAGCATCAAAATCCTCAGGTTCAGGTTCTAAAGGGCCAATATCGCGATATGAAAAGGTAATGACTTTTTTGGCGCTAACTCCATTTTTAATTACTTCTAAAAAAACCACCCCAGGCTCATTTAAGGAAAAAACGATTTGGGAACTGCCATTTTGAGGTATATTTATGGTACCTGTTTCTAAATTTCCTGTATTATTATCATAATAAATGGCATAGGTTGCTGCTCCTGAAGTGTTAGCACTTACTGAAAAACTAGCCGTTTCACCAACGGAATAAGCAGCATCTATGTGATTAGATACAATATTTATTTGTGCAAATGCCAGATTGAACAAAAAAACAAATAGAATAGATAGGTATGTCTTAAGAAATCCCATTTTACCTTTTTAATTTTTAAAAAATCAAAAGGAGCTTGTGTGTTGGAATCAATTGGCAAGATACAGGTAAATTATCATAAAATAAAGGTGTTTCACACAAACAGAGGGTATTATACCCAAGAATTTTGGATTAATCGGTATTCTGGTTTTGAAATATTTACTTGGATATGAATGGAATAAATTGTTATTCCCTAGTACATATTAAAAATTTGAACCTTGCTTCCCTGTATTAGTCAGTAAGATAAATTGGACAAACACGATTTTCTAATATAACTTACAACTCAAAAAACTACCTTTGCCCCACGAAAAATAGTTAAACTGAAATAATAGGGTTTATTACTATTTTAACGTCCTTAAGCAGGATACTCCACTTAGAGAAAACTTTAACAATCAGACAAAATACTAAACGAGAAAATGTTCAACCCCCTTTTTGATTATAATCAGAAACAAACCCAAATTTTTATTGGGCTATTTCTGCTATTGATCTTAGCGGCCTATTATTTCTTACATGGTTGCCATGTGCTTTATAACGGCGATGATGCTTGGACGATGACCCGACTCTATCATTTTTCCAAAACTGGAATTAACATGGATACGATCTTTCGGGCGGTGACCACCGACGAGCGGGTGCAGATTTTCAACCAACTGTTTAATTATCTCTATACCGGATGGTTAAATATTTTTGGTTGGACAAAATCTAGCGCGCATATTTTAGGAACAGGTATCATGGTCTTGGCAGCGGCAGTCTGGTATAAGATTTTAAAAGCCTTGGGTTTTTCGCATGATCTAGTCATGGTTTTCACCCTTACCTTATTTTTATTTCCAGCCTATTATGGCACTGCGAATTTAATCCGAGTTGATCCGCTCACTTTTTTATTTTCTGCGGTTAGTTTTTATTTGTTTATCAAACAAAGATATTTCTTTGCTGCTTTGGTCGGATGTATGGCAGTAGAAACGCACCCGATGGGGATCATCACTGGATTCTATATTCTTGCTTATATTGCTGCAGAACGAAAACTATTCTTCGGGGGAGCTCAAGTTTGGCGAAAAGCATTGGGTCCTTTATTAATAGGTTTGGTGGTCGGAATCGGATATTATCTGGCCTTACATGCCCACGTGCTAAATCCAGAACGACTTCAAAAGACTTTACTAGACAATAGAAATAATGCCAAAGAACTTCCCAATTATCTGATAACTTATTTTGCGCAAACAGAATGGTATTTGCATTTCTGGGAATTCTTTTTGATGTTGGGAACCATCATTTGGTTTCTTGTAAAAAAAGGTTGGCGACAAAATGCTTTTATTGGTTGGTTCTTAATTTTCATGATCATTTCGACCTTTGTGACAGGAAGACCGAATCGAGTATATATGGTTTTTATTTTTCCTGCCTTTCATTTGATGTTATTGTATATGGCAGATCAAGCCGGAAAGTTAAAAGGGATTACCTATCTGCTGGTTGGAATTTTCATCTTTCATTATGGAAATCTTTATAGGATGAATCACAGCTACCATGGAGAAGCTATTCGAAAGCAAACAGCAGCTTTACTTCCTGACAAAAGTATTCCTGTCGTTGGAATGGCGGATAATTGGTTTGCCGCCAAAGATCATGAATTCTTTTTGATTTATAATTCTATTCATGATTTAGTAGATCGACCTTTCGAAAAATTCTATCTGATTGAAAATGAATATTTGCACATAGCACCTGTTTCCATAAAAATGGAAGAATATGCTTTAGAAAAAAAACTAACAGGAGATGCCTTGATTTTAAAGCGTAAAAAACATTATCTTGAAACGATGAATAGTTTTAAAGAAAAATACGATTGTAAATTATTAGGCGCTTTTCCTGCTTATCTAGGAGAAGCAGCTAAAGTGAATATTTGCGTTAAAAAATCTAACTAGTGGAGCTAACACAATACGCATGTCCTACTTTATTTTTTGATTTTGAATCTTCTGAAATTCAAAACCTAGTCGAGAAAGTAAAAGCTATTCCGAGGAATGAATCTGACACTTCGCTAGCATCGCGACAAATCAAAATGGCGACAGAACTTTATCTTTTAGTACGTGACGGATATCGGTATAATCCTTATCAGATTTCTTTTCGAAAGGAACATTATGTGGCGAGCAGTTTAGTCACTCGATCAGATGGGCATTGTATTGATAAATCAATTATCCTGATTGCTGGCTTACGAGCCTTAGGTATTCCTGCTCGACTTCGGCTTGCCAAGGTCAAAAACCATATTGGGGTAGAGCGTCTGGAGGAAAAATTTGGAACCAATGTGATGACCCCACATGGAATGGTAGACATCTTTCTTAACGGAAAATGGGTAAAAGCTTCTCCTGCTTTTAATAAAGAACTCTGTGAAAAATGTAATGTCGAACCACTCGAATTTAATGGTATCGAAGATTCTGTATTTCAAGAATACGATCGCGCCGGAGCCCAATTTATGGATTACTTAGAAGACTATGGTAGCTTTGAAGATGTCCCAGTTAATTTTATAAAGCGTAATATTGTGGAGCATTATCCTCAGGTTCTAAAACTTTATAAAGGAATGGATCAATTTACGATTTAACCTAATCATCGTTAAGCCTTGAGAAGCATAGTATTTTCCTTCTGGTATTCAATAATTTAACAATAAAGTGCCCACGCCATCTGCCATCCATAAAATTCATTTACGTCGTAAAATTGGCGGCCACGCCATTAAGATTACGATTGAGTGCACAGTAGTAGGAGAACTACTCAAAGTGAGCTCTCCTTTTTGGCTGTTGCCGGAAAACGCCCGTCGGCTAACCTATGGACCAAAGGCCGTTGAAATTGGAGCCATTCTCAAAGGCTTAATTCTAAATTACCGGTTTTTACTTCCTTTATTAGCGGTTCCAGAACCGGTACTTCCCGGAAATATCAAGGAAGAAGATCGTGCTTTAGCGAAAGATTTTCGTGAAATGCAAAAGCCGTTTTCTTATCAAGAAATTAGAAAACTTCGTGCTGACATGAAGGATGAATGGAGTAGGCAACTCATTTACCGAGCGCATCACAAAGCCGGAACAGACTTTCGGCGGAAGCTTGAATTAATTTATGAAGTAGCACTTTTACAGAAAATGAATATTTATGAATTAGTAAGAGAACTTCGAGCTCATGACGACCAACTTTTTATCTATCCACTGATTAATGGACTTTCTAGAAAAAATACAACCTTTAGATCTTTTGCGATTCGTTGGTTACAAGATAATATTACAGCTGAAATGGATACACAACTTATAGCTGCTTTGGATAGTCCAGACGAGTGGGTTAAGACAAGTGTAATTGATTTATTAGAAAAATTGAACGCTACCAAAGCTCAAGAGAAAATTTCGATACTCTTGTTGAATGATCCTTCTGTCAAAGTACGCAGTAGAGCGGCTTTCTTTTTAGGAAATTTACCCAATCCTAAAAGAGTCGTTGATTTAATTAATGCATTGGAAGACGATAGCTGGGTGGTTCGGCAAAATGCCCTAGAAGCCCTTGGAAAATTGGGAACAAAAACCGCATTACCTGTTCTTTTAAAAAAATTAACTGAGGAGAAGAACACGGATACGGCAGATATTATTACGGCATTAGGATATCACCAATTTCCAGGCGTGGCTGAAAAATTATTACCTTTTTTAGAAGTTAAGGAATTGAAATTCGTCACCATTTCTGCCTTAGGGAAATTAGGAGATCCCGTAGCCATAGAGCCGATCCGAGCGATTAATAGAAAACTAATTCACACGACGCGTAAGCGTAGCGTCGAAAATGTACTAGCCATTTTGGAAAAAAGAAAATAAGAAGTCCTGCTATTGGCTACCGAAGCAATGTGACATCACCGGCATACTCTTTAGTTTCATTGTCGACAAACAATACCTCCGTATAGTAGACGAAGACCGCAGGATTCATGGCTTGACCTCTAAATACTCCGTCCCAACCTGTTTTATTATCAAATGGTGAAATATTGCTGCCTTCATAAACCAACTCTCCCCAGCGATCATAAACGCGCAAGACTAAGATTTCTCGAACTCCAACGCCAGAGTAAACTTGGAATATATCATTGGTGCCATTTCCATCTGGAGAGAAAGCGTTTGGAATATAAATATTGCGATCCTTGTCAACGCTGATAATCACCTCGTCCTCGAGAATACAACCAGAGAGCGTATCGGTTACAGACAATACATACGGTGTAGTTTGGGTCGGGTCAACTGCTGAGTCCAAGCAGGAATTACATTCCAAACTATCCGCTGGCAACCAAGTATATATCTGATTGGTGAGTGGGAAAATCTGACCTTGCAATTCAGTTCCTTCTCCAAGTTTTATTCGTTGATCGGGTCCAGCATCGACGGTTACAAAAGGAGGCTCATATACGTTGACCAATTCTTCCTCTTCACAACCATTGGCGTCTCTTACGACCACCTGATAGTCACCTCCATTTAAATTATCTAGAATAGTATTTTCTTGGAAATCATTTCCTCCGAATGAAACCTGAAAGGGACCTGTTCCACCTAAGATTTCACTTACTTGAACGACTCCGTTTTGATCACCAGCACAGGTAACATCGACCACGTCAGTGGCGATTTCCAGCATCTCTGGTTCTGTGATGATCAGCGTAGATTCATATACACAACCTTCTTGGTCAGTTACGGTAAGGTTATAACTTCCTTCACAGAGTTGCACTTGAGTTGGATCAATACTACCAGAATCCCATGAGAGGTTAAAAGGTGGGGCTTCTCCAGAAAGTATAGCTGTTCCTTCTCCGTCACAGAAATCAAAGCAACTGACATTGGTTTGATCAAAACTTAGATCAAACTCCGTATAATGCACACTAAGCGTATCACTAATAGTACAACCATTGTTCTCAAGAGTAACAATATAGTCACCTGATTGTCCTACGGTAATTTGAGGCGTATTATCTCCTGTGTTCCAAGAATAATTAACAGGAATACCCAATAAGTTGGGAGCGGTTACAACTCGAATATCACCTTGACAAAGCGTATCAGGAGTTCCTAAATCTGTTTGGGGCGTAATTCCAAAATTAATTTCTACGGTATCGCGAGCATTACAACCTACTGCATTTTCTACATAAACATCATAGGTTCCAGCGGCGCTAATTTGCCGGATCGGATCTGAACTGCCATCATCCCAAAGATATTTGACCAAGTCACTTCTGGTGGCATCGAGTGGGGAAGTGATGACATCACAATAAGAGAAATCCTGACCTAGGGAATATTCTAGTTCTGGTTCAAAACTAACAATAAAAGAGTCTCGCCTAGTACAACCACTAATGCTGATATCTACCCAAAAAACACCTTCTTGATTGATGGTTCGGGTGGCATTGATGATACCATCATTCCACATATAATTGGCGTTGGTGGTGGTGGCATTGACAAATACACCATCGTTCTCTCCACAGACAGTGGTGTCAATTAATGAGCTGGTATTATCCAAAACATTAATCTGCATATAAAAAGTATCTTGTTCGTTACAGGTGCCTGTATTGGACGCTACAAATCGTACTTCATAGGTACCTGCTTCTTCAAAAGTAGTACTCGGATTTTCATTATTACTGGTAAATCCATTACCAAAATCCCACTCGAATACGGTTCCATTTTTACCAGTATATTCAAAGTCAACGTTAAAGGGAGCACATCCACTTGAAGCTGGTTCCACTGCCGCAAAAGCCGTGACGGTTGGTACATCAAAGTCAATTTTAAAAACACCGACATCACAACGTTCTGCCTGATTCGGTGCCCAGGCATTGTTATTAGTGTTCATAATAAAATTGGTACAAGAACAGACACCCTGATAGACTACACCGCTTTTATCAAAACGACTGGTACCACCATCTACGTGGTTGGCCATTCCATAATAAGTAGCAAAAGAAAGAGCTGTGGCGTCTGGCTCTAACACTCCTAAATAGAAGGTACCGCCTTGGGATGAAATAAAATCATTGGTCAGTGGTAAATTAGCAATAGCATCATAACCAGAGAAATAGATATTATCACATTTGTCGACCATAAAAGCGACAGGAACAAAATCAAAATCTGTAAAAGGACCAGTTCCAGTGCTATTTGGACCGCGACCAATAACGGTGGAGTAAACTAAATTGCTAAGATTGGAATCGAAGGAACTAATAAACTGCCGACTCCCCGCAACGGTGGAAAAGACGCCAGGCGTTACTGGCATAAAACCAGTTGATATTCCATAAATATGAACATCTCCTTCTAAATCTACGTCCATAAAATAGCTATTATCATCTTGTGATGTTCCCCAAAAAGTTCCGTTAAGAATTGAACTTCCATCCGCAGATATTTGAACTATGTAGCCATCAGAATCTCCACCTGCATAATTGGGTTGAAAACCACCACTAGGAATGGGAAAATTAGAACCCGCAGCTGTTCCAGTTACATAGACTGTATTATTATCTTCATTGACTCGTAAACCCATCGCAGTATCTGCCCCATTTTCTCCTAAATAGGTACTCCAGTAGAAATTTGATAAATCATTATTTAGTTTAAAAACAACCCCATCCTGGGCCGGAGAAGGAGTAGAAGCATTGGTTCCAATCGTGTTAAAGGTACGATCGAATGCACCAGGAGTAGTTGGGAAATTACTGGAAGATGTATTACTGGCAATGTAGACGTTTCGTTCTCGATCAATCATAATTTCACCTCTGTAGTCATCTCCATAACTTGCGTTTATTTCGCAATTATTAAAACCATCATCCTCTAATCCTCCAACATAAGTTGAGCCTACTAAGCTGCTCCCATCAGCTGTTAAAATAGAAATTACAATATCAATTGCGCCACCTCTGTTGGTTTGTACAGCGTTAGGAGTCGTCGGAAAGTTATTGGAATCTGAGGTTCCATAAATATAGATTTGTCCATCAAAGTCGGTGATTAAACTGTGCGGTAAATCTGCCCCGCTTCCTCCGATATAGGAGGCATAAATCAGTTGAGATCCATTGGTATTATATTTTGAAACCGCAATATCTGCCACCCCGCCACCAAAATTGGTTTGGAAAGCCCCGACATTGGTTGGATACCCAGATCCGAAACTTTGCGCTCCGACATAAATATTTCCAGAGAAGTCATAGGTGGCCGAATGTCCAAAATTTTCATTATTGGTGGTTCCTGAAAGGGTGGCGGCTACAACCGTTGGGTCAATCACTAATTGGTAACGCTGATCATAGCCATTCGGAAAATGAAAACTAACCGTATTGCCTTCTAACTGGTAGGCACAGACTACTTCGATTTTTTTGCCCTTGATCTCTTGATAAGCGTAAGGTTCGTGTTCGACAATCTTATCTACCGAGGTATGAATAATTAGATCTCCTTTTTTTATTTCTAGGCGGTCTGCACCGCTATAGTTTAAGGCAATATCTTCCGTATTCGCACCGGGGTCAACGACAAAGTCATATTTAAAATAACCGTCAACATCATAAGCATCTAGATGTATATCTGGATAAAGGTTTTCATATCGAACCTGATCAAAAATTGGCACGTGAGAAGCCCATTTAGATCGGTCATTACCTAAAAAATAATTATTGTATGCTGATCTTGGTTCCGTAGCTTTTAAGTTAGCCTGATTTGCGTTTAAAAACTTTACATGGTAGGCATGTGCTCGCACGGGTTGGATTTTTTCACGATGACGATTGCTGTGATCGAATAGTTTTTCGGCATCTTTATCATTGTGAAATAAATAGGTGTATCCCTTTTTTTCTAAAAAAATGGCGTTTAGGCCACCTAAAGAAGCACGGAATTGTACGGCGTCTTCCCATTGGCCCTTATTTTTTACAAAACTGAGATCGTTACCATGATCATGATCGTGGTGATGCGTGTGATCATGATCGTGATTGTGATCATTTTGTAGGAGGCCTGGCAGCGATGTTGCCATTTCAGACGTTTGAGCAAAGAGAGGTGATACACTAATGCTTAGAAAGAAAAGTAAGAATTTAAAAGAACATAGTCTCATAGGTTACTTTTTGTTATGGGATTATTCAAATCAGTCACGCTTCCCTTAGCGTACAAGTTCAGTAAACTTTTTTGGGTACCAAAAATCCAGCATTAGAAGGCTAATGCAGTATCTTTCATGCTCGTGTTTGTAATCATATAAACGCAAATTAATGCGTGAAGTTGTGTAATATAGCAGACAAGCCGCGATTAAAAGGGTCAATAATCCTACTAAATAGAAACTATTTTATCACAAAAGAAAGAATTGACCAATTATAGTTTTGATTTCTTTAGGAATACCCATTAAATATCACAATTTTTTCTCACTTAATCAAGTATCAAATTCCCTGCCTTATTAATAATTCTTCTAATTTTAGCTTTTCATTTCTAAAATAGGTCTTCTACTTGCTTCCAACCGTTCAAAAAGGGTTTTTCATAGACGTTTTTCCAACCTTTTTCGGGGTAGTTTTTGACATAAGTTAATAGTTCTAACTGCTTGGGAGATAGAAATTTATCGGGATCTCCTCCCAATCCAATGGCTGTATTAACTCGAGTTGCTTGATTTGGCAGCATTGGAATAAGTCGATACGAACTGTGTAATAGGTAGTATTTGGGCTGATGATCAGCTTTAAATGCTTGAGCCTTACTAATTTTTCCTTTGCTTATGATGGATTCGGCGACTTTTTTTTGCTCACTAGAATGGGTAAAAATTCGATCAAACGCCTTATTTTGATTGGCTTTGGTCAATAGATTTTCGTAGCTAATAATCGCTGGATCAAAACTCACAGCAACTACTTCACTTCCACCCATAAATCCAGGTTCTGAATCTACTACTCCAGTGATTTTTCCCAGTTTTGCTTCGCCACTCCAAAAACAATACATTCCAAAAGTAGCCTTCTGCGTAGATTGCTTTTCGGCAGTAAGATGTTCTTTTAATAATTGCAAATAATTAGGGACGGGGCGGTTGGTTTTTTCTAAGGCGGCTACCATGCCCGTTACCAGACTCTTGCGGTCATATTTTCCGTTGATTCGTGGAGTCAGTGCATTACGCTCTTGGTCAATTATTCGGACCACCGGATTATTCCAGCTTGGCTCTCCAAAAGAGGTTAACACTTTTTTGTCCTTCCCACCTTTATTATTATGGATGGCAAGTGGAACAAAAGACTCCTCAATAGCTTCCACAATCATTGGATGACTTAAAACTTCATTTCCATAGCCTCGACAAGTACTACAGCCAGGTACCTCTTGGAATAAAATCAGGATGGGTTTATTGGTTTTTTTTGAACTGGCAATCGCTTGATCATAGTCACGAAGCCATTGCACATCGCCAAGTTCTTCTGGTTGAGGAATATTGATGACGGCATGATTAAATGCACTTGAAACAAAAAAAATAAAAATGAAGATCGTGGATTTTAAAAGGATATTTTTCATATGATTTTTTTTGGAAACTGTATTAGCTTAATATTTCTATTGAATTGCTAAACGTTGTGTAACTTAAATTAGTTATTCAGTTTGTTGAATTAAAACGAATTTGTCGTGGTTTTGACGGAGGAAGAATATGAATTGAACAAAAATATTCTATAAATAAAAGTAAAATTTATTTCGAATAATCCGTAAAATTTACTAGTCTTGTTTTCTACTTAGTTACTTTCTATCAAAAAACCATATTATGAAAATTAATCTCGGCCAAGGAATATTTACCATAAAGAAAAGTCCAAATCTTATTGGCGTTAAGCTTCGACCAAATGCAAAAAAATTACCTTCAGAAATCCAAAAAGGAAAACTATTTGCTCGAGGATTGGGTGGTTTTGTCATCTATAAACCTAGTCTGGGTAATAGAAAAATTGATGCAATTTTGGATAAGGTCCGTAAAGCCCGAAATGTGGTTTTAGGAACCCATGTTTATTATATTGAAGGGAGTAAAAACCTAATAGTTCCCACTGGTAAAATAATGGTGGTGTTTGCTAGTCAAACCAAAATTAAGGATCGAAAAAAAATACTAGATTCCTTAGATCTGAAAGTAAATCGTCGATTTTTAAAGACGAAGTATGTGGTTGAGGTAACCAAAAAATCTCCAAACCCGCTGCGGTGCTGTACCAAATTAATGAAGGAGGAGGCCATAATCAGTGCGATGCCTGATTGGGATGCTCCACAGACTTTACACGAAGATATTCTGCCAGGCGATGACTTGTTACCTTACCAATGGCATCTCCGAAATCAAGGTGCGGCTCCTGGTGAACCGGCTTCCAAGATTCTCCCCGATGCTGATTTAAAAATTATGGATGCATTGGATCGGTTGGGGAATAAAGGTTCTAATCAAATTACCGTTGCTGTAATAGATCAAAGTTTCCAAGTAGATCATCCGTCCTATAAAGCGCAAGTAGTGTCTACTCATTCAATCTATACCGATCCATTCGCACCCATTGGAAGTGGACACGGAACTTCCTGTGCGAGTCTTATTTCGGCTAGTGATAATGGAGAAGGGATTACTGGAGTAGCTCCGGGATGTAACCTGATTTTAATCGAAGGCTCTACCTTTAGTTGGGATGTACTTGAAGAAATTTTTAAATTTTGCAAAAGAAAAAAGGTGGATGTTATTAGTTGTAGTTGGGGCTCTATTGAACACCACGATGCCTTGAGTCCAATGCATCAAGAAGTGATTAGAAATATTACAAGTACTGGTAGAAATGGGTTAGGAATTCCGATACTTTTTTCGGCAGGCAATGAAAACGAAGAGCGGATCAATCATTTCGGTCGCTTACCGGAAGTAATTGCCGTAGCAGGAAGCACTAGCGCTGACGAGCATTTTGACCAATCTAACCGTGGTCCAGAAATCACGGTTACGGCACCTGCCGGAAATTTTCCAATTCTGACGGCGCGCGCCAATTTTAAAACTGGAGTTGAAAAAAACTTCTTTCGGGACGGCCAGCTGCGAGGACCAGTTGGAGAATATCAACATTTCGAAGGGACTTCTGCTTCTTGTCCGCTCGTGGCAGGTGTTTGTGCCTTAATCTTATCTGCCAACCCTAATTTGCGAGCTAGTGAAGTGAGAGAGATTCTTTCCTTGACGGCTGATAAGATTGGTAGTCCACAGGAATATGTGGAGGGTCATTCCTTACGTTTTGGCTATGGTCGGGTCAATGCTGATCGAGCAGTGGCTGAAGCTTTACGACGAGCGGACGGTGGTACCATGATTGAACCAGAGACGGTAGGAGAAGGCAATGGACTTTTTCAGTTTGATGTCAAACCCCAATCAAAAAGAGGCTTCGGTGTTCAAATGGGCGTATATGCCGAATATGGAAATGTTTTAATACAAACCAATAGATTACGAAAAAAGTACAAACATAAGACCTTGGTAAATATCAATGAGCTAAATGGCAAAACAGTTTATAAATTAATTCTTGGTCCTTTTTCTTCGAAGAATGCCGCGAAAAAGATGTTAAAATCCGTAAAAAATTCGGGAGATAACGGTTTTATCGTAAATTTGGGACTAAATTTGTAATAACAGAATTAGTCTGAGGAAATCTTTGTTTAACCCTTCATTATTTCAGACTTTTCACTTCCCAATAAACTTGAATTCTTGACCGAAATTTCTATGATTAGCAATTTCACTTCTAAGGTGATGTCCTAAAAAACGGTCATTGTCTTACACTTAAATACTATTTATCACAACAACATGAAAAAAATTACCACCACCTTCGTTTTAGTACTGGCGATGCTTTGCTCCATTCCAATGTCTCAAGCATCCATTAATCCAATTGAAGAAATGGCCATCTCAGACGGAACAACTTATGAAGTTTACGATGCTGCCAAAAAAAAATGGGCTAAAATTAAATTGGATCGCAATCCAGAAGCCAATGGAGGCGATGAGAACTTTTGGAATATCGTTTATAGCCAAATTGTTTATCCAGACAGAGCTCAACGAGCTAAATTAGAAGGTGACGTCATACTTACCATGACGATCAGTGAGAAAGGACAATTGGTAGAGTTGAAAGTTAAACAAGAAGTCGGTGGTGGTTGTGAAGAAGAAGCTTTTAATGCCATAAAATTGGCTTCCACCAACCGTTTCATTCCTGCCATGCTGGACGGAAAACCGGTTAAGGTGCGATATGATGTAAGTATTAATTTTTCGATGCAATAGGAATTATGTTGAATCGTTGAATTTAACTAGTAATTCGTGTGAGCCATGTTTTTTCTATGGTAAATTCGATTGATGTATAATAATAATTCAGATAAGCTAAATTTTGGGATTTTCTCAATTTGGATACTAAATTCCATCCAATCAACAGTAGGATCAAGTAATTTGATTTCTTCTTGTTCTCCATGCCATGTGAATTATAGGCAATATTCTTTTTTCATTTTTATGAATTTTTCTTAATATGGATAGGAATTTATTAGTTACATGATGATATTGGCATCCGATTTTGTTTCTCAACCAATGTAACTTTACCAGATTTTTAAAAATACGATAGGTTGCTTATGCTTCAGATGATTCTAAAAAAATTATAGCATTATAACTTTACATCAAAGTTTGTTTCATTACTCATATTTTTCTTTCTATCGAATTCAACGATTCAACAATTCAACAATGAGTTTCCTCTAAAAAGTGTTTTTCGCGCAGACCTGTTCCGAACTCGATTCGGGAGGCGCAGAGACGCAGCACCCGTTCCGAACTTGTTTCGGAAGACCTTCTAACGTGTATATCTTTTATCGCAAAGCAAATACATATATTATTTTTATTTCATAATTATTTAAAAAATTTGTTTTCTTAGTTTTTAGAGTAAGCTCAACCATTCAACAATTCAATCACTTTCGTTTCTTTTCCCAGGTATCAAAATAGCCTCTTGCTTTCTCAATTAAACCATCCGCTTTATCATTCGTTTGTTCACGAATAAAATCAGCTAATAACGCCTTAGTAGATTTGCCGCTATTGGACCAACGCTCTGTATCATGTTCTCGATCGGAAAGCGCAAAAATTCTTTTACCGTGAACCTGTAGCGCTTCTTCAAAAATCATTTCCAACTTGCGTTGGGTAAGTGCAATGCTCTGCAGATTTTGGATCTGGTGGAAATAAAGACTGACGATGGCATCTTTGTGTGGATTTGATTTAGCTAATTCAGTTAGCTCGTTTTCAATGGATTCTACCGTTTTTTCTTCACATTTTTTTATATCAAAACGCATCCAGGGCCGAGCTGGTATTGGAAAAAAGATAGGTTCTACTGGCTTATTTTTTTCTAAAGTAAATAAACAAAATCCTTTGTCTTTTCCAGCTTCTGTATCACTCATCCTTTCCGTAGATCCTACATACCAAGCGGTATCGAGAATCTTGACCTTTTGATAATTATGCCAATGTCCCAGTGCTACATAATCAAATTTATTCAATAATTCTAAGCGCTCTGGTGGATAGAGTTGTTCTCCAAATTCTTCCATAATATAGCGTTTGCCAATAGAAGTATGTAAGAGGATAATATTGAATTTTTCTGAAACTGGATCGATTTTGTCCATCTCTTTCAACAAAACCCTTTCGTCATTTATGTGGGGAAGTCCGTGGACTACTAGGTCTCCAAAAGCAAAAGTTTGATAACCTTGTCCAAAGATAGGATGAATATTTTTTATGGTTTTAAAGGCCTTTAGAATGGGACTGGTGTAAATCGTTTTTGGTGTTTCGTGATTACCTGCAATAATTACGATTGGAATATTAGCCGTGGCTAAACGATTCATCTGTTCCAAGGCAAAAATCATGGGACGATTGGGAGGGGAAGGTCGATGGAAAAAATCTCCGGAGTGAATTATCAAATCTGGATTAAGTTCTAAGGCTTGGTCTATTACAAACTTAAAGCTGTCGTAAAAATCTTGTTCTCGCAAATTAACCCCATTCGGACCTACTTTGTCTAGATCATTATAGCCCAAATGCGTATCGGAAAAATGTAATATCTTCAATTGTTGATTTGTTGAATCGTTGAATCGTTGAATTCAAACGAAGGGAAATTAGTAATTTATAAATCGATTGGAAGTTAGAATAAATTCTCTAATTAACCTAAAAAAAATCCCGTAGGCCAAAGGCTACGGGATTGTTATTAATATGAGGAGTATTTTTTATTATAATTTTGCAATTCTTCTAGTAAAGTCAGAAAGACGAGCAGAATATCCTGCTTCGTTATCATACCAACTAACTACTTTTAACATATTGTCTTTCACTTGCGTTAGCGAGCTATCGAAAATGGAAGAGTGTTTATTACCGACGATGTCAGAACTTACAAGCGGAGCAGTGGCATATTCTAAAATTCCTTTTAGTTCTTTTTTCGCAGCAGTAGCAAACTTACGGTTTACTTGCTCCGCAGTTACTTTTTTATCGATTTGTACATTAAGTTCTACGATAGAACCCGTAATAATTGGCACACGGAACGCCATGGCGAACATTTTGCCTTCTACAGCTGGATAAACTTTCCCGACAGCAGTGGCTGCACCGGTAGAAGTAGGAACGATATTAAATGCTGCTGCTCTGGCACGACGCATATCGCTGTGAGGGGCATCTTGAATTCTTTGATCTGAAGTATACGCGTGCGTAGTGGTCATCGACGCAATGTTGAAACCCCAGTTTTCATTGATTACTTTACAAAGTGGCGCTAAACAATTGGTTGTACAAGAGGCGTTAGAGAAAATCTTATTTTTCTTATCGATTTCTTTGTCATTTACACCCAAAACAATGGTTTGAATACCGTCGCCTTTACCAGGGGCAGAAAGGATAACTCGCTTTGCACCAGCTGTTAAGTGAAGCCCTGCTTTTTCTTTGTTACGGAAAATTCCAGTACACTCTAAAACCACATCTACTTTCATTTTTTTCCAAGGTAACTTAGAAGGATCACGCTGTGTTAAGGCAGTGATTTTTTTACGTCCGATCGTAATAGATTTTTCGTCGGAAGAAACTTTTCCATCGTACATTCCTTGCGCTGAATCGTACTTGAAAAGGTGCGCGAGCGTGGCGTTGTCTGTTAAGTCATTAATTGCTACTACTTCTACATCTCTTGCTTCCAGCAAGTTGCGTAAAGTTAATCGGCCAATTCGTCCGAAGCCATTAATTGCGATTCTTTTTCGAGCCATAATACTGTTGATAGTTTTTCACCTAAGTAATAAGATTTTGCTTAAAAAAGCTTTAGGTGTTAGTGTAAAAATAAATTAGCGGCAAAAATAAGCATTTCATAGGGGATAGGGAGAGAATACTAGGATAATTTTATTTTTGTCTGTAAGGAGATGTTTAAATTCAACTAGAACTTTTGTTACATGGAAAATATTCCCGTTTTTACTCTTTAAAACGAGTTCTTATGAAAAATCTTCCGTACTTAACCCTTCTTTTCTTCTTGGGAGCCTGTCAATCCACTCCCAAAATCCCAGCGAAAAAAATGATGCCCCCAAAATGGGTGTCTTATGATGAATCAAAACAATTAGCTGTTAACGAAGAACACAAAAATCCTCGGATGCAGTACAAACTTATTCAGTCAAAATTTTTGGATAAAAATACCATATGGCAACGTCTAAATGGTCAGTTAGATAATTTTTCGGAGGAAGATTACCAGCGTTTAAAACCAATGATTCTGGAACAGGATATTAAAATTTTACAAAAAAATATTGCTGCCGGAAAATTTAATTATGAGCAATTAACACAATGGTATTTATATCGAATTTTAAAATTTGAAAATGATCCGGCAAAAACCCTACATTCCATTATTGACCTCAATCCTAATGCGGTCGCTATGGCTCGTCGCTGTGATCGAGAAAAAAGTAAAAGCCAACATCCGATTTTTGGCATGCCAATTCTAGTAAAAGATAACATAAACACAGAAGGGATGACCACCACTGCTGGTGCAGAGGTACTAAAAGATAATCGGACCAATGATGCTTTTATTATTCAACAAATAAAAAATAAGGGAGGAATTATTCTTGGCAAGGCCAATCTTAGTGAATGGGCCTATTTCTTTTGTCAAGGTTGCCCCGTTGGGTATAGTGCCCTTGGAGGTCAAACCTTAAATCCTTATGGACGACATTTTTTTGAGACTGGAGGTTCTAGCGCAGGAAGCGGAACCACCATGGCCGCTAATTATGCGGTTGCAGCTATTGGTACCGAAACGGCGGGTTCTATTTTATCTCCTTCTAGTCAAAATTCTATTGTGGGTTTAAAGCCGACGATCGGTTTACTTAGTCGAGGAGGAATTGTACCGATTTCCAGTACCCTTGATACGCCTGGACCAATGACACGTAGCGTAGCAGACAATGCCATTTTATTATCAGCCATGTTGGGGAAAGATCCGGCTGACTCTGCTTCTGCAGCCAATCCTATTCAAAGAATTGAATGGGACAAAGTAGATAATCAAGATTTGAGTAAGCTAAGATTGGGTGTGAATGAAGATTTTTTGTCAGATTCAATTTATAAATTGACGACCGAAAAACTAGCAGCAGCAGGGGCCACCCTGATTAAGTTTAAACCAGCGGAAATTAATTTTCCTGACTTTGTTACTTTCTTAAATGCAGATATGAAAAAGGATTTACCTAGTTATTTAAGGAATTCGACTGGACCCTCAGTTACGGTTCGGTCGGTAGCAGATGTGGTTGCCTATAATTTAAAGGATACTCTGCAACGAATTCCTTACGGACAAGAATATTTTAATGGGATTGTAGCTGAGGATATTTCAGAGAATGATTTTGCAAAACTCAAAACGGAATATAAATCGAAAGCAAGTGCATTT
Source organism: uncultured Saprospiraceae bacterium (assembly GCA_937928405.1). GTDB lineage: Bacteria > Bacteroidota > Bacteroidia > Chitinophagales > Saprospiraceae > JALZUU01. The sequence continues at coordinate 71,733 of CALFWZ010000065.1, forward strand.
TTTGAGAAACCGATGAAGGAACATCAATTGGATGCTATTCTATCTATTAATAATTATAGTGCTGGCCAGGCGGCGATGGCGCAGTTTCCATGTTTGACCGTTCCTATGGGCTATAAGGAAAGTGGAGAGCCAATTAGTTTGACATTTATTGCCAAACCGTGGGAAGAAGAGCAACTATTACGGATAGGCTATGCATTTGAGCAATTGACTAAGGTAAGGAAGATGCCTTCGGGATATCAGTAGAGACGATTCATGAGTTGTCTCTACCTCGGTCGTTTACGATGATAAAAAACAAACCCATTTTTTCTACCAATTTCTTTGATATGGGGATAGGCGGCCATTTGTGGTACTCGGTGGATTTTGATGATAAAATAAGCGTCTTTGTCAATTGGACCGTTGAGTAGCCATTGTTCACCATAGTCTGGGAGATGGGTTAAGTTTTTTCTTTTTCCATAGAATAGTTGACCATAGGATTTGAAGAATAAAGGTTCTACGTAGACATCTTGGTCGGCTTTAGATTCGTAAAAATCCATAGCAGCAGCTTGGGAATATTGTTCGATATTATTAATGAAAAAGATAAGGGTGAAAAAAATGAAAAATGCATTTCCTAGAAAAAGTGCATAGATTCCTTTTTCTCTTTTTTTAGTTTTAAAATATTTAAAAAATAGAAATAGACTTACCGCTAAAATAATTCCAGGTAAGAAAGATAAGGCGGACCAATTTACGGTGGCTTCTAGATTCGCTCTGGCAAATGGCTTCTTTAATATCGGGTAGAGCCAGTCTGGATTTTGACCGATAGATGGAGCTAAAATGACTGCGATGATAAATATCGTTCCTAAAAATAAAACACCAAATTTCATCCAACCATTTAGTTGAATCTTACCATGAATTATTTCAAAGATTACTTTGGTGGCTAAAAAACTCAGTGGAAAATAACACATGGAAGAATAATGGACGATTTTGGATTGGACGATGGAAAATAAAATCAAGACCACCCAGAATAATATTTTCATCCATAAAGAAAAGTTCTGTTGAAAATCATAAGTTGGCTTTGGCATTCTAAAAAAAGAACGAAGCGCAAAAATGGAAGCTGGAAAACATCCTACTAATAATACCACAAAATGATATCCCGGAAAACCTTTATGTCCCGCATCATGTGTACTGAATAATCGGAATTGATATTTATTAAATTCTACAATAAACCAAGGACCATTTAAGAACGTTTCAATTCCATACCAACTCAAGGTCACGAGTGAGGCTGCAATGGAAAAAAATAGAAACTCTGGAATATTGACATACATGCGGAGTCGTTGATAGATCCAATAAACAAAGAAACAAAGACACACAATAAGATAGGCTACTTGTCCTTTTGTGAGGACGCCCATTCCCACAAAAAAGCCAGCCCAGAATAAATAGGTCCAGCGATTTTTATTAAGATTAATTTGAGTAGCCATTCCTTCTTTTTTCCAATAAAATAGCAGGAAAACATAAAGCCCCAAAAAGATAAATAGATTGAAAATCGGATCAATAATTCCAGAGCGAAAATAAAGATGGGGTAGGGTTGTACCGAGATAAACCGTTGCCCATAAAAAGCCGAATTGTCGATTGTATAATTGTTTCCCAATTTTATATAATACTCCTAACGTAATCAACCCAACAATGGCATTCGGCAAACGAGCCCCAAAAGCATCGACGCCAAATATTTTCATTGCCATGGCCTGACACCAGAAGAAGAATGGAGGCTTTTCCCAGAAGGGTTTAAAGTTTACATGAACCCGAAAATAATCTCCTAGTTCAAGCATTTCCCGGCTAATTTCGGCGAAATTGATTTCATCCCAATCGAAAAGCCGAACGCCTCCCAAAAATGGAATAAATAGAAGCGCACTTAAAAGGAGCAAAGGCCATAATGGATATTGACTGAGACGATTCTTCATTTTTTGCGGTTAAACCGATTGAGAAATTTACTGATAGTATCATCGTTCCAGCCAAGTCTTCTTTTCAAACTCGTATAAACGGCAATGAGTTGTTTATCCATCCAAATGGGAATAGCTTTTAATCCATCTCCGGGGCGAGCCTTATAATTGGTGGATCGTAAGACTGGTGCTTCTTTTTCTTCTGTAAAATAGTACAAGGCGATAGATTTACGGGTCATGTCCTCAGGGCATAGAATGGTTTCTGGTACACCATGATAGGAATCTTCGTCGGTATTAAAAATAACACAACGGTTAAAGATGGGCGCAATTTTCTTTTCGCACCGTGACATATCCCGAGACCATAATTCAAGGTGACCATTATAGTTTTCCTCCCAATTTTCGTTTAGGTATAACAATAAGTTAACTCTGCGGCGCCAATGTCTTTTGTGCGGATGCACGGTAAAATCAGCGTGGACATTCAAAAATCCACCTCGGCAGGTCTGATGTAGTCCTCCACCTTCGAGTGAATCATCGGCGAGTAAGTTGGGAATACTAGTCAAGCGGGAAATAAAGTCGACCGTATCAGGATGGTTTAGCGTTTGAATGACTTCCCGAATATAGGGAGGCATCAAATCAAATTTATTGAGCCCATGTTTTTTTTCATTGACATGGAGATAGTGGATCCAGCCGTCGTCTTTTACGGCAGGAAAGGCAGTCATGGCCGTTTTGGCGGCGGAATCCGGAAGAAAATTATCCAAAATAATGTATGGATAGGGTTGCTCATTTTGGTAATTAAACTTACCGAGTGCTAGTTGGTTTTCCCAATAATTTAAATCAAAAATAGGAGCGGCTGTCTTTTCCATATATATAATTGCCAAATGCTTGTTTATAGGGTACGAATTTTTTTTAACCCAAAAATAAACTTAATTTTGGTTGAAATTCTTATCTTTTACCTATCATAAAAAAATCTAAAACATAAGCTCATGAAAATGTACACACTACCTACGCTGATTGGCATTTTATTAATTTCAATTGGGAGTCTTTTTGGTCAAAATGTGAGCGTTCTACCGGCTATTAAAGATAATAGCATGTTTAACGAAAGTGGGGGGAAATCTTTAGGGGACGGTAAGATTTTTGCGGGAACGACCTGTAATGGAAACATCCGCCGGGCTTTGATTCAGTTTGATGTTTCGGCGATTCCAAGTGATGCTACCGTTACCAATGTAGAATTGAAACTCGGCGCTGAAAAATCAAGAAATGGAGGAGATGGAGTGATTGATATCTATGCAGTCGATCAATCTTGGGGTGAAGGACCATCTTCTGCCTCAGGTGGCGGTGGGGATGGGGCCACGGCCATAGCACCGGATGCCACATGGACCGACGCAATGCTCGGTACCGCTTTTTGGACTACCCCCGGCGGAGACTTTAATTCATCCTTGTTGCTGTCTACCAGAGTAACGACCGAAGAATTCCAAACCATTTCTTTTCCCACCTCTGGAAATTTTGAAAACCAAGTAGAAGCTTGGGCCTCTGACCCTTCGTCTAATCATGGTATTCTGATCATCGGAGTAGAGGATGCAAATTGTTCTGCTTATCGTTTTGGTTCTAGAGAACAAGGGACCGCACCCGAATTGGTTGTTACATGGGAAAACCAAGGCTGTCAACCACCTACTACGAATCTTAGCATTCAGGCTTGTGATTCCTACATTTCTCCAACTGGATCGTTGTACAATCTTTCAGGGATGTATACGGAGTTAATTCCTGGCCCGAATAATTGTGATTCCGTTATTAATATTGATCTAACCATTTTTCAAAGTGTTGTGATTAATATTTTTGATACTTTATGTGTAGGGTCGACTTTTACTTTAGGAGGAGTCGTGTATGATGTAAATAATTCAACCGGCAGTTTACTTTTTCAAACAGTACAAGGTTGTGATTCAATTTATAATATTGATTTAACTTTTGTACCGGAAACGAATGATACGATAAGACAACAGGTATGTGAAGGTTTTTCCATCATTGTAAATGGGACGACTTATGACCAAAGCAATCCATTTGGAATAGAAGAAATGGTTAATGCAATTGGTTGCGATTCAACCATCATGATTGATCTAACATTTTTTCCGTCTAGCACGTCTGGTTTAGCATCTTATAGTGGTTGTGAAGGAGATGGATTTTCGGTGGTTATTAATGGAACGGTCTATGACGAAAATAATCCTGAAGGGATAGAAGTTCTGCCAGCAATTGATATTAATGGATGTGATTCTACGGTAATTATTGATTTGAATTTTGCGATTCCTCCAAACTCCGGCATCGCAACAGGATCTATTTCTACGTGCAATGAGAATGGGAATATTATTGATTTAAATAATTTGCTGAATGGTGCGGATGCTGGCGGTGTTTGGACCGAAACTTCCACCAATCCATCGACTGGATTCTCAGGCAATCTATTTGATGGAACTGGGCAAAACGCTGGAGCATATGAATTTAGATACACCGTCAGCGGAACGGATTGTCCGGATGCTTTTACCGAGGTAACGGTGATCGTTGATGCTCCGCTCACCGCTACCGTTATAGATATGTTTACGGTGTGTAATAATGATATAGCCGGTAACAATTCTATTGTTAATTTTAATAATTTAATTACTGCGGGAAATACTGCTGGAACATGGTTTGATGCGGATGGAGTAGGTGTTGATCTTTCTGATCTCGCTAATGTAACCTTTGATGGTGTTGTTCCAAGTGTATATAGTTTTCCTTATGTTACGCCGTCCAATGGTAATTGTCCTGGTGTAAGTTATACTTGCTTAATTACGGTTGAATCATGTATCTGCCCACCGATCATTTTAAACGAAAATTACAATGGTTGTCAAGGTGACGATTACGAAGTAATTGTTAATAATGTAGTCTACAATCAAGGCAATCCAACGGGAACAGAAACGATGATTTCTGCTACGGGTTGTGATTCTATTGTGAATGTTACCTTAATTTTTAATGCGCCCTCAACAAGTGAAGAAGACTTTTTGACTTGTGATGCTTCCACGCCTCCTACAAGAACAGAAGTGTTAGAGAATGAAGCGTTTAATGGATGTGATTCAATTATTACATTTACAACGATTTATTTGCCAATAGATGAGACATTTATTTTTGCTTCCACTTGTGATCCAGCAGAAGTCGGAGTGGAGATGTTTACTTTAACCAATACGAGTGGTTGTGATTCTATCATTACCATTTCTACTGAACTTTTGCCGAGTGATGAGACGGATATTGCTATGAGTAGTTGTGATCCAGCAGAAGTCGGAGTGGAGATGATTTTACTGATGAATCAGTTTGGCTGTGATTCGATTGTTACCATAACAACTACACTTTTACCTTCTGACACAACGTATGAATTTGGGTCTTCTTGTTTTCCGCAAGATACAGGCATTTTTATAACGAACTTAATTAATCAGTTTGGCTGTGATTCTTTGCTGATAACCGACGTAGAACTACTTGAGGTTGATAATTCAGTTACCGTAGTAGATGCCACCATTACTGCTACTTCAGCAGGAGCTACTTACCAATGGATCGATTGTGATAATAATAATGCTCCGATTATGGGTGAAACAGGTCAGAGTTTTACTGCGACGGTTACGGGAAATTATGCAGTAGAAATTACTCAAAATGGGTGTACTGAAACTTCTGAATGTTCTATGATTACGGTGGTCAATACCGAAGATGTCTGGTTTGCCGATCAATTGTCCTTGTCGCCTAACCCAACCAGTGGAGATATTCGATTGACTTTTGGTGAATTAGAAATTATAAATATGCGCTTGTTAGATTTGACAGGGAAAGTGATGTTTGAGAAAAGTAATTTAACTGGTGGAACAGAAGATTTACGAATTGAAGGACCTGCCGGTTTGTATTTTCTGGGGATTGAAGTAGGAGGTGAATGGGGTTGGATTAAAGTGGTCAAGGTTAATTGATAATGTTAATGGATAATGCTGTCTACCTTTATAGAAAAGTATTTAGAGCATAATTTTAAAAAAAAACTTTATTTAATAGAACCTAATGGTAATGAATAATGGAAAAAATAAGCCAAAGATGACAGGTGTCTATTTAATTCCATTATCCTATGCCGTGTCTATGGTTTTTTGTTTTTTTCTTGGAAATCATTTTAAAGTTCTGTTATTTGAATTTGGTTTAGGAAGTTTATGTTTACTTTTCATCAGCTTCCAAGTTTTATCATACATTTATTTAAAGGAAACACCTAGGGAGTGGGTTTTACTTTTCAAAAGGAATCTATTATTTGGTATAATTAGTATTTTGTTCTTCTTTTTTATTAGTTTAATTTTTAGTTTGAGATTCAACATCCGCCTTGAGTTCTCTCTTGAAGGGGCTCTTAATCAATTGCCTAATATTGTGGCGGCAGTTGTGATTTATGGAATCTTTACGCTCATATTTATAGTTATCTCTTCTTTTATAAACTTATTCATAGGAAGGAATAATGAGATCGGTAAAAAGATTGAAGATCATTTGATCGAAAAATAGGTTAATGAATATTTTTTATTTTGCACCCAACGTAAAGGTTATACTCAATCGTCTATTTATATAATAATTGTAATTTTGAAAAAATAATATAAACTTAAACCCTCAAGTTATGAAAACGATTATCTTTTCTTTTTTACTGCCTACCTTTTTTCTTTCTAGTTTACTTCTAGTGACCTCTTGCTCGAAAGAGGAAGAAAATAACATAGAAAAAACGGTGGTGTTCGAAAATCCAACTATTGATATTTCCTTTGATACGGATGGAGCTAACATCAATATTTACATTGATGCCATTGATGACTTTACCAATGCCATTGATGGGACTTGGCCTGACCTTGATCTCTATCGAATTTATTTTGACAAAAATAACAATGGTATTCTAGATGAAGGAGTTGACTTTTTGATGAGTCCAATAGATCAGGGAATATGTTATGCCACCTTAATTACCCAAACTTCGACGTCAGCGTGTAGTTTTATTGATGGCCTCGTTGGAACTGCAAATTTTGGTCCTACGGAAAAGGTTAGTGATGACCATGCCTATTATCAATTAACGATACCAAAATCGCTTTTTTCTAATGAAAGGAAAGTTAATTTTACAGTAGACGTCAGAGATTCGGAAACAGGTTGGTCTAATTATCCGGTTATCCGTGATCCAGTTTTGTTTGAGGAAACTTTTGAGATTAGTTGGTAATCATTTGCCAATAGCAACTATATCTCAAATTCAATTGGAAGATGAGGTTTCTTTGATGGATATATTTATTCCCAATCCCTGATTCGCAGGATTCAACTAGCGGTACAATAGCTAAAAGAGTAGCTATTGTACCGCTTCACTATGTTCGGACGCCAAGAACAGTGACTCCAACAGCACTTAATCAAGAAGAAACTCTTTTGCTAGATCTTAGATGGAGTGAAGCGTTAGTTACACCTAAAAAGCGAATACTTATCCGTATGAATAAATATTTTTCTTCCAGACCGAAGGAAACCTAGACTTCTGTTGTCTAAATTCTGAGAAAGTGTTAGATACGCTTAAATAGATTTTAAATTTATGAACGTGGTTGTTTATTAGAATTAAAAGAATTAAATGTTTGATATATCCTCCTTGCAATACAACTCTGATAATCCTGCCTTGACTGCTATTGTTTTTACGATTATTTTTTCAGTGGTTTTAGGGACTTTGATTGCGTTTACCTATGAAAAAACCAGTAAAGTATTAGATCGACCCAACCATTTTCTTCAGGCTATGGTGTTAATTACGATTGTTGCTGCTACGATAATGCAAGCCATTGGAGATAGTGTAGCTAGAGGATTAGGTATGTTGGGAGCATTATCCATTATTCGTTTTCGTACCACGGTTAGTAATCCACGAAACATTGTATTCATCTTTGCTTCTATTGCCTCTGGAATAGCCTGTGGAGTTTTTGGATTTCTTATTGCCTTGGTAGGAACACTTGGATTTTGTCTTACGGCCTTTATTCTAAGTCTGACTTCTTTTAATGCTGAAAAATCTATGATTGGTAGTTTGAAAATCCAAGTCCCAAAAGCATATGAGGCATTTCCCGAGTTAGAAAAAACTTTAGATAAATATTGCCAAAAATATATTTTAGAAAGCTATAAAGTCTTTCAAGGAGAAAAGAAGGCGCACCTTTTATTGTACGAATATCGCCTAAAACTAAAAGCTACTTATAGTGGTGGTCATCTAGTAGATTCCTTAAAAGATTTTCAGGAGGTTAAGGTGCTTGGATTGAGTTTTAGAAATAATTCCAAAGAAATAATTTAAATTAATGAAAAGAGTTAATGTGCTATATCTTGCAATTGTTCCATGTTGCTTTATTTTATTTCAAATGAATGCCAAGTTGGGAAAAGCTTCTGCCTTTTTTTATGGGTTTGCTGAAAATAAAGAAACAGAACTTAGTCATGATCAACCAGTTTTGATTCATAAAATACTGGTTACTCCTGGACAAAAAGTGCAGAAAGGGCAATTGCTCATGGAAGTAAAACAATCTTCTATTGATTTAAAAATTGACAATGCCAGTTTAGATTTAGAACGTCTACAAACCATCGCTTTACAAGAAAAACAAAAATTAGTAGATCGTATTGAACAATTGAAGGTGAAACGGTCAACCAAAGTCTCGGCATTGACCGCAGAGATACATACCTTAGAAGCGACCATTAATTATAACCAGAATTTATTAGAAGGATTAAAAAGCATTGATACCGAAAGTATTGACCCAACTAATACTCCGAATGCCATAAAGTTACAGACGCTTAAGGAAAGTCTTAGATTGACGACAGAACCTATTGATACTGAGTTGGCTCAATTAGAAAAAAAATTAGTAGCCATTTTAAAACCTGCCCAAGTGCAACGGCAAAAATTACAAGGTCAAATCGATTTCTATAAAATCGAGCAAAGCAAATTGGATATTGTCGCACCATCGAATGGTCTGATTGGGAATATTTTATGTAAGGAAGGCGAAAATATTTCGGCCTTTTCTAAAATGATCAATTTTTATGAACCCATGCCAACCATGGTCAAAGGCTTTGTACATGAAAGTTTGATTCTACAAGTAAAAGAGGGGGACAGCTTAATTGTTTCATCTTCTCTACATCCGGCGCAAAAAATAAAAGGGAAGATTATTGGGTTAGGCTCAAGGATTGTAGAAATACCTGAAAGACTTCGAAAGATTCCCGATTTTAAGACTTATGGCAGGGAAGTGTTGATCCGAATTCCATCTAATAATCCTTTTCTACAAAAAGAGAAAGTAATGCTTAATTCTTTACTTGAAAAAGAAGACAATTCTTTTTCATTAGCGGGCGTGTTTTCTCTTTTTCGAACTGGGAATAAGGATAAGAATAAAAAAATTACTAATTCTATTTTGTCTAAGTAGAGATGGGTATTAAAAATTTAAACATGTGTTATATCCATTGGTGCAATGATCTGAGACAGTCTTTTGTTTGTTGTATGGTCATTGTTTTTTTTTGTTGTCCAAAACAAAGTTTTGCTCAAAATATTTGGACCACTACCCAGATTCTTGCTGGCCCGTCCGTGGTGGTAGGTGGTGAACTCATTCAGAATAACCTGCAATTTTTAAAGGAAACCAAACAAGGAATGCCCTTGGTTGACAAAATGGAAATTAGAACCGAAACGGATGAATTTGATCTTTATCGACAAGAATATTTATTCAGAATGAGCTTTAATGGTAAGAAGACTAGGAATGTGCAAAGTGAAATAACCAAAAATAATATCCATTTTTATGATTTGAAAGCTCAATTAATGCAGGAGGATCATCTTATCGATCAGTATGAGCGTATTGTGGATTGGTATTATACGCAAGCAGAACTAAATTTCTTAAAAGAAGAAAAAATAACCCAAGAAGATAAAAAGAAAGTTCACCAAAAGATGCTGGCAAATTCGTTGGTTATTGAAGTAGAAGATTTATTGAAAGTCGAAAAAGAACTGCAAGCATTAGATCGGAAAATCTTACAGCAACAGTTTAAAAAAGAATATATCCTACAAGAATTAATTCCCGACTTAACATTTTCTGAAGAAATAGCGCTAGATACTAGTGGCTGGATTTCTTTTGAAACGATGACTTTTCTTCTCGGGGAAATAAAAGAACAACCCATCAAAAATCTTGCTCAGGATATTCAGATTGCTAAAATTAATTTTGAGCAACTAGAATTTGAATTGGAAAAAGCAGAAAACAAACAAGTATTGGATTTTGTACAGATAAAATATGCTGGACGAGATAATCTAGAACTGCAAAGAGATCTATCTATCGGTATTGGATTAAATATTCCAACCAAATCAGGTGGACGTATTAAGTTAAATGAAACCAAGTTAAGTTTATTTGATCAGCAATATAAACTGGAAATTTTACAAAAAAGGCTCGAAAAGAAAATTTCAATTAATTATAAAAAATTTGATTCATTTCAGAAAGAATATGCGTTGCTAAGCCAGCAAATCACAGAAAACGAATTAATAAACACCCTAAAGGATTATAGCTCTACTGGAGTCGTTCATCCCCTAACCCTGCTTCGTATAGCTTCTTCTATACTTAAGGATAAACAAGCTTTACAAAAAATCGAAAAAGAAGCCTGTTTACTTTTTTTAGCTATCCTAGTGGATAAAGGGCTTTTAACTCAGAGTCCTAACATAAATTATCTCTCCAATACCTTAATTCCATTCTAATGCCAATCACCCATGATTGAGCAAGATGCATGATAAACTAATTTTTTTTAAATAAATCCCATTCTAAGCAAAGGATTTATTGGAATAAAGCATCTAAGAAATAAGAAGCCTTATATAGCCACTATTAAAAGAAAATTCTTGTAGGATAACTTCAATTTTTCGAAAATTCAATTGGTAGAACTGATTTAATGTAATGAAAATACTAATAATAATTTTAATTTGTTGCGTTTTGTTTATTGAAGGGATAGCGCAGCCTGAACCATGTGGGGTTGATGCCATGACTTCTACCTGTTTAGAAGCCTGTGTTGTTTGTGATATTAATGGTTTTACTGGAACTAATAATTTAACGGTTCAAGGGCAAACTTTTCCAGGGTTTTGTACAACCATTTTCCATAACATGTCCTATATCGCTTTTGTGGCGGGTACTGAGAATTTAACCATAAATGTATCGGTCAGTAATTGTACAATAAACAGAGGTGTTGAGATAGGCATTTTTGAAAGTTTAGATTGTCAAACTTTTACACCGATGACAGATTGTAATACAGATGTATCCCCAAATGCTACTGCTACCTTTAGTAATTTGGTTCCTTTAGAAATTGGACAATATTATTATTTAATTTTAGATGGTTCAATGGGAGATATTTGTGATTGGACTTTCAATGTTGTCGAAGGAAGCACGGAAGTAGGAGCACTGACTACCTCTGGAATGATCGAAGGTGCAGAAGCGCTTTGTCCAGCATTATCCACAAGCTATTCTACCACAGGGGCAGTGGGTGCCACCTTTTTTAATTGGACCGTAAATGGGGTAGTACAGACTAGCGAGTCTCAAGAAATAGATATTAGTTTTCCTTCTGATGGAACTTATGAACTATGTGTCACTGCCGCTAATGTTTGTGACCAAGCGCCTCCTACTTGTACCACGATTGCTGTCACAAGTCCCACCTCTACCACCATAGTTGAAACCTTATGTAGCAATGAATGTATGGAACTAGCAGGAGAAACAATTTGTGAATCTGGATTGTACGAATTTATTATTCCATTATCAAATGGGTGCGATAGTTTGATTTTTTTAGACTTAATAATTTTGCCAGAAATTGCTTCTTTAATTGATATTAATCTCTGTATAGGAGATGAATTTTTTATTGGGGCCTCTTCTTTTTCTAACACAGGTATTTTTTTTAAAACTATTCAGACTGATCTAGGCTGTGATAGTATGGTTACTTTGGATTTAACAATGATAGAATGCGAAATTAATGGAACGAGTAATTTTATTTCTCCAATTTGTGCAGATGATCCAAATGGAAGCTTATTATTCTCCTTAGAAAATGGAACCCCTCCATTCAATTATACATGGAAAAATATTACTAATCCAGCTATCCTAGGAATAGGAACTACCAATTTATTCTCAGATATTCTCATTGAAAATATCCCAGCTGGTGTTTATGAAATTTTGATTGAAGATGATTTTGGAAACGATCTTGTATTTATTCAAGAAATTATTGACCCTGATTTGCTAACCCTCGAAATTGAGGCAGATGATTTTAATGGTTATAATTTAACATGCTTTAATACCAATGATGGAACTGCAACGGGATATGGGAATGGTGGTGTGCCACCTTACTCGTTTTTTTGGAATACAGATGAGCATGAGCGCATAATCACCGATCTTTCTGCAGGAATTTATGAAGTTCAAATTACTGATGCCAATGGTTGTACGACCACTAACCAGATAGAATTGATCGCACCCGATCCTTTAAAATTTTCCGCTACCTATATCAATCCAGGTTGCGAAGGATTAGAAACAGGCATTATTCAATTGGATACTATATGGGGTGGAACACCTCCTTATTTATTTTCGTTAAATAATGACCCTTTCGAAACTACCCGAGCTTATCAAGACCTTGGTCCAGGCACTTACGATTTTTCTATGGTTGATGCCAATGGATGTGAGGTAGATACGACGGGTAGTTTATCTGAACCTGATATTCCAGAACTTTACTTGGAAGAGGATCAAATCATAGACTTAGGGTGCGAGGTACTGCTGTCTGCAACCACTAATAATACCAACCTAATTGATATTAACTGGATAGATCTTGAAAATTCTTTAGCATGCGATACTTGTCTAAGAACGCAAGCAGCTCCTGTTAATGATACTCAATTTATTTTAACCGTGACTTCAATTGACAATTGTGCAACGAGTGATTCAATTTTCGTTGGCGTTAATAAAATACGAGATGTATTTATTCCCAATGCTTTTTCTCCGAATGCAGATGGAATAAACGATTACTTTTTTATCTATCCAGGCAAGTCAATATCACTTATTAGAACGCTTAAGGTCTATAACCGATGGGGAGCATTGATGTATGCTGGCACCAACTTGACAGATAGTGAGTTGGAAGGATGGGATGGGTATTTTAAAGGAGAGCTGATGAATATTGGTGTCTATGTTTGGACTGCTGAGGTAGTGTATTTGGATGGTGAAATACAAACGCTTAGTGGAGACATCACGTTAGTTTTATAATCTTCCATATCGAAAATAATTTTTTAAAAAATAAAAATAATAATTTATGAAACGTATTTTTTTTCCTTTTTGGTTGATCCTCGGTTGTTTGATTTTTTTCTCGGCTTGTAAAGGTGATGAAGACATCGAAATCGTTTTTGACGATACAGCATTTGATCCTGTGGATTGGACCGATGCCACTCACTCAAAAAGTGCAGATCCAGATTTTGACGAAGTGTTTGAAAATAATACGGTAAAAAGACTGGATATTGTTATATCTGAGGACCGGTGGCAGGCCATGTTAGATGACATGACGAATAAGTTTGGATCGTTTGGTACCGGAGGGGCACCTGGATTAGTAGAAACAGATAATCCTATTTTTGTTCCTGGAGAGGTGTTTTATAATGGCAAGCAATGGTATCGGGTAGGTCTTCGTTTCAAAGGGAATTCTAGTCTGCAAAGTAGTTGGCAAAACGGAATAATGAAATTATCATTTAAGTTGGATTTTGATGAATTTGAAGATCAATATCCACAAATTGAAAACCAACGATTTCATGGCTTTAAAAAACTGAGTTTAAAAAATAATTTTGATGATGATTCTATGATGAGAGAAAAAGTGGCAGGTGATATTTTTAGAAATGCTGGTCTTGCTGCACCGCATACTGCTTTTTATACCTTATATGTTGATCATGGAGATGGTCCAGAATATTTTGGTTTATACACGTTGGTTGAGGAAGTAGATGATACGGTGATAGAAACGCAATTTTTAGATGATGATGGCAATTTGTACAAGCCTGATGGATTTGGTGCTTCTTTTGCCAATGGTACTTTTAATGAAAATGAATTCGAAAAGAAAACCAATGAGGAAGCGTCGGATTGGTCGGATATACAAGAATTATTCGCTGTTTTACATGCAGATACCAGAACAAGTGATCCTGTCGCTTGGAGGTCAGATCTTAATGCAATTTTCAATACAGATGTTTTTTTAAAATATCTTGCCGTCAACACAGTTATTCAAAATTGGGATACCTATGGAAGAATGACGCATAATTATTTTCTCTATAATAACCCTAATAATAATTTACTTACTTGGATACCATGGGACAATAATGAAGCCTTACAAGCAGGTAAAAGAGAAGGAGCTCACGCGTTGGATTTTTCAGGTTTGTCTGCTACGAGTTGGCCATTGATTGGGCTTTTGTATTTAGATGATACTTATAAAGCGAAGTATGATCTTTATGTTCGGGCAGTGATGGATGGCCCTTTTAATGTGAATACGATGCAGTCTTTGTATTCCTCTTATGAAACGTTACTTGAACCTTATGCGACAACCGAAAGAACAGGTTTCACCTTTTTATTTAGTAGTGGTAGTTTTTATTCTGGTGTAGAGGAATTGAAAAATCATGTAGTTCAACGAGCCAGCGCGGTAGCCATCTATTTATAGGTTGGTTAATTTTATTTTAAAAAATTCCATATAAGATGGAGAAAGAGACTGGCTCATAAGTGATTTTTAAAGCGTTTAAGAAAAATAAATTCTATAACTTTTCGAAAAATCTTGGCCAAAACATTAACATGACATCTTGTGTTTTTAATGTTTGGACTTATGAGGCAGTCTCTTAAATTAATGGTAAAGCTTTCCCAGAATATAAAAAAAGCTTCACGATAATCTTTTATTCACAAAAGTAATAAATCTCCTGCTTTGAGGTTATTACCTAAAAGAAAGAATCAGTTCGGTTGTCGAAACCAAGTGGTCTTAAGTCAACTAGACTTGCGATACCTAAAACAACAACTTTTGTACCTCTCCACCATGTTCGGTCGCAAAGAACGGTAACTCCAGCAATGGCAGTCCAAGAAGAAGCACGATTTCTTTTGCTACTTCTTAGATTAAGAGGAACAGTAGTTACGCTTAAAAAGCCAGTACCTTGTCCATCAAATAAGACACCAGTTCCACGAGTTGCGGCAGTTTCTGAACCTGTTACGCCATATCTTTGACTCAAATCTAGGGCATATTTCTGTGCAACTTCAGGATCTTCTAAGTCAAGCGTTTCAGAGTAAGCTAATTCTTCTTCATAAGCATCTAATCTTTCGATACTGGCTTCAGCGTAGTCTAGGTGACTGTACTTTGTTTGAATAAGATCTTTAATTTCATCCATACTATTTACTGTGATATAGTCGCCAGTTTCTGCAACGTATAAACTTATTTTTTCGTCAGTTGAAACAGGAGCTTCCGCTTCTACAATTACATCTGATTCGAGGACAGCCTCTTTGCTGCAGCTTGTCAGGAACAATAATAATGAGCAAATCATTCCTAGTGTCATGAAAATAGTTTTAGTCATAATTAAATAGTTTTAGTAAAATGTTAAAAAATAAATAATATTAAAAAAAAGACGTCTTTTCGAAAGTTGATGCTTGTTTAAAGCAATTACAGGTAGTTTATTAAGGTAGCATTTTATAAAGGAATGTACAATTAGTAGTCAGTATGTTTTTCTAGAATACTAGAATCATTAAATAGGATAAGATGTTCCAAACTTAAAAAATATTTTTACAAAAACAAATGAATTTGTAAATAGTCTGTTTTTTTATTTAATCAAAATTTAAAAAATAAAATTCAATGTTATAATTATACTTGGGTGTGTATTTGTTTTGAAGAGCCACTATTTAACTAAAAGTTTGCATTAAATAACTATTGTTTATGAGTCCGATTTACCCGTTTATAAATTCTTCTCCACCGCTTATTGGCTATATCTACCGTTTATAAATTTTAATTTGTATAGTATAGGGAAAAATGAATATTTACTCTATCTAAGTTGGGCTTGAAATTGATGCTTTAATTCCTAAATAATCTCCACTTTTTATACTGTTTTAAAAGCAAAAAAAATAAAAAGAAATTTTCTTGTGGTTATTCAAATTCTTTTAAGCTAAAAAATATGGTGTTTGAAAAATAAGTTGTCAATAGTTATTCCATTGCTTACTCAGATTTAATCAAATGCGTGTGATATAATTAAAAGAGGGAGAAGGTTAAAACCTGCTTTCAATAGTTTAATACCAAAATATTTGAAAGTATAACTGGGAGGGTGCTTTTTTGTAAAAATTAAGCGTCAATCAAAATAGTTCGATTACTAAAATTTTGTAGCGTAACTTCCGCAATCTGTCCGAAGAAATGAGCGATCCCCCCTTTTATTGATCGGTGCTTTGAAACTCGTTGTATACGTTTATTTGCTATGATTACTTAAAACAATGGATTTACTATAATTCGTGAATCGTAATTTTTCAAAAAGCGGTAACATTACGTTTCAAATAGGATATTCTTATTTCTGGAAAAAATGCAAGCCTTTAAAATTCAAACTGGCGGTACGGCTGCTGGTAGGGGTTGTGATCTTGTCTGAGATGTGGCTAGAGTTACTCCGAGATCTTATTTTAATAATAGGCGATGGGGACTTGGTCTTCTTCTAACTATTGCCTGAACAGTACGATCATATTTTATGTTTCAACTAGTTGTTACGGGACTAGATATTGCTGTCGTCAATAATAGTTGGTTAATTATTTAATACTGCTGATCTTTATTGAAATAGATAAAGATCAGCAGTGTTTTATTTTAGAATTAATAACAAATTAGAATACTTATTTTATAATGCTAACATCTCCCTGATACATTTTGACCACACCATCCACAAATTGAATTTCCGCGATATAAATAAAGACCCCAGGATTCATTGGTTGACCTCTCATGGTACCATCCCAGCCATCTTTCGGATCATTTATGTCAATATTGTTCGCCTCATAAACCAATTCTCCCCACCGATCAAAGATTTTAAAATGGTTAATTAATTGTACTGAGCCATCTCCATTGGCAAAAAAAGAATCATTGGTCCCATCGCCATTAGGAGAGAAAGCATTTGGAATGTAAACGTTTCTAGGTTTTTCAACGATGATCTGCATCGTATCCACATACATACAACCGGTGATGGAATCCACGGTGGTAATCAAGTATTCGGCGGTATTGTTGGGTCTACCAAAAGGTTTTAAACAACCTTCACAATCCAAATATTCTAAAGAAGTCCAACTGAAGACTTGATTTAAAAGCGGAAATAAAACCCCATCAATTTTTACACTATCTCCTAGCTCTATTACTTTATCCTCACCAGCTGAAAGGAAAATCTCTGGCGGTTCATAAATTTCTATTTCCGATGTGGTTGTACAATTGTTGGCATCTTGGGTGAGCAAGGTATAGAAGCCACCGCTTAAGTTAGGAAAGTTAAGAATGGTTGA
The DNA here is from genome assembly GCA_937928405.1 of uncultured Saprospiraceae bacterium. Taxonomy (GTDB): domain Bacteria; phylum Bacteroidota; class Bacteroidia; order Chitinophagales; family Saprospiraceae; genus JALZUU01. The sequence goes on from CALFWZ010000065.1 coordinate 89,131, forward strand.
AAGACTATCTTCGTTTAAGCTGAAAGAATAAGGAGGAACACCGCCCATAACAGCTGATATCCCAATTGCGCCATCTTCTTCGTCAAAGCAGCTAACATCTTCATAATCCACAAGAACGGTTAATGAATCTGGTTCCTCAATCATAATTTCTGTTTCATAGACGCAGTCATTATCATTGGTAATCGAAACCTGATATGTTCCAGGAGATAGACCGGTCAAGTCAGGAAGGATGACATTATTCGACCAATTAAATTGATAATCATCCGTAATCGAAGTAGGTGTGATGGCAGTAATTGTCCCATTATTATCTCCATAGCAAAGAATATTGGTTTGTTCGAAATCTACAAAAGGTGTGGGAGAATAGGATACATAGATACTATCTGCTCCGATACAACCATTTGAAAAATTAGCGATTACCCAATATAAACCTTCTGAGTTGACGGTATAGGATGCAGTAGTAGAAGCATCTTGCCAAGACCATTGAGCTTGGCTAGAAGTAGTAGGAATTAAAGTTAGATTTTCTCCTTCACAAACTAAAGTGTCAGCTCCTAATGTTAAATCAGGTGTCTGCGCAAAAGTGATATTTATGTCGTCTGTACTTTCGCAACCGTCGATATTGGTTACGGTTACTGCACTGTTCCCAGACATGGTAACCAGCAGATTCGGATCAGTGGTGCCATCGCTCCATTGATAGCTAACCGCCTCTGGTAAAGTGGCATCTAGGGTCAAGGAATTTTCATCACACAATACTTGATCAACACCCAAATCGAGCATGGGGAAGGAGGAGTAAGCTACGTTGATACTATCGGTTCCCACACAGCCATTTGAAAAATTAACCGTTATCCAGTATAGGCCTTCGGTGGTGATGTTATAAGTTGGATTATTAGAACCATCTTGCCAAGACCAACTTGATGCGTTGGGTTCGAGGGGAGATAGCGTCAGACCTTCTCCGTTACATAGTAAGGTGTCAGGTCCTAAACTTAAATCAGGCGTTATATTAAAATTGATATTTAAGTCATCAATACTCTGACAACCATCACTATTTGTTACCGTGACTGCATAATTGCCAGAGGAGGTAACCACCAGACTAGCATCGGTTGTACCGTCGTTCCATTCGTAGCTAATGCCGTCTGGTAAGGTGGCATCTAACACCAAAGAATTTTCATCACATAAAACTTGGTCAACACCAAGGTCTAAGGTAGAGGTATCAAAAAAGGAAATCACAAATGAGTCTCGACGAGCGCATCCACCGATATTCACATCTACCCAATAAATACCCGAACCATTGGCATCATAGGTTGGATTAGTAGAACCATCTTGCCATTGATAAGAAGCATTAATAGTGGTGGCATCTAAAAAGAGATTGGTGGCGCCGTCACAGAGCAAGGTATCTAGTAAAGTTGAATTATTATCTAGTACATCAATTTGTAATTGGAAGGTATCTCTTTCGTTACAAGCATTGGGGTTAATAGCTATTTGCGTGACAGTATAAGACCCGCTTTCTGTAAAAGTATAGCTTGGATTTTCTTCTGTCGATGTATCATTATTACCAAAATCCCATTCAAAGGATACACCATTCACCCCAGAATAATTAAAGTCAATGGTCAATGGAACACATCCGCTGGTAGGGGCATCAATAAATGCCGAAGCCGTAACTGTTTCTATTTCAAAATCCACTTTAAAAACACCAATTGAACAATTTAGACTATTGGTTTGAGAATAGGCATTGGGCAGGGTATTCATCACATTTCCACTGGGTACACAGGAGCAAACTGCTTGATAAACCACGCCTGATTTATCAAATCGACTAGTACCACCATCTACGTGATTGGCATTTCCATAATAAGTTCCAAACTCAAAGAATTCTGCGTTTGGAGAAAGTTTTACCAAATAAAAATAATCGTCACCAACTGGCTCGATAGCATCATTACTGGTAGGTAATCCACTCTCCGCGCCATATCCAGAAAAATAAATACCATTACATTTATCCACCATAAAAGCTACCGGAATAAAATCAAATCCAAAAGAATTACCCTTACCGATGACGGTGCTGTAAATTAATTGATCTAAATCCTCGGAGAATCCAGCCAAGAATTGTTTACTTCCTTCATTGAAAAAATAGGTATTGGGGGTCACTTGAATGGTACCCGTAGTTTGACCATAAATGTGGACGTTATCGTCTTCGTCGAGGTCTACGAAATAACTATAATCCTCTCCATTGGATCCAAAGAAAGTACTATTTTCAATATTTTCACCATCACTGGAGAGCTTGACAATAAAAGCAGAAGCTGATCCTCCTGGCCAATTGGGTTCGTAACCATCTGTTCCGATGGGAAAACTTTGATTTCCAGCCATTCCAGAAACGATTACTTTCCCATTATCTAGCACACGAATACCGAGCCCAACATCTACTGAAGAGCCTCCAATATAGGTAGACCAAAACAAGGCGGATAAATCACTATTTAATTTTAAAGCCACCACATCTTGTTGTCCAATTTTTGTTGTCTGAAAGGCATTTGGCGTCACCGGAAAATCATCGGAAAGACTAGAGGAGGTAACATAAATATTATTTTGCGCATCAAGAATGATTTCTCCTCGATTGGCATCGTTGGTATTGGGTGCCGAAATATTAATACCATCATTGTTATCGCCTCCTAAGTAAGTAGAACCGATTAATGCACTCCCACTCGCATTTAATTTTGTGACAATGATATCTGAGTCTCCATTATTATTTGATTGAAAGGCACTGCTGGTAACAGGATAATTAGTAGATCTTGTAATACCATAAATACATAATTGACCATTGAAGTCAACGACCATACTATGTGGTTGGTCCGTGTTGCTACCGCCGATGTACGTGGCATATATTTGTTGGCTTCCATCGGGGTTGTATTTTGTGATGGCAATATCCCGTGCGCCACCTCCAAAACTTGTTTGGAAGGCGCCAATGGTCGTAGGATACCCCACATCAAAAGAGGCACCACCTGCATAAATGTTTCCAGCATTATCATAGGTAGCGGTAAATCCCCAGTTATCGGAAGCTGCACCAGAAATTGTGGCCGCTACTACGACTGGATCAATGATTAATGGATAAGCGGAATCGTATCCATTGGGAAATTGAAAAGAAACAATATTATTTTCTAATTGATAATGACAAGCTACGACTACTTCTTCTCCGTTGATCTTTTGGTAAGCATATGGTTGTTGTTCTTTTATTTGAGTTACCGATGTTTCCACGAGTAAATTTCCATCTTTGATAGATAAACCATGTGTTCCTTCGTAGGCTAATTGGATTACACTGGGATCAACTCCCGGTGCCAAAATAAAGTCATATTTGAAATTTCCCTCTTGGCTATAGGCGGTCATATCAATGCCGTTATATAAGTCTTTGTAACGAACACCATGAAAAACTGGGACATTTCCTGCCCAGCGAGTTTCATCATTTCCTCTAAAATAATTATGATATACTTGCTGTTTGCCTTGGCCGATAATGCGAGGATTGGGAGCAGCACCTAAGAATTTGACTTGGTAGGCATGGTTATTCCAAGTCATGGTGTCCGTTCCAGGTTTATTATGGTGTAATTTATCTAGTATGGTCAAATCATGAAAATGCCAAGTCAACGCATTTTTTTCCAAATATAAGGCATTGATTCCTCCAATCTCTACCTTATAAGATACCTTAGGATGCCATTGATTATTATTTGGAATAAAAAGTAGCGCTTCATTTTTCGAAGAATGATCGTGCAGCGCAGAACAACCTTGACCAGATACCTTAAAAGCAATAGAAACTAGTGCAAAGAGTAGAATTGTGAGAAATAGCAGACGGATAGGTTGCATCATAAGTAATTAGTTAAGTAGTAGTAATAGCTTAATATTAGTGGGCAGTGTCGTAAGTAGTTGTCTCTACATATATTATACACAGTATAGATAATTTTTTTTTATTTCCATATGTTTTTTTAGTTAAAAAATCATTATTGGCGAATTTTAGCTAGGAATGTTGGGGTTTGGGAGTTGGATATTCCTATTAGTCGATATATTTTTCAGCTTCATCTAAAAATAAAACTTGAAAACGCTATTAATTATATCTTCTTAATAGTTATTTTTTATCATAAAAAATTTAATGATGGGAATGAATAATTGGGGTGGTATAACCGAACATATGTATCAACGACCGAGAGCCGTTTTTGGAAATAAGAAAGATCATACCATTAGCTCTGAACAGTTGGCGACCTCGAAATTAGATGTCGAGGAGGATAGGATTGAGCAGGTAAAGAAAAGGCAATTGGTGCAAACACTATTGGTTTGGTATGTGATTCCTTTACTGATCATCTTGGGTGCATTTTTGAAGGAATAGTGTTTGGAGGGATTATAACTTAAGCATCTTATGTATTTCTTTTTGTTTATTTTTCTCAATCGTCAAAAAATACACACCTGGCGTCCATCCGCTACAATCAATATTCGTTGTTCCATGGTTTGTTTCCGAATAAACTATTTGACCCATTAGGTTGAAAACCGTCATCCTGGTTCCTGCTGAATCATTGAAAGATTTTACTGTAAAATTGGTACTTATTGGATTTGGAAAAATGTCATATTCAGTATCTTTTGTGGTCACTTCTTTGTTATTGACCATTAGATCTCCACATTCGCAGTTATTGTTGGAATAACAATTTAACCATGATCCTGATTCAAAATATTCATAGGAAGGAAGTATTCCCGCTGAACTTCCTACCCCTTCTATAAAATAGGCGGGAGCTAATGGAAGATCAAATCTATATCTATTTCTCCATGTTCCACATACTAATACAGAATCTATTTGATTAACAATTCCAATCCCACTTATACCTCCACCTCCTGATGCCACTGTTTCAATGGTATCTCCTAAAATTAAATTATAATCAAACAGCACTGATTCTTGCATCGCTCCACGACCTACTAATAATACTTGCTTCTGATCATTTTCTCTAATGGCTCCTGAATATTCATCTATCTCCATTGAATCAACTATCTCAAATTGCCAAGGGTCATCATAAAAATAAGTTATACCATAACTATACAACTTATGGTACGCAACATTATTGATTAGCGTATCTCCATCCACTACTACCTCATAAAAGGAAGTTGAAAACCACACAGCATAAGAAGATTGACTCCAAACACTATTTTCAAAATCAATGCTTGTATAAGGAACTTGGGCTATTGAACTTCCAACGTTTAGTAAAAGGAATAAGGTAAGTATTAGTTTGTTCATGGTTTTTTATTTATGATGCGAATCAGGAGTTGAAATTCAATTCAAAATCAAAAAATTGCTAGAAGCAAAAGGCAAAATTTTATTCGATTCCTATAATCCCCAAATTTTCAGATTCCATCACCATTTCAAAACAACCGGCCTCGGTAATGTAGGTGCATAATTCTCTGCCATTGCAATCAATTAGAAGTTGAGGTAGAAGATCTGCACAATCGTTATGAAGTAAAGCAAAACTGGTCGACTCATTTTCGAACAGCACAAGATAATCTTTTCCACAGGGTACTTCTCCACCGTTGTATGGCCTCAATTCAAATTGTTCTAAGAAATGATCGATACATGGTTGATTTTCATGTAATTCATCCTCGCTATTGCAGGCTACTAAAATAAGTATAAATAGACTTAAAAGCCATGATCTAGTTGATTTCATAATTAACCTTTTTTAGTAACTATTCAGCATCAAAACATTTTTGCCACTAAGACACAAAGAACACTAAGTTTTTCTTCAGACGTAATAATAAATTTATATTATCCTTTGTGATCTTAGCACCTTAGTGGCCTTATTTTTCATTACAAAGGGGAAGAATATAAAATTAGTGGTGAATAATTAACTTTTTTATTTAATAGACGGTCTGTTTACCAAATTGGTTGGGTAGAAGATGTAAAATGCAAACGGCATGCAAAAGAAAAATGTACACCTATAAAAGACCCAAGTTTTTTTTAACACTAATTTTTAGGACAATCCCTAGTCGGACCATTGGGTATTAAAATTTTCAAACCTGTAATTTTATTATCGGATGCCATGTTAAACTGGATACGAATATTACTATCAGTCAAAAATAAATGGTCACCCATTGGTTTTAGTGGCGTAGATACTCCATTAGAACTAATATATAATGTTTCTTTTTCTATTGTTATTTTTCTGATTCTTTCAACCCCATACTCACCTGTATATTTTCTTAAGTCCTCCGTACTCAAGCTAATATTTTTAGCTAACGCCGTTTTATTCTCTATCAATAATGTTAAGTACGCTTTTTCTTTTTCCGTAGCCGTTTTTGAAATTGTTTTTAACGCTTCTAAATGCGCGACATCTAAGGCTTTTTCTTTTGATACTTTTATATGAGGAATGACACCTACGCCTTCCCAATTTGTTTTTGTAAGCGGATTGATCGCTCTTCCGGTGGGAATAAAGATAACAAAATCATTGTCAATGGCCACATATCCTCCGGGGTTGGCACCACCGCCACTAATTTCACCAATCACGGTAGCTCTTTTTAGATGTTTTAAATTATAGGTAAATTCTTCTGCTGCGGAAAAGCTTCGATTGCTAATCAAAACGTAGACGGGAGTTTGATCCATTTTTTTTCCATTCACTTCTTTCGTTGTCCAACTCTCAGTTAATTTATCTTCCATTCTAAAATAAAAACTGTTAAGGTGGGTTGGGTTCTTGAATAAATAAGATTGCAGATGTCTAATCATGGCTGGCGAGCCTCCTGGATTGGAACGAAGGTCAAAGATAATAGCATCTGAGTTGGCAACATAGGCCATCGCAGCATCTGCCACTTTACCCGCCTCTTCCATAAAATCACTGAATCCATTCAAAGTAATTAAACCAATATTGCCTTCTAATATTTCTACTTTTGAAAACCTGAAATTCTTTTTCGCTTCTTCTTTTTTCCACTTTTCTAAAACCGCAGGTTCAGGATCATCATTAGGATTTCCTCCTCGGAGATCTTTATTCATTTCTTGATTAAATCTCACTCTGATATGATTATCTTTCGATATCGCGTATAACTCTTCGGTGAGTCTTTCCGAAATCTCATTAGGATCTGAAAGATTATTGTAGTTGCCATTTTGCAAATTCCGAGTAATCTGATTCGCCATTTTATCGGCAACTTCCGGAAATACATAATCTGATTTTAATTGTTGAGCGATCTCGTTCACGACGGCTTCTAAGGTAGACTTGGAAATATGACTGTCTTGGCTGAAGGTGAAATTTGCTCCTGCAAAAATGAAAAGTAGGAGGAATACAGGTTGCTTTAGGTTCATTTTATATGGCTTTAATTAATAATTGATGTAAATATAGTTGATATATCAACTAAATTCAAATACCTTAACTTTTTTAGATGGTGAAGGTGATAATTTCATGACTATGCAAATTATTGACGGAGCAATCACTATCTTTGCCGCAAAACAAATTCCATTATGCTAAAAGCAGAAGAAACTATTTTTTATTCCATCGAATCCAGTATTAAAGCTTACAGAAAATTTGCCCAGGCCAATATTCGCAAGATAGATCCTTCGTTAACGATCGATCAATCCATGCTGATTGATAAATTAATAGAAAACCCTTTTGCGACACAAAAAGAGTTAGCAGAATTGATTTTTAAAGATGTTGCTTCTGTAACAAGAATGATTGAATTGTTGGTGAAAGCTGGATTTATTACGCGAAAAACAAATCCTGATAACCGACGTCAAAATATTCTTACCCCTACCAAGAAGTCCAAAGACTTACTGGATAAACTTAGAAGTACGGTAAAAAGCAATCGAGAAAAAGCCTTAAAGAATATTACTGCCAAGGATTTGGAAAAATGTAAGCAGACGTTGAATAAAATTCTTCAAAATATAGAGAAGGGGTAGAATTGTATAAACAATACTGTATCTTTGATTTTTTTTAGACAACAAATCATTATGATGAAAATAAAAATACCGCTAATAATTTTTTCTACGCTCCTTACGATAACGCTAATTGGACAACCGCCTTCTTTCGAATGGGTCAAATCTTATGGTGGAACACAAGGGGACTATGGTGAGCATGTAGCCATAGATGCAATGGGTAATGTATATACGACTGGATATTTTAAGGATTCGGTAGATTTTGATCCAGGACCGGAAGAATTTATTTTGGCCTCCAATGGGTATCGGGATGCTTTTGTTACTAAATTCGATGCTAATGGTCAATTTCTTTGGGCGGTTGCTTGGGGAGGTGAAATAGATGATGATTACGGATATGGGATAGATGTGGACCAATCGGGTAATGTCTTTATAACGGGTTCTTTTGTAGGAACCGTTGATTTTGATCCGGGACTAGCAGTTTATAATATGTCTACTAGTTATGAATTTGCGGATGATATTTTTGTCTTAAAACTAAGCACACATGGCTCGTTTTTATGGGCGCATAGTTTTGGTAGTGGAAATCAATATACAAATGGGGAGGCGGTAGTAGTAGATGAAGTGGGTGATGTATATATCACTGGAAGATTCAGAAATACGGTAGATTTTGATCCAGGCCCAGGCAGTTTTGAATTGGGACTTTCTGGTGATCGTTCGATTATTTTTGTTTTAAAACTTAGTTCGGAAGGGGAATTTGTTTGGGCAGAAATGCTGTATGGTCCTAAGTTTACAAGTATTAGAGATATTACCTTAGATCACCAAAACAACTTGTATGTTATAGGTAGTCAAGATAGATTAACTGCAAATGATCAAGAATTATTTATTGTTAAGTTCAACCACGAAAATGGAAATATCTTTTGGACTAAAAAGATCCCTATTTCGGAACCCAATCAATTTTTTGGGATGGGTATTAGGGTGGATGAAGAAGGATCCATTTATGCCACGGGTACTTTTAGTGGAACGGTAGAGATTGACTCAGGGACTGAAACTATGGAGATTTCCGGGGTAGATGATATTTTTATTATAAAATTAGATAGCAATGCGAATGTCCAATGGGCCAAATCAGTTGGGGGTTCCGATTATGATATTGGTAGAGACTTGGATATTGATAGCCAAGGTAATGTTTACATCACTGGATATTACCATGGATCTGTTGATTTCGATCCTGGCCCTGGTGAATTCTGGATGTCTACTAGTCCTTCCTTTCAGCATGATGCCTTTATCCTAAAGCTAGATTCGGATGGCCTCTTTTTGTGGGCTAATAGGTTTAGCAGTATCTATTCTGATTCAGGTAATTCTTTAGTGATAGATGACAACGATTATATTTATATGACTGGTTATTTCAGTCTTACGGTAGATTTTAATCCTCTTGTTGGTGTTAATACAGCAACATCTAATGGAAATGTGGATGTATTTGTGCTTAAACTGAGTAACAGAAATTGTGATCGAACGCCAGTAATTAGATCTTCCAATAATAGTTTTGAACTTTGTGCAAATAATAGTCTTACCCTTTTTGCGGAACTACCTGAATGGGCTATCATAGAAGGGTTTACTTGGAGCACCGGGGAGACGACAGATTCCATTATCGTCATGCCAGAGAGTGATATCTTGTACACTGTTTCTGCTGACTATATGATTGATACGTTGGTATGTATGGGATCAGATTCTGTCTTAGTGTCTACAAACGATGTACTCGAAATCCCACAAGAATTACCAGATCTTGTCATTGATCCCGATGCACCTACTTTTCAAGTAACCATACCCGAAGTCACCGACGCCCTTGCCTATTTTTGGGAGGTACCAACAAATGTTCAAATAATTACCGGTGCCAATACCAATACCCTCACCGCAGCTTGGGGAGGAACTTCGCTGGGAGGAGAAATTTGTGTTAGTGCCTTTAACGAATGCGGAATTGGCCCGGCTGCTTGTATGGAAGTATTGGTCGATCTTACCAATAATTTATCGGATCTAGATAATTTTAATGTATCTATTTTCCCGAATCCTGCCCATGATATTTTAGACATCCTTTTTAATGATGATGAAAGGTATACAATAGCGTTACACGATCTATTTGGAAGGGTGGTGATAGGAGCAAGCGATTATCATCAAACAGCTCAATTAGAGACTAGTAATTTGCCAGTAGGGATGTATTGGTTAAAGATTAGTAGAGGGGATGAGTCCGTCTCGAAAATAATTATTAAAGAATAAATTCATTCTTAAAACCAAAGTACATAAACGCAATGCTTTTTGTTGGTTAGTTAGTTGGCCCTATTTTTTTCAAAAAGTAGGGCCAACTAATAATAGGACATCTGGCAATATATTTAAGAAAAAAATCGAGATGACTCGTGTACTTTAAACTTAATTTCTTCTCTTGGAATAAATTCAATTTCAGAGCAAATATCAATTTTTATTTTAGTTCTATCTTTAACTACGATTCCTGTTTGATTTGGGAAATTAGAATTTATTATTTCAAATTTACCTAACTCAACCATTTTGTTTAAAACCCTTTTTCCGTCCCTAAGTGATTATTTTCGCAAATCAAGTGTTTAGTACAACCCCATTTCTCTTCAGTCATTATTGGGTGACCGATTCCCTTAGACGTACTGAGCGAGGATGAAAAGAAAGAGCAAGAAATATCTCGTGTAAAGAGGGGATACTTTGTTTGTTGAACCGCCGGATACGCGATCCGTATGTCCGGTGGTGTGAGACTTGTGCGACTCATTAGAGGCGTAGGTGCAGCTCGGCTAGTTTTCTAGTCGAGGTCATCTACTCGATTAGGCACAGGTTTTATTGTTTATTAATCCATTCATGAATAGAAACATACCAGCTTTTGTTAGTATCTAAAAAATCTTTCAGGACAGGGCTATTTTTTATCATGTCATTAGCATAATTCCTCCAACCATTTTTAGTTTTTTCATTCATGTTACTTCCTGAAGCATGATCTAACATATCACAAATCATTTCCGAAATAATTATACATTTTGCTTTATCTGATTCACTTAGATTTTTATCAATTTCTTTTCCTTCATAGAAAAATGGAATTAATTGTGGATTTTGAATTAGTTGATTTTGAATTTCAATTGCATGATTAAACAGACTGCTTCTTGTCGCTTCAATTGATTGATTATCTGCAGAACTGGTTTGTTTTATAAACCATTGTTCCTGTGTTTGTAGGATTTTGTTCTGTTGATAGAGAAGTGCTGAACCAGCTAAACCCGTGAATGCTACAATTACCCCAACAAATATATTAAACATCCATTTTCTTAATCTTTACCAACTTATTAGTCCAAATCCTAATTCTATTAAGTTGATTATTGAATTCTCTATTTTCTTTTCATCACTTGTTGTTATTCCTTCTACCAAAAGCTTCACTTGATTATTTGTTTCTTCTGGAGTTTTAGAAACCTTAATTTTTAGCCAGTCAAATATCCGTTTTCGAAACAGGAAAATCAATATAATTAACGTAGCAATTACAAAAAGGCTAATAATTGCTACAATTGTAATTGATTCAATATGATTTGCCACTTCACTAAACAAACCTAAGCCTATTGGCATCCCACAAACGAATCCAATTATTATTCCTGCTGTTAATAATTCTAAAGTTTGATTTTTTTGTTTCAAATTATGTTTCATTTTTTTACTTACTTGTGCCTAACGGTCTTGCTACCTGCTGGATTTATATTACATAACAATGAATTTAATTCTACGCATGAATAGTTTTAAAATCATCGCGATCTATTGTTTTTGTTTTATTACAAAAACCACAATTCAATATGTATATTTCCTTATGCCGAGATAACCATTGATTTGTTATTCCTTGACCACATTCACAGTTATAGGGACAGTAAAAAGCAAGAAAGTGTTGGTCTAAGGCAACAAGTAATTCTTCAGTTGGTTTATTTAATTTAAATAGAAAATTTGATCGAATTCCAAACCAATCTTTAACTGCTTGAGGACAATGATAATCATCATATGTTAATTCGAAATCATAGTCATTCTGACATCCAATTAATGGATTTCCACTATTAGGAGTGGACAATAAAGATGAATATGTAATCTCCCTATTTTCAAAATGAGGTCTCATAATCTTTAAAATATGATTAAAGTGATTCTTTACTTCAGGATTCCAAATGTTTTTCTCATTGTATTGTGCAAAATAATCAATGATCTTTATACAATCAGGTATAATATTATTCAGAGGTTTTATTCGATAACTTTTTGCTATTTCTGTGTCATCTATTTGGTTTAATATATCTGAAATTGATTCAAAATTGCCTTTTGTTTTGCCAAATGTTACATCTGCAATTCCCCTTATAGCAACATAGAGTCTTGTAATTGGATTCCCTACTAAATAGTTTTCATCCTTTAAATGTGGAGGAGCTTGCAATGCATACCAACATGCGGATGAAGTAGTATACAAAATGTGTTTTATCTTTTTAAAGTCTTTAGATTTTAATGCTTGGTAAAAAGAATCAAAGCCTAATATAATTGAAACATAGTTTAATATAAATAAATAATCTTCTTTTGGCTTTTTTGAATCCTCCCTTTTTATGTATATTTTTTCAAAATAGAAGATAGCTTCATTGATACCAGACTCTCCTAATAAGTGAAAAATAAAAAGAATGGAATTTGTAATTGCTTTAGCTTCAAAAATGGAAACTGGTCTCAGATACCAAAACTTTTTAGTATTTGGTGCTTGAAAAGTATGAAAAAAATTCGATACTGTTACTAATTTTAATGGATAACCTCTGTTATATAGATCAAGACTTCCTTTTATGTCTTTACTCCAGCCGTCTTTAATGTATTTACTCAAAACAGGAATAGTTGAAGCATCCCCCATTGCATAGAAAAAATTAATAATCTCACCTAGTTCTCCCCAATATTGGTTAAGTACTTTAAAATCTAAATCGTTTTCTGAAAGTTTTTCAGAAAACGAAGCTAAAAATCTTAATTTATTTACAGTTCTTTTGTTATCCAATATTTGAGGAAAAAATTCTTGTAAAATTGAATACTCCCTAATTGTATTGACATAAAATTGTAATCCAAAAGGGCTTGTTAAAAAATCAATTTTATGTGTTAGTTCATGAATAAATGAAGTAATGCATACAAGTATTTTCGTTCTTTCCTCCTGAGGTAGATTCCAAAAATAATTAACAACCCTTTTGTCATTTGGCCATTCATCATTTGTAAAGTCGTAAATGGTAAATCCAGTTTTATCATACTGCAATTGCATGAATGCTCTAAAAGATAAAATTTCCCCAAATAGTTTATTCGGGATATTAATCTCTAGTGTTCGAGGTTGAAAAGAGAATCTACCTAATTGAGATAAAACATTATCCCATTTTGTAGTTTTCATAATTTTAGGTTTAGATTTAAAATTAACTATTCTTTTTCATCACTAGTGATTTCACAAAAAGCTTCAACACCAGTATTTACAATTATTACAGCAATTGGTATCATTACACTAAGAGCTACTGCTGGAATTCCTAAGGTTGTAACAATAGCTGTTAATACAGCACCAGTGGACGAAGCTATGCCTGAGGAAACAAGTTTACTTAATTCGCCATCCTCCTTGCATAAATTATTTCTTATTAGCTTCGAATAAGCTTTAAAAAAATCTTTTGAGTTTATTTCAGATAGAGAAAACCCTAGTTCTGATTCGCCTTCAGGAATTATACTTTCAATAGGATATCCTAAATTTTCAAAATCATTAATAGCTTCACTAAGTTTTTCATAGCCTAATTCTAGGTTATTTTTTTGTATACTATCATTTAATTCTATAGCTTTTAAAATTGCTTGGTCTAATGTTAGTTCTTCCAATTTGATTTGATTTGATTTGATAGTTATATAATTTATTTAACAAACACTTAAAACTAGTTCATATTTGGACTCAGGGACATCATTTTTTGAAACTACTCAGGTCTATTGGACTAAAGTTAGGTGTGAAAATATATTGTTTAGAGCGATTTTAACAGTATTTGTATTGTTATTTTTCAGGTTAGCTTTTATAACAATTTATTGGTAATTCTAGTTAGTTAAAATAATTTTATTAACGATTGATAATTAAAGGATTAAAAGAGTAGTGTGACCTAGGGTGTCCCTTTTTTTTCTTGCAGGTAACTAATTTATACCCGAAATAATTTTATCTCGACTTTCGCTTTTTGTCCAATCACTCTCAATATCCAAATCCCAAGCATAACACATAAAAACCATAAATATACAACATTATTTTTAATCTAAATCCCTTAAGAAAAAACAAAAATCCCCAAAAGAGCCAATAGCCCTCCTGAGGATTTCAATCCATCCTAACCAAATCCAACTACCGAATACTTCCCCGCGCTCGTCGCACGCGCACATCTGCTCCGATATCCCAAGCCACGGTCATCCCAACTCGCTGACCTTGCCATCTCCGCGCATAAGCATTGGTGAAATTAGGTAAGGTGGCACCGCCGCGGTATACGTTTAGGGCAAACAAATTTCGGACATTAATCGATACCTGTAAGCGGTCGCTTAAAAACTTGCGACTGATCCCAGCGTTGATTCCATAGAAGGGATCACGGAAAGATTGTAAATAGCGTTGACCGCCGTAGTAATAGAAAGAAGCTTGGATGCGAATGGCTTGTGGTAATTTTCCTCGGACGCCGATTTCTGAACTAAAGGTCGTAAAAGAATTTCCAAAATCTACGCCTTCGTAAAATCCGGTTTGTCGAAATTCTGCGGCTCTGGCTTCGCCAGTAAATTGCCAACCTTTGAAGGGTTCGTAGGTAATGATGATACCTCCTTCTAGGATCCGCTCTTGTTCTAAATTAATGGGGAAGTAGGTAACCAAACCGCTGCTGTCTTGTAAGACTTGGGTATCGTAAAAGCCATCAATATAATGCGCTGACAGGAATGGAGAGACGGTCAGTTTTTCGCCGTTATACAACATTTTTATTTCGATCAAATCTCTAAAGCTGGGATCAAGGTCTGGATTCCCAAATCGCAATTCATTGGGATTTTCTATTCCACCAAAAGGATTTAATTGCCAAAATCCGGGTCGCTGAATTCGTTTACTATATCCAATACTGGCATTGATTTTTTTAGAAAATTTATAGCTCACCGTCGCCGAGGGAAATACCCAATTATAGGACTTTTTAATATCTTCCGTACCGGCTTTATTGTCTTCGACTTTTACATTGGTGTATTCACTTCGCAATCCCATCTGGACGCCCCACTTATCTTTTTCAAAAGCATATTGTGCATAGACTGCTGCGATTCGTTCGTAATAATCTACTAAGTTTTCAAGATCTCGATAAACTTTAAAATCTTCCGATCGTTTTTCTTCTGCCAGGTAATCACTGGAAATAATGCGCATCTCTCCTCGGACCCCAATTTCTAATTTTCCATGTTCTCCTAGTTTTTGTTCATAGTCTCCTTGCAAGAGATAATCATGGCTAGATTCCATATTCCGAGTGCGTAGTTGGAACGCTTCTGAAGTGGTAGGAAAGCGTTCTGTCACAATAGTTAATTCTTGTTCATCATTGGCCCAAAAATCATTTTGAAATAACAGAAAAAACTTACTGCCTTCCTTCGCAAAGTCTTGCGCCCAGGATGCTTCAATCTGGTGATAAGTTTCTGGCTCTAGAAAATCATAGGATTGTAACCAGTCTTGTTGTAGATTTTCTTGACCATCACGATAGGTATAATTTACTTCAGAAAGGTCATCATTTGTTTGGTGATAAAGCGAGTAGGAGGCACTGAAGGTGGTGTTTTTCGTTGGTCGAAAATCCACACCAGCAAATAGATGTCCGGCTTTATCATTGCGTTCTTGATCGAGATCTTCGTTTAATATTTGAGTGCCAGTTGGTAATTGACTAATCCGTTCGGCATTGCCAGTACTGAAAAAATCGGAATATCTTAATCCTCCATTGCCAAAATACGTCCACTTGTTTTCGCTTCTAGAAAAACTTCCATTCAGTCGATAATCGGTTGGGATTCCGACCGAAGCACTTACTTGACCGCCACCACTTTTAGCAGATTGATCTTTGAGAATAATATTGATGATTCCCGCATTACCGGAGGCTTCGTAGCGCGCAGAAGGATTGGTCATGATTTCTATTTTATCGATATTGGAAGCCGGAATTCCTTGCAAAGAATTATTATCGGCCAAGGCAGAAGGTTTCCCATTAATCAAGACTTTGACCGAGGCATTACCTCGTAAACTCACGATCCCTTCTGGAGAAACATTCACCATTGGAACATTGTCTAATACCTCATTGGCAGTACCACCTTGTGAAATAATGTCTGCTCCAACATCGAAGATTTGCTTGTCGAGTTTTAAGGTCATCCGACTGCGTTCAGCCGTGACAGTGGCACCTGCCAGATCCACTGCCGTGCTGGACATTTTGATATCTCCCAAATCATAATCAGCACTCAATTCGATCATCGTATCGATGGTAGAAAATCCGATAAATTCTATTTTGAGATTATATTGACCTTTCGGTAAACGAAGTGAAAAATTACCTGTGCTATCGGTACTCATTCCGGTGACCAAGACTTGTTGAAGATCATATGCTGCGACGGTAGCAAATTCTAAAGGCAATTCATATTTTGCATCGACGATACGACCTGATAAATTGGCTTTCGCTGGCAAAGGGGTGGCTGATAGGCTACCGGCAATTGCCAGTGCCCAGAGGACAAAAAAGAATTTCATATGGATGGTTTTTTTACTTGTGAATAGGGTGTTCAATCACCCTAAACTTATTGAAAGTTTATTAATTTATTTCATTTACAATTTAAAAAATATAACTGTTTAGTTTTTTATCTAATGAGTAAAGTTGAATTATGCTTCCATATTGTGTATCCAATATTGTAAAAAAAAACTTTATAAATTGTACAGCCTCGCTAAGAGAAATAGTGTTTTATCTAGTAAAATATTTCAATATTGATGGATTATCTAGCAGCAAAGCTTGTTTATACGGTGTCCAAGTATCATCGCTGACTTTTAGGTCTACGTCTTTTAGAAAATCTTGATCAAGTCCCATCACTTCGCTTCCTGATAAATAATTTTCGCGATCTTTGTTTAAGCGATATTCATTTCTGGTAAGCATATGTTTTGTATTGGCTCCGGCTTTAATCAGCACAGACAAGACTTCGATATTGCGAGATTCTACTGCGATGAGCAGGGGAGTGGCGCCAATATATTCCCAGACCAGCGGTTCTTGAGTATAGTTTCCATCGGTGCTAGAATAACGCATTGTTGGGTCAACGTTGGCATTATTATTTAAAAGTAATTTGGCCATCTCGTGATGATTTTCGAGCGCAGCATAATGCAAAGCGGTTAATCCCGAAGCAGAACTTTGATTGACATCGGCGCCATGCTCAATGAGTAGTTTTGCTAAGTCCAGGCGGTTAGAACTGGCAGCAGCCATCAAGGCAGTTTGTCCAGTATCATCCGTAGAATTTATCGTTTTATCGTGTTGTAATATTTGACGGCATTCTACTTCAGATCCATTTCTGACGGCTTCTAATAATGCTGGCGTATTGTTCTTTAAATCGTATTGTCTTAAATGAGTTCCTTTTTCAGTTACATGGAAAGATGCTCTTTTACCTATTTCGTTTTTCTTTTCTTTTTCCAAGATTTTTCTTAGTTCTTTTAAATCTCTTTTTTCTTGATTATCTCCTTGTGAAATCAAACCTAGAAAATTGATCAGGTCTGAATTTCCACTCAAACGTGCCCAATCATAGGCGGTCATTCCGTTGACATCTTTTATGGTCCAGTCTGCCAGTCTGGACACCAACAAAACCGCTGCACCATTTTTACCATCTGCTGCTGCACACATTAGGGGCGTTCGACCTTGGTTATCTTGTGCATTGACCTCCGCTCCTAAACCGAACAAAACCTGCATATCAATAGTGTGATTTTCTGCGGAAGCAATATGCAGTGGCGTCCGTCCATAATAATCTCGGGAATTTATATCCGTTCCATGCTCTACCAAACTTTGAACTTTTTCAATTTTTCCGTCTAAGGTTAGTTGATGAATTTTAGGTCTTTTTTCTCTTCTGGCAGAAGCCTTCCTGCGTTCTTCAGATGCCCTCTCACGTTCTTCAGATGCTCTCTCGCGTTCTTCCGACGCTATTTCATTTATTTCGAATTTTTCTAAATCCAAATAATTTCGGGTTTCATATTCTTCTTGCTCTTCCGCATAATCGAACGCGGTAGAACCATTTGAATCAGCGATTGATTTATCTGCCCCTGCTTTCAAAAGGGTTATCACGATCTGCTTTTTTCCCTCAGAAGCGGCATACATTAGCGCGGTACGGCCAGCAGCATCTTGTTTATCAAGGTTTACGTTTTTTGAAATTAAAAAATCAACGATGTCTCTTTTACCTTCTGCTGCTGCAATGTGAAGTGGAGGTAAGCTTTTGCCTTTGCCATTGATATCTGCTCCATACTTCAAAAGTAATTGCAGACATTTGAGTTCGCCTTCAGAGGCCGCCATAGTAATAGCAGTTGGACTACCTTGGTTCCAATAATAATTGACTTCTGCACCAGCCTTTAACAAAAGTTTCATGCTCGCTAAAGAACCTTCATCCGCTGCTTCAATCAAGGCGGTCCAGCCATTGAATTTTTGATTGACCTTGGCTCCTTGCGCCAATAAATAGGCTACGATTTCTGCTTCATCTTCACTGGTAGCCATCATTAAAGGTGTAAAACCTTCCGAGCCAATTCCGTTGATGTCAATTCCGGTTTTAAGTAAAGTTTTAACAAAATCAATATCGCCTTCTCCGCAAGCCATGACCAGCGCATCAACTCGTGTTGCTTCGGTTTGTCCTTGGATAGGAGCATCAGGCGCAGGTGGATTAACTGGTGGTGCGGGTGCCGCTACTGGTAAACCGTTTGGACTATCCGTGGAATTATAATTTGATAATGACGGTTCATCATCCGTTGTTGTAGAAACGGTCGTAGTCGTAATTCTATTAATTGGTAGTTTGTCAGCGTTATCAGCTGGCGGATAATCTGGATTGGTGATTGTTTCATTAACTTCCGTCGTCTCCGACAACTCTGTAACTTGCACGGTTCTTCCTGTTGCTGCTATACCTAGAAATAATGCAGTAATTAAAATACAGGCGGTGGCGAATCCTTCTCTAAAAGTGCCAGTACTATTGGCAACACTAAATAGTCGGTGAATTCTACCAGCAAACCCACCTCGTTCTCTTTTTTTATTTTTTCCCGCAAGGGCCATTGCAAGAGTTGGATTTTTCTGTATTTTTAATTTAAGCGCTGATACATTGATTAAGGTTTTGGCGTAAGAAGTAGCCGGCCCAGTCGCAGCGACGGCTAGATCATCACAACAATGTTCACGTTCATCATCAATTCGATGACTCATCCACCAAACTCCGGGATGAAAAAAGAAAACATTACAAAGAAACGTTTGAATAAGATTGACTATAAAATCTTCTCGTCTGATGTGGGCAAGTTCATGGGCGAGCACCGCATAAATTTCAGTTTCGGATAAACTATTAAAAATCTGTTGAGGAAACAATACCACTGGTTTGAGCCAGCCAATGACCATCGGAGATTGAATACGGATACTGGTGAGATATGCGACCTTTTTTTGGATGCGCAGCTTCCCTTCCAATTCTTCAATTCTATCTTTCCATCCCGTCGGAAATACTTGAGTGCCATAATGTTTGAGTCGTTGCACATAGGCCAGTTGACCTAAAAAACGCAATTGTAAAAACAAGACACCTAAAAACCAAATGGTCACTAATAACGGTAAGTGACGTTTATAATAATCTCTAAACACAGCGATCCAACCAGACTGTTCCGCTGGAGAGATTTCGCTGTTGGGAGGTAGCGTACTTTGGATTGTCGGATCTGAATTTCCTGACTTTTCAGCCTGATTGATCATGGGAAATACCTCGCCACTTGGTTGATTGGAAAGGATGGAAGCTGAAAGTTCAGATGGATTATTTACTTCCTGCCAATGTTGCCAAAAAGTGGTAGAAACAGTTAGAAAGAAGGCACAAAGAATACCTACCGCTACGATGTACCTGGATTGGGCAGTATAGCTTCGTAAAGCGATTAGGATTAAGACTAATAAGATAGCAAATACTGCACCCTGCCAAACACTATGCAGCAAAGTCCAACCTAATGCTTCGATAGATTCTGGGTTTAAAATATATTCGATCATTTCTTTTGGTTTTTCTTATTTTCTAAAGCATCAATATACGCTTTGAGTTCTTCGAGATCGGCTGCGTCTGGGGTATGTTGACCGAGCGCACGCATTACGAGTTTTTTCGCTGAACCGCCAAAGGTTTTATCCAAAAAAGAATCTAATAATTTATCTTGAGTAGCAGTCTGCGCGATCACCGCTCGATAGATATGTTTGCGTCCTTCGGAAGTACGATCCAGCATACCACGTTCCATCATCACTTGCATGGTTTTTAAAACGGTGGTGTAAACGATTGGTTTTTCGCGTTCCAGTGCTTCGTGAATATCCTTGACGGATAATGGTCCTTGACTCCAAAGTAGTTGAAGAATGGATAGTTCGGATGCCGTTGGAGCGATGTTTGATTTTTTATTTTTCATGTTACTACGATTTCTCTCGTACAAATCTACGATAAAAATCGTAGTAACGCAAATTTGGGATATTTTTTGTGGCAGAAGAGGGGAGCAGTGGGCTTAGCATTTGGTAAAGAACGAGGGTTTTTGGTTTGTTGTAGCGGATAGCGTTATTCGCTCTTTAGGTAAATGGTTTTTAGCCAATTAGCCTTCTTTTGGTTAAAAGGCTAATTGACAAATAAGCTAACCAACTGATAATATTATACCTTACCAATTCTTTCTTCTTACTTCAGATTCTCCCCGTACACGCTTGTTAATAAATCCGCCGTCACCTCGGTAATGAAAGGTACTTTCTCCGGTGGCTTTCAGTTTAATATCACCGTTGACTGTTAATTTGGCTTCACTCTCGTCGGTTAAATCAATATCTAAATCGTCGACTACAAAATCAAAGCTTTTGATTATACTGTCTTCATTGGCAGCGACCACCATTTTATTGGCAGTACCTGTGATTTTTAAAACGGAGTCCTCATCTAAGTCAACTTTCAAGTTTTCGACATCCAGGTGCCCCGTTAAAGTACAATCTTCATCTAAAAGAATGGTCAAATTCTCTGTGTTTAGTTTATCTTCCAATCTAATGACAACATCTTCATCTCCTCTAATTTCGGTTAAGTTTTTTGCAGTGATATAGGCGACTAATTTTTCATCGGCACTATTATTTTTATAACCTGTACTGTAGGATTTTGTATATATCTTTAAAGTGGTCCCATGTTTTTCAACTTGTATCAGATCATGTAAATTCTCATTTGCCTCAATTTTTACTTTTTCCACGTTGTCAGAAAACCGAATAAAAACTTCAAAATCTTCACTGACCTCTATTTTATCAAATCCAGTAATGGTTTTGGTTTCGGTAGTAATGGTGTGTGATAATTGGAGATATTTATCATTTTTTTGTCCAAAAGCATTCGAGAAGAAAAGGGTGAGTATTATAGTAAATAAAATATAATTGAATAATTTCATGATAATAGAATTTTATGAGTAATGTCTTAATGACAGGTGTGTTTTTAATATGTTGCATTTGATATTAAAAAAAAGTTCCGTCTTTGGTTTTCCAAAGACAGAACACTTTACTTACAATTGTCCATATATTACTTGGCGGTCAGATCAACCACCACAATTAATATTCGCTGACCAAGCATCAGATTGACCTTGTACTACAGTTTCTACTTCTAAGTAAAAGGAACCACCTGTTGCCGTGCTAAAAGTCAGCGTCTTGGTGGAGGGTCCATTTAGAGAAGAACCCCATGGACCAGGCTGTGAAGAATAACCAATCCATCCGGAGCTTACAACGGTTCCACCACCTACTTCCACCACTCGGAATCTATTGGGGACATCATTGGCCTGAACAAAAACACTAGAAGTTGCCATGCTTGCGGAGTTACACGGTGGCAAGTCAAAAGGCACCGTTGGATAAATTTGATATCCTTGCGTACTACTATTTCCTGAATAAGATCCACCACAGGGAGGATTGGCAGGATAAAGAATTTCTAAAGCATTAACATCTTCAGGTGTAAATTCACACAATCCTGCACACAATGCGTTTGGCAAGCCACCTGAATTCATAATAGAGAAAAAATCATTGGTAGGTGTTCCAGGAATTAAAGTTAAAAAACCAAAGTCTGTATGCCCAAATCCAAGTGCGTGCCCAATTTCGTGCATGGCAATAAATTGTATGTCACAGGAAGTGATTGGTGCATTGTCATTACAAAAACAATCAGTTGTGTTTATTCCTGTATGAAGCCTTACTTCTATTTGGTTAGTAGTATTATTTAGAAGTGCACTACCTCCATTACAGTCACCACCTCCTAAATTCTCACACAAAACAATAATGTCGGCATCATTTTGATTATAAACCCTGGTAAGATTAATAGAAGTTCCAAGTAAGTCATTAAAATCAGCAATTCCATTTACAGTAGCTTGGGTATAAAAATTATCGCATCCGCCAGTAATAAATATAGAAAAACATCCATCGTCACCTACTGGGAGATTATTTGAAAAACGATGCCGTTCACTTGCTCTCCTTCTGCTATTTTGTTGAGGTTCAAATATACATACTAGATTATTTGAGTGACTATCAGCTTTTTCTATAGCTGCTGGTTTTTCTTCATTGACAATTTGTTCTTTTTCACAAGCTCCAAAGATGAGCAAAGTGATAAATAATAGTGTAAATTTTAATAATTTCATAATACTTGTTTTTTTATGGTTAGAAAATTTTTTTTAATCTTAAATGTCATTTATGCTGAAGTAGTGAGGTGCTTTTGGAAAATGAATTAATGTGTACGTTAATTTTTTTTACTAAAAATTGTAACGATTGAATTAAAAAATAAAATGTTAATTACTAGATGTGAATATCATACTTAAGTCTTCAACGAATTTTTAAATAACAAATTAAATAAACAGTTAATGCACGGTTTATTTTCTGAACGATACTAGTGATCATTTGTTCAGTTTGATATTATTTTTATGTGAAAGCCAGTTAAGATAGATGGTGTCTATCAATTTATTTCCTTTACCCCAAAGGCGGACTATTTGATAAGATGTGGCGAAAAATACGGAGTTTTCATGTTTTTGAATACTATTCAAAGAGGATTCTCTCAAAAAATGCCTCATCTGATTATTAAAATATCAATCACAAATCAGGAACTTATTATTTGGCTGTTACTAAGTGCAAAAGCTGGGATTTAATTAATTTTTTAACCTAGCCCTTAAAAGGAAATCTAGTCTGAGTACAGCATAAACTATATGCTGTGCACAGGCTAGATTTTTTTATGGAAAATATAAACTTGAACCATTCCTTTTCAATGGAAAACGTTTATTTTTATGAAATGGAAGAATGGTACTCAGAAACCCATAAAACTTGGAACAAGGTTGCTCAACGCTATGAAGAAAAATTCATGGATTTGGAATTATATAATGATAGCTATCAAAGGTTTTGTGATGAATTATCGCGGCCAGATGCTTCTCTGCTGGAAATTGGATGCGGACCTGGAAACATTACTCGTCAGCTTTTGAAGCGGAATCCCAAGCTAAATATTTTGGCAACCGATGTTTCTAAAAATATGATTGATTTAGCAAAAAAGAACAACCCCGGAATAGAAGTTCAAGTATTGGATGGTAGAAATTTAAAAAGCATCAAAAATAAATTTGATGGAATAATTTCTGGTTTTACGATCCCATATTTATCCAAATCAGATAGTCAGAAATTATTAAGGGACTGTACACGTCTATTAAACGAAGAAGGTGTGTTATACCTAAGTTTTGTGGATGGAGACTATGGACAGTCAGGATTTGTTTCCGGTAGTTCAGGAGACAGAACCTATTTTTATTATCACCAACTAGAAACTATAAAACAGACGCTGGAAGAAAATAATATGAACACCGTAGAGGTCTTTAAGAAAGCCTATCAACGATCAGATGAAAATGCTGAGTGGCATACTATTTTGATTTTAAAAAAAATCTAAGTTCTGGACATAATTAAAATGCGGTAAGATAGAAAGATCAAATGTTCTATACAGCTACCCAGTGCAAATTTTTGCTATCCTAAATACTTTAAAACCCATCCTGATATTATTAAAATATCAGGAATATTTTTTACATACAATTCGATAATTATAGATATGTTTGTATGATGAATATGACAAGTTTTATAATTGACGCCCTAGGATGGATCGGTTCTTTGATTCTAATTATCGCTTATTTTCAAAACAGTCGGAATAAAATAAATGCTCAGTCTCCGCTTTATCAATTTTTAAATGTCTTAGGAAGTATTTTATTGATTGTAAATACGGTGTACTACGGTGCTTATCCCTCTAGTGTTGTCAATATTGTTTGGGTATTTATTGGTCTTCATTATCTTAATAAATATAGAAAAAATGAACCAGTACCTGCATCACAAAATTGAATGGTGGGATAATTGGTGATTCTGATAAAGCTAATAAGCGAGAGGAGACTTCTTTCCACTTTTGAAAATTTTAATAAAGATTAAATGAAAAACGCCACTCAACATCAAATGTTCAAGGAAATCGAGGAGAAGAAAATATTTGAACAGAGTCAAGCCTATGCTTTTGAATATTTGGATAATATCTTTGACAGAAATGTTTATCCAACAGAAGCAGCTTTAGCTAATTTGCCAAAATTTGAGGAAGACTTTCCGGAGCATTCAACCGCACCCTATAAAATTTTAGAACAGCTTCATCGTTATGGCAGTCCGGCAACGAATGCCACTATGGGGGGAAGATATTTTGGGTTTGTGAACGGCAGTGCCTTGCCGATTGGATTGGCGGCTAAAACTTTAGCGAGCTTTTGGGATCAGTGTCCTGCTATGCACGTCCTATCTCCGATCGGTAGTCAATTAGAATCTGTGGTGGAAAAATGGTTGATTCATTTATTCAATTTACCTAAAGAAAGTTGTGCTGGATTTGTCAGTGGAACTTCGATGGCAAACCTGTCTAGTCTTGCGGCTGCGAGGTGCCGAATCTTAAAAAATAATAATTGGGATATCAGTAAAAAAGGACTTTATAATGCGCCAAAAATTAGAATAGTAACTGGACAGCATGCACATTCCACCATTCTAAAATCCATCGGAATGTTAGGTCTTGGACAAGATAATATCGAATGGGTGGAGGTAGATGAGCAGGGGAGAATTATTCCTGAATTGATGCCCGAATTGGATAAAAATACCCTATTGATTTTACAAGCTGGAAACGTTAATAGTGGTTCTTTTGATGATTTTAAAACTATTTGTAAAAAAGCTAACAAGGCCAATGCTTGGGTGCATATAGACAGCGCTTTTGGTCTCTGGGCCGCCGCCGCTGGGCCGCTTAAGTACTTGACAGAAGGAATTGAATTGGCTGATTCTTGGGCCGTTGATGGGCATAAAACATTGAATACACCTTATGATTGTGGGATTGTTTTATGTAAAGATAAAGAAGCGATGGTGGAAGCATTGCATATGACGGGTAGTTATATTATTAGAAGCGAACAAAGAGACGGAATGCTCTACACCCCTGAAATGTCCAGAAGAGCAAGAATTATTGAATTATGGGCCATTATAAAATATCTTGGAAAAACAGGTATTGACAATTTGATCCTAACCATGCATCAAAGAGCCAAACAATTTGGAGAAGAAATTGGTCAACTCAAAGGGTTCCAGGTAGAAAATGATATTGTCTTTAATCAAGTGCTGGTTAGATGCGAAAATGATAGAATTACGGAAACTGTTTTAGCAAATATTCAAAAGGACAGAGTTTGCTGGTTAGGTGGTGCTGTTTGGCATCATAAAAAAGTAATCAGGGTAAGTGTTTGTTCTTGGGCTACTACTGAAAAAGATATTTCTTTGTCGGTTGATTCTTTTAAAAGAGCATTGGACAAAAGCATAAGTGAATCATGATTGTTAAATATTGTAACAATACACAACCAATAGATGTGTTTGTCTATATTTCACCAATGACAGAATACAAATTGTAATTTCCGTGAAAAAATGTCCTTAAGCTCTGGTGCTCATTTTAAGCATGAAATTCCATTTAGAGCAGTAGCTGTTTTGCTTGGAGGTAAAGGTGAAAACTCCTATTGATGTAGATTAATTAATGAAGTAAAAGGAAGCTAGTACTTTCTTCTGGTACTTTATCGCTATTTTTTTAGCAAACTAATAAAAATTTAGGAAGGTTTTATTATCTTAAAGTCCTTGATTTCGTAAAACTTTAACCGGTCTTGAAATGGATAACCCAATTCTGAAAATTCACCAAAACCCTAAAACTTTTTTAACCAAATGATACCAATAAAAAGAACCGAAGAACCCGAAATTTTTCGTAGTAAGGCTGTTAAAACCGAACGAAATAAACTAGTAGAAAGGTTTAATGATCAGACGGCTCAGGCAAGGATGCAATTCAACATGGCCATCCTCAGCAAAATCAAACCGGTCCTGTTGGAGATGTGCAGTCATAAATGTGCTTATTGTGAATCAACTATCGGGATCGTCTCATCTGGTACCATTGAACATTATAGACCGAAGTCTGGAGCCAGAGGATTAAAAGGAGAATATCATAAAGACCATTATTGGTGGTTAAGTTATGATTGGGAAAACTGCCTGATTGCTTGTGAGGTTTGTAATTCAAAAAAACGGAATTATTTTCCGTTAGAAAATGAAAAAAAGAGAGCAAAAATAAATGATGTTGGAAAGGATTTACGCAAAGAAAAACCACTCTTATTAAATCCTTGCTTCGATCAACCCGATGATCATTTTAATTTTTTAGAAAATGGTAAACTCGCTCCTTTGACAGAACGAGGAGAGGTGACGATAAAATTGATCGGATTAAATAGAAAAAATTTAGTTGCTCAAAGAAAACGAGCCATCTCAAATTTTAAACTCAAATTAAGGCAGTTAGCCTTGCTGCCCGGTGGAGATCTTTATTCTGAAGATGCTCAATTGATGGATGAAATTAGACAGCTTCTATCAGACAAACCTCCTCAAGCTTACGCCGGTACTTTAAGATCTATTTATAATACTTGGTTATCTGAGCAAACCGCACTGAACGTGGAAACCGAAAAAAATATTCAAGAAACGAATCAATCGCGACCTCGAAGTTTACCGAATCAGTTTTCTATGAAGGGGCTATCCAAACCCAAGGCTTCTCCCAAACAAAGTGTTCAAAAGAAAATGTCCAAGCTGGAACAAGAAAAAGTTCTTAAAGTTAGGGCTACCTATAAAAGGTTAAAACAGTTTTCTATTAAATCGATTGAGATCAAAAATTTTAAGTCGATCAACCATCTAAAGTTAGATTTAAATAATACCCATAGCGAAGACGGATCCCTGCAAGAATCTTGGTTGTTGATTCTCGGTGATAATGGAATTGGAAAAAGTTCTATCCTGCAAGCGATTGCGCTTTGTCTAATGGGTAGAACGGCTTTAGATAAACAGGAACTTGATGTGTTACAATATCTTAAAAGAGGGGAGAAAAATGGGTTTATTAAAATCAAAGGTCATAGCACCAACAGTACAATTTTATTAGAATTTGATGAGCAAGGTTTTAAAACCAAAAGAGCTAGTCCAGTTTGTTTTACGGTAGGATATGGTTCCACACGTCTTTTACCGAAAGGAAATATTCAGCCTTATCCTTATAAAGAACCTTATATAAACATCAAAAATTTATTTGACTATAGTTATTCATTAGAGAATCCTAATCTATGGTTAAGCGAAATTAGTACAAAGGAATTTGATGATCGGGTAGCTCCTGCCTTGATTGATTTACTCTTGTTGGATGGTGATGACAAGTTGAGTTTTGAGGAGGATAAAGTTTATATCACGCATTTAAATGAAAAACATCTCTTAGAGCATATGAGTGATGGGTTTAGATCAATTGCTGGTCTGGCGCTAGATTTGATGAAAACTTTATCGATTGATCAAGCAGACTTCCACCATGCTACGGGGGTGGTTTTGATCGATGAAATAGGCAGTCACTTACATCCTAGATGGAAAGTGAAAATTGTAAGAGCTTTAAAGAAAACATTTCCAAACCTACAATTTATTGTTACTTCCCATGAACCACTTTGTTTGAGAGGAATCGAAAAAGGAGAAGTAGGTGTCTTGGTAAGAAATAATAATAGAGAGGTTCAAATTTTAGATGCTTCTGTGCTCAGTGATCATACCGTGATGAGTATCGAACAATTGATTACGTCAGATCTATTTGGTTTGTTGGATGTTTATGATGAAAATGTTGTGAGAACTTATGAAGAATATTATGAATTGTTAAGTAAACCAGTAAAAACGGAGAAAGAGAAAGAAAGATTATCAACACTTTCTGAAACGATCTCTGTTGATAAAATGCTTCTAGGAGCGACGAAAGCACAGCAAGCACATTATGAATTATTACAGAAAAATTTTGTAAAAGAATTTGTAGAAAGTGGTTTTAAAACAAAACAAGCCTTAAAAGAGAAAACCAAAGAACAAGCCAAGTCATTAATTGATAAGAAAAATTTGAATTGGTTATGATTAAAATTAAAAGAACACCTCCACCCGCATTTTTGCTCGACAAGAAAAAAAAATGGTTAAAAGAAATCGATAAGGCGATCGCGCATTATGCAGGCAATCCTTCAGAATCATTTGAATTTAAACATTATAGAGATAAGCAGGTAAAGCTCGCTCTGGAAAAGATATTTTCCAAATGTGCTTATTGTGAAAGTATTTATCAAGCCTCCTCAGATGGAGACATCGAACACTTTAGACCGAAAGGAGCGATTGCCGAAATTAAAAGAAAACCTGGATATTATTGGTTAGCCAATGATTGGGAAAACTTGCTATTGTCTTGCCAACATTGCAACCAGCAAAGGAAACATAAAATTTATGGATTAGATAAGCCGCTGACACAAGGAAAAAAAGACCAATTTCCACTTAAAAACGAAAGGAGCAGAATGAATGGTCCGGGAGATAGTTTTGCAAAAGAAGAAAAAGCAAGATTATTGATTAATCCATGTATTGAAGATCCTGAGGACCATTTTACATATCATAAAGAATTGCCAGTGATGATTCCTAAAACGGATATGGCCAAAGAGTCCATCCGTATTTATGCGCTTACTCGACATAAATTAATCGTTGAAAGATCTAAAGTGAGAATTCATTTATTTCAACAAATGCAACAAGTAAAATTAGGATTAGAAAATTGGAATCAAAATCCCGAAGACCCTAAATTAAAAAAGGCGTATAGTTTGGCGAATGATATCCTGCTTGGATTTGCAGCTCCCAATAAACCTTATGCCGGAATGTGTCGATTTTATATACGACAGTTTTTAAAAGAAAACCAACTGATTTAAATATTAGAAAATGAGCAAAAACATCATCATTTGTCTTGATGGAACTGGCAATCAACCAGGTAGAGATCCTTCCAATATAATTAAATTGTATCGGATGCTGCGACGAGAGTCAGATAAACAGATTACCTATTACGATCCAGGTGTCGGAACGATGGGCGATGAAAGATCAAGGACTTCGATTTCTAAAACTATCACCAAATGGCAAGGCTTGGCTTTTGGACGTGGGCTAATGAAAAACGTGATGCAAGCTTATACCTTTCTGATGGATCATCACGAGGATGGTGACAAGGTTTTTATCTTTGGCTTTAGTCGTGGTGCCTATACGGCCAGGGTTTTAGCAGCCTTTATTAAAGAATGTGGTTTGCTGGAGCGAGGAGCATATAGTTTGTTCCCATATGCTATGGAATTTTTTCACAAAAAATCGCCGATTGAAGATCGAGCAGCAGAAGAAAATCTATACAAGATACGGTCAAATTTTAGAAGTACGTATAGTAGACTTTTAAAAGATCCCAAACATCCGGATAACCCCAAAAAATCTACTTATCAACTTCGTATTCATTTCCTAGGATTATTTGACACCGTCAAAAGCTATGGTTATTTTAGAAGCCCAATAGCTTTTAGAAATGAGGAGGTCAATCCAAGCGTAAGAACCTTGCGACATGCCATTTCAATTGACGAAAAAAGAAAATTTTTTCCCCAGATGCATTGGCAAGCCTCTTCCAAAGGTTCACAAGATTGTAAGGAAGTTTGGTTTGCTGGGGTCCATTCAGATGTAGGAGGCGGTTATCCTGAGGCTGAATCTGGTCTGGCAAAACTAGCCTTAGAGTGGATGTGTCATGAGGCGGTTTTACTTGGTCTCTTGGTAGACGCAAAACGATATGGTAGTTTGCTGCAAAAACAAGGTGATGGACTTGGCAATTGGATACCTAAAAATGTGGATGAAAGATATGCCCACCCGGATCCAACCGCCGTGGCTCATGAATCTCTTGCCTCCGCGTGGAAGTTGCTGCAATTGTATCCTAAAAAACAAGAAGCTTGGGAAGAAAACAATAAAGAGCGAACCATTAAAAATGAACTAGAACGACTTTTCATAGAAAAGGAAATGGGTTCAACCAAAAAGGAACTAAATCCGATTCGAATTCATCAATCAGTTATTGATCGTTTTAAGGCAGAAATCGGGTATGCCCCCAACAACTTTTCCCAAAAATTTCTAGAAGGAAACTATAAAGTCGAACATACATTATTTATAAATTCCAAGAAATTAAAAGGAAAACTACCCTCACCGCCCTCTATCAAATCGGCAGATATCATACCCTTGACGGATCTTGAACTTGAGAAAGTAGCAGCTTATCAATATGTACAGCATGCTAATCAACCTAAACTTGGGCCAAGCTCAAAATGGGATCTACATCGGGATGCTTTTGTTTTTGCTAGTTATGTAGGAGGTCTCAGGTTTGTTGATCTATGTGGCTTAACTTGGGGTGATTTTGATGGTAAAAACATAAATCTTTTAATGCATTCAACAAGTCCAGTTCCCATCTCGGTGGCTCCAAAAGCCGTGGAAATATTGGAAAAATATAAACCAGATGATTTTAAGCCGGAGGATTGTATTTTTCCAATCCTTGAGGTAGAAGATGCTGCATCTGAATTATTTCAAAGCAGGATTATTGCTAAAAATATTACCGTCAATAAAGATCTAAAATTTATGGGCGATGAAATCGGTATGCCAATGGAAAAGAGAATGTCCTTCGATACGGCTCGTCATACTTGGGTGAGAATAGCACGTAGTCAAGCCTTAAACAAGGAACAGATTAGTCAAATTCTGGGAATGCCTTTGAAGTTGTTTATCAAGATGTATGGAAAAGCATAATTCAATATTTTCTTTAGAATTAGGGCTAGTAGTTAAATTGAAAATTTGCTAGGATGCTGTTTGAAAATGATTTGTTTAAACTCTAATAGGGAACAGAGTATATGCTAAATGGTGCAAACTCAACCAAGTTTCAGGTTTAGTTTTGAATCTAACCAGAAGGGCAATAAAGGTGTCAATCCAAGGGCTCGTTCTTTTGATTAAAAAATATTCTTTGTATCGTAATTCATCCCAAAGTGGTTGATTGTAAGTGGTTTTTTTTTGTGTTTTTTGAAATATATATTTGAGGTTATATGTCTTTGTCCTGGTAGATTCGTTACCAACTGGCAGACAAAAGAGAATAGCATTATCCAGATAGTTTGGAGTAATAATTTACAATTTAGTCGAGTTTTAACAATATTTATTCGAAGTTTTGTATAGTGTTTTAATTGTAGGTCTATTTTCGAGGTATCTATAAGTATAAGCCAATTGACATAAAGCATACTGGCATTCCAATCGTTATCTTTTGGATAATAGAGACATAATTCTTGTTTAGATGTGGAATAAACATGCGGGAGTTTCTTTTTGCCTTTTGCTA
Organism: uncultured Saprospiraceae bacterium; assembly: GCA_937928405.1. Taxonomy (GTDB): domain Bacteria; phylum Bacteroidota; class Bacteroidia; order Chitinophagales; family Saprospiraceae; genus JALZUU01. Next base: position 120,899 of record CALFWZ010000065.1, read on the forward strand.
GCGAAAGTGGTTTCGGATCCAGCACCTTTACTTTGATGAATTTATTCCTTTTTAATGTAGTCTGACTTTATAGTTATTGCTTAAAGGAGTTTCCTTAAGAAGCTTCTCAATTAAAATTTTCAGAGATATACTTTAATGCTTCACTAATTTTTAGGCTAGTAGTTGATGGTCCAGTTCGGATATAGAACATTTCTTGTTCATTGTGTTTAACGAATGCGGGGAAGTTGGATTTTGAACAATCAATTCGAAGGTATTCCCTACCATCGAAGGTTTCGACTTGGGTGGAAATAAATTGTAGGTGATTAGGAGATATTTTAGATTTAATCAGAGAGGTAAGATGTAGTAACATTTTGTCTTCGGTTGCGAATCCATCTAAATCTAAACCAATAACTTCTCCTTCGTCATTTACGCCTATGAATAGGTTTCCTCCAGTGGTGTTGAGTAGCGCGGCGATTGTTTTGATGGAAGCAAGTTCTATGGCTTTATCTTTTTTAGCTGCTTTGTGATTCCATCTAAGACTAGATTTAAACTCAATTAGATCTGATTCTCCTCTTGAAATTAGTTCTTTGGAAGAAGTATTTTGTAGCGTTTTAAAATAGCTTGTTACGCTTTCTCCCATTCTTCGGGTAAGTGTCAGGGCTAGGGCAGGAGGAATGAGCTTATCATTAAATAAACTAGTTCCACACAATTTAACCACGGTAGTTGTTTTTATGGCAAATAATTCTCCTAACCTAAAACTGCCATTTAATAAGCCTATTTCACCAATAAATTCTTTTGGACCTATTTCTATTTGATTTTTATCTGGAAAGGTTAGCCGCAATTGGCCTTCAATTACAAAGTATAAAAAACTTGGAGGTTGGTCTACTCTGAAGATAATGGTCTCTTTTGCAATTTTTTCTTCATGCAAAATTTCATTAAGCAATGACTTCTCTGTACTCGTTAGATTTTTAAAAAGATAAGATTTACTTATTTTATCGATCAGCATTTATATAAGATTTATTTATTTATTTATTTATAGAACTTATAAGTACTTTTATCATGTTTCTAAAAAAAAACGTGACATGCACCAAAGAAAAAGATAGAAATACTCAATCCCCAAAGAAATACATTATAAGCAATTCGGATAAATTTATAGCGATGACTTAGGTCTAATCCGAGGTAGTAAATATCTCTTTTAATAGTATCGTAAAGAAACTTTCTATCGGACATCATTTCTTCAACGGCCCATTCGTAATCGGCTAGCGATACTTGATAAAAATCATCAAAGGTCATGAGGCTAGCGGATTTATCGGTAACTTTATCTTTTGAGAAGGAGGTTCTTTCCTTCTTTGGTCGAGTAGCAAATATGGCAAAAGCGATAGATACTAAATTCGTGATGACCATCGGAACAATCCCGTAGATTAAATGCGGATCCTCATCTAATTGTGTATATAAACTTCCTAAGACAACAGAGATAATAATTGAATTGATCGTGATTAAAATACTAGATTTTGTATCTACTATTTGACGACGCGTATACAAATTTTTTGAAGACAGTCGAAACCAAGTTTCTAATCCTCTATCTGGAAAACCTTCAACTTTTGATAATTTTTTCTTAAGAGATTTTAGCTTGTCTTTATCAATGTTCAATTCTTTACGAAGGAGTTTATCTAAGCCCTTTTCTTCTTTTTTGTTTGATGATTTTTCTGACATTAATTATTTAATTTAAATTGGAGACTCAGGCCTGTTAAGCCGTATGTTTGAACTTGTACTCTTTTTTGTTTATGTAATCTGGGAATCAAATAACCTATGCTGGCTCCAAGTGCGTAGCCTGCTATAATGTCCGTTGGAAAATGTCTTCCTGCTTCATATCGAAGAAATCCTATCGTCGCCGGAATGATGGCAGCAGTCGACCAAATTAAGTACTTGTTTTTTATATTAGGATGAACATCTGTAATAATAGTTGCCATCAAAAAAGACATTGCAGTGGTGACAGAGGTATGTCCAGAGAAAAAAGATAGTCTGGCTTCGCCTTCCAATTTTCTTTCTATCGATACAGCTGGATCATAGTTGAATGGCCGATATCTTTTGGACAATCCTTTTGAAATATTCGTTATTCCATTTGTTATTAATATGGTTTCCACCGCCATTAATCCAACGGCCATTCCTTCAAATCTACACTTGGGAATAACATAAGCAATGACTGGAAGAGAAAGAGAACTGTAAAGAATAATATCACTAATTTTTTTAGCATTAGTCGAATTATTGCTGATTGCATCCCGATCCAATCGATTAATACTATTTGGGTCTAATGCGTTGATTTCAACTAATGTTGGCGCCTCAACATTGGTTTTTAAAATATCACCCAATACTTGAAGCCCAACGCCTGCACCAACGATGACAAGATCTTTTTTCCAGCTTAGATTATAGACATTTTCTTGGCTATTCCCGTAATATGGAAGAATCAGAAATAAGATTAATAAAAGTCTAAGTTTTATCATTTTGTATAAGGTCGATACTTAAATACACCGTTTACTAAATCCCTAAAGAACGTAAATATTTAATGGAAATAAGCATATTAGAAAAAGACTTTTTTGGTTAAAAAGCCAATGCTCCACCCACATTAAGGGTAGATTCGTTTTCCGCTTTGAAATATCCAATTCTAAAACCTACTAGATTTAAAGGCGTAAAAAATATTCCTCCACCAACACTTGTGTGCCATCCATCAACTTCATTAACTTCGTCTTCATACCAAGCTCTACCATAGTCGAAGGATCCAAATAGTCCTAATGCCATAGGAAAGGCTCCCTTCCCTTGAAAAAGTTTTAACCTTAGATCACTTGCATGGTAAGCGATGGTTTCTCCAGCAAAGCGATTGGTTCTAAATCCTCGTAATTGAGTACCACCTCCTAGGTAATTAGCATGGAAAAATTCTGCATCACCGACCGTATGAGCAGCTCCTATATTCATCGCTAAAACCAACCGATTGGTTTGGCTAAATGGAATATAAGTGGTTAGTCCAGTACCGAAAGTTAGGTTGGAATATTTGGAATCCTGAAAGTTTAATTTATAATCGGTAAACATGTTAAAACTAAATCCTCTAGTTGGTACCGTAGGATTGTTGATGCGTTCCGTTGTCCACTCTAATCTAAGTCCACCATAGAGTTTACTTTCAAAAGCCTCTGCAGGTAGATTGGCTTGATCAAGGAGGTAGAAACGAGGATCATCATCCGTTTCTTCTAAATTGAAAAATTCCACAGAAGGATTGATCTTAAAACTAGAACTATTCCAAATTGGTTTGACAAAACCAGGATTAATATCAATATGGGTTCCTTTTACAATATGAAAGGTCGTATTAGAGGCTTCATCAATGGTAGGAAAGACTTCTTCATAATCAACATAATTATTTCCTAAACCATAGTATTGTTGGATATAGGCAGGACCTAATCCAGTGGCATTTAATTCAAAATCCCATTTCCCTAATGCTTTCGGAAAATAGCCCGCATAGTTGACGACAAAGGCCGTATTTTGAGGATAGAAAGAAAACGCAAGGGTATGGTTTGCTTTAAAAGGATCAGATCTAAAGCCATGTTTTTTCCACCAAATATTATAAGTCAATCCCAATCCCTCGTCGGTATAAAAACCTACAATAGGGAAGTGGAAAAGTCTATTTTGATTCCAATCTAATCTATTATAGCGGTTGATACCATCTTCGTTTTTTATATGAGATTTATGAGGTCCAGTAACGACTATTCCTTCTGGTCGATCATAGACTAAAATATTATTATTGGTAGACTCATTAACGATTACGTCTTCTCCGCTTCCTCCAACAATCCTAATTTTGATGGAAGATTTATGGTTTCCTTTAATTAAAAAGTGATCCGATTTTTTTAATCCATGTAGTTGTATTTCTTTTGTTATTTTTCCATCTAAGATATTTTTATACTTAATGTTCTTAGGAGATTTTTTCTTACTATAAGCAACTATTTTTACTTGATTTCCTGACAGGTATTCTACTTCAAAGAAATCTTCTTTGTTGGTTCCCGGTACGGATACTTCTTTGTAGATATAATCATACCAGTCGCTGGCATACTTTTTTAAGTCAGCTCGTCTTACGCGTAAGACTTCTTTGATTTTATCAGCATTCAGTTTTTGAATTTCTTCCGGCCAATCAAGAAAAGCTTCATCGATAATTTGATCAGTTAAGTTTCTTTCTAATTCTTCTGCAGCGGCTAAAAAATCAGCTTTACCTAAATCATTTAAGAACGTTCGATCAAAATATCTTCCACTAAAAATAAGTCCTGGAAAAAAGTCAATTTTATTTTTAAACCTTCGGAGTGTTGGGTTAAAGAAAGGTCTACTAGCGACATAATCCAAGACTCCGTCATTCTTGTAAAACACTTGATCTCGATCACGGGGAACGGGTCTATAAAGTGTCGAATCTTGGGTTTTAAAAGAAGCCCATCGCCATTGATCTTCATGTCTATCCCAATCACCAATCCACATATCAAACAATCTTGACCGAAGCGTAATTTCTTTGTCTATTTTGTGTTTAGAATTTTTTATTAGTAACTCTGCCAAATCAAGCGTATTAATGGTCTTTTTTGTTCCTCCGTAATTTTTATGGGTGCTAGCATTTCCTCCAGGACGTTCTTCAAAAACATAAAGCGCATCGGCAAAATCACTATTATAATCACCTAATGATTCTTGATGGGGGAGATATACCAATTTTGGATTGGCATGGTAAATTCTAGCAGCGTCCGCTAGTTTAGGGATTACCAAGGCGCCGTAAGGATGCGAGGCTGCGATACCATCCTGAATAATAGATTGGACCACCGTATTTCTTAATGGTGGTGGTACTATTTTTTCAACATTTTTATTAACAGACCGCAGGACATATTGAACGCCATCTGCATTTTCTAGTCTTAAAGAATTTGTCTGAAAACCTCCACCTTGCTGTATCGGTTTTAGTCCTCCTGCTACTTCATCCAACCATAATAAAGGCGCTTCTACGTCTTGTCTCCAAGCTTCTCGATAAAATTTACCTCGTAAAAATCTCCATTTTCCATATCTATCAGTTGCATTCGTTGTGATGGTTTTTGGATAATCGCTTTTAGGTTTATAAATAGTTTTATCTTCAAAATTTTCAGGTACTTTTTTGTGAACTAACTTTCTGTAAAGCAACTTAATTTTTTTGGCCTCTTGGTCAATTCCATAAAATTCCATCCACAATTCTAAGTCTGTGGTATGAACTATCTTTACGAATCCTTGACTCATACTAGAAAATTCCGCTCCATCTCCTTTTCTAACATAAGATACTTTACTACCACTTCCTGAGACAACGAAATGATTATTATTTTTTAAGAAATATTGCAAATTATTATCGTGACCTGCGACCGTGATACATCCTTCACAATTGAGTAAACTGGTTTGGATAGATGCACGGAAAGCTTCGTAATCTGGATCGCCAAATTCTTGTGGTTTACCGATAAGTTTTTTTGCACCGGTAATTAAAGATCCAAGAACTGGCACTGGTAATAAATGACTTTTTGCTGGATAATCTCCTCCAATTATTCCATTTGAGTATACAGGATGATGCATTGCTATGACTATATTTTTTCTTTTATTTCTTGCAACAATCTCTTGCATATAAGTTATAAACTCAAGATTATTATCAATATCGCAACTTGATTTTCTTCGTTCATTTGTACCATCATTTTGGAGTAGCCACTGAGAATCTACCAGCACTAAGATCAGATCTTCTGAGATGGTCACAATAGT
>CALFWZ010000066.1 GCA_937928405.1 uncultured Saprospiraceae bacterium
AGGCAATTCCTGACCCTAGATTCTCTGAACAGAATCTTTACAATCTAAATTTATGTCAATGAACTTTTTAGATTAGCCACAACTTTTTGTCGTTTGACTAGTCAAACCTTTATGTCGCACCGCAATGGTTGAATGGTTGAATGGTTGAATGGTTGAAAATAATTAATAATTTTTTAATAAAAATTTATTACTGGCCTGCTAGCGTGTATATCTTTTACAGTGTTGATTTTTGACAAAGACAAAAATAAATGATTAATACTATTATTTTCGATTTAGGGAAGGTGCTTATTAATTGGGAGCCCAGAAATTTATTCCGAAAGATTTTTAGCGACGAAAAAGAAATGGAATATTTTTTAGCGGAAGTCTGTACCATGGACTGGAATGAGCAGCAAGATGCGGGTCGTAGTTGGCAGGATGGCATTGATCTATTAGTCCCTCAGTTTCCGAAATATAAAAAAGAGATCAACGCCTATTTTGATCGCTGGGAAGAAATGTTGGATGGAGAAATTTCGGGAACAGTCCAAATTTTAAAAGAACTAAAAGCATCTGGCAAATATCATATTTACGGACTGACCAACTGGTCTGCCGAAACTTTCCCTATCGCCGTAAAACAGTTTGAATTTTTAAATTGGTTTGAAGGAATTCTAGTCTCCGGAAGCGAAGGAATCAAAAAGCCAGATCCCGCCATATATGAGCTCTTACTAGAGCGCTATTCAATTGATCGAAAGACTGCTTTGTTTATTGATGACTCCTTACGCAACGTTGCGGCGGCAGAAAAAATTGGTATTAAATCTATTCATTTTATTGGTCCTGAAAACTTAAAATCTTCCTTGCACGAATTAGAAATTCTTACTTAGTAACGAATAATTTTTTTCAACATCGCCCCTTTTTCTGTTGCTATTTTTAATAAATAAACACCACTGGCTAAATCTTGAGTAGATAATTGATCGTTGATCGTAGCAGTTCTATCAAACTGTTTTTCTTCTACTATTTTTCCATGTTGATCCATCAACGTAACTCTCACTTCCGTAGGATCTTCAAATGCTATTTTATAATTTAAATGTTCTCGAAAAGGTAAAGGAAAAACATAAAATTGGGTTAGTCCGGCCAAGTCAGTCACGTTGTTCACGATAATAGGTAGTGGTTCAGAAAAATAGAAACATCCATTTTCATTGTTTACGACTAGCGTATAATCTCCGTTTTGAGTCGCCGTATAATTAATGAAAGTAGCACCGTCGATTTCTTCGCCGTCTAACAACCATTGATATTCCGTGTTTGTAATATTGGTCGTTCCAACCAGTTCCGCTCCATTGGAAGCGATACTCACCGTCGCTGCGTCACCAGCAACAACTCGATAAATAGTACCGTTCAGATCTAGTACATAAAGTTCATTATCTACATCTTCCCCAAATCCACTAATCGAAATATTACTATTTAAAGCCACTTCAGTTACCCAATCTCCGTTCACATTATCGGTCGTCCAAAATCTACCAGAGCAATAATCTCCAAAAACATATTTTCCATACAGTTCCGGATATTCACAACCTCGATAACGAATACCACCTGTAACAGAGCATCCCGCAGAACTTCCCGTTTGATAATCAAAAATAGGTTCCGTAAAATCTGTCACGCCTATACAAGCGCTGGTTGGATTATTATAAGCAATAAAGCCTTCTCGACAATTCCATCCATAGTTTTCTCCTCCGGTACTATTGGCCGGCTGAAAGTTTATTTCTTCTCTAGCGTTCTGACCAACGTCTCCCATCCAGATATCTCCTGTTAACTGATCAAAACTCCAACGCCAAGGATTTCGAATGCCAAAGGACCAAATTTCATTTAAAGTACTTGGGTCATTTACGAAAGGGTTATCAGTAGGAATCGTATAAGCAGAAAAATCAGTAGTTACGTCGATTCGTAATAATTTACCTAAAAAGTTTTGTCGATTTTGACTATTGCCTTGAGGGTCGCCTCCAGCGCCACCATCACCTGTCCCGATATACAGATAACCATCCGGACCAAACGCTAAATCGCCGCCATTATGATTTCCATAAGGTTGCTCAAATTCCAATAATATAATTTCACTGTTGGGGTCCGCTAAATTTGGATTATTGGTACTCACTGAAAATCGAGAAATCCGAGTAGTTAGATTACCTGCGGTATAATTGAGGTAGAAGTACCCATTGTTCACAAAGTCAGGGTGAAAAGCAAGTCCTAACAATCCTTGTTCTCCGTTGCCACTAGATATTTTATTCTGAATATTTAAAAAAACGTCTGGCAAAGTATTACCATCACCATCCATAATTTTTATTCGTCCTACTTGTTCTACGACAAATAATCGTTCATCACCAGCATGCGCTAAATCGACTGATTTATTAAAACCTGAGGCGAAATTTTCTACTTGAATATCAAGCTGAGCTATAAGATGGCCCATTGATAATAATACAAATAGAAAGGGAGTAAAAAATTTCATACAAAAATATTTATTGCTTGATGATTCGTCCGCGGTAGATATCCTCATTTATTTTAAGTCGATAGAAATAAGTACCCGCTGCTGGAAAATGGGTTTCGGAAACTGCTATTTTTTGAACGCCTTCTAACCGATTTTTTTCTTCCCTAAAAACAGCTTTTCCGCTAAGGTCATATATTTCCAACGAAACAGAAGAAGCGCTGAATAGTTCAAAGTTAAAAAAGGTTTGCTGACTAAATGGATTAGGATAGAGTTTTGGCGCATATTGGTCAAAGTTTTTCGTCCCGGTAAGGACCGCATCTATAAACCTCCAATCAATCCTTCGCTCGATTCTTTGCGCATCGTAAGTCAATTGTCTACGGTTAGGTGTTTCGAAATTAATTACTTCACTAATTTTTTCTACATCTGTATGCGCTAAAAACCGGAGCGTTATAAGGTCCGTTTCTGGTGTAACACTGATCGCCCGATTTTGAGCATCCTCTGTGTACCACAACATTTTTAACTGTCCTTCTTCTAACTGATAATCCGTAACACCTGAAACCGCTTGTAATTCCAGGTGATTTGGATCAAAATTAATAGCTGCCTCAAATCCCAACAAATCTTGTCCGACAGACATACGAACTGGTATTTCAAATACTTCTCCAGTCGCGACTGAGCGATCTTCTATTTGCCAAGGACACTCCTCAATAGCTATGAAGGCGGGATTATTACTTTCATTCGTATCTCCTATTTTCACGCCAATAAAATTAGCCGATAAATAATCAGAATTTAAATCATTGACGGTAATAGATTGCGGATAGGAATAATTCAACGCCTGTGACGCATAGTCAAAAGCATGGTCAGCTGGTAAGAATTCCCAAGAAGTATTTTGTGGAAAACGATCAACCGCTTCCAGAACAATTTGCTGTAATTGAACCAGATCAAAAACCGTAACACCACCGCTTCTATTTACATCAGCAGCAATGTATTGATAAGGAGTCGTAAAAGTATCGATGAATAATAAATGCGCCCGAATATCAATAATATCCAAGACCGTTACGCCATTGCTATGATTGATATCTTTGGTTGGCGTTATTTCATAATTATCACCCTGCGGAAGACCTTCAAATAAGAAATTTCCAGAAAGATCAGTTATTAGATCGGACTGGTTGGTGCAAGCTACTGTTACCTGACTAATAGCTGCTCCATCAGAGCGAGTAATCTCGCCACCAATGGTGTAATCACTTAATGGCAATAACACTTCAACAGGCTCACAAGTTGTTACACTACCACAATCATTGATGGCCGTCAGGCATAAACTATAGATCCCTGAGCTAAGATATTCGTGACTAATATTTGGTGCCATACTACTCCCTCCATCTCCAAAATCCCATTCCAAGTTCGTGGCTCCGATAGCGGTACTTTGTGCAGTTACCTGACTATCTATCAATTCGAATGTAAAACTACTCACCGGATCAGATCCACTATTAACGAGTGTCACTTCTAATACCTCACTACAGCTACTTGCATCGGTCACTGTTACCGCATAAGTACCTGCAAATAGATTATTAAAAACTCCCGTGTTTACTCTACCTGTTCCCATATCAAACTCGTAGGGCGCTTGACCTCCCGTTACATTAAGCGAGAATCCACCGACACCATCATTACAGATATCGTCCGTTTGTTCTGTAATGGTTATTTCCGGAATACCGGTATCTTCAAGCATGATCATTATCTCTTCTTCGCAGCCCGCTGCGTCTATTACATAAACCAAATAGACACCCATTTCTAGATTAGTAAAATTAGTCGCATCAACCGGATTACCGTTTAGCGTATAACTAAACGGAGCAGTACCACCAGTGGTAATTACCGAAAATTGGCCATTCCCATCACCACAAGTTGGATGAACAATATTGCTCTCCGTCATAGTAATCGGCGGCGTATCACCGATTACGGCATTCAGTTCAGCTGTACAAGCATTGGCATCTCGAATAGCGATCGTATAGATCCCTTCTGCTAAATCATCAAAGGTTCCATTGTTCTGTTCGACGCCGTCAATACTATAAATGAAAGGAGCTGTTCCGCCACCGGCAACCACGACTAGCGATCCGTTATTTTCTCCACAAGTAGCCATATTTAACTGAGAGATAGCAATGATGGGGGAATTAGAATCGGCTAACGTAACCGTAATTAAATCCGTACAACCATCGGCATCCATCACGGTTACATCATAACTGCCCGCAAATAAATTATTGAACATGGGTGATCCTGAGGTGGCTCCATTGGTCGTATAAAGAAATGGTCCCTGACCTCCGGATACAGAAAGCGTAAAACTTCCATTGGCATTATTACAAGTAGCATCGGTCTGCGAAGCAATAGAAAGTACTGGAGATGGATTTTCTATAATTGTAAAACTAATTTCATCCGTACAATCGTTTTCATCTGTGACCGTTACGGTATAATTTCCAGCGCTTAAGTTGGTTAGATTTGGATTATTAGAACTTTGTCCATTATAGGTAAAAACAAAAGGAGCCAATCCATCCGTTACCGTAAAATTGACAGAACCGTTATTTTCTCCACAAGTAGTATTATTTAATTGAGCAATCGTCATTGCTGGCGGATTGGCATCTGTTAGCGTAACCGTAATTAAATCAGTACAACCATCGACATCCATCACTGTTACCTCGTAAGTTCCAGCCAATAAATCATCAAATACCGGTGAATTAAAGGTAGTACCATTCGTCATATAAACAAAAGGCCCCTGCCCTCCAGCGACAGAAAGTGTAAAACTTCCATTGGCCTCATTACAGGTTGCATTATTCTGTGAAAGAATAGAAAGTATTAAAGACGGATTTTCTGTAATCGTAAAACTAATTTCATCCGTACAATTATTTCCATCTATAACTGTGACAGCATAATTTCCAGCGCTTAGATTGATTAGATTTGAATTATTAAAATTTTGACCATTATAAGTAAAAACATAAGGAGCAGATCCACCGGATACACTAAGATTGGCAGAACCGTTATTTTCTCCACAAGTAGTAGCTTCTACACTGACAAGACTCAGAGATAAATCACATCCTGTGTACGCTGTACAATTAGCAAACTCAGAACTATTGCCTGTGATATCCGTTGCGATAGCCGTTATTAAGTCTCCGGTATTTAAAGTAATATTATCTATAAAAGGATCAGAAAGATTCCAGGAGCCATTTACTACGGTGGCCGTTCCAAGATACGTTCCTCCTTGACAAGGAGCATCAACACATCCGGTATTATCGTTGCGGTAGAGGGCGATAGACTGATTTGGAAATGCGGTTCCACCGATATTTCCATTTTCAGCAATGGTAATAGTTGGCGGGGCGATGCCGTTATTGGCGGCGGATGAGATACGAAGCGCTAGTGAATCGTTACAGTATAAGCTATTTTGTAAAATACTGCACCCATCTGTTCCTCCAGCCACAACAATACCAGCTGCATTATTTACAACAACATTACTCATTCCTGGAAGACTGCCTCCTACTTGGTGCAAATCGCCACCATCTCGAATTAAGATACCGCAAAATTCATTTCCGTTCGGGGTGGTCTCCGCATAATTAGTTCCAATATAATTACCTCGAATAATCACTCGGTCAGCACCACCACGAATGACGATACCACAACCTTCCCAAGGTCCTTGCCCCGGATTTCCAGCAAAAAAATCCTGTTCTAATCCATTATTATGTATTACATTTCCTCGGTTAATCCCACCAATCTCCACATCGTCTCCTCCTAATACATCAATGGCATCATCTGGAAAATTTATTATTTCTAATCCATAAACTCCACACCGATTTGCTCGAATGAAAAGCGCATTAATGGCAACATCCCAATTGTGAAACTGCCCATCCAGAACAACCTTAGGACTAAAGTCACCATTATTACCAAAAGCGGGATGTGAAGTAGCATCAATAAAAGTAGAATCATCAAAAATAGAAGGTAATTCAAAACCAGAAGTCTCTCCCACCCTAATCGTATCGGGACCATCTCCTAATAAATTAAAGATGATTCGGTTAAATCCAGGTTGAGCATTGGCACAGACAATCGCTTGCCGTAAAGAACCAGGGCCTTCGTCATTGGTATTGGTAACAGCGATTTCGATATTGCTGTCATCACAATTAGACGTTCCAACCTGAAAGACTGTTGGGTTATTTACGCCACTGAGTGCATAGTTATTTCCTGAAAAATAAAAAGCATTTAAACCGCCGTTTAGAATTCCAAGCTGAAAAGTGGTATCCCAAGGAATGGAAAAGTTGGGGCAATTGGCCATAGGATCAAAATCAGCTTGATTGTCCCAGTCCATACTTAATACAGTAAAACTAGCATTGACATTTAAGCTGCTGGTATTCAGATAGCTACAATTGTTTGTTCGCAGGCCAGAAATACGGATGCTGGTAGGTGTTTGATCATCCGGATTTGTAGGAATCGTCTCAATTTCGGTCAAAATAAAATACGTCTGGGCCGAAATATTTCCATAAAAAGAAGAAAAATACAGGAACAAACCTATTATTAATAGGAAAGACCTACCGGTGGAGGGTAATACTCTGTTCATAAATCATGGTTGTGTGCAGTAACCTATTTAGAAGCTACAAGGCTAATAAACAAGATTACCTTATTTATAAAATACTGAACGTGAACATTTTATATATGTAGATTGATTATTACGGTAAAAAATTATACTTGCGGGGTACAAGATTATGAGTTTATATAAGTTTTCATGATTGTGCGAAATTGAGAAAATTTTATTCTGAATAAGGCAAAAAAAGTAGGCGATGCCTAAGCATCCTGCGTACGCTTGTGCCAGTGGCACAAAAAGCGTAAGCAAAAAGGCTTTTTAACCCTGCCCGATCAGTCAGGCGGGGAAATGCAGAGTAAAATTTACCAATTACAGCCAATCAATGAAGGCTTAGATAAACTCTTTAAGTCATATTCGATTTTTCCGTGTTCTAGGTGTGGTCGGTTTTCGGTGATAAAAATAATTATTTTAATTAAAATCTGGAGTTTATTAACTTCAACTTAACCTAATAGGTCGAAGTTTTGGAAAGAAAAGGAGACAAAACAAGACATTTAGGCCCTTGTAAAAAGGATTTGCAGGCATAAAACTTGTCTATACTTGGTAGATTCCTGTTAACAGCAAAAGATTTTTTCTAGTAAAATTTTATGGCCTTGAAGGATTAGTATAAAAAAATGCTTCATATTTGCAGAAGATTAGATTTTTCAGGAAGAAATACGGCAATTTTGATTTAAAATCCGTACTTTTAGGTTTCCTAATACAATATATTTTAGGAGATACCTTCCTTGATTGCACGACCAAAAAATTAATTTTTCATTCCTAGGCTAGTCCTATTAGAAAAGGAATATGAAATATAGGTCGAAATTCACTATTACACGAAATTTATTTAATTGCTTACTAAACGTTTCCAGCTTTAGGATTCTCTATTTTGGGAAGAAAAAAGCAGATTATTTTAGAACGCAGTTTTTTTCCAAAACGATTAATGATTTCAAGCCCATGAAACATTTTTTATTGACCCTTGGATTGGTCTGCTTAGGCACCAACACCAGTACAGCACATACCTCTACCTTTTCTTTTTGGCAAACCATCTTTCCAGATGCGTTTTCAGAACCTGATATTTATATAGCTCCTACTAATACTACCCTAGTGAGTAATTGTTTGGTTGCTTGTATAGAAGCGGATTCTTTAGAGTTGAAAAAACTAATAGATTTTACGGATATTGAAGTAATTGATCCTACTTGGAACGTAAATAATCCCGTTTGTACCTGGGCGGGATTGACGATTGATCTGGAGGGCTATGTGACCATCTTTGATAAAAAAAGTTTAGGTATCACTGGTATACTCCCTCCCACTTTTGGACAGGATGGGCTTAGAAGAATGACAGAATTTAAAATTTCTATCAACAATATTAGTGGTTCCGTACCAACTACGATGGGCAATATGACGGCCTTGTCTGTCTTATGGCTCGATGATAACCAACTCACCGGCCCTTTACCCACCCAGCTAGGAGACGCATCAAATCTTTCTGTTTTATGGGTAGATAATAACCAATTCACAGGCCCTATTCCACAAAATTTTCTAGACCTCGATTTTCTAAGAGAGCTGAGCATTTATAATAACTGCTTTGATTCTTTGCCCGATTTCACTACTTCTTCCGTTACAGACATCAACCAAACAAACTCCATCGTTTGTTACGACAATAAATTTACCTTTGATGATTTAGCTCCCAACGCTAATTTTATGAATCGAAATGGACAAAACTTATACAGTCCACAAGATACTTTTGATATTCCAGCAGCCGTTGCGCTCCAAACAGGCGATACCTATCGTATTGATCTTGGTATTGACGCTACTGTTCCAGATAATGTATATCGCTGGACTAAAGATGGTTCTCCATTTCCACCACTACTCTCGGCGAATCAATTAGATTTAAGTCCTATCACTTTCGCAGATGCAGGAACTTATTGCTGCTTTGTCACCAATCCACGATTACCGTTACTGGAGTTAGTCAGTACCTGCCAGACGATCACTGTCTCTTGTGGGACCAGTACAGAATTGATAGATGATGTAATCTGTGCGGGTGGATTTATCACGGTCAATGGTAATAATTATGGTGACCCCAATGGAATACCAAGCTATCCTCGTACTGGTTTAGAAATTGTGTCAAGTCTGGATCAATATGGATGTCCTGATTCTACTATCACGATTGACCTTACGATCATGAGTGGAATGCCAGTACCATTTGAACCAACTATTTGTCCAGACGATACCGTATTTGTAAATGGTACGCCTTATCATTTCAATTTTGATAACGGTACTGAAATGTTTACCGTTAATGGTTGTGATTCTATTGTTGAAGTTGACTTGAATTTTTTCCCATTAGCCACCAATACCATCGACGGCACCTACTGTCGAAGTGATACGGTTTACGTAGATGGTGTTGCTTATTATCTTGGTAACGGAAGCGGAAATCAAACTTTAGCAAACGACAATTTCCGAGGTTGTGATTCCTTAGTTACCATCAATATGGATTTTCATCCATTATACGAAGGCAATGATAACCGAGAATTGTGCACAGGACAAACTGTTTTTATTAATGGAACAGAATACGGCGCCTCACCACTCCCCCAATCTGGAATAGAACGCTTTACTGGTGTTGCACCCAACGGTTGTGACTCGCTAATCTCCGTCATGATTACCCTGACCAATGGCGTTACGGTAACGAGAGACGATGTGCTGTGTCCAGGTCAAACTATTTTTGTCAATGGTCAAGAATACGGAGAAAATCCACTTGATCAAACAGGCACCCAAGTAATGCCTTTACCCAACGGTTGTGATTCTACCGTCATCATTGATATTTCTTTTCAAAATCAAATTACAGATAACTACGCACCTTTCTTTTGTCCCGATCAAACCATTGAAATAAATGGTACAACCTACGGAAACCCGGCCTTGGGACATCAGCAAACTGGGACGGAACCCATATCGGGTGTCGGAGGTTGTGATACGCTCAGAACTATTTTTATCAATATACTACCAGCCAGTGAAGTGGATACGACCTTGGTTATTTGTGAAGGTGGATCTGTTTTCTTTAATGGAAATATTTATGATGAAAGTTCAACAGGCGGAACCGAAATAATTCCAAATGCCGATCCAAATGGTTGTGATTCAACCTACAATATTACCGTTACTGTCTATGCGCCAGAGGATGCTAATATTACGCCGGAAGTTTGTCCAGGAAAAGAATTTGTGCTGAGAGGTAGAATATTTAATGCAGCGGATCCTTCAGGGACCGTCGTTCTTTCTAATGAAGGTTTTTACGGGTGTGATTCAACGATAAATGTAGCCATCAGTTTTTACGATTCTTTAAAAGGAAATTATACTCGAACGATTTGTGAGAATGATAATTTTACTTATAACGGTACGCTTTACGGAGACGGAGGATTGGATGCAGGAATGGAAGTAATCTCTGATGTTGGTGCCAATAGCTGTGATTCTTTTATCCAAGTAACCGTTAATTATTATCCGGCTGAAACAGGCGATCATACTATTCGTCTTTGTCCTGGCCAAAGTGTTGTTTATGACAATACATTATATGGTAGTCAAGATGGCGGGGTAGATTTTGGTTTTGAAACACTGGAAGGAGAAGGTATTGGCAACTGTGACTCTACTGTGAACGTCACTGTTGTATATTACCCAGATTACCCTGCTGGATTTTATGAAGAAAGAATCTGTCGAAGTGATACGGTCTTTTATAATGGAACTGCTTATCACCTTGAGAATAGGACAGGAACTGAGAACATTGGATTAGTAGGAGCCAACGGTTGTGATTCTTTGGTAACGGTAAATTTGAATTTTTTCCCACAAGTAATTAACCGAGAAGATCCTACCCTCTGTTCTGGAACTACCATCGAAGTCAATGGAACGATCTATGGAGAAGCGCCCACCTATTTAGAGTACGACTCAATTGTTTTAGAGAATGCCAGTTTCCGAGGTTGTGATTCTACCATCATAGTCGATTTAAGTTTTAATTCTTTTGTAGAAAATAATGTTGTGGGAGATTTTTGTGGTTGTGAAGAAGTAGTCATTGCTGGTCAAACTTTCGATTGTAATAATTCGTCAGATACCATCACCTATCAAGGGGCAAGTTACACAGGTTGTGATTCTATTGTTAATATTAATTTGAATTATAACGAAGCCCCCATTTTTGATTTAACGCGCACGCTTTGTCCTGGAGAAACGATTGTCGTTCGCGGTACCGTTTATGGCGAAAGTTTACGAACAGGATCTGAAGTGTTTCCGCTGGCGACCAGTGCAGGTTGTGATTCTACCGTTAATATTAATTTAGATTTTTATCCAGAAGAAACTAGAGAAATCTCCGCGTCTATTTGTGAAGGTGATAGTATTTTGGTTGGAAATAAATACTATAAGTTTGCAGGAACTTTTACGGAGATTGTACCAATGGCTACGCCTAACAATTGTGATTCTATCCTTATTTTAAGACTGCTAGTTACTCAACCAGAACCTGTAGAACTAGACGATCTAGGCGAAATTTGTAGCTCCGCAAATCCGATTCCGTTGCCCACTATCCAATCAGGTATCAATGGTAATTGGTCTGGTGATGGTGTCACTGGAAATATGTTCGATCCAGCTTCGCTTTCCGATGATGTTACGCTCACCTTTACACCAGAAGGTGGTTGTGCAGCACCAAATTCAACTGATATTACCATTAGTAGTTTTTCATCCACTACGGTTACCGATTCTATTTGCCCAGGTGAAATGCTAACTATTTCTGGAATTGATATCACGATGCCTGGAAGCTATCGAGATACACTCCAAGGTGCTACATGCGACTCTTTGGTATTAATTGAAATTACGGCCAAAACACCTGTACCTATTGCCTTAGAAAGTATTCCTGCACTTTGTGCGGGAGACGAAGCCATCTCTTTAGATCCTATCCAAGACGGTGTCTCCGGTAGTTGGTCTGGACTTGGAACCAGTGGTGGAAATATGTTTGATCCAGCAACCCTCAGTGGAACAATTGAACTCACTTTTACACCATCTGAAACAGGTTGTTTTGCGTCTACTACCACCGAAGTCACCGTCAACGATAATAGCTTAGTCAACTTAGAAAGTATTCCAGCACTCTGTTCTGGGGATGCAGCTATCTCTCTAAATCCTATCCAAGACGGAATTCTAGGAAGTTGGTCAGGAAATGGTACTAGTGGTGGAAATATGTTTGACCCAGACGGACTCAGCGGTAATATTGAACTAACTTTTACGCCTTCACAACCAGGTTGTTTTACCGCCACTACCACCGAAGTCACCATCAATGATGGTAGTCCTGTCATGCTAGACGATTTACCAGCACTCTGCTCTTTGGATGATCCAATTATTTTGAATCCCACTCAGTCAGGCACCGAAGGTACCTGGACGGGTGATGGTGTTTCGGGCGATTTTCTTGATCCAAGCTTGTTGACTGGAAATACCATATTAACCTTTACACCAACCAATGCAGGCTGCGTTATGTCCAATAATACGACTATTGAAATAACCGTTGCTCAACCCGTTTCTTTAGAACCACTAGGTATGGTTTGCGGCGATAATCCGGTGGCACTTCCAACTAGTGTTTCTGGCGTTTGGAGTGGTCAGGGAGTTAACGCAGCAGGTAATGAATTTAATCCAATCGGACTAGATGGAGATATAGACCTGACCTTTACACCCAATGGCGATGATTGTCTAACAGCGAATACGACCACGATTACTATTGGTGATTTTGCTTCAGAATCTGTGAGCGAGTCTATCTGCGAGGCAACCGGAGAAACCGTCACGATCAACGAAGAAATTTATACGACTGCCGGTGTGTATGCAGATACCATTCCTAACGGATCAATCGCCGGTTGTGATTCTATTATCAACATTACCATTACAGATTCAGAAATAGCCATCACCTTAGATCAATTTCCCGTTCTTTGTAGTTCTGGTGGCCTGTTCAATTTACCGCCAGTCCAATCCGGCATTTCAGGAAGCTGGTCTGGAGATAATGTGACGGGTGGAAATGTTTTCGATCCAAGCGTATCCATTGGTTCGTTTAATTTGTTGTTTACGCCAGATGCTGGGGAATGTGCCTCCAGTGTGAGTACAACCATTGAAGTCGGCAACAATGCTTCTGAAATACTCAATGAAACTATATGTCCAGGTGATTCGATAGCCATAGGAACTACATTTTATTTTACCTCAGGTACCTATACAGATACTATTCCTGGATCTATGATAGGATGCGATTCAATAATCACCCTAAATTTAGCGGTCGAGACCACTCCTTATAATTTAGATAACTTTAATGCACTTTGTGCGGGTGCAGATCCTATCACACTCCCTACTTTGCAAGATGGTATTAATGGAAACTGGGAAGGAACCGGTATTTCTCCTAATACAAATACTTTTGATCCAACTGGATTGTCAGGAAATATTTCGATCAGCTTTGTACCCGATGCTAATGCTTGTGCAGACGTAGCTACTACAACAATTGAGGTAACTGAAAATATCATTAGTAATCTCGAAGCGACCATTTGTTCAGGAGAAACTTATAGTTTAAACAACACAGATTATACGACCGCTGGAACTTATTTCCAAACGCTACCCGGCGCAGGTGCGCTTGATTGTGATACCCTTTTAAATTTAATTTTAACGGTAGAATCAGTTGAGAATTTACCCGCTGCCAACGCAGGAAACGATCAAGAAATTTGTGGCGATGAAACCAGTCTTGCGGCTATTACCAGTAATGGAATAACTGGTTATTGGGAAATCATCACCGGACAACCTATGCTGACCGATGAAACCAATCCCATCACTACTATCAGTGATTTACAAAATGATACCTATCAATTACAGTGGATTGTTTCTTCCGAATTCTGTCCGGATTACGACCAGGATACGGTAAACATTTCGGTGGCTATGGACGAGCCGCTGGCAGTAGTCGATTCGTTTACTTTAACAAGTGCCAATCCTACTATTCAATTAGACCTGACAGCGAATGACGACCTTCCAGAGGATTTTGTTCTTACCATATTAAACGACCCTCTAGAAGGAAGCATTGAAAATATAGGAAATAATATTTATGAATATACGGTTGATTCTGACTTTGAATCCGGTCAAGTTATTTTGGGTTATCAAGTTTGTAGTGAGATCTGTCCGGACTTATGTAGTCAGGCGGCCATTATTATTGATCTAGAAAAAGACAATCGTCCAGTGGTGGAAGTACCGAGCGGCATTACCCCCAACGGTGATGATAAGAACGAAAAATTGGTTATTCCAGCTATCCGAGACAATCCCGAATTATTTGAGAAAGCAGAATTAATCATCTTTAGTCGTTGGGGAGATATTGTCTTTCAGGCACAACCTTATAATAACAACTGGGGTGGATCTGGACAAAATGGAAAAATAGTCCCACAAGGCACTTATTATTATGTGCTCAGACTAAATCTGGGAGAAGGGGTCGTTTACAAAGGAGATATTACGGTGTTGAGGTAGATGTGCGGATTTTTTGATGTGTGGATTGGTGGGCAGAATGGCAAAAATTCTTATCTAGTCAATGCTCCTGTGACTAATAAGCAGCATATTTTCTTGTCAATTATTAGCATAAGGTTTATTTTTTCTTTAAGTGAATTAATTCATTGGTATATTCACTTCCTGGATAATCCAATAAAAAAATTTCAATTAAGCTCTTTAAATTTTCGATAGAATCTTGATCTAGAGCAAGCGTATTAATGATGTTATAATTTAATGCTTCTTTTAGATTTGTATCTGGGTATTTTTTTAAAATAGTTCGGTAGTTTCTTATTAACAACCTAATATCATCTTTTTCCAACCCTCCTTCACCACAAACTTGATGTTCCAAAATAGTTAGTTCTGCCTCGTCCGCGAATTTACTATCAGGATATTTCCTAAGAAACTGGTATAAGCGCTTGTCTAATAAGCGATAATCGAAACAAGCCTCTGGACGAAACCAAGATGATTCACAAATGGGAATAATTTTTTGTGCTTGATAATATTCAAATTCATCTTGTTCCATTTCTTTAGACTTGATTTCTTTTTGGGATTCTAAATATTTCCCTATGATACTAAAAGCATCAGTCTCTTCTTCTGTTAAGGCATCCTTAAGTTCTACATCTAAATTATTGTATAATTGATAAACCAATGGTAAGCTGTCATTCCTTATTAAATTCCTAGTCAGATGATATAAACACATTTTTCTTATTTTATTATTTGTTCTGAGTTCATTGATACATCTTATATGAGATCCTTTAAAATTATCTTGTGAGGCTGAATAACTGAAATAAGCAGTAGAATAAATCTGTTCAAATTCTTTTCGAATATTTACATTAGGGTGATTTATAAATTTTTCTTCGGCAAAATCTACATAATAATTTAGTGAATCTAAGCTTTTAATATTTGAGAGGTTCAATTTTAAAGACTTAAAGGATTCAATATCTTGCATATATTTATGATACACTTTTTTCAACTCCCCTTTTTTATCACCACGTTCCTTTTCTTTAGTAAAACAACTAGTAAAAATAGAGAAGACAATTAGTATTTGTATTAACTCTTTCATTTTATAAATGCTGACTTATTTTATAGAAAAAATTCATTATTCCTAAAACAAAGAGAGCCCGTCTGGTTTTCACCTGACGGGCATATTCCTCAAGAAATGAGAATCTCTAAACTTTGCCAAATCTATTGGACCGGCGAACCGATCGGCAGATTTATCCGTTTTTTTACCTTGACAGTCTTCTTCATATCTTGCTGCACAACCAAGACTGTTTATTCTCCTATGTACTAGTATCAGCCGTAACTTTGGGAAAAGAAACGATCCTCCAGATAAAGTCTGAAAGGCTGAATAGCATTTAAAGGGAATCTATTTTGCTTTAATCTTAAATCGGTAATGGGATAAATGCTTTTCAAACACAAATATACAGCCTTCCTTTTGGGTACTTATACCCTATTTTAGGTATTTTATTAATTGAAAAAAATAATATTAAAAACTATAAAATATATTGAATTCATGGGAAGTCCCGGCTTCTGGTCCGAAGCTGGCGAAAAAATAGTCAAACCCATAACCAATAGTAAAGGTATTATCGGAGCCAGGAAGTTCCCCTACAAGAATTCCAGCTTCTACATGAGCCGCTCCAGCAGTACTCCCACCAGCTCCAATCCAGAAGTTTCGGGCCATTTTATAACGCAAATTAAAGTCAACATTGACGCTTGCATTAAAAGTGTATTTAGCCCAAACACTAGGTTCTATATATTTATCATCATCGAGATATTTTATCAATCCAACGATACCATAGAAATGTTGTACTCGACGAGTTAAGAATTCATCATTATTATCTTTAAATGTCAAATCTAACCCAATCAGCTGCGGAATAGAAACGCCACCATATAACTGAGAATCATCTAACAACCCACCTGAAAATCGCTGATAGGCAAAAGCACCAAAACCAACATCAGGAAACAGTTTGGTCTGATCTTCTGTAATCAAAATATCATCTGCTTCAAGAAACTCAATATCTGTAATATTCACCCGATACTGAACAACTCCAACATTAAAACCTACCGCAATTCCATGATCATAAATGTCATCAGAAAAGATGGTCGCAAATCGTCCATATACTCCCGTAAAGCCTGTAGGCCCGGTCTGATCATTGATTAAGTATCCACCACTCAATAAACTAACTCCGTCACCGTCAAAGACATAAGATCCTTGTACCAGCTGTGTAGTGGGAGGATTTTCAAATCCTACCCATTGGCGACGAATACTGGCTCCGAGGGTAGTGTTCTGATCAAAAACCATAAAATCACTACTAAGCCCCGCAGGATTAATGACCCCAATGTTTTGTCGGTACTGGGTAAATAGCGGCAATTGCTGAGCAGCAACTGGTACTTGACAAACCAGATACACCAAAAGGATTTGGTAAATTCTATTCATTATTAAATCAGCTTTGAAACGATAAATCCGGGGAGGCGGTAAACCCGAAATGTACTCTTTTTTGCAAAAGCAAAGATACGGAATTTAGAGGGAAAGGTAAATAGGTAATGGGATCGTATAAAACTTGTACAAATCATCAAAAAATTCACCATATTTGCTAAAAAAATGCTTCCATTCCATTACGCTTTTAAAGTCAAAGATATTACCAGTACCCGAAGTTTTTATGTAGATATCTTGGGCTGCGAAGAGGGTCGATCTACCCAAACTTGGATAGACTTTGACTTCTTTGGTCATCAACTCTCAGCACATATCAGTCAGCAACGCCCCCCACTCGACTATTGTGGCCAAGTGGATGGCGTGAGCGTCCCTATTCCTCATTTCGGTGCCTTGTTGTCTATCGAAGATTTTGTTCGTATTCAAGAACGATTAGAAAAAAATAATATCTCATTTATTGTTCCTCCACAGACCCGCTATCCCGATTTACCAGGAGAGCAACGCACCATGTTTTTCCTAGATTTTAGTGGAAATCCAATTGAGCTAAAAGCTTTTAAGGATTTGAAAAAAGTTTTCGCTAAATAACGCTATTCAAATAAAGAAGCCATCCCGAAAATTAATTCGGAATGGCTTACTTCGTTTAAAGTTGTTACTTAACTTTATTCGTTAGTAATGATAAAAGTCTTAGAGCTAGCTTTTCCACCTCCTATCATGTTAAGATGGTAAGAACCGGCCGGTAAATCAGTTATATCAAGTTGTAATAAATTTACATCTTCTCGTACTGTATCTATCGTCAATTGTTTGATAGTGCGTCCTTGCATATCGACTATCTGAATTTGTGCTTCGTCAGAATTAGAATAAAACTTCACATTCACCACGCCCAGGTTGCTACTAGTCGGGTTAGGATATAATTCTATCTTGTAATCAGTTGAACAATCAGTATCTACATTTATAATCTTGGAATACTCAAAGCTGCCATCTAAGTCTACCATCTTTAAGCGATAGTAGTTAAATTCACTAGCAGTCTTATCGATATAGGTGTACCAAACGCCTGTGACAGGTCCACCTGTTCCTTTGATTGTTCCAATCTTACTGAATAGACGTCCATCTCCGCTTCGTTCGATTTCATAATGAGAGAAATTCTCTTCCGTTTCTGCATGCCATTTCAGGTTCGTGTTACAACCACTTGCTTGACCAGAAAAATGAGTCAACGTAACTGGCAATGGAACCAATCTGAATCCAAAATCAAAAGTTGCCTCACTAGTTTCTGTGGTTGGGTCCGTCTTTTGACTAGTGTCTCCTGCTCCTTGTGTAGCAGTTGCGATAACTCCAGTAGGATCGTCTGCATCTTCCATATCGTTAGCATTAGAGTTAGCATCTATCACTGTTGCCATATATCCGGCTGGCATAGCTGCGCTCAATGTGTAAATAGGTTCTGTTCCGCTACCGTCACCGTTATAATCTTCGTCCAATAATAAATTGTCAAAGCTATAAAAGCCACTTCCGTCGGTTACCGTTGCTACGGTTACGTCCGCCATTCCGTCGTTGTCATAATCGATTTCCAACGTTACCACGACTCCACTCAATCCGGCTTCTCCGACATCCTGAATTCCATCTCCGTTTGTATCGTCCCAAACTCGATTTCCAAGTGCAGCGGGTTGCGTATAGTACCCAAAGTCAACGCCAACTACGTCGGCTCCACTTACGTTTATCGCCACCTGTTCTGGCTCACTATCTGCTCCTATGCTATGCCAAGTATCTGCTAACACTTCTGCCAAATCGGTTACAGCAATGACGTAGTCACCATCTGGCAGGTTTGCGAAACTATAATTGCCGCTAGCGTCCGTAGTCGTGGTAGCAAGTATATTTCCATTGACATCCAGCAGATCAACCGTTACGCCGGAATAATCAACCGCTTCCGTTCCGTCCAGTGTACCGTCAGCATTCGTATCTTCCCAGATTGTTCCTGAGATTGTATTTGGTGTAACTGCTACATACCCAAAATCCTTCGTCAAATCAATCCCATCTGTAACAGTAGCAAGATCTGAAGTAGAGACACCTGCTCCAGGTGCTGCTCCGTCAGGATCGACATTGTTTACGTAAATATCTCCACCCGGTAAGGTAGCCTCATCTACTTTGACAACGTAAGTTGTAACAGGATCTAAGGCTCCGAAATAGTAATCTCCATTCTCATCCGTTACTTTGGTATCTAATAAAGTGGTACCATCCGCAGCGTATAATTCTACCGTTACTCCTTCTACTCCTTCCCCAGCAGTCAACGAATTACTATTGTCAGTATCGAGAAAAATAGTACTTCCGATCATCCCATCTCCAGCAGTGTGGTTGTCTGGTGCAAAACCAAAATCTTCGTTTAAAGCATCCGTCGTTCCATCTACTGTTACATTGGAAGTCAGATCCATTCCGCCATCAGGGTCGCTGATCGGAGTCAGATCTCCCAGTACATTATCCGTATCCGTAATTACTACATCGTAGGTTCCAGCTGATAAGCCAGGGAAACTGTAGTTTCCGTTTTCGTCCGTCGTAGTCGTTGCAATTACATTACCCAATGCATCTTCTAACGAGACGGTTACGTCTGGGATACCAGGTTCGCCAGCATCTTGTACACCGTCTCCATCTGCATCAACAAAGATCAAATCTCCAATTGTTGAACTCGCTGTTGGTTGGTAACCGAAGTCTCCAATTAATACCACATCTCCAGGTGCTACAATGATTGGATCACTCGTATTATCTGCATCTCCATCTGGGTCGCCAGTTGGTATTGTTGCAAATCCTGCCGGTAAAGTCGTATCATTTACTTCTACTACATAAGCAGCTGGTGCTAAATCATCAAAAATATAATTACCCGTTGCATCTGTAGTCGTCGTTCCAGCTACAGTATCATAGACACCGTCACTATCTGGATCACTGTATAAAGTTACTGTTACTCCCGCGATTCCGGACTCACCAGCATCTTGTACACCATCTCCATCTGCATCATTCCACACTCGGTCTCCCAGTGCTCCCGTTGCCGTCATGGTAGGAGCATCCGTATCCGCTACTGGTGTATAATTGTACCCAAAGTCAGCTGTCATATGTTCGTCACCATTAGCAACAGTCACCGTTGTGGTTTGGTCCGTACCTCCGTTTTCATCATAAGTTGGTACGGCTCCTATTGGTAATCCAGATAGAACCGTTACTGTATAGGTATCGGCTGGTAAGTCAGTAAAGATATATCCGCCGTTGGCGTCAGTGGTGGTGGTAGCTACTACATTACCTGCACCATCTTTCAATTCTACTACAACTCCTGCCATTCCAGGTTCGCCAGCGTCTTGGATACCGTCTCCGTTTTCATCTAACCAGACAGTGTTTCCGATCACAGCTGTCCCTGTTTGGAAGAATCCAAAGTCATATGTTGCTTCTGCCATTTCCATCGTCGGATCTACATTGGTGGTAGTGGTCGCGGCGCCTTGCGTTACCGTAGCTGCTACTCCGGCAGGATCATCCGAATCTTCGGTATCATTTCCATTGGTATTTACATCCGTAATCGTGGACATAAATCCAGTAGGTGCAGTTGCGCTTACCGTGTATACTACTGTTCCATTACTTGCGTAATCTTCATCTAATAATAGATTATCAAAACTATAGAAACCGTTCGTATCCGTCGTTTCTACCAGTGTAATTTCTGGTGAACCATCTCCATCATAATCAATTTCCAACGTTACATCTACTCCCGCAATTCCTATTTCTCCTGTATCCTGAATACCATTATTATTGGCATCATTCCACACAAAGTTTCCTAGACTTGCGCTTTCTTCATAATAACCGAAATCAACGTCAATTACATCTCCTGCACTCGCATCCACCGTGGTGCTTGACGGTTCGCTATCTGTTCCTTCACTATGCCAATAACCAAGTAACTTGTCATTTACATCTTCTACTGAAACCGTATAAATTCCTACAGGAATGTTTGCAAAACTATAGTCTCCATTCGCATCCGTGGTCGTTGTAGCGATAATATTACCTAACGCATCTGTCAGATTAACTGTCACTCCTGCAAACATCGTCGTTTCTGTTCCGTCCAAAGTACCATCGGCATTTGTATCCTCCCAGATACTTCCGCTAATTGCTACGGGTACAGTCGCTGCATATCCAAAATCTTGATCTAGATTAATCCCTGCAGTAATAGATAAATCAACCGTTGATTCGCTGGTCGTTCCAGCATTTGGATCATCCATATTTGTATATACAGCACCTCCAGGTAAAGTTGTCTCGTCTACTTTTACTACATAAATAGCGGTAGCATCTAGACCTCCAAACAAGTAGTTTCCATTCTCATCTGTCGTCGTAGTCGATACTAACGTCGTACCATCTGCTGCGTATAATTCTACGGTTACGCCTTCTACTCCTTCATCGGTAGTCAAGGCGCTATCGTTATTTGTATCTATATAAATGGTATTTCCGATCATACCGTCTCCAGCAGTGTGGCCATCCGGTGCAAAACCAAAATCTTCGGTTAAAGCATCCGTGGTTCCGTCTACTGTTACATTTGACGTCATATCCATACCACCATCAGGATCGCTGATCGGAGAAACTTCTCCTAACACGTTATCTGTGTCTGTAATTACAACATCATAAGTTCCAGCTGGCAATCCTGGGAAACTGTAGTTTCCATTAGCATCTGTAGTCGTCGTTGCGATTACATTGCCTGCGGCATCTTCTAATGCTACTGTTACGCCTTCGATACCTGGGTCACTTGCATCTTGTATACCGTCGCCATCTGCATCAACAAAAATTAAATCTCCTATCGTAGAACCTGCTATTGGTTGGTAAGCAAAATCTTGGGTCAACACTACATCTCCTGGTGCTACAATTACTGGTTCACTTGTATTGTCTGCATCACCATCTGGATCGCCAGTTGGTGTCGTTGAAAATCCTGCTGGTAAAGTCGTATCATCTACTTCAACTACATATGCTGCTGGTGCTAATCCGTCAAAGATATAGTTACCAGCTGCATCAGTTGTTGCCGTGCCTACTGGGGTGTCATAAATACCATCACCATCTGAATCGCTATATAGCGTTACTGTTACATTTTCGATTCCTGATTCACCTGGATCTAGTACACCGTCTCCATTTGCATCATTCCAGATTTGATCACCAATAGCACCTGTTGCTACCATTGTTGGTGTATCTGTATCTGCTGGTGGAGTATAGTTATAACCAAAGTCCGCAGTCATATGCTCATTACTATCGGTAATGGTTACTGTAGTAGTTTGATCAGGGCTAACTGTTCCAGAGTTTTCATCATACGTTGGTGTCAAACCAGAAGGTAATGATCCTGATTGTACATTTACCGTATAAGTGTGATCTTCTAAACCTGTGAATAAATAACCTCCATTTGCATCTGTCGTCGTTGTCGCTACTAAGTTTCCTGAACCATCTCTTAGCTCTACTGTCACTCCTGCAATGCCAGGTTCTCCAGCATCTTGGATTCCATCTCCGTTTTCATCTAACCAAACGATATTTCCGATAGTACCCATTCCACAACCATCACCAACTGTTACAATTACTGTTTCAAAAACTGAACAACCTGTTGCTTGGTCAATGACTTCTAAAGTATACTCGTAGGAGCCTTCTCCTTGTAAAAACAATGTTGGATTTGCAATATTAGCATCATTTAAAAAAGCAGTAGGAGACCATGAGTACCCATAAGTTCCTGAAGGAGTTATTGTTCCACTCAATATAGCACTAGCTGTGGTAGGATCACAAAATTCTTGATCTGGGTAATCGATACCTCCAGCAAAAACTGGTGCAGGGTTAACGGTAACTGAAGTGCTTGCTTCCGCTGCACAACCATTACCATTTACTACTGTCAAGGTATAATTTGTACTGGTTGTTCCAGTAAAGGTTGGGTTAGAAATATATGGGTCATCCAATCCAATTATTGGATCCCATTGGTAAGATAAGGTAGGTTCATTTGCTACTCCTATTTGCGCTGTATTTCCTTCGCAAATTGTTACCGGACTTAATGCCGGAGCTGTTGCGTCTTGTACCGTTATCGTAACTTCAGCCGTTGAGCTGCATCCGGTATCGGTGTAGGTTGCTGTAAAAGTAAAGGTTCCAGTCGAAGTAGGTGTAAAAATAGGGTTACCTCCTGTTGTTGTACTTAAGTCTGCATTTACATCAGGATTTGATGTCCATGTTACTGTTGCTGGATTGGCAGCATCTCCAATTGCATGAGCCTCTCCAATACAAACAGAAGCTGATGAAGTAGTTATTGGTGGAGCAATCAAAGGATTAAAAGTTTGAGTTGTCACTACATTACAACCTCCTGGAGTACTTACTTTTACGGTATAAGTAGTAGAGGTGGTAGGTAATGGTAAACTTACTTCCGGATTTTCCAAACTCGCATCATTTACATTTCCTCCTGACCATAAATACTCATATCCTGCTGGCATTTGGGAAGTTCCTCCTGTTGTACCATCATCATTTCCTAAAACTAATGTTCCTTGACTTGGACAAAAGTCAACATCAGGTAAAGTAAAAGAAGCAGGGATATTTTCTACCATTATATTTATAGTATCTTTTGATACACAGGTTCCTGAGGTATCCGTTGCTGTTAAAATAAACTGTTGCGTAGTAGCGACAAATACTTCTGGCATTGGATCAAATTGATCTGTTCCATTTCGCCAATCAGCTCCTGCTGGTGACCATTCATAGGTAAAACCTAAAGTATCTGTATTGGCTCCAATTGTTGCTACTCCATTATCACAGACCACAAAGTCTGGGCCTGCGTTGGAAGAAGTTGGAACTATCACTAATACCGTATCTTTTACAAAACATCCAGTTACATTATCTGTCACCTTTATAATAAATTCTGTAGTGGTATTTACTGTTGCTTCAGGATAAGATAATGTTGGATTATTTAATAAATTTGTATTTGTCCATTCATAGGTTAACCCTGGATTGTTAGCAGGGTCACCAATACTGATAGGTGTTCCTTTACAAGTTGTAACAGGTGAAGTTACATTGATGGTTGGTCGTGAGAAGGATGGATCATTCACCAACTGAGAAGATTGGCAAGTGTATGAAGGATCTAATACACTCGTCATAGTGACAGTATATGTTCGAGTTACATCATCTGTTAAAATTACTTCTTGACTATTATAGTTATTCAAACCAACCATTCCTTCATTAGATGTCCAACTATAGGTCCAATCAGCAGGGTCTCCATCATTTTCAGGGATAGCCGTCAGGATAGTTTCTCCATCACTAAAGTCAGGGCAACCTCCGTCTTGTACATCTATTTTACAAGTTGGTCCTCCACAAGTAGGAATTACTATAACAGTATCTTTACAAGTACCTGTTGCTCCTCCTGGCAAAGTATAGGTAGTCGTCAATTCATAGCCAACATCTCCACCTACTGAAGCAGATACAGATGTCGTAACTTGATCTGTAGCTCCTAGAAAACTACCAGTCCCTGTGGTTATAGCCGGATCAGTGATCATCGTCCATGAATATGTTTCATTGATATTTAAAGTTCTATCTACTTCTCCAATTGTTCTCGGGCCACAATTATCCTCTCCAGCTCTTGCCTCAATAACTGCTACGGTAACTTGTTCATACCAAGTACAAGTACCTAGTGTTGCTGAAACGGTATAAGTAATAGGATTTGGAGTAGGCATATCTACATTGCCAGGATCAAAGATGGCGCTTCCGCCACTAGTGGAAATATAATCACCTGGAGTCCATATGTAAGTATAATCATATACTGCATAAAATTCGCTAATAGATATATCTCTAAAGTTGTTATTTGAACGCAGACGTACATAACGTACATCTTGAGCTGCAAAATTTATTACTGTTAGTTCCGTGGCAGAGATTCCACTATTCCAATTACTCCATCCCGCCACATTCGTAGTCCAATTTACGTTATCGGTACTTAAATCAACAAATAAGCGATCATCTCCTGTCTGTCCGCTTAATGCAGCTAATTTTATTACATTTATATTTTGTAAGCTACCGAAGTCAAGTATAATGCTCTCGGCAGTTCCATCATTGGTATGGCCTCCTGTACTAAAATCGCCATCAATCAAATTAGCAACTGTTGCTGTATTTGAGGTAGGTGCTGAGGTTTGTGTTAGCGTTGAAATGGTGGCAGTACTTACCGGAGGTAAGTTAGTTCCTAATTCAATGGTCTCTCCTAAACATAACACTGCTTCCTCTATTGTAATTGCTCCACTTGGAGGAGAAACCACTCCTACTGTAACATCATCTGTTGAATTACAAGTAGTCGTACCATCTGGATGGTGGATAGTCACCGTCAACGTATAAGTTGTTGCTAGGGTTGGATTAGCCGTTGGATTTGGACAATCTGTACAACTCAAAGTCCCATCTTTGGGTGACCAATCATAGGAAACATTAAATTCTCCAGGTGTGGAAGATCCTCCAGCTGGTACAATTGGTACTCCTGCTAACGGCGTTCCTCCGATTAAGGTAGCCGCTCCATCACAAACATCTGTATCTGTTCCTGCATCCGCTGCATATATGGTTACGGTCGCCTGATCCACTTGTAAGCAGCCATTGGCATCTGTTACTTCTAAGGTGTAAACCCCACTTTGTGAGGGAGTCACAGAAGGATTATGAGTCGTGTAGAGTCCATCTTCCCAACTAAAGCTATATGGAGACGTACCTCCATAGGTAGTGGTGTCACCGCCTATTTCAATCGTTGCACCTGGGCAAGTAAAAAATACTCCTCCTGCATCAACAGTAGGCGCTTGGTCACCGGTTACTAAAACTGCCGTTACCGAACTAATATCAGCACTTGCCCCACCACAACATTCCGAAGCAGTAGCAATTCTTCGATAATATAAATCAGTAGCAGTAGGAGGAGGTGTGAAATTTTGTTGTTGAGCAAGTGGACCAGGGATATCTGACCAAGGTCCGGTATTGCTTATAGCTGATTGCCATTGATAATTTAATTCAATATCGGATTGGTTTTGTGGGCCACCACCTTGATAGATTTCTGGAAAAACAGATCCATCTATCATAATTGCTTCACCATCAATTTGATCAATCAGTCCATTTTGGCAAACATTGATAGTACTTGGTGTTAATGTAGATGTAGTTCCTGTTGGAACTGGTGGGCAGAATACAAATTTAACTACAGAATAATTTTCATTGCCTGCATAAACAGAGCCATCTGTAGAAATCGCATCTGATGAATAATGATGCTTAAATGTATACATGGTATCATTAATCACCTCTGGGTAGTAGGTCGTGTAATTACCTGATGGATCGTTATTAATTGTACTCGCTGCACATAAACTTCCATCTGCATTGAATTTTGCAAACACGGTTCCATATCCGCTAGAGCCATCTGTTGTTCGTGCATTAGTACCATTGATGTTTAAATAAATTTCTCCATTCGAATTGATATGCATGCCTACGACTGCATCATTGGTTGTTCCTCCATATACCGTCGCAAAGTTTGTATTACCATCGGTATCCAAACTCATAATTAAAGCATCAGTAGTACCATTTACGGTACTACCATCTGTCGTTGGGAAACCTGCCCAAACTTGCCCCATAAGGTAAATACTACCATTGACAATCTGTACATCTTTTGGAGAATCGCTACCTGTGCCACCTAATAATTTTGAGACCAGCAAGTTACCCGCTAAATCATATTTTCTAAAATAAATATCATTTGATCCAGCATGAACACTACCATCTGTTGTTGGAAAATTAGTACTGCTAGTTTCTCCAATTATGTAAATAAAAGCGCCATCCGAGAGAACAAATAACTCTTCGGTTATTGCATTCTCATTTCCATCTCCACCATATATAGTACTAAAAACAACATTTCCAGTACCATCAAAAATTGTTAAAGAAGCATCATCCAAACTACCTGAATAGGTACTACCATCTGTACTTGAAAAATCTGAAGACCTTGCTGAACCTGCTAATACTGCTTGTCCATTAACCACATCTATTTGCGCATCTCTTTCTGTAGAACTACCACCATGTACCGTTGCATATTGAAGATTACCATTGCCGTCATATTTAAGTAATACATAGTCTGTAGAACCAGAAACTGTAGTTCCGTTAGTTGTTGGAAAATCACTCGAATTTGTATATCCTGCTAGGTAGATATTTGTACCATCAATAATTAAGTCTTCAATATTACTATTACCGCTTGATCCTCCGATTAATGTTGAAAATATAAGCGTACCATCTGCAGCATATTTTTGTATAAAAATAACATCATTTCCGGTACCAGAGTAGGTCGTTCCATCGGTAGTTGGGAAATCAGCAGAGCTAGTATATCCAGTTATGACTATATTTCCATTGGCATCTATATCCATTATATCCCCACTCTCATAATCAGATCCACCTATATAAGTACCTAATATCTGATTACAATTAGGGTCGACCACAGCAAGGTAAGCATCTGTAGGTTCGCCAAGATGCCAGTCTTCACCATTGATCACAGGAAGGCTTCCCGCTGTCAATGGATCGTAATGCCATGGGGTGAAGTATAAATAGGTATATCCATTAATCGTTTTGACTGCAACACTACTGTTTATCCAATCTGCATCATCATTTAAGATGGTGGCGCAGTCGATGTAGCCTTGGGCATCTACTTTTTGAGGAAGCAAAAAGATCGCAATAATAGAACAAAAAAATAATATAAAATTTTTCATAAAGATATGTGTTTAATATTTTTTGGGTAATTAAAATTAGGGGCCGTTAAGGATACTTCGTAAAGTAAAAAGAGGATTTTCAAAAGTAGATCAAACAGATTCAAGATGTGGTTACCTTTAAAGGGATAAAAAAGGTGCCAAAGAAGGGTAAAAAGAAACTTTTATTTATTTTTTGTGACAGCAAAAACAGTCAAAAAGAGTTATAAGTCTTATACAGGTGGATGGTTTCAATAAGAATGGTGCTTTGTTTGGGAAAGATTTAGAATTTGAAGAAAGGACATAAAAAAGCCGCTTTCCCTGACAAGGGTAGGAAAGCAGCAAGAAAACTGTTTAAATCAGTCTTACGACATTCTTGGAAGGGTATCACTTCCATTAGGTTCGTATTGAGAACAATAAATTTGGGGGATAGCCTCCAAAAGGAGACAATACCAAATACTGGTGACCAGGTGAAAATAGACGAGCAAGCCCATCATTTTTCCACATCGTGAAAAACAAAAAAGTGATTAACAAAAGAGATTATGTCCCAGGATTATTGGACTCAAAAATGTTTAATCTTCGTATTGTGTGTAATAAATTGAGCTAGGTTTAGCTCGTGGTGATTTGTTACTATCAAAGGTACAACCAAAATTCGAAGATTCTCATACCCTCTTATGGGTATTTTTTATATATTATTTAATGTCATTTTATAAGATAAATAGTACGGACAAGATTTTAAATTTTCCTATTAAATCCGTTGCAACGTTTGGATGATGATTCCGTAAGGTATTGTAAACCAATCATTTAAAATTAATTCAACGTTAATTAATCGCTAAACCCTTTCCTCTTAGTCATAAATGGTGGCTATTACCACATAAATAGGGTAACTTTGCACCTGTTTTCAAAAGAAGTAATAATCATTTTACAATGAAAGAAATTAGAAATATTGCCATTATCGCCCACGTTGATCACGGCAAAACTACTTTGGTAGACAAAATCCTCTATCAAAGCAAACTTTTCCGAGACACGGATGAGAAGAAGGAATTGATTCTGGACAATAATGACCTAGAACGTGAAAGAGGGATAACCATCCTATCTAAGAACGTTTCTGTTGATTATAAAGGGACTAAGATCAATATTATCGACACTCCTGGTCACGCCGATTTTGGTGGTGAAGTTGAAAGGGTATTGAATATGGCCGATGGTGTATTATTGCTCGTCGATGCTTTTGAAGGCCCAATGCCTCAAACGCGTTACGTGCTGGGTAAAGCCATTGCATTAGGATTAAAACCAATCGTGGTCGTCAACAAGGTAGATAAGGAAAACTGCCGCCCAGAAGAAGTTCAAGAAATGGTTTTTGATCTAATGTGTAATCTTGATGCCACAGAAGATCAGCTTGATTTCCCAACTGTTTATGGTTCTGCAAAGAACGGGTGGATGTCTAGTCACTGGGACGATCAGCAGGAAGATGTTACCTACCTATTAGATCAGGTGATTGAACATATACCTACGCCAGAAATTAATGAAGGTACCTTACAGATGCAAATCACTTCTATTGATTATTCCAACTATATCGGTCGAATCGCAGTAGGACGGGTAAGTCGAGGTACTTTAAAGTCCAACACGCCTGTTTCGTTAGTAAAACGTGACGGTTCAATTGCAAAAAGCAGAATTAAAGAATTATTCGTTTTCTCTGGTCTAGGGAAAGAAAAAGTAGATGAGGTACAGTGTGGTGATTTATGTGCCCTCAACGGAATCGAAGATTTCAATATCGGTGATACCGTGGC
Source organism: uncultured Saprospiraceae bacterium (assembly GCA_937928405.1). GTDB lineage: Bacteria > Bacteroidota > Bacteroidia > Chitinophagales > Saprospiraceae > JALZUU01. Next base: position 29,444 of record CALFWZ010000066.1, read on the forward strand.
AGATTTTGAAAATCCGGAAGGGCTCACGCCAATGGATATTGACGAACCGACCATGAGTATGTTATTTACCATCAACACTTCTCCTTTTTTCGGTAAAGAAGGAGACTATGTTACTTCCCGTCATCTTCGAGATCGTCTTTTTAAAGAAACCGAAAAGAACCTAGCATTACGCGTAGAAGAAACAGAATCTCCAGATTCTTATACGGTATACGGTCGAGGGGTTTTACACCTTTCTGTCTTGATCGAAACGATGCGTCGGGAAGGCTACGAATTACAAGTAGGAAAACCTCGCGTTATCATCAAGGAAGTAGATGGTATAAAAAATGAACCGATTGAAACCATGACCATCGACGTTCCAGAAGCAACGGCAGGTAAAGTGATCGAATTGATCAATATGCGTAAAGGAGAAATGACCGTTATGGAACCTCGTAACGATCTCATGCACCTCGAATTTGAAATTCCTTCTCGGGGAATTATCGGATTACGAAACAGTGTGCTGACAATTTCTGCTGGTGAAGCTATTATGGCCCACCGATTCTTAAAATTTGCACCTTGGAAAGGTGATATTCCTAGTCGTTCTAAAGGGGTTTTGATTGTGCATGAAACGGGAACAAGTATTCCTTTTGCTCTCAATAAATTACAAGACCGTGGACACTTCTTTATTCCGCCAGGAGTAGAAGTTTACGAAGGACAGGTTATCGGCGAACATACGCGTGATAATGATTTAGTGGTCAATGTTACCAAGACAAAGAAGATGTCTAATATGCGTTCTTCTGGAGCAGATGATAAAGTAAAAATTGCACCGCCGTTGATTATGTCTTTGGAACAAGCCATGGAATATATCGACGATGATGAGTACGTAGAATTGACGCCTAAAAACATTCGTCTCCGTAAGATTTTCTTGAAGGAGCATGAGCGTAAGCGTGGGAAGGTGATTGCGTAAAAAAAAACGGTCTAGTAAAATAAATTTTACTAGACCGTTTTTTTTTGTTGAATGGTTGAACTGTTGAATCGTTTATGTGATACGATCCGAGGGTTAATATTTATAATGAAGTTTGATTCTTTCAGAAATTAATAAAGCGTTATTTTTCAACCATTCAACAAATTACATTTTATTAGCAGAAGAAAAAATCCTTCCCCAGTTGATACCGTTCCAGATACTACCATTTTTGGTAGAAAACCAGATGAATAATGGCTTCCCTACAATATGGTCAGCAGGAACATATCCCCAAACTCTAGAGTCTTCAGAATTATGGCGATTATCTCCCATCATCCAATAATAATCTTGGGCGAAGGTATAGGAAGTACTCGGTTGACCATCGATCAAAATTCGACCGTTCTTAATATCTAAGGTATGACCTTCATAGGCGGTAATAACCCGTCGATACAGTTCAATATTATTCGGAGTAATCGTTACCGTTTCGCCACCTTTAGGAATGGTAATCGGGCCAAAATTATCATTGGTCCAACCGGGGAAATTTTTCGGATCATGTGGAAAAAGAATATCCTCTCGAGGTGGATTGCCAGGAATCGGTGTTACCGTAAATTTGGGATCCATTCCTTTAATTTGTTCCACCTGTTTATCTGTTAAAGCGTACACGCGTTGGTCGCCCTGATTTCGAGTTGACCTAGTTTCGGCGAGGGAAACGCCCCACTCTTCCAATTTTTCTATGCGAATAGAACCACCATTTAAATTTACCTGATGACGATATTGCAATTTAGATGGATTGGTCGCTGGCTGATCGTTGATGTAAACCTGTTTATCTCTGATTTCCATTTTGTCACCTGGCAAAGCAATACAACGTTTGATATAATGATCTCGCTTATCGATTGGTCGAACTCGAACTTTTGCATTTTTAAACTGTGGATTATTTAAGGCACCATAGCGCCGTAAATCTTCTAAGCTGTAATTTCGGTCAGGTCCAACAATGGTACTATCTCCTGCCGGATAATTAAAAACGACAGGACTGTTACGATCAATATTTTGAATAGCGGGTAAGCGATGATATCCTAATTTTGGGCTTTTGGTGTACGATTCCGTTCCAATAAAAGGGATCGTATTATGTACCAATGGAAGTTGTAAAACGGTCATTGGCGTTCGAATTCCGTAATGTGCTTTAGAAACAAACAAAAAGTCTCCAACTAAGAGCGAACCTTCCATCGATGAAGTTGGAATCACAAAAGCTTCGATCAAAAACATGCGAATAAAAGCGGCGGCAAAAACGGCAAAAATAATAGCTTCTGCCCATTCTCTGCTGGCTCCTTTTTTATACGGGTTATTAGCAACCAGCTTGCGATATTCTCGGTCATCGTTTTGTTCTTTGGCAGTACGAATTTGTTCCATATAGGCTTTCTCCATAATAATGGCTGGCCCTAAATATTTCGCATCTTTGTTGACACCAATCATAAAATAAGAAATCGGCGCATAAATAACAGCGAGCGCTGCATCCCAAAAAGAGTTTTTACCAAACGAGCGAACCATATCCACATTCATACCCGCCAAAATAAAGATATTGACAATTGGAAGGAGGAGTAAGGCTGCCCACCACTTTGGACGGCCAATAATCTTGCACCAGGTCATAAAGTTCAGTCCCGGAATTAGGGCATGAATTGCTGGCTGTCCTGCCTTTTCGAATACCTTATAGAGACTGATACTCAATAAGATATAGTAAATAATTAGAAAAATAAGTACACTCACAATATTTGATTTTCGGAGTTCAGTAGGGAAATTGGTTAAAAACTCCAATTAAAAAATTTTACAAATATAAACAGATTTTCGGGCATCCCTACCCTGAAAAATGTTCCTTTCGGTAAATATACAACTTTAAAGTACGAAATGTTTCGTAAATAAGGAAAAGTTTTGAGTTTCGGAGTAGAAAGTTTTGAGTGTTGGGTGTTGAGTTTTTGAGTTGATGTGCTAAATAAGGATGGATTTTCATCAGATTTGAGGTATTCTCTTAATTGAAAAATCTACTCTTCTTCTACAAAACCTTCTACGTAGAGTTTTTCACCTTTTCGTTGGCCGCTGAAGAAGACTTTAACTTTTTTGTGGAAATACCCTTTTTTGGTCGCGTCGAAGGTAATAGATAAGGTTCCAGTAGAATCAGGTAAGGTGGGAATATTTTCCCAATCAGGAGCTGTACAGCCGCAATCCGGCCGGACATTGTCAATCATGATGGGTTGATCACTAATATTTTTGAATTTAAAATCGAAGGTAACGGATTCACCTCTCAGTAGATCGCCAAAATCATGTTCGGTGGTGGTTTGCCATTCAACCACTTGGGTGTCGGCGGGCAGGTAGAAGGCGCAAGCAACAATAAGTAGGAGAGAAAGTGAAACTAGTTTCATTCTATTTAAATTTTATATTGAAATTAAAAACAGCTAATGATTCTAAAACGATACCAAGGTATGATTTCTTATGCGGTAACTCAAGATGGTAACTTTTGTTTAACTAAAATTATCCGTTCAAAAAGGAGCGGAGAACTTTAAGCATAGTAAAACATTAAGCATTCAATGCTTTTGAAAAAACTTGGAACGTTGATTGCAACCTTTGAGAGAAATTCTAATCAATAAAAGAACAATTTAATTACATTGAAATTATTTAAAAAATTAACATGAAAAAAATTATTTTCCTTTGTCTACCCATTATGCTAATGCTATCCAGTTGTGGAGGTAGTGATGAAGAGGATTTCAGCGTAGACTGTACTTATTTTAAAGCTAGACCTGGTACGACTTGGAATTATGAAGCAGTTCAATTTGGAGTTAGTGCACCCCAAGTTACCAAAGCCTTATCGACCACAGAAGTGGATGGTACGGAGGTTGTCGTGGTCAGTAATAATTTTAATGGACAAGAACAGGAGTCTTTTGTTACTTGTGATCAAAATGTCATTATTCAATCCGCTCCAACTGCTCAAACCACTACTGGTCAAACAGTGGAAGATGTTTTATTAGAGTTAGACTTTGGTGCTCCTGTTGGGGAAGAATCTCTTGTATTAAACTTATCGGTAGATCAATCACAAGCTGGGTTTATGATTGTTACCAATAATGATTACTTTGGAAAAGTGGTGGAAACTGCCATCAGTATGCCCATAGGTGGAACGACCTATAATGATGTAGTGAAATATGAATTAAGAACCGTTACCGAAACAATTATTGATGGAACATCAACGGGGGCATCTGAAACTGCTTTGACGACCTATTACGTCGCACCAGAGGTAGGAACCATCTATTCGGAAATAGAAGCCCTTGGTACAATTGTTTTTACACTTTCTTTAATAGACTATACCTATTAATAAATTTAGGGAGACCCTAAATACACTGTGTAATAAATATAAATTATCTGATATAAAATCTAATTCGGTAAATTTTGTCTGATGGCAAGGTTTACCGTTTTTTTTGTTAAATAAAACCACTTGCTGTCTTCTATCACAGCAGAACTCGTCCAAGACCTAAACCTCACTTTCGATCACCTCCCAAGTATGATCGGCCAATAACTTTACGGTGGCAATGAACGTATACGGCTTTTTTCTACCCCATTGATTAGGACCGACCATCGAAAGCACTTTGGTCGTTTCATCTGCCTTGGTGTAAAGATGGTACGTGTGACCAATCAACGGTTTAAAATTCATCTCTGCTAAATAAATATCTTCGGAGATAGCGACTCGATCTTGAATCTTTTTGGCTTGCGCGGCGAGTAATTCGATCTGTTCTCGAATCTGATCCATCTGGCCATCTGCCTGTTCGTACATGGCTTGCACGGCGAGGCCTTTTGTGCGACCACGATCCATCGGCTTGATCACTACCCCACCTACTGTGTGTGCATAGGGCAACAAATGTGGATTTTCAGCTACCTTATCCTTATCTATCGGATTTTTAGTTGATAGCTTGGGCTCCTTTTCATCTGTAATATCTCGTCTTTTCTTTTCCATTATTGCAGCCATTTATATTTATTCAATTCAAAAATAGCAATTTCAAGTAATCTAACGACTATTTACCTAGTTAGTTCACCAAAAAAGGCTGACTATCCGAAGATAATCAGCCTTCCACCATGTGGTGTTCAGGGTGTATGTGTGTTTGGGATGTACGTGCTTTGAAATCGGAATAAATAATCTCAAATCACAGTTCTTTCAGCTATTATTTCAATTCGAAGCTACCTTTTCCAGCTAAGAAGCCTTTGTTGTAAACTTCAATTTGGTAGGTACCTTTTTGGAATTCTGTGTTTGGCTCCCAGAGCATACAAGCTTCCGTTGTTTCGTTGTTGTAATCAATTTCTTTCACTTTCGTGTAACGAATTTCTTCGTTGGTAACATTAGAGGTTAGGACACCAGATCCTAAATCTTCCACGGCTAACGTTTCGCCTAATGGATTTTGGATTCGTACGTAGAATTTTTCTAATCCACCTTCTACGACTGCGTTGTCGGTTGCATCAAAACAAACTCTAAGTCTGTCGACTGCACTAGCTCTGTTCTTACCTTTTACTTTTCCGCTTTTACGGATTTTAAAACCTTCTCCCTTGACAGACATTACTTTTACGACAGAAGCGATATTAACTTTATCACTCAAGGACGCATTTTCAGTTTCTAATGATTCTTTTTGACTTACTAAAGCCGCTTTGGCCGTTACTAGTTCTTCGTTCATTACTTTGGCACTAGCCACTTCACCTTCTAATGAAACCTTAGCAGCATTTAGTTCTCCATTTTGCTGAACTAATATCTCGTTGTCTGCTTTTAGTTTGTTATTTTCAGAAATATAACCATCCATTTGAACACGGAGATTAGACATTTCTTCTCTAGCTTTTGCTAGATCATTTTTAGTAGACTTTCCTTGACGGATGTAACGAGCGATCTTATCTTTTTGCTCTTTTAGTTCTACTTTCTGCTGATCGATTAATGCGTTTAGCTCTTCGTTGCTACCACGCATTTCTTCTAATTCAGAAAGAGAAGCATAGTATTGCTTTTCTAGTTCGAGTTTTAGCTTTTCTGCTTCATCGATCTTTATTTCCTGTTGAGCGATCGTTTGGTTATTGTTAACATTCTGAAACATCAAAAAAGCACAAATACCTAATAAAGCAACAATGGCTACTGCTCCAATGGCTGTTAAACGTTGTTTTGAATCTTTTGAAAAACTCATAATTGATAATTTTTACGGTAGACGTTATTCTAAAAAAATACAGAATATTGTCTATGATTTAAAAAATCCTGATGTTAATTGGTTTTCTCAGGTTTTGTATAAAAAAATAATAAAGTATTAATACTTCGTTATCACAAATGTACAATGATAAAGCGATGCAAAGCAAGTTTTGTTGCTCTAAACCCTTGATTTTCAGCTAAATTGGGTGTTAATACGGTTTTGAAAAAATCTGTTTTAATGGAAAACCCCTAGCCTCTTTTAGGGTAAAATATCTAGTGCTGACATCAGTGGTAATTACTTTGATATTTTTTCTACCTTTATATTGAGATTGACTAGCTTCTAAATTTAAAAATTTGTATTAAAGAAGACAACAGGCTAACGACCTCTTCCATAAAAAAACGACGATAACTAACATACTATCATAACTATGTATAATAACTTAGACCTCACTAAAGTACTCTTCCTCGATATTGAGACGGTTTCCGGACACGCTACCTACGATCACCTTGACGAAACGTTTCAAGGTTTATGGAAATTAAAAACGCGTCAAGTGCTACGGCAATACGACGAACCGATTACCGAAGAACAAGCCGTCGCGGCTTATCCCGAAAAAGCGGGTATTTATGCAGAGTTTGGTAAAATCATTTGCATTTCGGTCGGAGTAGTTACGCGTACCAAAGGCCAACTCGGTATTCGACTTAAGTCTTTTGCGAGTGACGACGAGGCAGAACTCCTTCGCGACTTTGCACAGATGGTTAATCAGTATTATAATAATCCCAATCAGCACTATTTCTGTGGACATAATCTTCGGGAATTTGATGTACCTTATATGTGTCGTCGTATGCTCATCAATCAGATCGAATTGCCTCGCACGATGGATATCTCCGGTAAAAAGCCGTGGGAAACCAAGCATCTCCTCGACACCTTAGAAATGTGGAAATTTGGAGATTATAAAAACTATACTTCACTCAAGTTGCTAGCTGCTTGTTTTGGATTCCCTTCTCCTAAGGATGATATAGATGGTAGCGAGGTAGGCCGTGTCTATTGGCAAGAAAAAGATCTGGACCGAATTGCGCGCTATTGTGAAAAAGATACCTTAGCCGTAGTGCAGCTATTATTGAAATATTTACGGCAGCCTATTTTGACGGAGGAGCAGATTGTGTTTGTGGAGGCATAAGTTATGCTAAGAGATTAAGAAAGTATAGTTTATCTTGTATATCTTTTGTCTAAATTTTGTTAAGATTAAAATATGAATATAAAACAAAAAACTTTACTCTTCGCATTATTATACTTCTCGTTCTCCGCAATCAGTCAAGAAAAAACATGGACGAATCGATTAGAGCTGCAAACTTCTGGTTCTTTCACTCAATCTGATAGGTATTGGCAACCAGAAAATCGACCATTTTTGGATTTTGAACGTCAAACATCTATTAATTACGCCATAGGCTGGAATACTTCTTTTAGCCTTAATAAAAACATTTCACTAGAAAGTGGAATTACATTTATGCGGCGTAAGAATAAAGTGGCCACTGGTTTTGATCATTGCTATCCCAATTCTGAGAACCTACCATGTGCATCCATTTATTATATTAGTAGAGATCGGAGACACCACCTTGTTAATATGCCGCTGCGTATTCGTTTGCAAAAAAAAATTAGTAATAAAATAATTGCTTATTGGTCTAATAGTTTCAATAATTACCTACATCTATCCACCGTCTATAAAGTCTCAGATTTTAAAAGGAAAGATAAAACCAAAACTTATCATGGCTATTCTATTGATACAGCCTTTGGTTTTCGATATCCTTTAGTCAACCGCTGCACCGTTGATCTGGAAGTAAATTCTCGTCTTTTTGAAAAATACAAACAAGCAGAAATTGCATACGGCACCCCAAATACTTTTGATAATTCTTCGTTCAAAAATATTAATCTGATGTTATCTTTCAATTATTATTTATAATGAAATTGTTTAAAAACTTCAATAAACAAAAGATTCTAAAATAGGCTAGACTAAATGTCTCATTTAAGGTAATCTCAAAGCGCTAAATTTTGTTGGGATTGTTTATTTTTACACCATGAAGCAAAAACACTTAATTGCCCCTTCCCTCTTAGCCGCTGACTTTCTTCATTTGGCCGATGCTTGTCAACTTATCAATGAGAGCGAAGCCGACTGGTTTCACCTCGATGTGATGGACGGAAAATTTGTGCCTAATATCAGTTTTGGAATGCCTATTATTTCGGCAGTAAAGAAAGCCTGTACCAAACCACTAGATGTGCACTTGATGATTGTCGAACCAGAAAAGTATATCACTGCTTTTAGAGAGGCAGGTGCCGATGTGATCACCGTTCATTACGAGGCTTGCCCACACCTCCACCGCACCATCCAACAAATTAAGGATACGGGTGCCAAAGCAGGCGTTGCGCTCAATCCACATACTTCGGTAGATCTATTAGACAATGTGCTGGAAGATGTAGATTTGGTGTGCCTGATGTCGGTTAATCCTGGTTTTGGTGGTCAAAAATTTATCTATCAAACCCTAAATAAAATCCGTAAGCTGCAGGAAAAGATTATTACCCGTAATCTTTCTACCATCATAGAAATAGACGGAGGCGTAGGACTACAAAATGCGGAAGCTATTCTGCAAGCAGGTGCACGGGTACTCGTGGCTGGAAGTAGCGTTTTTAAAGCAGAACAGCCGCTGGACGCCATTTCGCGTCTTAAAGCGATTGGAAAAGACACTTTGTTTGCCTAGGGCACGTTGCTATACTAGGTTATCAGTTTTTTAAATGATCTTTGCCGTAACCAAAAAACTGGGGCAGCGTATCTTTATGTTGATGTGTTGAATCGTTGAATTGTTGAGCTCTTCAAACGTTTTAGCACCTTTGTAACAACTACCTTAACCTATATTTCTCATAAATACCTTTTGAATTTCTATCATAGAATAGATGATTTACCTTTATTAAACTATATCAATTCAACGCCTCAACGATTCAACAGTTCAACAACCTCCAATGAAATATATTCTATCCTTCCTATTCTTCTTCGCTAGTATCGCCCTGCACGGACAAGAAAACAAAGCAACTATCTACGGTGCTATTACAGACGCGACTACCGAGCAGTCGGTAGAGTTTGTCACCGTTTTTGTCGAAGGAACCAACAATGGAATTTCTTCGACGGCTAGAGGTACCTACTCTATCGTAGTGCCAGCCGATGAATCCGTTACGATTGTTTTTACGCGAATTGGATACGAAGAATTATCGACCACCGTCTCTCCAACGGCAGCAGGAAAATCTCGTAAGGTGGATGTTTCGATGGCCCCCGCAGAATCAGCAGTAGAAATTGAGGTGACGGAAAGTCGTCTGGAAGAAGCAGGCATGATTAAGGAAGAAGTTACAGAATTAAAATTATTACCGACCGTCTCTGGAAATTTTGAAAGTGTGCTACCCCATATCGCACTTGGAACCAGCGGCGGAACAGGTGGAGAATTGTCTTCACAGTACAATGTCCGTGGAGGTAACTACGATGAAAATCTAGTTTATGTCAATGATTTTGAAATTTATCGTCCACAATTGATTCGAACAGGACAGCAGGAAGGATTGAGTTTTCCCAACATCGATTTAATTCGAGACTTATCTTTTTCTTCCGGTGGTTTTGAGGCACGTTATGGTGATAAATTATCTTCGGTTTTGGATATAAAATATAAAAGACCCGACTCTACACGAGCATCCGTCGGCTTGAGTTTTTTGGGTGCGTCTGCCCACGTAGAAGGAAGTTTAAAAGCTGGCAAAAACAATTATAATAAAGTGCGTTATTTGTTGGGAGCACGTTATAAAACGACTCGATATATTTTAGGATCCTTAGATGTAACGGGAGAATATGCCCCGAACTTTGTCGATTTCCAGGGATATATAACCTATGATTTTAATAAAAACTGGCAATTGGGTTTACTTGGAAATTATAATAGTAGTCAGTATAATTTTCAACCAAGAAGCCGAGCTACTACCCTCGGGTTGATTGATCTTGCCCTAAGATTAACGACCGTTTTTGAAGGACAAGAAGTCAGTGATTTTACCACGCAGATGGGCGGTGTTTCGCTGACCTATATTCCAGATCGAAAAAAGAATCCACTGTTTTTAAAATTTCTAGCTTCTACCTATCAAAGTCATGAAAACGAACGATTTGATATTATCGGAGATTATTTGTTAGGTCAAATTGAAACAGGACTAGGAAGTGATGCTTTTGGAGAACTCGTCGCTACGCTCGGAACGGGAACACAACATCAGTACGCACGAAACTTTTTAGTCACCAATGTCACCAATGCCGAACATAAAGGTGGTTTAGAATTACAAAAAGATCATTCGGAAACCGATAAAACTTCCAGTCATTTTTTACAGTGGAGCGGGAAATGGCAACACGAGCGTATCGATGATCGCATCAACGAATGGGAACGACTCGACTCGGCAGGTTATTCGCTACAATTTGACACGGCGCAAGTACTTTTAGGAAGTGTGCTGAAACGAGATTTTGAGCCCCTCACTTCCAATCGCTTTAGTGCTTATATTCAAGATACGTATACTTTTAAACAGAACCACCGTCACGAAATAAAAATTTCTGCCGGTGTGCGGGCCAATTATTGGGATTTAAACGAAGAACTCATTATTTCTCCTCGTGCCCAGTTTCTTTATAAACCATTGGGTGGAAAGACAGATATCTCCTTTCGATTGGCCACTGGATTGTATAGTCAGCCTGCTTTTTATCGAGAGCTGCGGGGACCGGATGGAACGATTAATCGAGATTTAAAATCGCAAAAATCTTTTCACGTCGTCGGTGGTTTGACTTTAGATTTTGCCAATAAAGGCGGCAAAAAATTCCGGTTTATTACAGAAGCTTATTATAAAAAATTATGGGATTTAGTTTCCTATGAAGTGGACAATGTTATCATTCGTTATTCTGGACAAAACGATTCTCGTGGCTATGCAATGGGACTCGATATGCGTTTGAATGGAGAGTTTGTTCCCGGCACTGAATCTTGGATCAACGTTTCTTTTTTGAGTACCCGTGAAAGCATCGATGGTGTGGATCATCAGCGCCGAGAGATTGGTCAAGCGGAAGGTCAATCGGTCAAGACCGTGCCTAGACCGACAGATCAGTTTATGACGGTTTCGATGTTCTTCCAAGATTATTTACCAAAGAATAAAAATTTTAAAATGCACCTAAACTTGGTCTATGGAACAGGGATTGCCTTCGGTACCAAAGATGATAACGTGATCTATCGCAATACCTTCCGGTACTCTGATTATCGTCGGGTGGATATTGGGTTTGGAGTTTTATTATGGAATGAGTCTTGGCGCGAAAAGCGTGGAAAACATCCATTGCGATTTATGGAGAATGCCTGGATGAGCTTGGAAGTATTTAACTTGTTGCAAGTGGCCAACGTGGCGGCAAATACGTGGATTAAGACCATTACGAATACGCAATATGCGGTACCGAACTTTTTGACGTCAAGGAGGATTAATTTGCGGTTTAAGTTTGATTTTTAGTTTTAATGAATAATGTTATCGGCAGTCGTGTTTCTTTTAATGAATAATTAATAATGGCACTGCTAGCGTAGGTTTCTTGTGAAGTGGAAGAGGTGTTTTAGTGTTTTTTTTCGCGCAGGACTTGTCTCAGGAAAGGTTCGATTGTGAATATTTTTTTGATTTAAATACTTTAAGAAAATGCTTTTTGCCTCACTCAATCATGGTTAAAGAGGTCAAGCAACAAGGAACCGTTTTATAAAATTTCACCTCAAAAAAGAATCAGCCTCAAGACGACCCCGAAAACCGAGTGCCATTATTCATTACCAAATTATTCATTATCTAAGAATGGAAAAACAAAAAAAAATCGTCGGTCCACTCGAATGGTTCTCGTTAATTGCGGGGCTATTAATCTTCGGGTATATCTTGGTGCGTTATGGTGGTTGCCATCCAATGGAACGAACCGAAACGACTGAAATCGTCAACAACCCTGGTCATGAATGGGGAGAGCATCGACGGGCGTATAAGTCTGGGAAGAAGAAATCCGTAGATCCGGTATTGGAGCAGATTGCTGCGCAATTTTCGGGAGGAAAAAACCCTGACTATAAGGCTTTGCGAAAAGAAGGCATCACAGAAGATGAAATGAATTTTTACGATCAATTAAAAGAGGAATATGGTGGTAAAATTGGTCGCGCTAAAAACTGGTATAAGGTTTTAAAAACGGCTAGATCTACTTATCAATCTGTCTCCGATGTCTTCGCCGATGCTACCGGCCAACCTGCCGAAACGCTGCGTTCTTCTGACCTACAAGAAATCTTAGATCACCCAGAAAAGTCTGCTAAATTATTTAATCAATTTGCTCGCCGTTTTAATAAGTCTAGTGGTGAGATTGAAGATTTTGCGCGGCGTGCGCCGGAGCGTTTGAGTGATTGGGCAATGTGGTTGGAGGAGCGGTAGGAGCCTGTCAAGCCGGAAGATTGATCTAAAGGGTATTACCCGCACGAACATTTTATGCCTCCTTATAATCTATGCGCTTGTTTTTCTTTAATAGTAATAAAAACCAGTTTACTAAAAGATAGATGATGCAAATTAGAATGATCAAAAATTTCATTACAGCAAAACCATAGGCAACCGACGACCAGATTTGTTTTAAATCACCTAATAATAATTTAATGAGCGCCATATTTTCAACAAGATCAAAAAAAGCGGCCACAAAAATTAAGATAATTAAAAGATTCCCAAATTTGTAGAAAGGATTATTTTTCCATAAACGGTTATTAATATTGAAAATTAGTAACGCGATAAAACTGGAATAAACCAAAAGGAAAAGAAAATCAAACCCTAAACTTAAACCCGCATTTAGTTTTGCCTTGGTATCCCAAGATTCTAATATTTTAACGCTTTTATCTAAGTCTTTGGCCAGCTCAAAAGAGACAATTCCATATTCACAAACTTCGTTTTTTAGCGGAGCGTCAAAATTGCTCATCACCATGACATTTACAAACACCACAATTGCTAATAGAATGGTGATTCTGTTTTTATAGGTTTTGAGGAAGCGATTCATGTTGTCTATTTCAAACTTGGTTGAAGGAGATTTATAATTTTAGGTTAAGCACTTGTTCTTATAAATTAATGCTAAGATTCTAATCAATAGGAAAAACTTCAAAGTCTGTGTATTCTTTCCATTTAACGATCCATTCATCAAAGAGTTCTGCTTTGTTTGTTTCCATTAGTTGAAAACAAATATTTTGCTCCTTGTTTACCCAGGAATTTAAATAATAAAGCCCTTCTGGAAGCATCCTACCTTTTCTATTCCATAATTCGTTATTCTTTTCAAAACAACCAGGTTTGAACTTTTCGATGACCATATACTTCTTCATTCTACATTTGTTTATTTATGGTACCCAACACCCACAACAAATTCACGGGTATTGAGTGACAGTTTTTAGATACTAGTTGTATGGGAGTAGCGGTCAATAAATCATTGCTAATTTATCTTCACCACTTTCTCTGTCCATAAATCGTTTTCGGTTTGAATTACAAACAAATAAACACCATCTGGCAAATCCAACAAATTGATATTTGCGCTCAAGGTAATTTCTTTTTGTACCATTAACTTACCTGTGTAATCTTTTACTTGCAAGCGAGCTCTGTTGGATTCAGGCAAGCGAATCTCGATCATGCCGGTAGTTGGATTTGGGTAGATACTTGGAGTAGATAAGGTGACTTCTTGGATAGAGACGATCAAATCTTCTCCATCGCAATCTTCATCTATTCCATTATTCGAAATCTCCATCGCGCCAGGATTTACCGACGCATCCGTATCATCACAATCTACAAATATATCATAGCCATCTAAATCCATATCAAAAGAAGAAATCATGAGATTCTCTGTCGTATTGGTAAGAATGGCTGGATTAAAATCGAAATAAATACTAGCGGAATTATTGATCACCGTATTTTCATCTATATCATCAAAAGCACGAATGGCATACATAACATATCCCTGACTCCCTACAAAATTAGTGGTACTGTCAGGGAGGAAGATATTATGAAAATCAAAAGTTAGATATTGTCTAGATTCCATGCTCGCTGATAAAACCGCATCATGGCTGCTACCGATAAGTCGGAAGGTACTTGGGTCGAGACTCGGATCTAAGGTGTCGCGAATTACCACATCGTAAGCCGCTGCGTTTCCAGTATTTTGAAAACGTATCGTGTAAACCAAGTCCTCTCCTATCAACGCATAATTTAAAGGATATCTTGGATTGACCAATTTATCATTAGGGTCATAGCTGCAGCGCACTTCATTCGCATATTTGTATGTCCCTGAGGTCTGCGCTCCATTGATATCTGTATAATTAATTTCACTTAAAAAGTTTAATTCATCTCCTAATGGAAAATCCGGTGGACCTGGAATTTGAATTGATATTTGCTTTACTATTGTATTTGTAGGATATAAAGTGTTAAAATGCCAACCGTAGATATTAGGGCTGATTATCGTATCTGGCGTATCTATAAAAACCACATCCAATACATTTTCGTCAACCGTAAAAAACAATGTACCATCTGCTGTAGTTGTACCTTTATTTTCGGCATAGATATCAAATGTAACATATTCATTGCATCTGAAATTTTGGGAGGCAACTATTGGGCTGAGATCAGAAATGTTCACATTGGGAGTTAGTCCAAAATAAATAGTATCTGCATTATTTAAACTATCCAACGTAATCGTATCCGAAGCTGATGTTGTCAAATCCCAATTGGGAGTTACTTGAGCATCATAACTAACCACATATTCGCCAAAATTTAAATATTGTACTCCCCCATTAATCGGGTTTCCAAAACTAATAATATTGTCTGGATCAATAATTACCTGACCGGTAGGGAGGTAAGGTTCCCCAAGGTCTAAGATGCCATTTGTATTCAAATCATAAAATATGGGATGGTTTATCCTGCTTAAATAATTACAGTTCATAAATATTTCTTCCTCATTGTTACAACCTAAAGCATTATCCGAAATGTCTGTGGTAGTAATTCCATCTCCAATAATATTACAGATAGTTCTATAAGCACAAAAGGATAATTCAGGATTGTTAGTGATTTTTAAGTCTTCACCAATAGACCTTAGATTTTCTAAACCACTTAAACTGGTTAAAATATCATTGTAAGTTATTCTTAAAATTCCTCCAACAGCAGTTAGGTTTTCTATCCCATCTAAATTTTGTAAACTATCATTATTAGATATGGATAAGTTTCCTTCAACAGCAGTTATATTCTCTATTCCACTTAAACTTGTTAAACTTTCATTGGCATATATCCATAAGTAGTCTCCGATAGAAGTTAGGTTTTCTAATCCACCTAAACTTGTTAAACCAGCATTGGCCTCTATCCATAAGTAGTCTCCGATAGAAGTTAGGTTTTCTAATCCACTTAAGTTTGGTAACATATCATTGTCTTCTATTTTCAAGTATCCTCCGATAGAAGTTAAATTTTCTAATCCACCTAAACTTGTTAAAACATCATTGTCATCTAACCATAAGTATCCACCAATAGAAGTTAGGTTTTCTAAAGCAGCTATACTTGTTAAAGTATCATTGGATAGTATGGTCAAGTTTCCTCCAACAGCCGTTATATTTTCTAATCCACTTAAATTTGTTAAATTATCATTATTATATATTAATAAGCTTTCTCCAACAGCCGTTATATTTTCTATCTCGCTTATACTTGTTAAATTATCATTGTTATTTATTGACAACCTTTCTCCAACAGTCGTTAGGTTTTCTAATCCACTTAAGTTTGTTAAAACATCATTCCTAGATATTAATATGGATTGTTCAATAGAACTTATATTTTCTAAACCATTTAAACTGGTTAAATTAGCATTATTAGATATTGTTAAGTTTTCTCCAATAGCCGTTAGATTTTCTAAAACAGCTATACTTGTTAAATTATCATTGAATTGAATTAGTAAGGATCCTCCAACAGCCGTTAGGTTTTCTAATCCACTTAAATTTGTTAAATTTTCGTTGCTACGTATAAACAAGTAATCCCCAAGAGAAGTGATGTTTGCTAAATCACTTATACTTGTTAAATTATCATTGCTATATATTTCCAAGCCTTCTCCAACCGTAGTTAGGTTTCCTAAACCGCTTAAATTTGGCAACATATCATTGTTATCAATTACTAAGTATCTTCCAATCGAGGTTAGGTTTTCTAAAGCAGCTATACTTGTTAAATTACTACTGTTTTTTATCGTCATGAATCCTCCAACAGTCGTTAGGTTTTCTAAACCACTTAGACTTGTTAAATTATCATTGTTTCGTATTGATAAGCTTCCTCCAATAGACGTTAGGTTTTCTAAAACAGCTATACTTCTTAAACTATCATTATTAAATATATCCAAGGATCCTCCAAGAGAAGTTAGATTTTCTAATCCTGTTAAACTTCTTAAATTATAATTGTATTCTATATCCAAAGATCCTTCAAAAGAAGTTAGGTTTTCTAATCCACTTAAATTTGTTAAAACATCATTGTTAGATATTATTATGTGTTCTCCAATAGAAGTTAGATTTTCTAAATCAGCTATATTTGTTATATTATCATTGTATTGTATTGCCAAGTATCCTCCAATAGAAGTTAGGTTTTCCAAACCACTCAAACTGGTTAGATCATCATCGTATTTTATTTCCAAGTATCCACCAATAGCAGTTAGATTTTCTAAACCACTTAAACTGGTTAGAGTTATTGAATTATTATTGTCTACTATTCCCAAATTTCCATTTATGGTAGTAATAGCATTAAGGCCATTTAGATTACTAATATCTCCCTGAATTAAAACATCCCCTAGTATCTCGTTACATCCTGGATAATTGGAAGAAAAACTATTAATAGATGCTTGACTTGAGAAAGTAATTCCATTAGGCAAACAAGTCTGCGCTTGAGAATAATTGACCATACAGAGGAACCATAAAATTACGGATAGGTTTTTCATAACTAGTTATTTATCTTGAAGTTTTAGTTTATAGCAAAAGCAGCTTGTGAGAATGGCTTTTAATGGCCCAAAACAACCCAATGCCCATTAACAAACTCGCAGGTATTGAGTCTTTTTACGCTAAAATTTAAGGAGCATTCACCACGGTGAAACCGTAAGAGGCCAAGATAAGGAGTTACTAAAGTACGGAAAATTCTGATAAGATAAAAATGAAGTGCTCACGCTTTTTCTATCTTCACCAAGAGGTTTTCCTGCCGACAAAGGTAGGTGAAAACGAACGGCTTGGATTTTGGGTTGTCGTTGTCCTGAAGGTGTAAATGAGAGAATTGGCTTTATATGCTCTTTGTGGGGGATTAACGGAAGATTCACGCTAATTTTCTGATGCTAAAGTTATTTTCCAATCTATGCCAAATTGATCAATACACTGACCATAGTAAGCACCCCAAAATGTCAAACCGACAGGTACTTTTATTTGTCCATTTTGAGAAAGCTCACCAAATAGCCGGTCAACCTCTTCTTTGCTATCCGTGTGAATGATAAGCGTAAAGGTTTTATGCTGTACCAATTCCTTATAGGCTAATGAATTGTCTGAGCCATTTAACATGGTCTCTTTGCTCAACGGTAAGGTGGCATGCATAATTTTCTCATCAGCCTCTTGAAAAATATTTCTTTCAGATTTCGGTACGTCTTTGTATTTACTAATATGACTTATTTCTTTACGAAAAACAGATTCATAAAATTTAAAGGCTTCTTCACAATTTCCGTCAAAGTAGAGGTATGGATTTATGGTGATCATAATTTTTCAATTATTTCTTTTGATGATAAGGCGTACTTGCTGTGCTACCACAAGTTAAAGCTTTTAATCCCTACTAAAAAATCTTGTCGTTCGTTTACACGTCTTCGTGTAGATACGGAAACTTAGACAAACTTCAAAGCTGTATCTACATATGGACGTGAAAACAAGTATGATTTTTGATAAGATCTTTTTATAGTGGTTTTGGCTTGTGGTGTGACAGCAGGTTGTCTAATGGAAATTTATAATCTTTATCATCAGCAATAAAATATAAATCATCACCGTCTGGAACATTTTCTGATAAAAACTCCCAATTCACAGTATCACCATATGAATTATTCTTACTAGGCTGGTTTCCTAAGTTTTATCAATTCAAATATTTTTCGTAAAAAATTTCTTTTTAATTCATTCCATAATATTCCATTACTTGTTGCTTCAATGGATTTGATGTCCATTCATCCCACTTTCCAATATATGGATTGTACCCACATTTAAGCGGTTTGCTCAAAATATTATCTGGTTCATCGATATAAGCCCGACAATCTGTACAGACATACCGAAACTCACAATCTTTACAAACCAGTATTTTATCTTTATTGATATTCCAAAGGTTCTTAAAATCTTGATCATCCAGTACTTCTTCAAAGGTTGTATCTTTAATGTTACCAAAGGTTCTTGTCATCGAGGGACAATTTTTGATCTCACCGTTTACATCTATTGTAATTTTTCGATTTAAACAGGAATTATGATGTTGTGCCTCAGTAAAAGATGCAATATTTTGGGTAAAATAATCCGGTTGAACTACACCACAGCACCTAGCACTATCAATTACTTCTAAAGTAAAATGTATTGGAATTTGAAGCATTTCAACATTTGTGAATTTTTCAAAAGGGGAAGAGTGTATAATAATATATCCTAATCTTCGATATTTTTTCACCAGATCATCGAAATAGTCCAATTCCTGTTGGTCGTATTTTAAAATAAGTTGAATATTTTTTAGTCTGGATCCTTCAGACGCATTAAGTATTGTTGCTAACTCAATATTGTCTAAAATAGAATAAGAGCGTATTAGGACAGCTTCACATCCAAGAGCATTGAGCTGGTCAAAAATCAGTTTCCAATTATGTGAAGATTTTTCGTCAGAATCAATAATTGCATTGGTAATGGCATATGGTGATTGCCACTTTAAATCAAGAGAAGGAAATGAATCTGGGTTATCTGTGAAAAAGATGAATTCTTTTTCAAGAAGGAAAGTAAAATATTCATCAATGACATCATCGGCTTTATTATGATAATGTTCTTTTACCTGACTGATTGATTTACCCTGTAGTTCCGTCAAAATTTCGTAGAGGATATTCGGAATAAAGTTACTGTTGTTTGGTCTTTGCATATCACAAAGTAAACTTCTTGTTATTCCTTTCACAGGAATACAAGTCGCAAACAAAACAAATTTATCTTTCGAATTATAATTTTTATTCTTTTGGTTCTTCATTTCTATAATTTATAGTTCTGGCAATAGATTTCCAAAAGTGATCACATGAATATGAGGAGGAATTGTGAAATTTACTATTAACGGAACGTATAAGTAGTCTATCTTCGTCTCTCCATTTTTTCATTTTTCGAAACGTTATCGGAGTAACTTTTTTGAATTCTTCAGAAAACAAAGAGATAAATTCAGATTTATTTTCATTCATTTTAGATCTTCTTTAATTAAGTATTCAGCTATTTCTTTTTCCAGAAAATAATTACAAGGGCCAGAAACCATTCCAAGCTGACCAACAGGGTTTACTTCCAAAAAAACATAGCGATTATCGATTGTTTTAACAAAATCCAAAGAACCTGTTTTTAACTTAAGTTCATCCATTAATTTAATTATTTTGCGCTCTAGTTTTGTGGATAATGAATAGGGAACAGTGCGATTTGGAGTTTCCTTATCGTATTTTCTAAAGTCAGTAGATGTTGTTTTGTTATTTTGAGAAAAGATAGCCATAGCATACATTTTTTTATCAAGATAAAATATACGCAGTTCATATTCTTTCTCTAATTTCTCTTGTATCAAAATCGGGAAAATTGTTTCATCCATCGCTTCAATATCATCATCATGAATTTCCTCCGTATAAATTGCAAAAACACCTTTAATGCTTCTGATAGCCTTTGTTTCATAAACACTTTTGCATATGATATTTTCATACGCTAATTTAAACTTCTGAATTTCTACTTTCTTATTTGTAATAGTAGTTGCCGGAATATCAATATTGCAGTTTTTGGCAACTAAGAGTTGATCAATTTTTGAAAAATTGATTTTATCAGGATTACTTAACCATTTCGTTTTTGGAATTAATCCGCGTAAACTTCTAAAAGTGGCTCTTATTTCATCAGAAATATATTTGTTAATATCCCTAAGTTGGCGAGCTTCATTAATAGAAATTTTATTCTGGGACGGATATAAGATTTGATGTAAAGCATCTTTATTAGGTGAATCAATAAGATTATACTTCTTATATCCATACGTTCTTCGATACCAAACAATATTAATTTCATTGAAATTAACTTGCTTCTCTGACACCTTAAATGTTATATTTTGATTGCTATTTGATAAATCAAAATTGAAAGAGGTTGTGCTGTGATCAAAATCTTCTCCGTTTAACCTAAAGTATTTTCCATCTAAATAATGTAACCAATCGATTACAAATTCTTCTGTTACAGCGAGGTCATCTTTTGCTAGCAAAAGTATCATAAATTTGCCGTTAAGTTCTTTATGTAAAAATCTAAAAGATATTATTAAGAGAAAAGATTCTAAAATAGTAACGATAAAAATAACTTCTCGATTTTGACAGTTTTGATTATAGATAGATACAAACCTTATAGAAATTGAAGTTCATCAAGAATTGCTTTGTAAGCATTTTCTCTATTATAAATCAAAGTTTTCTATCAAACCGAGAAGTTAAATTTAGAGTGTTTTGGTAGTATTACTCTAACAAGTTTTTAGTCAGCCTGAACCTCCTCACCACTTCCCCAAGGATTATTGGTAGGCTTCCATGTAACACCATCAGAGATTCTACGGATTCCTCCTTTAACTTTTGAAATGTTTTCATCCGATAACTTTTGGAAGTCTTTTAAATTCTTAAAACTTTCTAATTTTTTCATAAATATTCTTTTAAAAAAATGATCCCTACTCGACAATTTTATTAGCGGAGTCGGTTCAGGTTATTTGTCCGCCAGTAAGCAACTTAAAATTAAATAAAGTTATATTACTATTTTTCATAAACTATACAACACAGAAAGCTATATTGTATAGAGGCAATTCTTTAAAAATTTAGATTTATTATATTAATTGAGTAGTATAAGTTCTTATTATTATAGACTCAGTAAACTATAATCCCTTTTTTGAAACACATCAGTTAAATATATTTGCTTTCTAGTGGATGAAAATATTTATCAAGAGAGAAAAAGCTATTTTAAAATATCATTTTTTCACTAAGTTGAGTCAATCGAATCTGTTTATTACAAGCTTTGAACTCTATACGCTAAATAGAAAAATTCCGTTTATATGTTCTGTCAAAGGTAATCATTTTTCAATAAAAAAAAAACTACCACTAATATTATAAAAAAAAGGAACTAATTTTTCGGATTGAAAAATACAATTATAACAAATATAATTATTACTCAAAAATGTAGTGTTTAAATTACGAATTTGAAATTTATGGGACAGTAAACAAAATGTCCTTTTTATTTTCCACCTCAAGATAACACTAAAACACATAATTCTGAATTTGAACTGCTTTATATTTCAACAACTATAAACCTTTACAATTCTACGATAGAAGTGTTTCTGCATCTTTGCGTGACTATCCGCATAAAACCTATTTCAATTCCCTGCTGTCCCACCACAACCTAAACCTTTTAGTCCTTACTAAAAAGTTTTGTCGTTCGTTTACACGTCTTCGTGTAGAAACGAAAACTTAGACTGACTTCCCTAATAAACTACGTACAGATTCCACGCTACTAACTAGTAAAGTAAAGACTTTGATTTTAAGGTAATCTTATCTTTGAATACCACAGAGGTGCTCCCGCTTTTTGTATCTTCACCAAGAGGCTTGCCTACCGACAAAGGTAGGTGAAAACGAACGGCTCGGCTTTTGGATTGTCGTCCCCCACTCCAGAAAAACCCCCATTCCCCAAAAATAAACCCTGATTTTTCCCGCCTTTCCTAGCGAATCCAAAAAAAAGTACGGTTTTTGCAATTCTCTATACATCTAACCATATCACTCCCCCTACCTACAATAACCATATTTTCTTATGACAATTATTTAAAATACATATTTAAATAATAGTCAACTAATTGAATGAACTCCTCCCGCAATTAATAAGCATATTTCATTTTCTTTATTGGTGCCTTGGTACCGATAAAACTCAATTTCCTGGTTCACCAACGCCTTAAAACCTTAAAATATGATGCAGTTTTTTTTACGTACCGCCATTATTTTTTCTTTTTTATTGCTAACGGGATTGTCCGTCTCCGCGCAGCACACCAAGACCTGTGGCTCCGATCATATGACCGATTTGATCAAGCAACAATTTCCAGAGCATGCCGAGGCATGGGAGGATTTTCATCAGCGGGTAATTCCGGCTTTGGTCGAACATCAGCCAGCCACACAACGAACGGCCGCGCAGATTCTTCGCGTTCCAGTGGTCGTGCACGTGATTCATTCTGGGGAACCAGTAGGTACCGGATCGAATCTTTCGGCGGCGCAAATTCAGGCACAACTCGATGTCCTGAACGAGGATTTTGCCGCACAAAATCCCAACTTTAATCAGACGCCTGCTCAGTGGACTTCCGTTATTGGAAATCCAGATATTCAGTTTTGTCTGGCCAATGTCGATCCTT
Organism: uncultured Saprospiraceae bacterium; assembly: GCA_937928405.1. GTDB lineage: Bacteria > Bacteroidota > Bacteroidia > Chitinophagales > Saprospiraceae > JALZUU01. Next base: position 52,262 of record CALFWZ010000066.1, read on the forward strand.
CGGGAAATCCTTCTGACGGAATTACGCGACATAATATCACGGTGACGGGAACAGATATCAACGATAGCAACGTCGAAGATGTCATCAAACCACAGACGACTTGGAATTCTAATTTGTATTATAATATCTGGACGCTACCGATTCCTGGGACAACCGCTAATGGAGGTACGGTCGGTTATGCTTATTTACCAAACAACTTTACCATCGGTTCTAATTTTGACGGAACAGTGGTGGACTGGCGTTGGTTTGGTGGACCTGGTTTTGGTCAATCTGGTTATAAAACCTTGACCCACGAAACGGGACATTATTTAGGATTACCACATACTTTTAATGACGAGGATTGTAACGGAGATGATAATATTGCGGATACACCCAATATTAGTGCAGCCACGGCTAATCTGATTCCTTCTTTGAGTTGTAGCAATAATAATTTCCCAACGGGACCTAGTTCTTGTGGGAACGAACATATGTATGTCAACTACATGGATTACGTAAATTCTGATTATTGTTATACTTCTTTTACGGAAGGACAAATTTCTGTGATGCGAGGAGTGCTAGAAGGAGATCGACCGTTTAATTATGGCAGTCGCCTAGCTTTGATTAATAATAGCAACACGGCTTGTGCTTCGGCAGCAAATAATATTGGCATCACTTCGGTTATCCAACCAACGGCGGGTACCAATTGTACGTCTGGCCCAGTTATACCAGAAGTGACCATCGGTAATTTTGGAACAGAAACGGTCACCACTTTTTCTGTTTCTTATCAAATTGATAATGGCGCTGTCGTTACCGATAATTTTATAGACAATATTCCTAGTGGAGGAACTGCGACTATTACGCTTCCGGTTTTTACACCACCGACCGCTGCTTATAATTTCACGGTTTATACCCAAAATCCAAACGGCGTCACGGATACGCAACCAGATAATGATACGGTTAGTATTTCTTCTGTTTTGGTCGTTCCACAAGGATTACCACTATTGGAAGAATTTACGGCAACGCAAATTGACCCAACTGCGGCAGGTTCGTATACCTATAATCCAGATGCGGATGATTTTGCGTGGCAACACGTTCCAACCTCTGCCTATGGCTCTACGGGAGGATCTATTTCATTTGACAATTATGAAGGAGGAAGTGGTAATAATCCGTTCGGAACCATTGATGCTTTTATTAGTCCAGTATTGGATTTATCAAATAGCACGAGTACCTCGCTCAGTTTTGATGTGGCGTACGCGCGCTATGAAGACAATGGTCAGTTTTTTAATGATAGTTTAAGAATTTTAGTTTCTACGGATTGCGGAAGCAATTATAACGAATTGGTTTTTAACGAAGGGGGTGCTACCTTAGAAACAGGAACCGCCACGGGAGCGGCTTTTACGCCTTCCGCTAATGAATGGGAAAGCCGAACGATCAATCTAAATAATTACGACGGACAGTCTACCGTTTCGATTGCTTTTGTCAATGTTTCTGGCTGGGGTAATCGATTATTTTTAGATAATATTAATTTGACCGCAACGGAAGTTACTTGCGATCTAACTACCAATATTGTAACGACAGACGCGTTGTGTTTCCAAGATCCTAATGGTATCGCTTATACTTTTACAGAAGGAGGAACGCCCCCTTATACTTACCAGTGGAGTAATCAGATGACCGATCATTTTATACTCGCGGTAGCCGGAGTTTATGAAGTTACCGTTACGGACGCCAATCAATGTACCGCCACTGCGATCGCTGAAATATTTGAACCAGCACCCATTGATTTTACGGTCAATAAAACGGACGAAACAACGGCAGGGGCCAACGATGGCATGGCAACAACCGTCGTCAATGGTGGAACTCCTGGATACACGTATCTTTGGAGTAATCAAGCGACTACCCCTTTTGTATTTGACTTGGCTCCCGGAAATTATTCCGTTACAGTAACCGATCAAAAAGGTTGTGATGAAATAGTCAGTTTTGTCATTCAGTCCGGAGCCGTCAATTGTGATTTAGTGGCCACCATTGCCACGACCGACGCATTATGTTATCAAACTAATAGTGGAACGGCCCAAGTTTTTACAGAAGGTGGAACGGCTCCTTATACGTACTTATGGCATAATCAAATGACCGATCAAACCATCGCATCTGGAGCGGGAGTTGTTTCCGTGACGATTACGGATGCCAATGATTGTACGACAATAGCTTCCAGCGAAATTGCGGAACCATCGCCGATTAGTTTTGGTATTAATAAAACAGACGAAACCCTCGCTGGCGCCAACGACGGTACGGCCACGACGGTCGTCAGTGGTGGCACTCCAGGATATAGTTATGTATGGAGCAATCAAGCCACTTCGCCATCGGTCGCTAATTTAGCGCCTGGAGAATATACCGTTACCGTTACGGATCAAAATGGATGTAATAAAGAAGTGAGTTTTTTCATTGAACCTGGACCTGCGGACTGCAGTGAATTATCCTTAATCTTAGCACCTATTGCTGCTCGTTGTGCCGATAGTAATGACGGAAGTATCAACGCTACCCCATCTGGAGGAATGGGTACGTATCAATATGCTTGGTCCAACGGCATGTCTACAGAGGATCTAAATAATATATCTTCTGGAATGTATCGTTTAACCATTACGGATCAACAAGGTTGTTCTTTGAGTAAAACTACGATTGTAAATGCTCCGCCAGCACTAACGGCCACCATGTCTTCTACTGAAAATGGAGTAGGAAGTGCACCGCCAAGTGGAACCGCTACCGTCAATGTGAGCGGCGGCGTTGGAAATTATATTTATCAATGGTCAAATGGTGGTACTACGGCAACGATTACTGGTTTGGCGGCCGGTATGTATACGGTAAGTGTTTTTGATAATAATCAATGTACTTGGACCGGAAGTGTCGAAGTAGAAAATGAACCAATTGATTGTAGTAGTTTAAGTTTAGTTATTCATCATAATAATATAAGTTGTAACGGTGCGATGGATGGTTCTATCAGTGCGATCACTACGGGTGGATCTCCGGAATATATTTATCAATGGAGTAATGGCATGACCACTGCATCCATCAATAATCTTACTGCTGGAATGTACCGAGTAACGATTACAGATATCAATGGTTGTTCCATAACAGAAGCGACCCAGATTACCGAAGCGGCTCCGCTCACTGCTAACCTGACCGCAAGCAGCGATCCTTGTAATAGCGTGGGTGGAACTTTATCGGTTGATCCAAGTGGAGGCATAAACGGTTATCAAGTAACCTGGAGCAATGGTACTACTGGATTCACCAATAATATTTCGCAAAGTGGAAATTACCAAGTAACGATCACGGATGCGGCTGGCTGTTCGGTGACCGATGCGACCGAGATTACGGTCAGTAGTTCGGTGATGGAATTGATGGTTGAAACAGAAAGTACGAGTTGTGCCAACGACCATGACGGAACGGCTACGGCGATCGTCAATGGTGGGGTCGCTCCGTATACGTATAATTGGAGTTCAGGAGAAACAGGAAGTTCGGCTACTGGTTTATCAGCAGGCACTTATTTGTTGGAGATCACCGATGCGACGGGATGTTCGCGTAATCAGATTTTTACGGTAAATGAACCAGCACCGATTATCTTAACCTGTTCAGGTACACCAGCCAGTAACGGCGACGATGGTTTTATCCAAGTAAGTGGTTCTGGAGGAAATGCTCCATATCAGTACGATTGGAATACAGGAGATACGGGATCTTTTGTTCAGGGAATCAGCAATGGCAACTACGATGTAACGGTGACCGATCAAAATGGCTGTAGTTCTACTTGTAACGTAGATTTATTTCCAACCAATACCGAAATGCCTGCCAATTTTGCAGCATTGAAAGTATTCCCGAATCCGGCGAGTGAGCAGCTTTTTGTGCAGGCCGACTTGTTGGAAAATGAATTGGTGAAAATTAGTTTGGTGAATCTTGTCGGACAAACTGTACGAGTAGAAACAGTCAGTGGACCAACGATTAGAAGTACCATTCAATTGACAGATCTGGCCGCCGGAACTTATTTATTACGATTAGAAACGACAGAAGGTACAGCCATACGAAAAGTGGTCATTTTTTAAATATAAGTACTTGACAAATAAAATTTAGCGCTATATAAGGTTCTTGATTAACAAGAGCTTTACAGAGAGATCGGTTTTAACTAAAAAGTTAGAACCGGTCTTTTTTTTTACACTTTTAGGTTTTTTAAAGAAGAAAAAACGAGTATTATTGTGGCTAGTAGTATTTTAGATTGAGCAGTTATGGAAGATATATCTACATTTTATTTATATTTTCAATTTTTGAATAATGAAGTTACTACGGACTAATAAAATTTTTAACAAAAAAAACATACTTACATCATGAATTTACCTTTTTTCAACATTATCAAGGAAGTAATTAAAGTAGTAAAAAATAAGAATCAAGCGGATCCTAATGTAAAGACTGCGGATCCTTCTGTTTTTGATCAAATAGAAAAGCATGTTGACAATAACCAATCGACGGATACAGGAGGTTTTCTAGAAGATTTAAAAAAGAATGTCAGCCACGTACAGCGTGAAAATCGAGATAATCCAAATGTAGAAACGGCAGATAGTTCTGTTTTTGAAAATATGCAACAAGAATTAGAAGCGTTAAAAGCTAAATTGGCCAAGCAAGAAAGTGCAGCGGCGACAACGGCTCCTGCTGCTCCTACCAACACCCATTACAACAATCCTCCAGAATACGTTGAGACCAACCGTACGCCAGCTGTAGAGCAGATTTTGGCGATGACAAATAGCGGTGGTGGTAGTTTATCTATGCGTACAGAACCCAACATGGGCGCTGCTACCATGGAACGTCGTGTGGCAGATTCTTCTTTAGTGAAGGTGATCGAATATTCTAAGAATAGCATCAACTTAGATGGAAAAAATACGCGTTTTGTAAAGGTCGATGTCAACGGTCAGGTTGGCTGGTTATTGGAGAGTTACTTGAATTTTAACTAGACTTAGTTTTGGCTTTTGCTGGTTGGCCTGTTAGTTTTTTATAAGTAATACGACCTCTTCGTTAAGCGGGGCAGATTCTACTAGGTCTTCCCTTTAAGGTTAACATACTCTTAGCTCCCAAATGACTGAATGGTCCCTTGGGAGCTTTTATTTACCCTTTAGAATATTAGCATGAAAAAATTTAGTGGAAAACAAAAAATAGGTCAACTGGAAAAGCGGAAAGGCGGATACTTTTTTTTAAAGATTGAAGCAGAAATTATCAATCAATTTGAAAAAAAAAGAAAAACACGATTGATTGGTAGGCTAGAAAATAAAACTGAATTCCAATGTGGTCTAAATCATTTAGGAGATGGGAATTTTTTTGTTATTCTCTCAAAAAAAAATTTAGATAGTGTTGGTAAAAAATTCGGCGATCTCATCCATTATGAGTTTAGAGAAGACCCCAATCCTTTGGGGGTAGATATGCCCGAAACTTTAACAGTTTTACTAGAACAGGATTTTTTATTAAAAGAAAAATTTGAAAAATTAACCCTTGGTAAAAAAAGAAGCATTATTCACCAAATGAATAGAATAAAAAATATTGACAAGCAAATTTCGAAATCAATTTCTCTAATTAACGAGGCAAATTTACCACGAAAGAAAAAGGAAAAGTGAGAAAATCTTTTTGACAGCATTCAATCCTTCTCTTTTGCATTTTTGATCATGGACGTGGTAAATCCACCGAGTACCAAAATGATTAATCCCATCAATAGGTAAAGCCAGATACTATTCGTGAAGAGCGGCGTAGATATTTCTGCCTCTATTACCTTTTTTAAAATGGCTTTTTCGAGATGGACTTTGTTTGGGTCTTTGGGAATATTCTTTTTAAAACTGGCCAGATCATATTGCGGATAATTTAATTTTCGATTTCCATATTGCAAGATATACGGAGGTTTTCCATCAAATCGAACTAGTAAAAAATGCTTGGCTCCTTTAACTTCCACGGCGGGAATATCTAACATTTGGTTGTCTTTATTTTGGATGATAATTTTTATTTTACTAGTTAATCCTTCTTCAATCTGGAAGATATTTTTACCAAAAGAACTCAAGGTACCACTGCGAATTTTGGTCCAGCGTTCTCGCCAACCAGTTTCCGTTTTGATGCTATCGGTTAAAAAACTAATTGAAATATTTCGATAGTAATCGTAGTCTACGGAAGGTTTTATTTTTAGGTAACTGACCGGAACCGTTTTTCCCAGATCAATTATTAGTTCACTTTTTTTTGTTTTAGGAATGGCCGTATGGCTAATGGAGGTTGGCAACCAGTCTTCATATGCTCCTGCGCTGGTGGCAGCCGAGTTGATCGTCACGGCATTCAGTACGGGCTTTTCTTTTGCGTTTATTTTTACTCTTAGAAAAGGATAATTTACCGCGTCAAAATCTAAACGAGTAAAGCGATATTTTCCCGGCAGCGCTACAATCCGATAATTTTCAATAATCGTAAACCATCCTTTTTGATCTACACTACCTTCCATTAAAACTTTCCAGTCAAAATCATCATTACTAAAATTAAGATCAATTTGATTTAACATCGGCTCGTCCGAGACTTCGAACGTAAAATAATAATCGTTACCCTTTCGAGTTCGGTTGATAATTTTAGAAGGAATAGGCAACATGACCGTCCGAGGTTGATCTTTGACCAGCAGGTAAGGTTGCTCTACCATCGCAGCGTTTTTATCTTTTCCCAGGACTCGGATACTGGCATAGGATCGTTCCAAATGTCCAAAAGCATCCACCGGTAAATCCACTCGATGCCATTGCTCGGAAACGCCATTTATAGTATGTTCGTAATAGCCTTGTCCATAGGAAAAATATCCCACCCAACAGAGCAAAAAACATAGCCACCATTTATTATTTTTCATCAATTGCATTTTCGTATTTTTTGTATAAAAATGGAATAACTAATAAAAGGATTCCAAGACTAATCAATACAACCGTTTTTCCGATAGTATCTAATCCTGCAAAATCATTCGCAAAGAATTTTAATAAAGTAAATCCAAATATCCCAAAAGCGAGATACCGTAAATATTTGTTTTTTCTATAAATCCCCCACCCGATCAATCCGAGTGCATAAATCCCCCAAAGGATACTCAAGCCAAAACGGTGCGGTTGTACGGAGTCTTTCATATCCATCCATCCCGTTAATTCAAAACTCAAAATAGCCAAGATCGATAAATGGAAACCGATCGTAAAAGCGATATCCAACCATTCGTTTTGGAAATAGGTTTTGATATTTTTTGCGATCATAATGATCATCGCACTCGCAGCACCTAAACTCAGATAACGGACAAGCAAATGCATAATGCCCCGATTGAAATCTGGCGTATTTGCTCGATTGATCCAATTATTCCATAATTCTAGCAAGTTATATTGACCACCTGTAATAAAGAAAAAGAGCGCAACAGACATGAGTATCAAACTTACAGTTGCTAATTTTTTATCCTTAAAAAACTGTTGATTAATCAAACTCAATGCACTAAAAAACAGCATAGAATAAATAAAAAGGGAGGCTACCTTAAATTTCAAATAGCTATCATTGCCCAACACATAATTACTTAAATTCTCCGATGTTTCTACGATGGTAGAAGCATAATATTTTTGTGTCCAAAATGAATCTATTTCAATAAAAAAGGTAAAATATAAAATGAGTAAGAAAACAGCAGGCAGCAGAATACTCAATGATTCCATTCGATCTTTTCTTTTTGCTATCGTATTTTCTTTGGTATTAAAATGTAAAAAACTGAGAACACCAAATCCCACTACGAAGAGCGCGTTTAATAAAAAATCCGCATTTAAAAAAGGTAGAACAGCATCTAGTTCATTTCTGTAAATGTTTATCCGACCTTCGCCCCAAGACAATAATAGTCCTCCCAGTGCAAGTACGATTCCGACGTAAGACATATTTTCGTAAAAGTCGATTTCTTGTTTACGCGCAATCCAAAACAAGAGTATTGCTTCTGCCAACCAGATCATGGGCACCCAATTTCCGTCTAGTTGCACGGGAACTGCGATGGTAAGAAAAACCAAGACCAATCCAGAAATAAGATAAAACAAACTTTTATCCGCTAGTCGATATTTGTAGATCAAGGCACTGACCCCAAAATGAATCAAGGCATTGAATAACGTAAATAGTCCCAAAAATTGCGAGAGATGTGCCGATTGGGATAGCACAAAATATCCTAATCCGTAAAAACCAAAAGCATTCAACAAGACCAACACTATATCTTTACGAACAAATTTTTTGAGTCTCCATAATTTATAACCTAAAAAGGTAGCGTAAAATGTCAGAAAATAAATAATACCAAAGGTATAAGCCAGCGGTCGTTCAGCAACTCGATAACCTTTATCTATGACCCAAATTCCGAAAATGATATAGGTAATAAAAAAGGCCAAGCGGTACAAACCTCTCCAGTATTTTTGAACAGATACGATCATCACGCCAATATTGAGAATAGCCATATACGTAAATAAGAACGTCGTATTTCCGCTCCCACTACTCAATAAAAAAGGCACCGCATAACCGCCCACCAATCCCAAAACTGCAATGATCTGTCGATTATAATGGAGCGACGCCACCACCGCAAAAATGGTAAAGACCATCATCAATCCAAAAGCAATCATTTGTGGAATCAGTTCATAAAAATCGTAGGCAAAATAAGTCATAAAGTATAAAATCGTTACCGCTCCACTGATGAGTACGGCACTCAATTTTTCGTAATCTTTCTTCAGGCGAATTGCTGTAACAATCAAACCAGCACCTAGCAAGTATCCAAGAATAATTCGCGTCAACGGGCTAATAAAATTATTATTGATCGCATACCGTCCACCAATCGCGGCTCCCAAAACTAGGACGAGAATTCCGATTTTGCTAATCAGATTTTCACCAATAAACTTTTCAAAACTTCCTTGGATTTCCCAGCTTTTCTTAGGTTTGATAGGTGGCTTTTCCTTTTTGGAAATTGGTGAATTTATTGACTGGGGAGGAACAGGTTGCGCAGGAGTCTCCATACGTACCCGCTCCGGTGTGGACGTTGGCGTAGGTGTAGCCGTAGCATCTGCTGGTTCGGAAATCACGAGTGGATCACTCATCGGATCATCCAGTACCGGCGTTTCGGAGGAGGATGGCTTTCCGAAACGGAGTTGATTCTTTACCATTTCTACCTCTCGACGCAGCTGATTTAGCTCGTGTTGTACACCGTCCTGTTTACGGTTTAAGGCATCCATTTTTGCCAATAACTGGCGCAGGTAAGCTTCATTTAATTCCATCATTTATGGTTTAGAAGGGTAAAGATGTACTCGTTTATCCCTCAAAGTAGTAATTCTTAGACCAAATTAGGGGGATTTATAGATGAATAGCCAGTTTTTGGGGAAAAAGTCCTTTTAGTCGTATCCGTGAGAAAAGAAAGCAATAAGTTTATTTTCAATAATCATTGAAAGTTCAATAACTTTATTATATCTTTGTACTAATCACTTCCTACTAGTAGACATTGCTCATTTAAAATGACCACCTATGCTTAAAGCGAATAAGTTATTGATTGATAAATACTGTCCGATGTGTCGATTATATGCAGCGGGATTTGTAAAAGTTGGTTGTATAGAACCCGAAACGATTACACCTTATCAAACAGTATCCACTGATATACTTGGCGCCACAGATTTAGAACGAGCGAAAACGGAGATTGCCTTGCATGATACCAAAAGCGGCGAGACTCGCTACGGCGTGGATGCCATGATTCATATTGTCAGTCATGCTCATCCAACCTTTCATAAAATACTCCGCAGTTTTCTGGTTTACTCATTTTTAAAATTCCTTTATAAATTTATTACTTATAATCGAAGAGTATTATATCCTTGTCAGGAAACAGCGACGGATAGAAAATGTATTCCAGCCCGTCATCGTGGTTATAGAATTATGTTGATTTGCTTATCGCTTTTTTTAGTGGCCAAAGCAGCCTACCCTATCTACGCATTAACTGGAATATTCTCTGTTTACTGGTTTTTATTGATGACTGCTATTATTGGTCTTCTTTTCTTAATAGGAAATGCTAGTTATCAAAATTTAAATCAACGAATGGATTTTTGGGGAAATATGGCAACCGTAGGATTGTTGAGTACGATAGGAATTTGGTTGGTTTATTATTTAAAAATGGTTGGACTGTTAGGTACAATAATCAGTAGTCATTTATGTTTAAGTGGTTTGATGGTATTGATAATTTTAGAAGGGAGACGAAGGAGGAGGATTTTAGATAAAAAAAAATCTTCAACCTAAATTATTAGTCTTGAGGCATTTTAGTTAGCAACTTGTAAGTCCAAGTGAACAACTTTTATAACTTGAAATTCGTTGTTATCTATAAGTAATTAAAAGAGTTATCATTTATCTAATGTTTTAAAATTTGTTTTATGGCAACTATTGAGACCTTCCCACCCTTTTCAAAACTACTTTACCCGCTTGGAGGATACAAAATCCATTTAAGCCATGATGAGATTGTTTCAGTTTCAAATGCTTTGAAACCTACATCTGCTTTAGGCAATCTTATTGGAATTGCATCAGGCGAGCCTTTAGCAGCTATTGTAGTAAATTCCCTAATCTTGTACTGGTATATTATTGAGAGAACAGATAAGAAGAACGGAGGTAAAGGATGTACGTTCATTAAATCTCATGGTTTAATGTCATTACCAATTCCTGTGAAAAATTAGCGTGGCGGGTGTTTTGGACAAATAGGCTAATCTATAAAAATGAGCAGCCTTAAAACCCGAACTTCACCCCCAACTGCGCTCGCCATCTGGAATTCTGCAAATCAATGACAAATGGCTCTTCTGTCTCATCAATATTGAATTGAAATCGTGGTTGTTCATTTTCGATATCTACAAAATTCAGCAAGCTAAAACTTGAATTGACCACATTCGGTACAAACACTAAACGGCCCCAGTTTTTATTTAAAAAATTAAACAGATTGAGCATATCAAAACTGACCGATAAAGTTCTGCCGTTTTTAAGTTTTTTGCTGTATTGCAATTTCATATCTAGTTCATGATTCCAAGGCGTCTTTGCGCCATTACGTTCTACATAATCACCTCTACGACTATTCAAGTAAGCATCCTTGCTGATATAATTATCGAGTCTTTGCCACTGCTCTGCTGCCGTTGCCGTTACTTACCCGGTATTATCTGTAATATCTACCAGTTTTATTTCTGAGGCATCCTGAGGAACATAGACCAAATCATTACGAGAAGAACCATCGCGATTAGGATCGCCTTGATAAACATAAGAAAAAGGACTACCAGAACGACCATTGTATAATAAGGAGATAAATATATTATTGGTTTCCCCAAGATCGATAGTATAAGCATGACTGGAAACAAATTTATGTCTCAGGTCAAAATTTGAAAATGAAAGATCTGGATCATTCCCAAAAATGGCTTGGTTCCACTCAAAGTTTGCGGCAGGAGAACTTCTTACGGTACTAGAAATATCCTTACTTAATCCATTGGTATATCCTAGATACCCTGCATAATTTCCTACTTCTTTTGAAATGCCTGCGGTAAAATTATAACGGAAACCTTTATTGGTATTGGTTAACAAAAATACGTTGGTAAAATTTGGGTTAATCTTAATATCATCACCCGTTGCTAAAAAATAAGGACGGTTGTCTGCTCCTTGAAAATTACCGAGTTCGTCTTTTCTATTGATTGATTGAAAAAATATTCCTTTGAGAACTTCGGTGTACGTTGCTTCTAAACTAACTCCCCATTTTTTTGGAAGCTTTGCTTCTATGGCTATATTTGTTTTCCATTCCCTAGGCAATACAAAATCATTATCAATTAGATTTATTTCTGCAATATTAGCCTGCGGATCTACCAGGTCTAGTAAATCTTCCGTCAGCGGTACTTCAGTATTGGGACGAATATCTACATTAAAATATTCCGTACCAGAAATATACTCCGTATAAGCAAACCATAAATAAGGCAAACGACCTGTGAACAATCCTGTACCTCCACGGATTTTAAAATTCCGATCATCATCAATAGTATAATTAAAACCTAACCTAGGGTTGATCTGTGGTTGGGCAGAAATTTTATTATCAAATTTTGCAAATGCTGGCGTATTACGTACTTCCTCACTTACGGGTAAGTCGCTAGGTAAAAATTGACCATCTAAACGAATCCCGCCAGAGAGCGTTAATTTATCAGAAACCCTAAATACATCTTGCGCGTAAAGTGCCGTTTCGATAACCGAGACAGTTGCGGAAGGCTGTTGGCTCACAACATCAAAATTGTTATTATTGATATTATAAACACCTCGTATTCTTCTCGGGCGATCGTTTAAAAAATCATCGACTGATCGATATTCCCAACGACCATTCCAAGCCGATAAAAATCCATAATCCAAATCGTGAAATTGCAATAAACCACCAAAAGTAAACGTATGATTTTGGGTGATATAAGTTAGTTTATCCGCCAATTGCAAAGTGTAAAAATCGGTATTGTAAACGGAAGCTTCTCTATAAGTTCCAGCAAAAATTCTATTGGTAGAGTTGGCCGCTATTTGAATATGAGGGAATACCCGTCCTGCAAAGTCTCTGTGTTCAGAAACGGTATTGAATCCAAGCGTTAAATTATTAGAAATCCCATTAGCAAAATTGGATTTAAATTCTAGCCCTAAACTATTGGCCACACTATTATGACGGTATCCCTGATTACCAAAATTAAAAATAGAGGAGTTCCATTCCAGATTATCGGCAAAGCTATTCACATGATTATTCCGAAGTGTCAACTTATGTTTATCAGAAATATTAACATCTAATCGCATAAAGATTTTAGTACTGGCTGTTTTAATCGAGGCATCAGAAAATGTTCCGGGATCGTAGTCATAAGTATCTATGAGTCTATTGGCGATGGCCTCTACATCTGCTAGTCCGATGTTTGAGGTAGCCGTACCGGGCGCATTAAGCAAGGGGGTTTCCGAAAGTGCCTGTTCTACATTGAGGTAATAAAATACCTTATCTTTTTTTATAGCACCACCTATACCAGCTCCAAATTGGGTATCAAAAAAAGTAGGTACATCTTGCTTCACCCCATTGGCAAAACTTCCTTGAAAGATTTGATTATTACCATAAGCATATACCTCAGCATCGAAATTATTCGTTCCATTTTTGGTGACCAAATTGATGCTCGCACCGCTAAAATTTCCGATACTTACATCAAAGGGAGCAAGTTTAACAGACACTTCTTTTACCGCTCCTAGACCAATGGGCTGTGAACGGGAGAGTCCACCAGGCGTTCCATTAGCAGAAGAACCAGCGGCACCACTGGCGGGTTCTTGAAAACCGATAATATCATTATTTGCAATCCCATCTATATTCAAATTATTAAAGCGATTACTGGCTCCTCCAAAAGAATTAAGATTGTTCTCTGGTAAGTTTTTCGTTAGATCTTGAATGCTTCGGTTGATGGTCGGTGTTGCTTTGAGTTGCTTTTTTCCAAGCACGGTTTCATTCCCACTTTTTCTTTTTTGCGCTGAGGAAACAACGACAATCTCGTCGAGCGATACATCGCTTTCTGAAAGAATATAATTTTTTTCAGTAATACTGCCCAAATTTATCGTTACGTTTTCCTCCGTGATGGTTTGATACCCTAAAAAAGAAATTTCTATCCTATAGAGGCTGGAAGGAGCAAGATTCGTAATAATATAAAAACCATTTTCTTGAGAGGTGGTACCATATTTAAAATTAGTCTCTGTATCAATTACAATAATATTGGCAAATGAAACAGGTTGCTTTCCTTCATCCATAACGGTACCTTGTAGACCTCCAGTCGTCTCTTGTGCAAAAGCAGATACACTAAAAAGAAGCGCACAAAACAGCCCGTAAAAAATCTTTATCATTTATCGGTTATCTTAATTAATAATAACAGCATCATTTGGATATCACTCAATGATACCATCTAAAAAAGTCTAATAAATAATTGTCTTTATTTGGACCACTCCTAAGAGAGAAAATAAGATGAAGCGTCGTCAGTTTTAATGGAACAGCGTAATACAAGACTTAGTTTTGGTTGACAGTATTATTTTCTAAGCTAAACCTTAGAAATATTCTAAGAAGTTTTAAACCCTAATTATAAGAAAATTATCGCAAATTTATAAAGATATACCTATACAAAATAGCGTTAACTAATAGTTTATGTAGTAACTGTCGGGATCATTGCTGTTACGTGGTGTATTTTTAGGCAATTCGGTTTTGTAATTCTCTAAGAACTTTTAATTACCTTTGGCTTTTACAAGAAATTGTTAAAAAAACACAACCACATGTCCTTAAAATACAGCTCAAATTTTGACTTCATCTCCAAAGTCGTTGATCATTATGACAAATTAAAATATGCCTTACTAGAAGCCCAGACTTTTAATCCAGACACCTATGGGTTTCCTAATTTCTATTATAAAGTAATGGAAACGGACCAGCTACGGGTGGATGCTTTTAAAAATGCCTTTAAAAAATATAGAGGTATGAAAAATAAAGTGGTTTGTGAAATTGGTATTGGCACCCTAGCCTTGACGAAGCACTATTTAGATGATGTAAAAAAAGCGTATCTCATTGAGAGCAATCCCAATGTAATTCCTGTAGTGAAAAAATTGCTCAAGAAAAATGGTTGGGATAAAAAAGTAGTGCTGATCCACGGCGATGCTTTAAAAACGGAATTACCAGAAAAGGTGGATTATATTATTGGAGAATTGATGAGTGTATTCTGTGCCAACGAATATCAGGTGCAGATTTTTAAACATATGCGTCAGTTTCTAAAACCAAAAGGCAAATTGATTCCCGGTAAAATCGTCAATTTAGCACAGCTTAGTTACGCTGAATTTGACAATAAACACAAGCATTATCCTATATTTTTTACGCGTCATCTACCCGAGCAGTTTACCCCACAAAAAGTCGTCAACACCATCGATTTATACAAGGAGAAAAAATTGCACATCATCCGCAAAATAAAATTCAAACCCTTAATCTCCGGCACCGTAAATTCTGTTTATATTCATTCTTTTATCGAAGTAGCAGAAGGTTGCAACTTTACAGGTACCGATAGTTTGATGCCACCAACCGTCGTAAAATTAAAACGGCCCGTCAAAGTAAAAGCGGGAGAAACCGTGGTGTTACATGCTGATTTTCATTATGGAACTTCGTTGGATGAGGCGGTTTTTTTTGTTGAAAAGTTGAAGGGTTGATTTGTTGATTATTCAAATTGAATATTCGATATTGGATATTCAATATTGATTATTGTTTTAACCATTCAACTATACCTCACCCTTCCACCATAATATCAAACCCAATAATATCTCGCCAGCCTTCGCCTTTTTCCTTTTTGGCTAAATAAAAAGGAGTGACATGATGCCAGAGATCGGTTCCATAAACGAGCTCATCCTGTGTATCTGCTTGAAAAACAAACTCACCCGGTCGTAAAGTATGGCGAAAGATAATCGTCTTTTTCTCGTTGGGGAGCATTTCTATAATTTGTGATTGGCCGCCTTTGAGATTAAAACGATTAATGACCAAGGCAGAGATGATATAGTCTACTCCATCTTCGTGGGCACCTTCCGGAGAATTGTCGCCAGGTTTATCAGAAGTGGCTTTTACGCTCATAAAATGCGCCGTAAAGCTAACCCGTTTTACCTGCTTACCAATCTTGGCACGTTTGGTTTTGACAATTTCAAATACCTTTTTCATCAGATCGTAAAAAAGATCATTTTCTACATGACGGGCCGGTGATTCATCAAACACCCGAGGAAGGGAACGGAGGTCTTCCCCACTGACTTCTTGTGCAAATTGTGGAACATCTACTCGCTTAATCTTAATACCCTTTTTTAGTTCCGTTAACATAAATTTACAAACAGATCTTCGGCGCCAAGACTGAATCTCATCGAATTGCTTCCGCTTGTTTTTGGAAAGTTGCTTGATCCATTTTAGGTACGTTCGTTTATCTTTTTTGCCAACATAATAATCTGGGAGTCGTTGTTCAATCTGGGATTTGTCTTTAGGAAAAGCCTTCATTAAAAATTCCCCTTGTAGTCTTCTGACATCGTAAGGATCCCAACTCAATTCTGCAAATAGCGGTGAAAAGAAACGGATAAATGCTTTTGCGTCTAGCCCTAGATCATCCAGGTGACTGACGAGAATGGGAGATTTTATTTTTCTTCCTATTTTTTTGGAAATCGTTTTTTCAGAAACCGGTAGCTTTTTCAAAAGACTATGTTTTTTTGTTGAAGTGTTGAATGGTTGAATCTGCGCTAAAAAGTGTATATCTTTTATCGCAAAGCAAATACATATTTTAATTTTATTCCATGATTTTTAAAAATCTGTTTCCTTAGTTCTTAAAATAAACTCACTCTTAAATCGTTGAACTTACCTGTTAAGAAATGCAGTAATTTCCAATCATCATTTCAACCATTCAACCATTCAACAAATTGACAACCTTACCGTCCCCCTCCATTATACGGAACCACCTTTTGCTCTTTGGTAGGCATTCCATCTTTTGAGATGGCTTTTTGTCGCTTACTCTTAGGATTGATCCCTGGCTGTTTAGCGGGAACTGGCTTATTCAATTTTTTCTTCGATGATTTATTACCAGACATATCGGTTCGTGGATGAACTAGTTTCATTTCTTTTACTAAGTGTCCAGCGCCAGCATATTTGTCAATAATAAAAAGAATATAGCGAGCATCTACCATGATATTTCGACAAATCGACGGATCATAATTAATATCACTCATCGTTCCTTCCCACACACGATCAAAGTTAAGACCTACTAAATTACCATTGGCATCAATGGCTGGGCTACCAGAATTTCCACCAGTGGTATGGTTGGAACCTAAAAAACAAACCGGCATTTTACCGTCCGCAGTAGCATAGTCACCATAATCGCGCAAAGCATTTAGTTGTAATAGTTTTTTGGGAACATCAAATTCATAATCGCCAGGCTTATACTTCGCGATCACGCCATCCAAGGTAGTCAGCGGATTATAAGTAATTCCATCACGTGGTTGGTACCCTTGCACTTTTCCGTAGGTAACCCGCATGGTAGAATTGGCATCTGGCCAGAATCGCTTATCAGGAAACGCCTCGATCAATCCCTCCATGTACCGACGTTGCAGGTCGTTAATTTCGCTATTGATTTCCGTATATCTTCCGGCTATTTTATCTTGGTAGGTACTATTTATTTCCGAAGCAAATTTAAATAATGGATCTCCTTTTATTTTTTTAATGGCATCCTCTGGGCTTTGGTTAATGGTTTGTAAGACTTTATTTTTATCTAAAATCATTGAATTAGCAAATACCTTTTGAGCCAATTGCTCATAATCTCTAATACCATTCCCCATTAGATAGTTTTGCATCGAAGCCGCAATTTCTTTTGCTCCGTCCGCGTTGCCATACATTTTGGTTAGCGTAGAAAAAACTTGCTGATCAATTTTAGGGTTATAGTTTTTATAGAAACTTTCTATAGGTCCAGATAACCGTTCTTTAAATTTATCATATCCTGTTTTGCCATTTTTTTCATGTGCACTGATCAGTCGCCGCATATACCCCACAATTCGCATCGCCTCGATATTTCTTCCCATAATTTCGTTATAGTAATTTCGGGAAAGCACATATGGTTCTAACTCATTGTAAAGGCTTTCGAATTTCGGTAAAATATCTCCATACTTGGATTTCATGGTAAGACTAGAATTCAAAACTGCTTCAAATTCTTTTTCTAGATTGGCTTTTTTATCCAAGGCGTTCGTAGCGATAAGCCCCTGATTTTCTCCGATCCATTTTTTCCAATAGTTGGCTATTCGAGCAAATTTACTAGCGTATTGAATTTTAGTTTTTTCGTCCTTCCGCATTTCAGCATCTAATATTTTTAGCGCAGCATCACGGATCGCAATCCGTGCAGGATTGACAGTTTCGACCAATTGTTTTACGGCTACCCCTGGCAAGTACTGATTTGTACGTCCCGGAAAACCAAAGATCAAAGTGAAATCTCCTTCCTCTACACCATCTAAAGAAATCGGTAAAAAGTGTTTAGGATTGTATGGTTTATTATTTTCATTGTATTCGGCAGGTTCGTTATTCGGTCCTGCGTAGATTCGGAATAAAGCAAAATCTCCCGTGTGTCGTGGCCATTCCCAGTTATCAGTATCGGCGCCAAATTTTCCGATCATCTCTGGCGGTGCACCTACAAGCCGAACGTCATTATAGGTTACGGTTGTAAAAGAAAAATATTGGTTTCCGTGATAGAATGGTCGGATCATCAATTCTTCAAACGCTCCTAATTTCGTATTCACTTTTAACGCTGCCATATTTTTATCAATCTGAGATTGTCTTTCTTTCGTTCCCATCTTATCGCTAACACCTGCCAACATGGCTTCGGTTACATCGTCAATCCGAACAATAAATCGAGCAAATAACCCTGGATTGGCCAGCTCTTCTTGTAGATTCTTCGCCCAAAAACCATTTTTGATATAATTTTTTTCTAGCGATGTATGCGACTGAATCTGTCCATAACCACAGTGATGATTCGTTAATAAAAGTCCCTGATCGGAAATAACTTCAGAGGTACAAAATCCTCCAAAATGAACAATGGCATCTTTGAGGCTTCCCTGATTGACGCTATAAATCTGTTCCGCAGTGAGTTTCATACCCATGGTTTGCATTTCTCCTTCGTTCAAAGCTTTCAATAGTTGTGGCAACCACATACCTTCTCCCCCTCGAAGTGAGAAAGTGGTGGAAAGAAGAAAAAGGACCAATAAAATTCTGTTTTTCATAATATTTAATTTGGTGAAATTCTATTTATATAGTCTAGCTTAAATAAGGTTAGACAAGTTCCAGTAAAATTAAGGAAATTTATGTGCAACCCACATAAAATCGCTTAGATTACCTTACTTTTAATCAAAAAAAATGCTTTTTCAAAATAATCCAATAGACTTAACCACACTACCCCAACTGGAGCATATCCAGATGAAATCCCTAAGTCCTGCTTATCTTAAAGTCTCTTATCTAGGAACAACGATTTTTTTTATTATGCTAGCAATCATCTTAATGGCCGTTCGATTTTTTGCAGAATTTGATATTCCTTTTCGTGTAGAATTGGGCATTGTAGGAGGTTGGTTATTGTTATTGGTCTTATCACTTTGGCATACTTATGAAGATTTTCAAATTCAGGGTTTTGCCATTCGAGAAAGAGATTTAACGTATCGTTCAGGAGTATTTTTTCGCAGTACTACCGTGATTCCTTATAACCGAATTCAACATGCAGAAGTAAAACAAGGACCGATTGAGCGGCGGTTTAATTTGCAACGATTAGAAATTTATTCCGCGGGGGGAGATGGTAGTGATTTATACATTCCGGGGTTACCCGGCAATCGAGCCGATCAATTAAAGGATTATATTATTGAAAAAGCGGGAAAACATGAGCAGTAATCCTTCGTCCTTCCAGGAAGAAAAAAGACAATCTCCTGTGGCCATTCTTATTATCTTGCAACGATTGTTTGTCATGATCATAAAGAGTGCTTGGCCGGTTTTTGTTTTCTACTTTATAAATCCTCAAAGCAAATTTGAATATATTATGACGCTGATCGGGATCGGAGCAGTCGCACTATCCACGGTTGGTTCATTGATCTCTTATTTTACTTTTTATTTCCGATTGGAAGAAACGGAATTGGTTATGCGCTCGGGATTAATTAATAAAACCTTTCGCACCATTCCTTTTGACAGAATACAGACGATTAGCTTTACGCAAAATATTATTCATCGAGTGTTTAATGTTGTGCAACTAGATCTCGATACCGCTGGTTCGAGTGGTAGCGAACTGGCGATCAAAGCCTTAAGTCATCAAGAAGCCAATGCCATCAAAGCGTATATTCTAGATCGTAAAGCAACTTTGCCTACCCAAACCGAAGCAATAGAAATTTCCAATGAAGCTGATAATCCTGTCCAGCAAGGGCGCTTACTACTCCACCTTTCTGTGCCAGATCTATTAAAAATCGGCGTATCCCAAAACCATTTACGTACCGTCGGCATCATGCTGGCTTTTATTTTGGGACTTTCTCAATATGCAGATGAATTACTGAGTAAAGAAAAAGAGGAAGCGATCTGGTTATTCATTTTTGGTTCAGCGGTGATTATCGCTTTGTTAACTGTATTGTTATTTGTCGGTGCTTTTTTCTTAAGTTTACTCAATACTGTTTTACGATACTACGATTTAAGTCTGCTGCAATCCGATGGCGGATATACGATTACTGCTGGTTTATTTACAAAAACCGAACAATCTGCGCAGCATCAAAAAATACAATTATTAGAATGGCGGAACAATCCCATCAAACGTCTTTTTGGAATCTCTACGCTCTACCTGAAACAAGCTGCTAGTGCCACCCTCAAAAATAAAAGTACTTTGGTGGTTCCGGGTTGTTATTTACCACAAATAGAGGCGGTCCGCGATAGTTATTTTTCTAACTTTAATAAAGATGATTTTAAAGAATACGTCATTAGTCCACTCGTCATTGGACGCATCGTACTTTATCTTGGTGTAGTTCCCGCTTTGATATTTTGCTCAATAAATTTCATGAAAACTTGGTGGGCATTATTGTTTTTAGCATGGATTCCAATTGTTTGGATGCTAGCCCGTCTTTATTATAAAAAATGGCGATATGCGATCAGCCCAAAAGGTATTTATCTAACCAAAGGATTTCTGGGACAACGCGCCGCTATTTTACGATGGTATAAAGTTCAGTCCGTCACCTTAAAACAAAGTCCTTTCCAACGACGAAAAGATTTAGCGACCCTCGAATTTTCTACGGCGGGTGGCAATTTGACCGTTCCTTATATTCCGCTGGCGCATGCAAAGGAGTTAAAAGATTATGTGTTGTATGCAGTGGAACAATCCAAGGAAAAATGGATGTAACCATTTTTATAAAAAACTCATTTTTTCTACGTTCAAAGTAAATACCCTGACCCCTAGTTCTAGTCTTTTACGGGTAATTATTTAGATACGATTCAGGGTAAACCCCCTATTTTGCATTTTCAAAAATAATATTAGAAAAATACCATTATACAGATGAACAATCATTGACCTCTGAAGTTATATCGTTGTTCTTACCCATAAAATTCTCAATAACGTAAATTTTTATTTTATACTCTTTACGTTTATTTAGAAGTCATTTAAAACCGTAAAATTACTTTATGAAAAATAAAATTGTTATTCTTTCTTTTTTAACCTTATTATTAGTTCCTTTTTTGGCCCTGGCCCAAGATACTTTTACTGGTCAAAAAATTGACCTTAACGAGCATAGTACAATTTTTGAAAAGTTCACCACACCCGATGTCTATCAAATTGATATTCGCCGCATCAAAACTGCCCTAGAATCCCCTGAAAATGACAGTCGAATAAACTTAAAGTTTGGTACAACACACGACTGGGACTTGGAGCTTTATCCGGCAACCTTACGTAGTCTTGATTATCGAGTTAGAGTATTGACCGCTAATGGGCTCGAAGAACATCGAGATGATGCCACCAAAACTTACTATGGATACCTAGTGGACCGTCCTAATAGTGAAGTTAGAGTAACCATTAAGGATGACTTTTTCTATGGTTTTGTTCGGGATGGAGATCAGACTGTTTACTTCGAACCTGCCAATCGATTTCAAGAAAATTTGAGTGAAGAAGTTATCCTATATCGACCCGATCAGGTAATTCAAGAAACCATGACGTGTGCCCATACAGAGAAAGTAAAAAAACAAAATTCTAATTCTAATCCTTCTTTAACTGCCTCAGGAGATTGTTGGGAACTTGATTTAGCCATTGCGTCTGATTATAGTTATTATCAGGATAGAGGGTCAGATGTAAGTGCAGTAACAGCTTATACGCTTGGCGTAATGAATAACGTAGCTACTAATTATCAACTGAGTGGGAGCACTAATTTTTCAGACGGAATTGAGTTTCTAATCGTCGAAAACTTTGTAGTAACTATTCCTAATGGTGACCCTTGGACGGCTTCTACAGATCCCTTTGCGCTACTTCCTAGTTTTAGAGATTGGGCTAGTGGATCGACTGGATTTTCTGCAACACACGACCTTGGACAACTGTGGACAAATCGTGATTTTGATGGTTCGACTGTGGGGTTAGCATATACGAGTACTAATGTTATCTGCTCTAATTCTAGATATCACATTCTGGAAGATTATACTACTAATGCGGCACAACTCCGTGTTCTGACAGCTCACGAGATTGGTCATAATTTTGGTGCAGAACACGATGCCTCTAATTCTGGATTTATTATGGCCCCATCTGTAAATATCACTAATACTTGGTCTACGGCATCTAAAAATAGTGCAGACCAAGCTATTGTTAATGCTTCTATTGGAAATGGAGCCTGTTTAGTTCCTTGTTCTACCGGACCGCCAACTAGTAACTTTACTGCGAGCACTACAGTAGGTTGTACGGGAACAGCCATTACCTTTTTTGATAGTTCAGTCAATGGTACTAGCAATTGGAATTGGTCCTTTCCTGGAGGAAATCCATCTTCTTCAAATTTACAAAATCCAACGGTCGTCTATCCTTCAACGGGGAGTTATGATGTAACCCTAACCGCTGGAAATGGATCTGGAAATGGAACCACTGAAACGAAAATAGATTTTATTAATATTGTACAAAATCCTACAAATGCTTGTGTACCTGGTGGTAGTCTAGGAAATGGTGGTGTTCGTTTTTTCTCGTTGGGAACCATTAGTAATACTTCTGGTAACGCCATTACGGACGGCAACACCTATCTTGATAATTCCTGCTTACAAGTGGCAAACCTCACTCCTGGAGAAACATATCAGGGGGTAGTCAACGTTGGTGACTTTAACACTAGCACTTTTGAAGCAGTTAGAATTTACCTTGATTATAATAATGATGGTGATTTTTTAGACGTAGATGAATTGATCGTTACTTCAGGAGGTCAAAGATTCGCTGGAGGTAATCGCACATTTAATTATACCGCACCAGAAATCCCACTAGTTAGTGGAGTTATTTTACGATTACGCGTTGTTGCTAATGAAAGCATTAGTAATGCTTGCCAGAACATGTCCACTGGACAAGCAGAAGACTACGGTATTGTATTCCCTGGTGTGGCACCGCTTCCCGTCACACTGACTGGCTACGAAGCAGTCCCCAAAAATAAAACTAGTCTGTTGAATTGGGTTACTGAATCGGAATTTAATAATGACTATTATACACTCGAACATTCTACCGATGGAAGAAACTTTTCTTTTTTAGATGAAATGAATGGTCAAGGAACTACTTCTGAGATTACCAAATATCAGTACGTTCACAAAAATCCGATCATCGGTGATAATTATTATCGACTAACCCAGACTGATTTTGACGGTACACAAGAGATTCTTGGAACCCGTGTGGTAAATTTTAAAACAGACGAAACAATTGTAAACATTCGACCTAATCCAATTAACGAACAAACATTACAAACAGCTTATATTTCCCCGATAGATGGTCTATTGGTGATGACCATAATGGGAGTTGATGGTAAAATTATTAGAGAAACGAAACAAGAAATTTTGGCCGGGACCACTATGCTTACCTTGCCATTACCAAGACTTAGTAATGGTATATATTTTCTTAGAACTGTTTTAGGAGAAACTATCAATACCACTCGTTTTGTAAAGACGAATTAAAAATAGTTTCACCGTGTTTACCAAACCCTCTTCAATTGAAAAGGGTTTGGTAAACATAGTGAACCAAATATTTTCTTATCACTGCATACTATCAATAATCAATGCTAGCTCCACCTATTCATCAGCAAACTTACGCATTGGAACAAATTAATACCTCACCTAATAGTTCAGCAGCGATCATAAAAGCCAAGCAATTCAGAAAACCCTTAACAATATATATCCGTAATTAATTGACAATCAATTTATTAGCCCTATTTATTTTCCAATAGCGAAAAAGAACGTTTCACGCACCTTTATTTATATTTCAACAATCTATTAGCAAAAAATATTAACATATATTATTCTGTTTAATAGCCTATTTTCAATTTTTTTGAAAAAAAATTTGAAAAAATACAGAATAAAGGATTTTTTCTATTACATTTACGTAAAATTGGTCAACCAATGATTGGTCAACCAAAGTATGACTAACTTATTGAGCAATAAGAACCTCTATACCTACCTGTTTCTACTTTCGTATTTACAAAAACCAACATGATTATGTTAAAAACTAATTTTATCGATTCTCCATATCCCTGAATCAAATCATTTTAATTTTTCTATTTATTATTCATAACAGCGATAATAAAAAGATTAATCGATGATGGTGGTTAAATAATTTTCAATCCTATCCACCATAGGATTTCTGAAGATAAATGTATTTTCGGATAAACCTTCCTGTGCCGGCAGACAGGTTGCTATTTGGTGGCTTGATTGAGAAAAATTTTTATTATCAAAATTGATCACTTATTCTTTATCGTAATTTTTAACCAAACTTTATTTAATTAAATTATGAACAAAACATTATATCACATCACACAGAAATTTCCTATTTTATTTTTTGCATTAGGAATACTTATATTTATTACTGCTTGTTCAAAAGATGAAAGTCTTTTGGAAATTGACGAATCTTCAGAAATAACAGAACAGACAGAATTTGAAGAAAACACAGAAACCACAGACAATGACCAAGCTGCTACTAGAAATGATGTACCAACGGTAGGAAAAACTTACGTCATAAAATCTGTAAAAAGTGGCCGTACCTTAGATATTTCTGGGGCGAGCAACAACAATGGTGCTAACTTACAAGTCTGGGGTACCAATGTTAATACAACAGCAACTCACCGACAATGGGAGATTCTTTCTGTTGGAAATGGTTACGTCAGACTGAAAGGAGTAGATAGCGGTAAGAGCTTAGAGGTCGCAGGTGGAAGTAACTCCAATAACGCGAATGTGCGACAATGGGCGTACCAAGGTACCACCCACCAACAATGGCAAATTATTTCTGTTGGAAATGGACAGTATAGACTTAAGTGCAGAGATAGTGGAAAATCTTTAAGAGTAAATGGCACAACCAATGGCAGTAATGCCAACCAATATGCTTACAGAGGTTGGACCAGCCAAAAATTTACGTTCCATGAAGTCGGCGGAGATGACAACAACGGTGGAACCACCGCAGCAGCTATTATCGGAAGCGGATGGAAGCTAAATGGATTTTCAGGTAATTTAAATGTTGGAAGCAATAATAATGGATTGAGCTATGCAGATAACGCTAGTAAAGGCGAAAGTCATTTCTTTTTTGATAAAGATGGGTATGCTGCTTTTAGATGTTATCCTGGTAATCCAACTTCTGGAGGTTCTTCTAATCCAAGATCAGAATTGAGAGAATTGATCAATGGTGGTAGCAATTACTGGAATGGTAATACCAATACAGAACACTCTATGAAGTTTAGATTTAAAATTGAGGATCTTCCTCCTTCTGGAAAACTCTGCTTTGCTCAAATTCATGAAAGAGATGATTCTTATGACGATGTCATCCGAGTGCAAGTACAAGGTAATTCTGGTCAAAATTCCGGTAGTGTAGATTTAAGAATCTTGGGCTATGTAACGGAAGAGATAGAAGGAAGTGGTAGAACTATTAATTTCAACATGAATATGGATACCGAGTATTATTTTGAATTAACCATGAAAAATGGAGTCGTTAAACTGTATAACTTAAATAATAATGGAAGTAGACAATCAACGTTGTTTACCTCGGTTGATATTGGAAATGCCAATGAGAATTACTTCAAAGCTGGATGTTATTTACAGTCGACTTCTAGTAGTCATTCAGGCTCTAGTGTTTATGGACAAGTATTAATTAAAAACCTTGTTGTCAGTCCTGATAACTAGGAGGTTAAGATTTAGTAGCTTTTCTTTTTACAAGAAAGCTTAGGAAATTTAGAAACAGGAGTCATCCCGAATTTTTTCTTTAGAAAAATATTGCCAGTTGACCTGTTAGCTTGTTTGCCAGTTGGCCCTCTTTTTACGTAAAAAGAGGGCCAACAAGCTAACTAGCAAAAAACAATATATTCAAGGGAAAACTAGAAGGTAAAATGATAATAATGAATTTCGGGATGATTCATGTTTCGTCTTTTTAGTCATTCTATTAAAGCAACCTATTCTCCCCCAAAAGTCAATTCCACTTCCGCCGGCTCATAATCACGCGTGATGGATACCCTTACCCGATCGCCGGGTTTATATTTTTCTAGAATAAGAATAAGCTCTCCTCGATTCGTTACTTTTTCGCCGTTGATGGCCGTAATGACATCTCCTAAAACAATGGAACCTTGACGATTCCAACGGGTGGGTTGTAGGCCAGCCTTTTCAGCGGGGCCACCACTAAAAACGTCATAAATTAAAATTCCTTCCATGCCCATTCTGCGCATGACTTGCGGACTAGCCAGCTCGACCCCTAAGGTGGGACGATTGATTTTTCCATACTTAATTAAATCTGGAACCACCCAATCTACCACATGAGAAGGAATCGAAAAACCAACGCCCGCATAAGCACCAGAGGGACTATAAATCGCAGTATTCACTCCGATTAATTTTCCTTGAGAATCCAATAGTGGTCCTCCAGAATTACCTGGATTGATGGCAGCGTCTGTCTGAA
This sequence comes from uncultured Saprospiraceae bacterium, assembly GCA_937928405.1. GTDB lineage: Bacteria > Bacteroidota > Bacteroidia > Chitinophagales > Saprospiraceae > JALZUU01. The sequence goes on from CALFWZ010000066.1 coordinate 78,940, forward strand.
TTACATCACGGATCGGCACCTTCCCAACAGATTCGATCTCTCGGCCAAGGGCACTGATAATTCCAGTAGTTAGGGTCTGATCCAATCCGAAAGGATTTCCGATGGCAAAAACAGATTGTCCTACTCTAAGATTATCAGAAGCGCCAACGGGGATGGGTTGTAGTTCCATATTTTCGGCTTCGATTCGAAGTACCGCCAAATCTTTTTCAGGGGCTGCACCTACGAGCGTCGCCGGATAAGTGGTCTGATCTGCAAAAGTAACGGTGGCTTTGTCTGCCCCTTGAATTACATGGTAATTGGTGATGATATGCCCCGTTTTATCCCAAACAAATCCAGATCCACTCCCACGAGGAATTTCGCTGACATTACGCGACCAATAATCTCGACGAACATTAGAAGTCGTAATAAAAACAACGGAAGGGGCTGCGCGCTCGAAAAGATTAATCGTGGCTACTTCGTGGTCGGTAAAACGGTCGTCTTTATCAACTGTTTGAGGGGTAGCTGGAGATTGATTACTGGCCAGCATAGCCGGATGTTGGTTGGTACTTTTTTCTGTAAGTTCTTTTTTATTTTGCCAGGAGGTTCCAATAAAAAAACCAGACAATAACAAGAGTATCCAAAATATAGGTTTAATTATATTCTTCATAGATTTTAAAAATTAAAATTGAAGGTATTTTAAGTTGTTTTATTAGCTAAACAAAGATAAGAAAGGTCTGGTTTTAGAGAAACGTTCAACCTTGTAAATTTATTCCACAAAAATACAATTATCCTCCACAAAGATAGGATTTGAAAAACTATATTGTTCACTCAAGATTCTTGAAAAATCAATTATTTGATCGATTTCAGAAACGACGGTTAGACGACCATTACTGTATTTAAATCCAACAATTTGGGTTCGATCTTGGGTAGGAACATAAAATATTTTTCCTTGGTTTTCTTGGGTTAAAACGGACAGGCAAAGATTTCGATCTCCATAACCATGATTGCTGTATCCGCTTAATTCATCTAAGACGGTTAGCGCTCCTGCTTGTACTTTTGCGACCTTTAAAATACCACCAATATGTGGGGTCTGAATCCAAACTAATTCTACGATTCCATCTTCGTCTAAATCATTTAAGGTAACCAGATTTAACCAACGACTGGATTGGCCAATTTCTGGAACATAGGCATATTCGTGCAATTGGTTATTTAGAATTTTATAAATCATAATTCCAGCACCTTGAGTAATCTCTGTACGGATGGTAATAATTTCTAAATTTCCATCTTGATCTACATCATATAATCTAGGACGGATATCTTCAAACACATAATTATCCGCTAATGCTAATTCATAAAAAACACTATCCATCACAACGACCAATCCTCCTCCTTCGATACCATCTCCCATCACTCGATGATTATACCTTTCCGTCGGATCAGTATATTGCGCGTAAACTCGTTTGTCTTGACTAATAGAAATTGCTTGCTCAGGAAGTTGGGTATAGTTTTCACTAAGTTGATTCAAGATCGTTACGCCTGAATTAGGCGGAGGATCGAGCATGGGAGCATGCTCTTTGCTGCAAGCTATTAAAAACAAGAAAGAAAAAACTAGACTTAATCTCATCATCTTCTTTAAAAACAATTTAGATCTTCTTGCGAATCAATATTTTCGTCGTACCCATTAATCACATCATATTGAATGGGGAAGGCACAATTTTCAAGGCTATCTGGAACTGGAATATTTAAAGGCATTTCGCAGGGCAGTGCGCAGATTTCTCCAAACACCTGAACTTTGACATTATCAACAGAAGTGACAAATATTTGATAAGAATATTGTGTTGCCGCCACTGTATCCGAGACCACTCCATCAAAACCATTTGTTGGTATTATATCGGTTATGTTCGTCGCACTAAATACGGTATCGCCGAAAAATTGATTAAAAACCAAAAACGTATCTATTCTTAGAATATTCGAATCTGCCGAAATTTGGAAAAAATCGTTGATCCCATTTCCATCAGGTGTAAAGATAGTGGGAACATAAATACTCCCCAGACCTATGTTTAGTTCTTTAGGTTCTGTATAGCAACAAACACTTAAATAATTTTTAGGCTCAAAATCATCCACATCCACATCTTTGGAAGTGGCAAAAAAGGTAAGGATGGTTAGGACTAATAAACTATTAGTTGCTATTTTTTGAAAGCTGATCCTTGGCAGTTTGATTTCAAATTTCTCAATATTGTCTAAGACATAAATGGATAATGGTAAAATTAAGAAAGCGATAAAATCAGTATAATCCACTACTCTACCCATATTATACAACCCTACAGCGTTGAAACTATCAATAAAAAATTGAGAGAAAGGTGATTTCCAAAAAACAAAAAATACAATGGTAAATAAAACAGATCGCTTGGTAGAAATTGAAAAAAGATATTTTAAAAACATCGGTAGAATCAGCAGCCCAGCCACATCCGATAATTTTCCAGTAAACCAGTTTCCGTAAGCCGCTTTTAGGACGTGGTCGTTGAGTATTAATAAAAATAATCCAAAAAGGAAAAAGTAGTTGAAAAGATACTTAGCCTTCATATGAGTTTGAGTTAGATGGTGTTTGTATTATGTTTATTAATGGTTTGTCATTACTATCCGAGGTCCGTCATTCGCAAACGCAAATTTACTAAAATCGAACGTTTATATTTCAAGCGTGTCAAATTTTAAAAATATTCTTCCCCTAGATGCCTGCGCCCCTATTTTTTCCGTAACTTCCCTCTTCAATTAAAACGTATTTTAACATGAAGTATTTTTTCACTTTTGCCCTTTCCATCATTTTTTTTCCTTTGTTTGGACAATCACTTAAGACTATGACACCAGAGACTTTTAATATCTGGAATACCATCAAAGAAACCAAAATTTCTAATGATGGACAGTATGTGGTTTACAACGTCGGAAACGAGTCTGGTGATCCTACACTACATATTTATAGCAAGGCTACCGGAAATACCATTCGTTTTCATCGTGGTAGTAAAGCACAAATAAGTGCAGACAACCAATGGCTCGTTTTTAAATTATCAGCGGCTGTTGATACCATTAAAGCGTTAAAAAAACAAAAGGTCAAAAAAGATGATTTACCAAAAGATAGTCTTGTTATCTATCATCTAAAAGATCGATCCGTAACGACCATCCCAGATGTTCAATCTTATCAGTTACCAAAAGAGTGGAATGACTGGTTGATTTATAAAAAAGAACCCATCCCAATTCAGCCCAAAAAAAAGGTAGAAAGTGACACCACTAATACAAAAGTTAAAAAACCGAAAAAGCCAAAGAAAGAAGACGGTACCCTTTTAGTCTTTTATGATTTAAAAACTAAAAATACGATTAGTTATCCAGGCGTTTTAAAATATAAAATTGCGAAGAAAAAGCCTTCTGCTATTTTTTCAAACACTGGCAAATATGATGGATTTCAATCGGGTGTTTATTATTTTGATTTTAATAAACGAAAAGAACAATCCCTCTATCGGGGCAAAGGAAAGTTTAAAAAGCTACAGCTCGATGAGACTGGTCAGCAGGCAGCTTTTATCGCAGACTTGGACACCACCAAAGTCAAAGCTAGACCACTTTCTTTATTCTATTGGAAAAATGGTCCAGACACCGCTCAACTCGTCACCGAATCTACTCCAAGTGATCGATATAATTCGGTCAGTTTTCTTTCCGAAAATTATCAACCTCGTTTTTCTAAAGATGGCAAAACTTTATTTTATGGTACGGCTCCTTTTCCGATTTTACAAGATACCAGTTTATTAAAAGAAGAAATCGTCAATGTAGAAGTTTGGCACTACCAAGATGCGCGATTACATACCCAACAGAAAGTGCAAGCAGACGATGATAAAAAAGCAACCTATCTCAACGCTTGGAATATCGGTAATAAAAAATCAGTAGCACTGACAGATGCGACGGCTCCGGATCACCAACTGGCAGACGAGGGCAACGGCAAATATATTTTGGCCATTGATGATTTTTCAGCAAGGATCTCTACTAGCTGGGATGGTTATCCTAGCGTCAAATCTTTTTATGTGGTAGACAAAAATTCTGGTCAACGTAAAACCGTCGGAACCAACCTGCGGGCTAGCCCTCGTTTTTCAGCAGAAGGAAATTATGTTTATTGGTTTAGCGCTCCAGATACTGCTTGGTATGCTTACACCATTACGGACCAGCAAACTAGAAAGTTAACGGATAATAATAAGCAACCTTTTTATGATGAATTAAATGATCGTCCTATGTTGCCGCGTAGCAATGGAACGGCCGGATGGACCAAAGGGGATCGTTATTTTTATATTTATGATCGTTATGATATTTGGCAGGTAGATCCAAAAAATCCAAGCAGTAAAAAACGCCTAACCAAGGGACGTGAAAATAAAACGACCTATCGTTATATTCGATTAGATCGAGAAGTTCAGGCCATTGATCCAGCCCAACCTTTATTACTCCACTATTTTAATCATACGGATAAAACCAGTGGCTACGCAAATTTAAACGTAAAAACCGGAACTGTTTCTAAACTCATCGGTGGGCCTCATAATTATACGCGAAGGATTTCCAAAGCTAAAAATTCAGATGCGCTTATTTTCACCAAAGAAAGTTTTACTGAATTTCCCAACTTGCAAATGACTAATTCAAAATTTGAAAACATAAAAAAGATCAGTGACGCCAATCCGCAACAATCAGCATACGGTTGGGGAACAGCAGAACTTTTTCAATGGACTGATTTGAACGGACAAGTGATGGATGGGATGTTGATTAAGCCACCTAATTTTGATCCGAATAAAAAATATCCGATGCTGGTTAATTTTTATGAACGAAGTTCTAATGGACTGTATCGACATCGAGCACCATACCCACATCGCTCTACCATCAACTATAGTTATTATGCCAATCGAGGATATTTAATTTTTAATCCGGACGTTAGTTATCGCGTGGGTTATCCAGGCGAGAGTGCGTATAATGCGGTGATGCCCGGCGTGACAGCGTTGATCGAAAAAGGGTTTGTGGATAAAGATAATATTGGATTGCAAGGACATAGTTGGGGTGGTTATCAAGTAGCGTATATGGTGACGCGAACCAATTTATTTAAGTGCGCTGAATCGGGTGCGCCGGTCGTAAATATGTTTAGTGCTTATGGTGGAATTCGTTGGGGATCAGGCTTGAGTAGAATGTTTCAATATGAAAACACGCAAAGTAGAATTGGTGGAACGATCTGGGATAAGCCATTGCGATATCTAGAAAATTCGCCCATCTTTACGCTAGATAAAGTAGAAACACCGCTCTTGATTTTACATAATGATAAGGATGGCGCCGTGCCGTGGTATCAGGGAATTGAATTATTTGTGGGACTTCGTCGTCTCGGAAAACCGGCGTGGATGCTCAATTATAATGACGAACCACACTGGCCCGTCAAACGCCAAAACCGCATGGATTTTAATATTCGAATGTCGCAGTTTTTTGATTTTTATTTAAAAGGTGCGAAGGAGCCACAATGGATGAAGCGAGGGGTTCCGGCGGTAGAGAAAGGAATTCGACAGGGATTGGAGACTTCGGATTGATTTTTAGATTTTTGTAAGAAATAATTTTTATACATACCTAGAGATCATGTTAAAAAGTAGCGTAAACAAGCAGCGGCAAAGTAAATTAGTGGTATTATTTTAAGACGTTAACATTTTTTTATTTTTATTAGGAATAGAAGTTGTTTAAGAATGTTCACAAAAAACGAGGGTAAGTCATTGTGCTTCATTTTTAAACAACTTCATAAAGAAACTGTTATTTTGCGATAATCTTAACCCTAAAATTTACTTACTATGAAATATACCATTCAGATTGTTATGCTGTTTCTCCTTAGCAGTTGTCAGGCACAGACTCCCCCCAATAATTGGAAAATTGCCAACGATAAAAATACTGAAGGAACTACCTATCTGCACCAAAACAATGATCAGTCTATGATTCGTGTACTTTCCGTAAAGGAAATCGAATCCAATTCATCAAGTAAAATAGATGCAGATGGTCGATCTTCGGAAGCAGAGCAACTAGAATTTGCCCTATCAGTCCTTTGGGTAGATATTGATGAATCTAGGGTAGAAAAAAACAATAAAAATACTGTGCTTACTGGAAATGGATATACCGAAAACGGAGAAGCAGATTTTGCGATCACCTTTCAGGGAACAGGTAAAGATCGAAAGGTCGTCCTCCTATTAACACCACCCGGAAAAATTGCGGAAGCAGGCGGCGTTCAGGCAATAACTACTCCTACCTTCTCTTCTACCGTAGCCACTACTCCAGAGGCAGTAAAACCAAAAATTTCTAAGAAAAAAAATAGTCAGAAAACTAAAATTTCCATGACTGCTGATGGCCCATATCCGATTCCTTATGTTATTAAAACCAAAGAAAAAACCTATTGGAAAGATTGGAGCTATAAGGATCGGTTACACGCCACCGCACGAGAAGGCGATCCCGGAGCACCTCGATTCGGTCTCGAAGTTATCAATGCCGCTAGCGTTGGAAAAATGAATTCGGCCATCGACAAAGTGATTAAAATGAATAATATTAAAAATGCTTCATACGGTGCGCTAGAACGAATCGAAATATCTACTAAGTTATTGGGAAATACACTCCATGCTACCATAGGAAAATCAAACCTAGCAGGTAAAGATGCGGTTTTATTTATTCGGGTTGGCAGAAAAAAAGATAGTCCTGATTATCATGTTTTTTTCATGGAAATCCCTAAAAAAACCTACCGCGAATGGGGAGGGATTGCCTCCATACTGCTGGCAACAGAAATTATCCCCAGTCTCAAAAGTATACCTGATGATCGAAAACGACAGATTGCCAATGCGAACCCAAAACAACAAATCGCTATCTATGAATCTGCTTATACCAAAATCATGATGCAATATTATAAGGGTATTATGATGACGCAAAGTCAGACTCTGTTGCAAATGCAGGAACTTAATTATGACTTACTTTTCGGAGACGATATTACCAATCCAGGAATTGGAAATTGATTGGTCTTAATGTGGATGTGTGGATTGGTGCATTAAAAAATTTTTCTAATGCACGACCTATACACTAGCAGGGGACTACAGAGCGAGCTGTAGCACTGAACTCATTACCATGACAGCAACCGAAGGGACAGTTGATGGCTACGCAATTTTCCTGTCTATTTTTTGCTTGTAAAGCTGTTTCTACACATGGATGTGTAAACGAGCGCTTTGACTTTTGTAAAACTTTTTCTTTGCGTTTTGGCTTGTGTGGCACAGCGGGTGGATTTGTTGATATCCAACATATTTTATGAAATATTTGACCAACCAACTAATTCAAATTCATTTCTAAGAGATCATCCTGCCTATTCTACTGTTTGAATATATTCATAGGTACGCGCTCCGTCATAGATACTTATCTTGTATTTTCCGACTTTTAGAACAAGTGGTTTACGATCATACTTGTGTTTCAATTCTATTCTATCTACTGGAACTGAGTTAATTTCATCAAAAGGATAAGCTGAAACAATGATAGGAAAATCTATATCAAAATCTTCCAATTTTATTTTAACTGCTTTGTATTTTTCACTTTCAAATAACCAATTGGGTCTCCCATCGATATAGGAAGTCTTTGGGTGGATTACTTCAAAGTCCACTTGATGCGATATCTTCACTACTTCACCTAAACTATCGATGAGGATGGAGGGCTTATCTATGTTAATCGTTCCTAGCAAGGGATGCTCATTTTTGATAAATTTTTCAGTAAAGTTATCTTGATAAATGGTTATTGGATCAATTTCTAATTTGTCCTTTAAGTATTTCGCCATCCAATATGAATTACCTCGTTTTATTAAATCCGATTCGATGGCATGATGAAAACCACAGAGTATAATTACTTTTGCGTTGGGGTTATTATTCAGGTATCTGATAATATTATCAGCTTGTATTTCATCTCTATCTTTGCCTTTTATTTTCTCGGTTTTTTCATAGGCAAACAAGTTGTATTTAAGGTAAATAGCCTTTCTAACTAATACGCCCATTTTAGGCTCTAAAGTATACGTTCCTGTCAGGGGTGAATCTAATGGGTAGCCACGAACACTTAACATTGAGTCAAGTAAACTATTTTTATTTGAAATACTCATGAATGTCTCTAAGCCTAAATGATTAAAACCATATCCTGCTAATTCTTTAATTATTTTAGTTGCAAAAATTCTATGTTGAGGTTTTAGATGATTTTCACTTATAATTACAATTCGGTGATTCTTTGCTTTCTCGCAAATTTCCTTTAAGGCATCTTTCGTTTTATAATCATTGAAGTTTAAACTATCCACTCCCCATGAAACTGCGATATCTGAATATAAATTTGAATTATGATAATCACCTATTAAAGAATAAAGTAATCCAGCTTTTGATGATCTTATTTTTTCATCCGCTACTTCCTTTTCAATTTGATAAGAGAATTTTACCTGATAAGGATTTTTTTGGCTTAAGGCTGTTAGCGCAAAATTTAGTAAACAAAATACAATAAATTGTCTTTTCATTTTTATTCAATTTATAGGAACGTTAGCCTACGTTAAGAATTATTCTATCGATTCAGGTTTCTGGTTTTATATTTTTGGAGTTTAATGCTAAAAGCTCTAGCTTCTCTTTTTCCAATATTCAATATGGGTATGTATATCTAACCATCCTCTTTTTTTATCTTTTTCTATTTCATAAAAAAAATTTGCTTGGTAAAATAAAAAACAAAAGACTGCCTCTAGGAAGAAGCAGCCTTTTATTTATTATATCTACACATAGACGAATAGCTACGCTCTTTCAAATCAACTATTCAACCATTCAACAAAAATCACTGCACCTTCACTACCGTCGTTGTATCCAACTCAAAAACTTCAATTTTAATTCCGTCGCTCAAGCCCGTCTTCACCAAGCGTTTTTCAAAACTATCCTCACCGGTTTTTATTTCTACAAAGGTAGAATCCTTTTTGAAGATCAGATCGCGTTCCTGAAGTACGATGACTTTTTCTCGTTTGTCTAAAATTATATCACCACTAGCGCTATAACCTGCTCGGAGGAAAGATTCAGAAGTAGGCTTGATCGCTGCTTTTACTTCAAACTTTACAGCACCTTCTTCCTCTACTCCTTTTGGAGAAATATATTCTAGGGTCGCCGCAAATTTTTCAGACTCAATCGCACCTACGGTTAGTTCTAGTGGCATTCCTTCTTTGAGTTTTCCAACATCAGACTCATCGACGTTGCCTTCAAAAATTAGCGACTTCATATCTGCGATGGAAGCAATAGTCGTTCCTTCGTTAAAATTATTTCTTTCGATGACAGAGGCTCCTTCTTCGATGGGTACATCGAGCACCATTCCAGCCACCGTGGAAACCACGACGTTAGAAACTTGCTTACTGTTGCGTGTCGCGCCTTCGCGTAATAAAGCGAGGTTGTCTCTCGCAGCATTATATTCCTGTTCACGGATATCGAGATCTGCCTCAAATTGTTTAAGGCTATTGAGTGCCCCAATCCCAGCATTATCAAAAACGGCTTGCTGGATATTCAATCGTAGTTTGAATTGATTGTATTCCGTCTGAGAGATGACGCCGTCGTTGAACAAATTGCGCTGGCGTTCTTCCTCTTGCTTGGCATCAGCGAGGTTGGCGCGCGCCTCTTCGACATCCAACTGCTGCTCAAAAATTTTCTTTTGACGATTCAATTCTCGTTGGGCTTCATCGCGGCGCATTCGGGTAAGTTCTACACCACTTTGAGCGTTGTTAATACTTACCTGATCTGGGATCAATTTGATACGTGCTAGCTTTTGCCCTTTGGTGACGAGCTGTCCTGCTTCCACGAAGAGCTGATCAATCACACCAGAAACTTGTGGCTTCACCATAATCTCTTTTCGGGGTTTGATACTTCCAGTAGCGACGGTCTTTTTCACTACGTCTTCGATGGTTGGTTTGGTCGTTTTAATTCCTTCGACTTCGTCATCACCTTGTTGATTGAAATAGGCAAATAGGCCAGCGGTAACCAATAAGAGCATGGCGGCGATTCCGAGTAGACATCCTTTGTTCATTATAGTATGGTTTTGAGTTAACGAGTTTTTGGTTTTTGGGTTAGTGAGTTTTTCAACGATGCAACAACACATTCGGCCGGCCGCTTACGCACCTGCCTGCCGAAAGCAGGATTCATTCCCTCGTCGCGCTGTCGCACGACGCCCTTCGGGTTCGGTGCCGTCCACCCGCTTACGCGGTTCGTTCCCTCGTCGTGCTGTCGCACGACGCCCTTCGGGTTCGGTCACTCATCTTTCAGCGCTATCACTGGATTCACATTAGCTGCTTGCATTGCAGGAATCAGTCCTGTCAAAGCACCACAAACAACGAGAATTCCCAATGCTAAAAAACAAATCCCCAAATCAATTTCTGGGTTAGAGAAAAAGGCGGTGGCGTCTCCCATAAATTGGCTCATTAGAAATAATATCCCAACGCTACAAGCCAATCCTAGATATCCTGCAATAGTAGTTAGGAAAACAGATTCCATCAAAATCATGCTGATGATGGAAGTTGGTGTTGCTCCTAATGCTTTTCTAATACCTATTTCTTTGGTCCGTTCTTTCACTAAAATTAACATGATATTTCCGACACCGATAACTCCAGCTAATAAACTTCCAATTCCTACAAACCAAACTAGTACCGTGATTCCAGTGAAAAGTCCATTGATTTGTCGATATTCTTCTTGGATATTATCGGACCAGATGGCTCGTCGATCATCGGGATGAATATTATGCCGATTTTTTAGCAATTTTTTTATTTTTTCTTCTACGATTCCTACATCGACATTAGGATACATCGCACAGACGAACCAACCGATTTGCCCAGGTTGGTTTCGTAATTGCTGAACCGTCGTAAGTGGAAGTAAAACTGTTTTTTCATCCTCCACTGCATCTTCTCCTCGTCGATTGGATTTGAGCACACCAACGATCTTAAATTCGGTTCCTCGTAATTTGATATATTCTCCGATCGCCTCTTCTCCTTCTTCAAACAATGCTTTTACTACTTCACGGCCAACTACCGCAATCTTACGTTTATTTTCAACATCTAATTCATTCAAAAAACGTCCTTGGTAAACCTCTAATGCATCAATATGTATTAGATCTGGAAGATCTCCTCTTACATCGAAACTAGCACTTTTATCTCCATGAGATACATCCCCTCCTGGCATCCAAAGTCGTGGTGCTATGTGAGCGATTTCTTCTCCAAAGTTATTTCGGATGGCCGCCACATCATCATTGTCTAAGGAAAAATATCTTCCTGGTTTCATTCCTTTATAAGGTAACGAAGTACGGTTCGATCCCATATAGACACTATTTTTGGCGTGCCCGCCAAACAATCCATTTACTCCATTTTGTAAACCATTCCCTGCGCCCATTAAAAATACGAGCATAAAAATTCCCCAAAAGACCCCCAACGCAGTGAGCCCCGTCCGAAGCTTATGCTTCGCGATAGTATTAAATATTTCCTGCCATTTATCGTAGTCAAACATTTTTTTACTTTTTGCTTCTAGCTTCTTGCAATTAAGGATGACAAGAAGCCAACATAGCAAGTAGCTAGAAGCATTAAAAATTAGCTTTTCATGGCGATTACTGGGTTAATTCGTACTGCTTGTAAAGCGGGAATTAATCCACTGATTACACCACTAGCTACTAGAATAAACATGGCAGCCATGATGGTCCCTGGGTCCACTTCTGGATTTTTAAAGAATTCGGCCTCGATTTCATTAGCGATAATAAACTGCTGAATACCATAAACCAATCCTAGTCCACAAGCAAGTCCTAAATAACCTGCCAAGGAAGTCAAAAAAACTGCTTCATAAACAATCATACTAATGATAGAACCTGGCGTGGCTCCTAGGGCTTTTCGCACCCCAATTTCTTTGGTTCGCTCTTTTACAATAATCAGCATGATATTACTCACACCGATCACTCCAGCGATAATACTACCGATACCGACCAGCCAGATAAAGATGAAAATAAAACGCAACATGACTCTGGCATCTTGAGCGCCTTCTACCGAATTCCACATACCAACAGCCATCTCATCCTTAGGATCAAACTTATGGTAAGCCGCCAAATCTGCGCGAATTTTATCTTCCGCAATTTTACTTTCTTCGACCGTTTCGACATTGAGGTCTACCACTAAATTTCCAAGGCGATCGGTGCCATCAATTTGTTGTGCGGTAGAAATAGGTAAATAAATTCTTTCGGTATCTCGAAATCGTTCTTTGGTAAAAACGCCCACCACTTGATATTCGATTCCTTTAATTTTTATGTATTTGTCCAGTGGTTCATCTACTTCCCCAAAAAATTCTTTAGAGACTGCTGTACCGATTACGGCTACCTTTCTTTTTTCATCAATATCTATGTTATTAATAAATCGTCCTTCTGTCAGATCTGGCATTTCAATATGGAGATGATCTGGGTAAACACACTGGATATTATAAGAACGACTTTTATTTTTGTAGTTGGTAAAAAATTCTCCTCGCATCCAATACTGTCCACTGACATGATTAAAATCGCTTCCTTTTTTATCTTCTAATAATTCATAATCCTTTTGGTTAAATTCAATAAATCGACCAACAGGTAATCCTTTATATGGAATCGACGTTTTATAAGTCCACATATATAATCGATTTTTAGCCCGATCCCCAAAATCTGACTCGGCACTATTTCTCAAACCGTTCCCTGCTCCTAATAAGATCACCAACATAAAAATGCCCCACCAGACGGAAAGGGCCGTCAAGAAGGTACGGAGTTTGTGCCGCTGAAGAGAGGCAAAAATCTCCTGCCACTTATCAATATCAGGTTTGAAAAAATTTAAAAATCGCAATTCATTTGGTTTTTTATTTAAAAAATGAGAAAACAGAAATACTACTGTTCTATTAAGCCATCTCGTAATCGAATAACTCGTTTGGTTTTTTCGGCAATATCATTTTCGTGTGTAACAATGACCACCGTAATTCCATCACGGTTTACTTCTTCAAAAATTTTCATTACGTCATGTGACGTTTTAGAGTCAAGTGCTCCGGTGGGTTCATCCGCTAGAATCATTTTAGGCTTGGTGATTAGTGCCCGTGCGATAGCTACTCGCTGTTGCTGTCCACCAGATAGTTGAGTTGGTAAATGTTCCGCCCAATCTTTTAGTCCTACTCTATCCAAATAATCCAGTGCAATTTCTTTCCTTTTTTTCCGATCTACTTTTTGGTAGTATAATGGTAAAGCAACGTTTTCCACCGCCGTTTTAAAATTGAGTAAATTAAAAGACTGGAAAACAAATCCAATAAATTGGTTGCGATAAATAGCGGCTTGTTTTTGAGAAAGATTTTTGATCAGGGTACCATTAAGATGATATTCACCTGAGTCATATTCGTCTAAAATTCCCAAAATATTAAGTAAGGTAGATTTTCCAGAGCCGGAAGATCCCATAATAGAAGCAAATTCTCCTGCTTCTATTTGGAGGTCAATCCCCTTCAGTACAGTAAGGGTATTATAGTCGGTACGATAAGCTTTCTTAATGGCGTTTAGAGTCAACATAGTATTTGTTTTCACAGCAATGACAAGCAATATAGGGTAATAGTTGCAAATTTTATAAAATACCTATAATTTAATTAAAATAAAGCAGTTATCTGAAGCAACGATTTTAGATATCATGCGTTATTAATTAACAGCCTTTGATTAATCAGGCTCTTCAAAAGACGATACTTACAACTGATTATATTTATTACCAGAACTGCCTTTTTATGACTCGTCCTTACTATTACTACTTTCTTTTATTCTTTTGTCTAACCGCCTGCCAGCCTGACGATACTACTCCCGATATTAATATAGATATCTCTGATGAGCTACGAATTGAGCTTTGGGAAATCCTAGATGCCAATCAACGCATGCTTGAATTACGCGTATCAACCCTAGAAGAGTTGGATTGTGAAAATTACAGTATTTCCTTTAATTTAAATCAGACAGCGTCTCGCTCTGCAGTTTCAATTAATAATATTCTTCCTCCACACGAATGTATTCCTGGTACAGCACCAGCATCCAATCAAATTGAACTGGGTCATTTTCTAGAAGGAGATTATGCCATAGAGTTGAATCTCAAAAATAATGACATCACTAATATTGGTCGACTAAAAATAAAACCTCGTTTTTACGAATTAGACATGGAATCTGATTACGGAATTTATCTACCGTGGAAGATTTTGAAAACCGTTCCTGAAGACCTAGTCTGGGGTTATCTTACAATAGAAGAATCCGCGGACGAAAATACCATTCTAGATGAATTTAATACTAGAATAACTCCGTGGACAGAAACGGTTGGACTCTCGTCAGGAAATTATGGTTATTTCAATGTAGAAAATGGTACTGCCAACGAGATTAAAGACCAGGACCAAAACGAAACGATAACCAATAATCTTTTTCTTTTAAAAGAAGTGGGTGTGCGAGCTGAGCTTAAAGCAGCTTTAGATGATCTGCGAAGTGAATTTGGCAATCAAGCAACAATCAAGGTATTTGCTTCAGATGGGAGCTTTTTGTAATAGAGGATTGTTCTATTTATTCTAGGTTACCTTTATAGTTATAGTTCGTAACTAAATCCAGCGTTTTCCAATTCTCGATATTTCTCTTTATCAAAACGATATAGTTTTGCAGGGCGGTGTGCGACTCCTTCCTGAACCTCGTTGAGATCCACTAAAAGATTCATACTTAGAATTTTCTTTCTAAAATTTCGCTTATCTAGTTTATTTTCTTCTGGAGGTGCATCTGACAACAAGATCGCTTCGTAAAGGTGTTGAAGCTGAGTAAGGGTAAATTTAGGAGGAAGTAGTTCAAAACCGATAGGCTGCGTTCGAACCCGACGTTTCAACATTTCAAAAGCATAGGCCACCACTTCGTTATGATCAAAGGCTAGTTCTCCAAGTTCTTTGAAAGAATGCCATTCTGCTCGTCTAGCCAGTCCAGTTGAACCTGCCTGAATTTTATAGTCTTTAATTTTAATTAATGCAAAATAACCAACGGTAATGACTCGACCTGCGGGGTGTCGATCTATTTTTCCAAAACTGCGTACTTGTTGAAGAAATACATTTTTTAGTCCAGTCAATTCTTCCAATACCCGTTCTGCAGCAGCGTCAAGCGTTTCTGTCTTCTTGACAAAATACCCTGGTAATGCCCATTTTCCAACGAAAGGTTCTTCTCCTCTTTTGATGAGTAATACTTTGAGATCACCTTCGTCGAAACCAAAAACCACACTATCAACGGTAAAGGCAGCATAAAAAAATTGGTCAACCAAATCCATATACAAACTGAAGTTATTAATGGTTAGCAAAGTAATACTTTTTAATTCGGAGAACAAGTATTTAGCAATTGAAATTTCTTTTTAAAAAAGTTTAATGTAGATCATTTTAGGAAGTTATTTGAGAAAAAAATTCCAAAATTAAAATTTACTAAAGATAATTATGATATTCGCTTCTATGAAAATAAATCTAGTTAGCGATACCGTAACCCGACCTACCTCCGAAATGCTTCAAGCTATGTTTTCAGCCGAAGTAGGAGATGATGTTTTTAAGGCAGATCCTACTGTCAATGCACTCGAAGCAAAAGCAGCGTCCATGTTTGACAAACCAGCTGCCATATTTTGCCCCTCTGGGACCATGACCAATCAAATTGCCATAAAAGTACATACCCAACCGCTAGACGAGGTCATCTGCGATCATTACTCTCACGTATACCAATACGAGACTGGCGGCTACGCATTTAATTCAGGGGTAGGAATGAGTCTTCTACAGGGGGTCAACGGAAAAATCGAGGTCGACCAAATAGCTGCCGCGATCAAACCATTGTACGACTGGTTGCCCGTAAGTAAATTGGTAGTGCTCGAAAATACTTGTAATAAAGGAGGTGGTAGTTATTATACGTTAGATGAAATTCTACCTATTCGAGATCTTTGTCAAAGACGAGGTCTTAAATTACACCTAGACGGTGCTCGTTTATTTAATGCCTTAATCGAAACCGGTGAAACAACCCAAGCGGTAGGAGCACATTTTGACAGTATTTCTATCTGTCTTTCTAAAGGATTAGGAGCACCAGTAGGCTCTTTATTAATTGGAGAAACAGAATTTATACGACAAGCTCGTCGATTTCGCAAAGTAATGGGTGGAGGAATGCGACAGGCAGGATATTTGGCAGCCGCTGGTATTTATGCCCTTGATCATAACATAGAGCGCTTGAAAATAGATAACGACCACGCAAAAGTATTGGGTAAAACTTTAGAGGATTGCCATCTCGTTGAGCAAGTACGTCCGGTTAAATCCAACATCGTCATTTTCGATTTGAAAGATCCACATACCGCAGATCAGATATTAGCTAAATTTCAAAGCAAGGATATTATGGGTTCAGCATTTGGTCCACAAACCAT
Source organism: uncultured Saprospiraceae bacterium (assembly GCA_937928405.1). Taxonomy (GTDB): domain Bacteria; phylum Bacteroidota; class Bacteroidia; order Chitinophagales; family Saprospiraceae; genus JALZUU01. The sequence continues at coordinate 95,396 of CALFWZ010000066.1, forward strand.
TCGCTTTGTGACCCATTTGGAAATTACGCCGAATATGGTGGAGCAAACCATTAATGCGATTAAGGAGATTTTAAATTGAGCCGTTTTGATTTCGACTTGCCTCTAGTATTATCTCGAAGTTATGGTTGATATAGCATCTACTCTACTTTTAGTTTAAGAACAACGGCTGACTCTTTATTATGGATTTTTAAAAAGTAAAGACCAGGAGTTAGCGTTTGGTTTAAAAGTAGTTGACTGATTTCTCCCTCTATAGGATAAATTTCGGGATCATCAATATGGTGCCCAAGAGCAGAATAAACTTGTATTTCTGTAGGCTTAAAGTCAAGGGGATGTTGTAAATACACTTTCTCTAAAATGGGGTTGGGAAAAACAAGAAATTCGCTATTGTCTAAGACATCACTGGTCGAAACGGCAATCATTCCTTCTGGATCTCCTTCAAGATAGGCATCAAACCCGGTCCGACTGGCCACGTAGATATCGCTAAAATCATCATTATTAAAGTCGGCTACCGTCAGGCCCCATGCCTCGCCTGTCATAAGTGGTGGACTGATAATATCGTCTGTCCGAACGGTAAATTTTCCAGTTCCATCGTTTAGTAAAGCTTGCAGGGGATCGGCTAATACATTGGTGATAAATAGGTCGAGCGATCCATCTTCATCAATATCATGGAAGGCAGCATTGGTTGTTTGATTCGGAACTTGCGGCAACAGAATGGTAGTAAGGTCGGTAAAAAAGCCATTGGATTCGTTAATATACAATCGATTTTGAGGATCTTCGTTCGCAGTGAATTGCACATTGGCCAAAAACAAATCTGGTTTCCCATCATTGTTTACATCACCAAAGCAAGCTTTACGAGTATCCATATCTACTCCTTGAGGTAGTCGCTGCATCGACTGATCTGCAAAAACACCCGTACCATCATTAATTAAAAGCTGATTACCATCTCGATTTGCAAAGAAAAGGTCTAGGTCTCCATCCCCATCAACATCCTCCAGTATGACATAGTCTGTAGATTTTACAGTACCTGGTAATCGGCTGGTGGTTTCGTTGGTAAAACTACCATCACCATTATTAATCATACAAAAGTTCACTTCTGCAATATTACCTATAATTACATCTAAAAAACCATCATTGTTAATATCTCCAACGGCAATTCCTCCGCCATTCGTTGCAGGTAAAAATCCAGCTACTGTAAAATTACCATTACCATCATTTTCATAATATTCATGACCAAAACCTCCTTGATTGATAAAAATAATATCTATATCACCGTCCATATCAAAATCTCCTAATCCAATGTCCTCTGTATCATTCAGCTCATTAATAAAGCCATTATTGCCCGTCACAAAATCGCCATTACCGAGATTATACAGCAAAGAATTTTGCTGAAATTCATTACCTAATATCAAATCCTGATCTCCATCATTGTCTATATCTACTGATTTTACCACAATGGTATTTTGACCAGTATTGGTTCCTGAAATTGTTTGTTCAGAGTAAATTTGGGCCTGTATGGTGGAATTAATACATATTAGAAATAGGCCCAACGCTGCTGCTTTGGAAAGATAATATAAGTTCATAGGACGTTAATCATTATTTAAGTAAAAAGTAAACTAACTCACCCGTAAGCCAACCTCAAATAAAGGTGCTTAAAGCAAATAGTCTGTTTATCCTTTACTTAACTTTTTTAAGTAAAACGAATGAATTTTAGGGTGAAGCGGTGTTGGGTGTTATAGGCGCACTACCTTGTTTGGCAGTACTTTTTATAGAGTGGGAGTAGCTAAATTATGGCTCAATATAGGGTATTTATTGATAAATCACAATTTATCAATAAAAAATTAATCGTTACATTTTCAGCTAATTATAGAAGAATCAGTGCCGAAATTCCACCCCTAAACTCGTGGATTATTTCTTCATTTTTTTATAAGCATTAATCAATCCATTGGTAGAAGAATCGTGGCTGGTGATTTTTTGTTTATTAAGCAATTCTGGTAAAATTTTCTTTGCCAATTGTTTACCAAGTTGAACCCCAGGCTGATCAAAACTAAAGATATTCCAAATTGAACCTTGGGCAAAAATCTTATGTTCATATAAAGCAATCAGACTCCCTAGCGAACGAGGCGTAAGCTGGCGCAATAAAATAGAATTGGTAGGTCGGTTACCTGAAAAAACTTCAAAAGGTGTCAAGAAATTTTTTCTTTTTTTAGACATTTTTTTATCCGCCAATTCCTTTACTACTGCTGCTTCAGATTTTCCATTCATCAACGCTTCTGTCTGCGCAAAAAAATTAGATAATAGAATTTCGTGTTGTGTACCTAAGGGATTGTGCGAATTAGCCGCAGCAATAAAATCACAGGGAATCATTTTAGTACCCTGATGAATCAATTGATAAAAAGCATGTTGTCCATTGGTACCTGGCTCTCCCCAGAGAATCGGGCCGGTCTGATAATCAACAGGATCACCATTTCGATCCACGGACTTACCGTTGCTTTCCATATTTCCTTGTTGAAAATAAGCAGCAAAACGGTGTAGGTACTGATCATAAGGAAGAATGGCTTCGCTCGATGCTCCGTAAAAATTATTATACCAAATGCCTAACATGGCCAAAATAACGGGCAGATTTTTTTCTAATGGCGTCGTTCTAAAATGTTCGTCCATCGCATGCATCCCCTCCAAGACTTCTAGAAAATGATTGTATCCAATCGTCAAAGCAATCGATAATCCAATGGCAGAAGAAAGCGAATATCTTCCCCCTACCCAATCCCAAAACGGAAACATATTGTCGGGATTAATACCAAACTCCTTAACGGCAGGTTTATTAGTCGATAAAGCTACAAAATGATCTGCCACGTATGCTTTCTTCTTAGCTGCCTGCAAAAACCATTTACGCGCATTGGTCGCATTAATGAGGGTTTCTTGGGTCGTAAAAGATTTGGAAGCGATGATAAACAAGGTCGTTTCGGCATCTACTTTTTTCAAAATTTCCGAAAGGTGAGAAGGGTCCACATTAGAGACAAAATGCGGCTGGATATTTCCCAACCAATAAGGACGTAACCCTTCGGTGACCATCACATTGCCCAAGTCACTACCACCGATTCCGATATTGACAACATCGGTAATTCTTTTACCCGTGTATCCTTTCCATTGTCCACTATGTATTTTTTTACAAAATTTTTCCATCTGTCGTAAAACTGCTTTGACTTCCGGCATCACATTTTTACCACTTACTTTGATCGCACGACGGGAGCGATTGCGCAAGGCTACGTGTAGTACCGAACGGCCTTCTGTTTCATTAATCGCTTCCCCACGAAACATGGATTTTATATTATCTTCCAGTTTGGTTTCACGCGCCAGTTGAAATAATAATTTCAATCCTTTTTTATCAATCCTATTTTTAGAATAATCGAGCAATATATCTTCAAAACGCAAAGAAAATTGATTAAACCGGTTTTTATTTTTTTGGAAATACGCATTTATTTCTTCGTCTTTTGTCGCTTCGAAGTGGGCAGTGAGTTTTTGCCATGCGGCAGCTTTAGTAGGATTAATACGATGTAGCATAGATGAAATTTATTTTTGGGAAAAGTAGATAAATTTCATGAATTTTAATTACTTTTTGATCCTTATCTTGAATAATATGGCTAAACACAACGAACTGGGAAAACTTGGGGAAGCAATCGCCAAAGAATTTTTAGAACAAAAGGGATACCGTATCGAGGCACTCAATTATCGAACTGGACGAGCGGAACTCGACATCGTAGCCAAGGACGGTGAGACGCTTGTTTTTGTGGAAGTAAAAACCCGCTCGGATGATTTTTTATTTGATCCTGAAAAAGCTATGACAGAAAAAAAAGAGACGTTAATGCGTAACGCAGCAGTCGCCTATATGCGAGCAACTGGGCACGACTGGGCAATCCGTTTTGATGTGATTGGGATCGTGGTACGTGGCGAGGATCGGTATGAGGTGCGGCACGGGGAGGATGTTTTTTTTTAATGAATATTGGATATTCAATTGACTACGCTCCTCTTCATTGATGACATTTAGTGTCTATTCCACCCATCTAATCCCTTCTTTTTCCAGGGTAATCATTCGTTTTTTATACAAATTCCCGATGGCCTTTTTAAATACTTTTTTACTGACCCCTAATCTATCGTAAATCGCTTCAGGAGGAGATTTATCCGTCAGCGGTAAAAATCCATCGCTTTCTTTGATCACGGTGACCAACCATGCTGCGGTATCGGTGACTTGTTCGTAGCCAGACTTCTGCAAGCTCAAATCTAGTTTTTGATCTTCTCGCACATTTTTAATAAACCCTTGAAAACGGTCTCCGCGTTGAATGGGTTGAAAAACATCTGAGAAAAAAAGCATTCCCCAGTAGTCGTTATTGACGATCATTTTCCATCCTAAATCGGTGGTCGTGACGGCCAATAAATCCACGGAATCTCCTGCAGTTAATCCTTCTGATTTTTCTTCGAGTAAGTTGCTAAGACGAGCGGTAGCGGCGAGTCGATCGGATTGTTCGTCGAGATAGGCATAGACAATATAAGATTGTCCTTCCTGCATTTTGATGGTTTGCTCGCGAAAAGGAACCAAGAGATCTTTCCCCTCTAATCCCCAATCCATATAAGCACCGTTGGGTCCATTTTGACGAACTTCCAAGTAGGCAAATTTTCCGACCGTGATTTTGGGTTTGCGGGTGGTAGCGATGAGTCGATCTTCCGTATCTGTGTAAATAAAAACCTCAATTTCGATTCCGTCTTCCAAATCTTCTTCTGGCGCCTGACTAGTGGGTAGTAAAATTTCTCCATATGGCCCGCCATCTAAGTAGTAACCAAAGTCCACTGCTTTGACGACTTCCATTTTATTATAATATCCTATTTTTAACATGGCGCAAAGATACGTTTATTGAAGAATAATCAATGATGAATATTCAGTATCCAATCTTGATGGAGGGGCTGTCCTTTAAATCCTTTACATAGTTCATGTTGAAAGGCACTTGTTTCTAAAAAAAATATTCAAACAACTGAACACCAAATCGATATTGGACATTCCACAAGCTATTCGCTCAAACTAGCATTCGATCCTAAATTTGATAGCATTTATCTTAACGCCTAATTTTCTTTGCTAGCTATTTCAGCCGGCTTTTCGCCGAATTCATCACCCATCATTTGCCAACAGGTAATAAACATGGCTGCGATAATGGGTCCCAAAACAAAACCTGAGAGACCAAACCAACTCAGTCCGCCCAAAGTCGATAGTAGAATCAACCAATCTGGCATTTTCGTATCATTTCCAACCAATCGAGGACGTAATAGATTGTCAATTAAACCGATAAACATCGCTCCTACGACCACGAGAATAATGGCTTTGGTATAACTGCCTTGCAAGGCTAATACGGCCGCAATAGGTCCCCAGACCAATAAAGCACCTACCGGCAATAAAGAGGCAATAATCATTAAGGCACCCCAAATAACAGCTCCTTCTACGCCTAGCATTAGAAATAAAATGCCTCCCAAGACGCCCTGCACCAAAGCGATTAATATGCTCCCTTTTACGGTAGCTCGAGCGACACTTTGAAACCGCACAATAAGCTGGCGTTCTTTATGATCACCGATGGGTAATACATAGATGAGTTGTTGAATCAATTTTTTACCATCTCTAAAAAAGAAAAATAAAACATAAAGCGTAATGGTAAACTGTACCAATGCGCCCAAAATACCTTGTCCAAAGCCCAATACTTTTTGAGCAATTATCTGAGAAGAGTCACCCGCCCAATCCGTAATTTTACTTTGGATATTATTAAGGTCTAACCCGTATTTTTCTAATCTTTCGGCGGGAATCAATTCTTTGATATGCCCAATTTGTTCTTGCGGTTTCCATTCTCCGGTCTGAATTTTTTCGGAGACATCCAACGCTTCTACGACCAAGGCCAAACTCACTAAACCCAATGGGATAATCACCACCAGTAGAACGCCCATCAGGGTAAGACCGCTAGCTAAGGATGGTCGGTTCGGAAATCGAGCCAGTACTCTTTTATTCAGTGGGTCAAAGACAATGGCCAAGACAGCTGCCCAAAAAACACCTAGAGCAAAGCTACCAATCAACCCAAAAAAAGCCACGGTAATCAAAAAAAGGAGGAGGAAGAAAAAATTATTGGCAATTTTCTTTTGCATAGTAATCGTATTGGAGCTTAACGCATGTTTAAATTGGTTTATAGTTGGAGAGCATGCTCAAATGTTTGGGAAAGATAGGAAATAAAAAGATCAAATTTCTTCATCTGGTACTCTACGATCTTTAATGCCCAAATGTTTTTCGATTTCCTGTTCGATATATTTAGCTTTCGCACGGCTATTCACAGACTTGATTAGTTCAACATGTTTCTGTCCATTTACATCATTAACAATCATAAATATAGCCACCCCTTTTGTGCCACTGGAAGCAGTAATATTTTTTATATACACTTGGTCAATATCTTCTATTGCATATTTTTTGTCTCTTATAAATTTTCTAGGTCGCCACTCTATAAATAAATCTTGGTCATCAATATGAATATAAATTTTATGTCTTTTTCGGAGAAAGAAGTAAGCGATGTAACCAATAATAGAACTTATCCAGAATGTTATCAACACTGATTTAGCAACCAAGGTAGCAGGAGCAGAAAATCTTTCAATAAAAATACTAGTCACGATCATTACCAAAAGTGGAAAAAAAGAAACAGCTATTACCTCAAAGTTAGTCCAAGGTTGTTCCACCGAAATATCCAATTCATCTTGGAAGTGCGTGAGTTCTACTCCTTCTGGCTGTAAAATATCTTGTGAGATGTCGTTTTGCAGAGAAAGCTTTTCTACCTGTTCACTAATAGAAAAAATCCCATCACAACTATTACATTTGGCAATATTGGTTTGAATATTTAAATGCTCCCCAGGTACTGGTTGAGCGCAAGAAGGGCAATTGATTTTTAATACTTCAGGTAGGGGTGCTAGATTTTTCAGTTCTAACTTCTCTTTGAATTTATATTCTTTTAAAGGATCGTTTCCCATAAAAATTATTTTAGTTGTATTATGCCAAGTGATCTAATACCGCTTCCACAATATCCTCAATAGATTGATCAATAGAAACGGTAATCGCATGTGCTGGTTCTTCTAAAGTCCTAAACTGCGACTGTAGTAGTGCTGGCGGCATAAAATGATCTTTACGATGTTTCATCCGCTCAGCAATTAGCTCAAAGCTACCAGAAAGGTAAACAATTGTTACGGGAATGGTGAGTTTGGTATTTAGAAGTTCTCGATAAGATGCTTTCAGGGCAGAACAGGCCAACACCAATCCTTGATCTTGATGCTTTGCCAAAAGGTCTGCTAGATTTTCTAGCCACGGCTGACGATCTATATCGGTGAGTGCCGCTCCTCCTGCCATTTTTTCTACATTGGAAGGAGGATGAAAATCATCAGCATCTTCAAAAGGAATATTGAGTTTTTTTGCAAGTGCTTTTCCAATAGTTGATTTGCCGCATCCGGAGACGCCCATGATAAGGAGGAGATCTTTCAATTGTTTTTTGTTGAGTGGTTGAACCGTTTACAGAATTTATTTTACTAAATTAATAAAAATTTAGTAGAGACCGTAACTTTTAAAGAACTTCGACACTTAGGACCAACTCTTCAGGGCTGCACCTACATGTTCCAAAACAAACTCTGCCCCACTCGCCCGTAAGGTTGTTTCGTCGTAGGCGGTTGTTACCCCCACGACACGCATACCCGTAGCAGCGGCGGCTTGTAAGCCCGTTTTACTGTCTTCAAAAATAAAAGTAGAAGGATATTTTTCTGGAAGAATATCCAGCATATCGGCTAGTAAAAAATAAGGTTCAACGTCTGGTTTGGGGTGTTGATAATTTTCCATCCCCAACATCATTGGAACCGTCAGTCCATGTCGCTCAATGGTAGCAGCAACAAATGACTGAGGTGCATTACTGGCAATCCCGAAAGGTATATCTTGTTTTTCTAAAAAATCAAACAATGCTCGTACACCTGGTAAAAGTGGTGCCGGAGTTGTTTGGTTCAGGACATGCTTGGTTTTTAAATCCATGTAAGCTTCCGCATTCGGAAGGTCGTTATTTTGTTTAGCAAAATACGCGGCAATTAACCGTGGAGATTGACCACTCAATTCTGCTGGATACCGTCCAGGATCGGTACCCCAAAATTCCAGCGCAGCGGATCGCCAAGCCTGCCGATGGGTTGCTTTGCTGTCGACAATTACCCCATCAAAGTCAAACAAAACAGCGGTGGGTTTAGGCAGCACGGCTTTTATTTTTTGCTTGCTCTTTTACGTTTAATAATTTTGCTAAATAAGGGTTTAAAAATTTACCCATTGGATCTAGTTTTGCTCGCAGGGCTTTAAATGCTTCCCATTTTGGATAGACCTTAGAAAGGTCTGCATCCTTGGCCTCAAAACGCTTGCCCCAATGTGGGCGTCCACCATGCTTTATAAATATTTTTTCCACCACTTCAAATGCTTTATAATGATCTGCACTTGCGGCATCTCGCGTCACACAACCAACCGTCACACAATCTTCTCCATAGGCATAACTCAACCAAGAAGCGTCTTGTTTCACAAAACGAATATCCATCGGAATATGCACATACGCCGCATTATCACTATTATCTAACGCTGCCTTTAATTCTCTAAAACAAGCATCAAATCTGCTCTTGGCAATCGTCCATTCGGCCAGTTCTAAAGTGCCGGTTCTACGCTTGGTAACGGTGGCATCATACAAGGTGCCTTTACTTTCTTTTTTGGAAGTAAAAAACAATTTATAAATAATCTTATTGGCAAATTTGGTCAAGAATGGAAACCGTGTGGTATACTTATATAAGATTCGAGAAACAGCTCGACGATGCTTTAAATAATCTGGTCCAGGGTTGTGCTGGACTTCCGTATCAGGGTCGATTTTATTTCCTAAAATCACATATCCATGATCCGTATGCGGCATCCATAAGACCCGCGTAAAATCATTATTTTCTAATAAATTACTAAAGTCTCCCAACCACTGATCGTCGTGCATCGGTTGTTCTTTCAGGTGAAGGGTATAAATCGGTTGGCATTCTAAAGTTATTTCTGAAAAGATACCCAATAAACCCAAAGAAACGCGCGCGGCATCCATCAATTCTTCTCCTTCTTTTACGACACGTATGGAACCATCAGCCATGACCATTCGGCAGGCGGTCATATATTCGGAAAGTAGTTTTCCATCGCGGCCCGTACCGTGCGTCCCTGTAGAAAGTGCGCCTCCCAAAGTAACCGTATCAATATCCGGTAAACAAGGAATACTCCAACCCCGTTTTTGGATGGTCGTAATCAATGTTTTTAACGTAATTCCCGCTTGAACTGTGATCTGTTTTTTAGTATCATTGATCTTAACAATTTGGTCATACTGCCGCATGTCAATCAAAGAATCGGTACCCGCTGCAATATCGGCAGAAGATTGTTTGGAACCATAAACTCTTACTTTCCCGGAGGTGCTACGAATAATAGTAGCTAAGTCTTCTTCGTTTTTAACGGTGTGATGATAGGTATAATTATGCTGTACATTCTCATTCCAACTCACCCAAATACTTTCTTTCTGATTTTTTAAATCGTTGTGCATTACCATATTTACAATCTGCTCTTTTATTCAACTTATATTACCCAATAGAAGCGTTACAAGTTTATTATTTTAAATGTGTAAAATTATTTTTCAGGGGCGTCTTATTAACAGTAAATCCTTGGCTATGTTCATGGAACTTAGATTAATTTATTGTTAAGTCGATTATAAACACATTCGTGTTTTCAAGTTTTAGTAAAAATCTCTTTTATTTTTATTAGCTTTAGAAATTGTTTAAAAAAATTTGAACTATGGCCATTTTCAATCTTAACATAAACGGAAAAAAACAACAGGTAGATACCGATCCTGATACGCCTTTGCTTTGGGTATTAAGAGATCATTTCCATCTAAAAGGCACTAAATATGGTTGTGGAATTGCGCAATGCGGAGCTTGTACCATCCATGTGGACGGCGTTGCGATGCGTTCCTGTTCCTTGCCTATTTCAGCGATCAGCGAACAAAAAATTAAAACCATTGAAGGACTCTCGGAAGCGGGGGATCATCCAGTACAAAAAGCTTGGATGAGCCATGATGTTCCGCAATGTGGCTACTGCCAAGCGGGCCAAATAATGAGTGCTGCTGCCTTGTTAGAAAATAATCCAAATCCCAACGATACCGATATTGACGCAGCCATGCACGGCAATATCTGTCGCTGTGGAACGTACCTCAGAATAAAAGCAGCTATCAAAACAGCCGCAAAAATGGGATAATATGACTCCTACTATTGTTACTATCTTTCCACCTAAAAATTCCTCACCATGTCTACTATAAAAACATCCATTGCCAGACGCTCTTTTTTAAAATCTTCCGCCTTAGCTGGAGGTGGTTTAATGCTCGGCTTTAGCTGGCTCGCATCCTGTCAGACGAAAACGGAAGCGGAAATTTTAGCGATGCCCAAAGAGTGGTTCGATATAAATTCCTATTTAAAAATTGGCGATAATGGCGTTGTGACTATTTATACCCCCAATCCAGAATTTGGACAAAACGTACGAACCTCTATGCCGATGCTAGTGGCCGAAGAATTAGATATAGATTGGAAAAAAGTGCTGGTCGAACAAGCGCCTTATCATCCAAAAAATTTCGGTTTCCAATTTACGGGAGGCAGCCGAGGAATCATGTCTCGTTGGGAACCATTGCGCATGGCAGGAGCATCCGCTAGACAGATGCTGCGTACCGCAGCGGCAGCAATCTGGGAGGTACCCGTAGAAGAAATTACCACAGAAGGCGGTATGCTATTTCATGAACCTACCAATAAGTCCGCAGGCTATGGAGAGATGGCTTCGGCGGCAGTTGACGTACCAGTTCCCACTGAAGTAAAATTAAAAGACAGCAAAGATTTTAAAATCATTGGTCATTCTAAAAAGAATGTAGATGCCCATAACATTGTCACAGGTAAGACTACGTTTGGAATGGATTATCAAAAAGAAGGCATGTTAATCGCCATGATCGTACATCCACCCGCCTTTGGAATGACGCTCAAATCGATAGAGGATACCCAGGTAAAAACAATGTCTGGAATCAAAGACGTCATCACAATTAAGAGTTATCCGAAAGACTATCAAAAAGGTAGTTTCGATGCTAATGCTTTTCCCGAAATCGTAGCCATCGTAGGAAGTTCTACCTGGCAGGTAATGAAAGCAAAAAAACAATTAAAAGTTGAATGGCAACCTATTGCCGCCTCTACCGAAACGATTCTAGGATTCCGAGGAGATAAACAAACCAAACATATTCCGGCGGGGCTAGAGTCTACCGATACGCACCGCAGTCAGATGGAAGCCTTGGCGGCCAAACCAGGTAAGATTGTTCGCCAAGATGGAGATCCAAGATCCGCTTTTAAAAAAGCAGCAAAGATTATCGAGCGAACGTACGAAGCGCCCTTCTTAGCGCATAACTGCATGGAACCATTAAATGCTTTCGCACACGTCACGGGAGATAAAGCCATGATTGCGGCACCGATACAAATTCCAGGATTCGTGATGCCTACCTTAGCAGCAAGTCTTGGTATTCCGGTAGAAAATATCGACATGGAATTGACTAGAATGGGCGGAGGTTTTGGTCGTAAAGCGTACGGTCATTACGTCTTAGAAGCTGCTTTGATTTCCCAAAAAGTAAATGCACCCGTAAAACTTATTTACACGCGTGAAGATGATATGACCAATGGTATATATCGACCTACTTACCAAGCAACCTATCGAGCGGCCTTGGACGATAATAATGATTTAATTGCCTTACATGTAAAAGCAGGTGGTATTCCCGAAAGTCCTTTATTTGCCAATCGTTTTCCTGCGGGAGCCTTAGACAATTATTTAGCGGAAGAATGGTCTGCTGACTCTAATATTACCATTGGTGCCTTCCGTGCCCCTCGTTCTAATTTTATGGCTGGTGCAGAACAATCTTTTTTAGATGAAGTAGCCGAAGCGGCAGGTAAAGATCCGATTGATTTTCGATTAGATTTATTAAAAAGAGCCAAAGAAAATCCGGTAGGAGAAAAGAACGATTATGATGCGGCCCGCTATGCTGGCGTTTTAGAATTGGTCAAAGAAAAAGCTGGCTGGGGGGACAATCAAACCGGTGTCCACCGTGGGGTTTCTGCTTATTTTTGCCATAATACTTATGCGGCCCACATTTTGGACATGACGATAGAAGATGGAAAGCCCGTTGTTCAGAAGGTATGCTGCGTGATTGATTGTGGTGTGGTTGTCAATCCAGATGCTGCCATCAATATGGCGGAGGGTGCGATTACCGACGGTGTTGGAAATGCCTTTTTTGGGGAAATGACTTTTAAAAATGGAGTTCCTGAAAAAAATAATTTTCATCAGTATCGAATGATTAGAATCGGCGAAGCCCCCAAAGCCATCGAAGTGCATTTTGTAGAAAATGACATCAGTCCAACTGGAATGGGTGAACCACCGTTCCCGCCCATTTTTGGGGCAGTGGCCAATGCACTTTACAAAGCGACTGGAAAGCGTCGATATCGTCAACCGTTTTTGGGCGAGGAGCATGTATTGGGGTAAGAGATTTAACGTTGGATGATGGGTTAAAAAATCTACTACTTAAACAACATAGACCGATAAAAATTCACCATCTGTTCTTGAGAAAAACCAAGGCGGTACATATTAAAAACAATAAGGTTGGCAAATTGAACTTTTAGGTAGCCGTTATCCTCATATTTGCGGGCAGAGACTAGAACGGCTTTGGCCATAATTTTAAAAGGATGTTGTTTTCTAGCACGGGCGATAAAATCGTACTCTTCCATGATATAGTGTTTAGAACAATAGCCTTTTAATTCTTTAAACAAAGTACGGGTGACATATAAGGTTTGGTCGCCACCTCGGCACCACATTTTATCGAAGCGCGTAAAGTAGGCGTTGATTTTTAATATCTTTCTAGGAGAATCAAATTCAAAACGGTAACACCCCAGTGGATAACCTTCAGCCAGCGCAGCGCGAATATCTTCCACAAAAGAAAGTGGTGGCAAAGTATCGGCATGCACAAAATAAAGGATATCTCCTGTTGAATTTTCGTAGCCGTGATTCATCTGATGCGCCCGACCTTTTTTGGGAGAACGCAGTACCGTCGCTCCTAATGCGGTAGCTCGGTCGGCCGTACGATCCGTACTTCCTCCATCGACCACGATGATTTCATGGGAGATAGACTTGGTGGCAGCGAGAAGTCGAGGAAGAAGCTTTTGAATATTCTTTTCCTCGTTATAAACCGGTATGATGATACTTATTTTTTTCAAGTAGAAAGTTTATTTAAATTAGGTTTAGGATTATGAATCAATACTGAATATTCAATCTCCAATATTCAATTTTGCACAAGTTTTTTTTTCATAAATTGCCCTCCCTAGCTAACAGTCAACGCCATGTCCTTTACAATTCGCTAATCCGCACATCAAAAAATCTAACTAATCTAAAACGCCTCTCCAAAAGTCAAATAAAATCCGCTGGTCTCTTTTCCAAAACCTGCATCAATTCTAAGGTTTACGCGGGCCTTGGTGTCGAGCATAATGCGTAGTCCCAATCCATAAGTGTAATGCCATTGATCGTCAAACAAATCACCGACGGTAGCCCCTACCCTGCCAGTCGTCGCAAAAGCGGTCATTCCCAATCGCCAAAATAATGGACATCTATATTCTATTTGACCTGTAAAATATTGTTTGTCTCTAAAGCGACCTTCTAAATATCCTCGCATTCGTTTGGTTCCTCCCAACAAAGATAGTTGATTAAAAGGTGGATTGCCTGCCGTTAGTTCGGAATATATTTGTGTGGCCAGTGTATGGTTTTTCGCTATTGGAAAATAGGCCGCAATATCTAAGTAGATTTTTTGAAAACTAAAATTACTCCCTAAAAATTTTTCATTAGCAAATAAAACCATCTCTGCTAAAACGCCTTTTCTTGGGGTAAAAAGATGATCTCGGGTATCATAATTAATCACTAATCCTCCACCCGATAGTAAACCTCCTTTACGTCCGACAATAGTATTATCACTATCCAACAAACCATTCTCAACGACTTCTAGAATTTTATAATCATCCAACCAATATCTTACTCCAATAAACCAATTTTTATTAATGCCATAAAGACCGTTCAGTCGAATCCGAGGAAAGTTAACATTAAAAATTTCGCGGTCCTCCTTGCGGGTATTATTACCATTCCCAAAATAAAAATACACATAACGATAATAGCCCAATTCACCATAGAGTTTATATTTCTCCTGTTTTAAAAAAAGTTGAAAAGGTAGATAAGACAAAAACTGTTTGTTAAGCGTATAAGCAAATCCCAATTGAAACTGAGAGGGTCGAGCAGTATGATCTTGTCCTTTAAATCGGAAGGTAATATTGGTTGCTCCGCCAAATCCCCAACTGGTTTCAGGGGAAGAGAAGACGAGTGGAAGGACAATAAAACTATAATTTTTGGTGGTATCAGATACCGAATTCGTAGTGGCAGCGGAAACTTGACTGCCGAACACCAAACAAATAAGGATATATTTCAATCGACTAAGGAACATAAACGTAAAAAAGCAAAAAATACCTTTCTTCTGAGCATTACCTAGTCAATTATATCTTCAATCGTTAAAATTTAACGCTAAAGTGTTACTTATTAGACAGGTTTCGTTATGAAATCAAACGGTCTTTATGGCGATGCGATAGTCCAGAACCACCGTAAAAAATAGCCCTGTCTGCCGGCAGATAGGGAACGACACGGTGGTTTTGGGTTATCTTTTTAGCAATTTGCTGTTTGTTGCACTCGATAGAAGAGGGGAAGCATCAAACAGTGAGTAACCAACAACAAACTAACCCCTAATCAGCATAAATAGTCAAAAATTATTCACTAAAAAAATTAACATTTTGCAAATAAGTCGTAGTCTTGTAAAAAATTTAGTGTTGATGGAATCATCCCGTAAAACTGTTTCCCAGCAGGCCATGGAGGCCGAGTGGGACGAAATACAGGCGGCACAACGACAACCCGCCCTATTTAAACCGTTGTATAATCGTTACTACGAAGCGATTTTCCGATTTGTTTATCGCCGTACCAACGACGAGCACTTGTCTGCTGACTTAGTGGCGCAAGTATTTTTAAAGGCCATGCAAAAGCTCGGCAAATACCAATTTAAAGGAGTGCCTTTTTCAGCTTGGCTATACCGAATTGCTTCCAACCAAGTAACTCAGCATTTTAGAGATGCAAAAAAAGACCGAACCGTCAGCATCGAAGAACAAAACCTGACTGATCTCGCAGAGGAAATGAAAACCACCGATAATGAGCAACTAAGAACACTCCTTATCAAATCATTAGAAGATTTAAAACCACTAGACCTAAGTTTGATTGAACTTCGTTTTTTTGAACAAAGACCTTTTAAAGAAATAGCCGACCTACTTGAAATCACTGAAAGCAACGCCAAGGTAAAGACCTACCGCATACTAGAAAAACTTAAAAAAAATATTACAAAAAATATATAGCACTGGATTTAACAACCCTTTGCTTATACCAAATCCTTGGATATGAAAAAAGATAATTACAAAATTAATCAAGATTTTAAACCCATCTCCAGTGAGCAGATCGAAACGCATAAAGATTTCGATGAACTCCTGAAAACGTTTAATACGGCTGCCCAACCTGAACCTACTCCTGAAATAACAGGAGTTCCTCGTCGCCGTTGGCTATATCCAGTTATTGCGATGGCTGCAGCAGGTCTAGTTGGGGTTTTGATGATGGTACTCAATCCTGCTCCAAAAGCAGATATGACGGCCGAAGGCAAAGCTTATTTTGCATCTCAGCCGTTCATCAATCCACCTATTAAAACACTGAAGCCGACTTATCAGTCTCAATCAGTTGACGCTAATCAAGGTGGAACTTACGTGTACGAAAATGGTTCTACCGTGGTGGTTCCTCCTGCTGCTTTTGTTAACGGACAAGGGAACTTGGTAGAAGGTCCTGTAGAAATCAAGTACCGAGAATTTCACGACTATGTGGATTTCTTCATCTCAGGTATTCCGATGGATTACGATTCTATGGGTACTCGTTATCAACTAGAATCAGCAGGAATGATCGAGATCTACGCAGAACAAAATGGAGAACGATTAACCATGAATCCAGGTAAAGAATTGGACATCAAACTGGTCCATGATATTTATGCGGCTCCTGGTGATCCACTAGATTTTAATATCTATCATCTAGATACGGAACAACGCAACTGGGTCTATGAAGGTAAGAACAACTTAAAAATTTTAGCTGATCCAGATGCTATCGCTCCAGTTTCGGATGAAGCTCGTGCAGAAAAAAATCTTCAAGAACAATTACACGATTTAGAATATGAAGAAGAGCAAGAACTAGCTAAAATTGAGGCGACAATTCCTAAACCGGAGAAACTGTTAGCACCAGAAAAATCCAATCCCAGTGCACATGTTTTTGACATGAAATTTACTGAAGACATGATTGAGGAAGGTACTGCTGGTAACGACCTGGACGAACAACGGGCAGCACTCCGAGATTTACAAGAACAATACGAGAATATCATGTGGGAAGTCGCCCCTAATCAGCCCAATTTTAACGAAAACGCCGCCAAGAATATCAACTGGATGGATATGAAGCTACGCAAACTAAACAATCGTGATTACGAACTTACCTTGATTGGCAGTGCCAATCAAATGAAGGTAAAAATTAAGCCGGTACTGACGGAAGCGGACTATCAAAAAGCAATGGCAGATTTTAATCAATCATTTGCAAAATATGAAACTGCGATTGCGGATCGTGAGGAAAAACTTCAATCAGCTCGTGATGTCATCCTCCGTGAGATTGCAGAAAGAAAAAGAATCGCTAAGATGAATTATGATAAGCGAATCGCTACCTTAAAAGCGGAAGGTAAAGACAATAAAGTAACCGAAGAAATGATCAAGCACCGAGTGGTCAATAATTTTACTGCCACAAAACTGGGTATCTGGAATTGCGACCGTCCTCTCCCCCCTTGGTTGGTACGTCTGGAGGCAGACTTTAAAAACGACCAACAAGAGTCCTTTAATTCCAACGTAGCGTTTTTAGCAGATCAAACTAAAAATACGGTTTCCAAGTTCTATGCTAAAAAAGGAACAGAAGTACAATATAACCGCAATAGTAAAAAGCTGATGTGGGTCGTAACGAAAGAGAATAAACTAGCTGTGTATCGTCCAGAAAAATTCAGCGATATTGGTAATAAACAACGGTCTCATACTTTTGTGATGGATGTGGTGGATCGTACGATTGAGACAGAAGAAGACATCCGCGAAATACTACAGTTTTAGTTTTAAGATATAAAGATTTTTATTTAAGATTCCGATTTCTTTAGCTCCTATTTGCTTCGTGCAGGTAGGAGCTATAATTTTGTCGGCTATCTTTTCGACCTAATAATTGTTCTAGACTATTTTATATTTGGAGAAATCGTTTATTGCTAATTAGTTTTTTCCTAATAAAACAAGGAAGTTGTTTTAGTAACCTTTTTTCGATAGCTTTCAATATTATTAAACGAAGTTGTTTAATAATTCAAAAATCACATTCTACGATGATCACCTTAGCGAATTTTTATTTCCTATTCTTTATCCTTTGTGGTCTTCCTGTTATCGTCTATCCAATGGTCTTAATAGCCAACATCATGTCTTTCGCTGGACATCGCTCAAAAAATACTCCTAAACTCACGGTTTTTATGATGAAGCTTTTTCTTTGGTCAACCACGTTTTATCCTATTACTTATTTCTTTGCACTTTACAAGTATAAAAACACCTCTGAAGAAGCGCATTATTTTTGGGCAGGACTTGTCTTGCTACATTTAGTTTTCATCTTTATCGGATTTAAAGGTTGGACGATGACAGAAAAGAAAAAGGTAAAAGCATAAACTAAACTCGTTCAAAACATCTCCCTGACGACAAACCAGTTATTATCCTTCGTATTTCTGGACGTTGATAAACTTTTTCTTAAGCAAAATCATGTAGATTCGTCCATTGAAATTCTCTAAAAATAAATATCAGAACATGAAAAACCTACTTTTCTTTTTTGCCTTATCTTGCTTTGTCTTTTCTTGCCAACAAGCTCCAGCAGTGAAAGATGTCGCAAAAGGTGCTATGACAGCAGCACCCGCTATTGATTATCCAGATGATTTAGACAAAGTCTTTGACAATCACGGATCCCTTTCAAAATGGAAAAAGATGAAAGAACTTACTTTTGAAATTGTCAAAGAAGATGGCAATGAAAAAACCATAACAGACCTAATTAGTCGACGAGAGCGAATTGAGAATAGTAAGGCAATTACAGGATACGATGGCAAAAACTATTGGGTAGTAGCAGATAGCACTTATAAAGGCAATCCGAAATTTTATACCAACCTAATGTTTTACTTTTATGCGATGCCTTTTGTTTTAGCGGATGATGGAATCAAATACACCAAGGCCGATAATTTGACTTTTGAAGATATCACCTATCCTGGTTATAAAATATCTTATAATGACGGCGTTGGTCTCAGT
Source organism: uncultured Saprospiraceae bacterium (assembly GCA_937928405.1). GTDB lineage: Bacteria > Bacteroidota > Bacteroidia > Chitinophagales > Saprospiraceae > JALZUU01. Next base: position 114,017 of record CALFWZ010000066.1, read on the forward strand.
CCTAAAGATGAATACTTTATCCACTATCATCCAGAAACCTACGAGATGGCTTGGTTGGGATATACGGTTACGTTTAAAAGTGGCGAAAAGAGTGAAAGAATCAGTTGGATAAGATATAATGATTGGAAAAATTATGATGGATTCAAATTACCTGCTAGTCTTAGTTGGTATAAAACAGAAAACAACCTACCAACAGAATTAAGAAATACTCGAGAGTTTGCGGGAATAAAAGTGGCGAAACAAGCATCTCCAGCAGGAACGTTTAAGATGCCGGAAGGTGCTAAGGTGGTGGACTAGCAGATAACCTTGTTTAAGAAACGACTATGTATCATCCTTAATTTCGCGTCATCATTTAATCTGAAGGTTTACACCTGAACGCAGCGTTTTTTTTGCTAGTTGGCCAATTGGCTTTTAACTAGTTAGCCCTCTTTTCACCTAAAAGAAGGCTAACTAGCTAACTGGCCAACCGGCAAAAAAAGCCCATACAAATAATTCGGGATAAATTCCTCCTACGCTTAGGATTTACTATAAAAATAAACACCATCCTCACTTCCTAAAACTAAGCAAATTCTTTCCTTTATAATTGGCAATATAAAGCAAATCACCTTCTACTAAAATATCTGTGGGTTTGTTGATTCCTTCGGTAAATATCTGTTTCCGTACTCCTTCATGATCATAACTGAGTACTCGATCGTTTTCAAAATCCGTAATAAAAATTTCGTCTGGCGTGGCAAATATTCCAGTAGCTGCGTTGATCTTATCTTCCGTTCCGATAACTTGGAGCGAACTTCCTTTTTTATCAAAAACCTGAATTCGGTTATTATAGGCATCGGCTACAAATATTTTATCACTTCCAATATGAATATCCGTAGGATAATAAAATTCACCCGCGGCTTTTCCTTCCTTACCAATGGAGTTCCAATTTTTTCCATCAAAAAATAAAATCCGATGATTATAAAAATCGGCGATGGCTATTTCTTGCTGATAAAAATCAATCCCTGCGGGCGCATCTAAGCTATCTGGAATAGTAAGAATGGTTCTCTCACCATTTTCCAATTTTACAATATTATCTGAACCATATTCAGGAATGTATACCGCCGTTCCATCATTTCCCAGATGCATGGGTCGTTCAAAATCGTTAATGGTTGTTAGAATTTCTCCTTGCAAACTCACTTTCACCACTTGATTATGATCTCCATCTGAAATCCAGAAGTGCCCGTCTTGTATCGTCAAACCAATAGGCGTAATCTCTCCAAGGTCCATATTCCCTACTGGTTTCCACTCATCAGATGAATGGCTACAACCAGCTAAAAAGGCCAAGAGACCGATATATAAATATTTCATTTTTTTATTTTTTTAGAAACTGTTTAAAAGGAACTGCTTCAATTCATTGCTCAAAGCAGTTCCTAATAATTAGAATTTATTGTACACGCTCATAATGACAACAGCCAGGCAATGCCTTATAAACTGTATCTTCTGCTTTTGCAGTTTTGGTATCGTGTCCTGATTTAGCGATGGCTTGCTCCACCATTTCCTGCGTTACGCCCGCAGTGGCTTTGATCGTCACCAACTTAGAATCTTTGTCCCATACCGCTGATTGAACGCCATCCATTTTCATAGCCGTATTTTCGATACGCGCCTGACACATCCCGCAATTACCGGCCACAAAAAATTCTAAGGTTTGCATGTCTGTTCCATCGGCTACAGCCTTTGTTTTATGATCAACCGCTTCCACCGTTCCATCTCCTCTTTGGATAGAAACAGCTACTGGCGTATATCCAGCTTTTTCTACCTGTTTTTCTACCTGTACAATCGTCAATGCTTTTTTCGCAGGGTATTCAAAATTCATCATCCCAGTTTCCATTTCGATTTTTACTTTTTTAATCCCTTTTAATTCTTTAAATTTTTTCTCTAATCCATAAGCACAAAACGGACAACCGAGTCCTTCTACCTGAACGGTAAATTGATCGACATCTTTTGACTGACCGTAAATGGGATTTGTAATTCCTGTAAAGAGGAAGGCGATAAATACTATTATGATATTTTTCATTTTAATTAATTTTTAAGTTTAAAAATTGCCACAAAGGCACGAAGTCACAAAGGAATTTTTCTTACAAAAAATTTTACCTTTTTAATGGCTAAATAATTTATTATTTTGTTCTGTATCCAGTAATGTTTTAAAAAACATATCTCGTTCCTAGAAAGACACTAAATTTTCGTCTTTCGACTTCTGAAATATCTTGTACTAAAGGAAATTGGATAGCGGCTTCCACCGTTACGCGTCCTTTCGCATACTGAATTCCTTGCGCGTATAACAACATATATTCTTCTATCACTGGAAACCAGCTACTCTGATATTCGAAGTATAAATTGATTTGTTTAACAGGGTATACGGATGGTAAAAGCGGCAAGCCAAAACCAAGTTTATAACGAAGTTCATCCAGATCATTGGATGGACTAAGGTTGAAACCAAGTTCGTTGGAAATACCGTATTTGATGGATTCATAACCTGCTACGATTCCCAAATAACCATGATAATTTCCGGTACTAATTCCGTCAATATCTAAGGCTTTTCCCGTAGGCAAAGTTTGCAAAGTCTTAGCGACCATCCGGAAGGTTTTACCCATTCCATCTTTTCGATAAAACTGATATTTGGCCAATAACTCCACGTCTCCTAGGGTTTGTCCGCTATTCCCATTCTGAAAATGATAAGAAACCAAAGGAAGATGGACCGCCACCAAAGAATTGGAGGTTGGCAAATAATGCATCATAACGGGAGCTTTGACAAAAGTCCCTCTATTTGTTTTTCTAATTTCAGTCAATGATTTTATGATCCAACTTTTTGATCCCAGCATAATCGGCTTATCAGCCGTAATTGGAGGACCTTGCGCAGCAGTCTGAATGCTACCCATCAACAGGAGTAATAAAACCACCAACCAATGTTGGTTTTGCATGATTTAAATTTACTGTATAAATAAAACCCCGTTTGCTAAACAAACGGATGATTGTTCTCGCTAATCAAATACAGTAAAGGCTATAAGAGGAAAGACTGAATAAGAACGGGTATGTCCTGATCCAGCAAGGGAGGAATATAGTTTAGATGAGGAATGATAAGGTTCGCAAGGTCAAGGGTTTGATCTGCGTAAAAGACCGCTACGAAAGCGGAAAGAAAGCTAATATTTGTTTCAGTCAACTGCTCGGATACGGCTTTTTGGGTATCCATATCAGGAGCAACCTTCATACTCTTGTTAGAACAACAATTTTTTTCGGAATCCTCCGCTTTTGCCATCTTGGGTTTTGCGGAATGACAGGTGGAACTTCCCGAAGCAAGTTTGGAACAAGTCTTTTGGCAATGATTTTTCTCCGCTTTAGCATGACAAGACGCTGCGGTACCAAACAGGCTAAAACTCTTGAGATTTCCCTGACAAAAATGAAGATCAATAGAAAAGCCAGTTGAGGACAGCAGCAACATAAATGCCATCAACAAAGAGGTAATTTTCGCTATTTTTCTAATTTTTATCACCATGTAAAGATAACGGTTTTTTTAATTAAATATTACACTTCTACCCCACTGCTCACCAACTTCGCCACTACTCGACCACTAGCCATGGCCGCATTCAAGGAGCTATTTGCCAAGTAATCACCACAACAGAGAATACCTGGCGCTAGTTTAACCCTAGTTTCAGAAGGTTGGTATGTTAGATCACTGACTTGCGGCAAGGCTTTTTTGATATGGAACATTTTTAATAATTCTCCTGCTGTAATCTTACAGTGTGTGGCTAATTCTGTTTTGACTTGTTGCACCATATCAGCTGCGGACAGGTCGTGATTTTTAACTACCGTTACAGAAAGAATCACGGTATTTTCTTCGTTCTTATTTCCATACACATCATTTAGGTAGTGAAAATTATTTACTAGCGTATCCTTGCCGGGTAGTAGGCCAATAATTGGATCTTCCAAAACGGATTTTGGAGCTTGAAAATAAAGATTATAACAGGATTTCCACGCGGTAGGTTTAAGATCTTTTTTGATAAAAAATGGAGATGGATCCGTAGCGATAATGATCTGCTCGGCCCTTAGTACTTCTCCTGATTCTAAATAGACTTGATGACCTTCAATCCGGTTGACCACAGCTTTAAAACGAATCGTTGTTTGCGTAAGCTGATCCGCCAATTGATCGGGAATCGCCTGCATCCCTTTGCGAGGAAGAGCGGCGTATCCATTGCCAAACATTTTATAAACAAATTCAAACATTCGACTCGAAGTCTCTAAATTTTCTTCTAGATAAATTCCTGCAAAAAACGGTTGAAAGAAATCTCCGATCATTTCCTCAGAGAATCCATAATCTTGCAGGTACGCTATGGTTGTTATTTCAGGGGCAGCAAAAATATCTTCGATGCTTTTCTTTTTTAATACTAAAGATAATTGTAAGATCAATCGTTTGTCATTAACAGACCCTACGTCTGCAAAAGTTGTCGGCCAGAGAAAGGAAACATCCCGCATTGGATCACCGATTTTTTCCATTTTCCCTTTTTTGAAGACAACACTACCTGGTAAAAAATTGATCAAGTCTAATTTTTCATAATCAAGATAATGTTGAGCTTCAGGATATTCGGTAAGTAAAACTTGGAATCCATGATCGGCAGGAAATCCATTCAGATCGTCGGATTTTACACGACCGCCTACTCGATCTGTTGCTTCGAGGATAGTGGGTGCATACCCAGTTTTTTCTAATTCAATAGCGGCCACCAAACCGGAAACGCCGGCGCCAATGATGATTGGGTTTTTCATAGTCTAATTGAGTTTTGAGTTGGTGAGTTTTTCACCAACTCAATAAATCTGTAATTTATCCTAAACCAAATTTTTAAAATAATCTTTGTAGATTTTTTTCCGAGGATAGAAACCTAGAAAGATGGCGGGATATAAAAGCAAAGATAGGATAAAGTTGCTGCCAGTAAAAGTAATATCATCAATTATTATAGAATTTTGGTCATCTACTCGCTCTACGATATGGCGATGGGTCCAAGTTGCTAACGGCCAAGGTAGTTTTACCCCGACATCCACAAACCAAGCACGTTGATCGGTTACTTCGTCTTCCACGATATCACTGATCCATTCAGCTTTCACAGGACTAAGAAATTGAATATGGACTTTGTCTCCTTTTTGAGAACCTGTAAATTCTTTGATGACCATCTTGCCGACAGGTGGTTTGAGCGCTTCGAATAAGCGACGATCGAAGGCGGCCATGACTTTTTTATAATTTCCGGAGACAGGTGTTTTTAGGACTAGGTTCATTTTATTTTATTACGTTTTCATAGGGAACAAGTGATGGGGAGAATTGTTGAGGTGCACTTATAATGATGAAGTTGGTAGGTATTACTTAACGGATCATTTGATATTTTATCAGATATGATATAGTGTAAATATCTTCAATGAAAAATATTTCAAAAATATTTGTGTTTTATTTTTTATTTATAAAACAATTTATTAATTTGCGATTAGGTTGTCCTAGCTAGTACAGAAGCGAAGACAGATGCAGGATTTTTTAATTCTTAGTGAATCCATCTGCCCGGCCAGCAGGTTCACAGCGCGCTTATTTTTTTAGATTTTTTTTATATAGCTAAAGTGGGGTTTTGTCCTGCGTTAGGGTGGCGAAGCTGTACAAGCTCATAGACTTCGTCAGGAATTTGGTGTTGGTTTGGCTCGTTGCAAGGCGGGTAGGTACAGACCTTCGGTCAAATTCAAGGGGTGGGCCCACCCGGAGGGTGTAGTGTTTTATTCTCAATATTATTGTTTAATTGCCAATATTTACGCTGGCTGCAATCCTCCCACCTGCTCAATCTTACGCGTTCGCTCCTTCAAAAAAGCAATGACTTCTTCCTCAGATTGATAAGCATCATTAATATTCACAAATTTGCTAGCCAAAATATCATATCGTTTTAACATCAACCAAAGCCATACTTCTTGAAAATCCATTCCCACAAAAACAATGGCTTTGTTTTCCACGTACTTATCTTTATTTTTTAAAAAATCAGTTGGCATATCCGTCCAGTGACGATGCGGGCTGAGGTGGTGACCGATATGATAACCATCGTTAAAGCAACGACGATTATAAAGGCTATTGATACAAGTGATGCTATTTCTATAGTTGTTGGCCGGATCATTGGCGTCGATAAAAGCGTGTTGCCCCCAGTTTCCGGCCATCATAGAAAATCGAATAATGATAAAAGGCAAAATAAAAACAATCATCGTCGCTTGCCAGCTAATAAAACAAAGCACCCCTGCTAACAATAAAAAACTAAATTCTCCTCGCACCACTCTTTTAATAAAGTCTGAGCGTTCTCTTTTCTTAAAATAACTAATCAATTCCAAAACGCCAATAAATAAAAACACACCGAAGTAATGCATAAACCCTCGAAAACTATCTCGCTGATATTTCATGGTCGAAGACTTATCAGCTTCTAAATTATTTTCAGCATGGTGCATACCAATATGATGACTAAAATAAGTTTCAGGAGATTGTCCCATAAAAGGTCCCAACACCCAAGGAATATAATGATTCCCCCAATTATGTTCTCGCTTAAAAAATGGTCGATGACTCGTGTTGTGCAACATTAACGTATAGGGTCCTAAAAAATAAATCATCATCACTAAGTAAGCGATAGAGGCTCCACCCCAATACCAGCCCGTCAGAACATTGGTGTAAAGAAGCACCGCAAAAGGAATTTGAATAAAGGTAACTTGTAGACAAAGCCAGATAAAAGGCAGATCTCGCTCATCACGAATCAAGCGCAGAAAAAATTTCTCCAGTCCATTATAGCTCGTTTTTTTCTCGAAGGTAGGATCCGTTATTTTCTCTAGTTTGACCATAGTTTTGAATTGTTGAACCTGCCTTTGCCGGCAGGCAAGTTGTTGAATTGTTGAATTGTTGAGTTCTTTAACGTGTAATGTTTGATTTTACAGTATAAGTCACTCAAATTTTCAAGATAACAAAGATAGAGAAAAACTGGTAAAGAAAAGCTGTATGCCCCTTGTTCAAGCTGTCAGAACAAGGTAAAAAGTCGAGGTTATTTTTTTATTAAAACATCCAATCCAAGGTAAAGAATATTGGACATCCACAATATTCAAGATTGATTTCCTTCTAAAAGCGCAGCGTAAATACCGTTCCTTCATCCAATTCTGAAAGTACGGCAAGACTCCCCTTGTGCATTTGCATAATTTGTCTCGAGAGGCTGAGTCCAATTCCAGAACCTTCTTTTTTGGTGGTAAAAAAGGGCATAAAAATCTGACCTATTTTTTCTTCATCAATACCTGGTCCATTGTCTACTACTCGAATAACAGGAGATTGGTTGGAGAGGCGTTCGAGTCGTAGGATAATTTCTGGATCGGCTTGTTTTTGTTCGCCAGCGACTGCTTCGATCGCATTCTTCACCAAATTGATCAATACTTGTTCAATAAGTCCGGGATCGGCTTCGATGAATACTGGCTTTTCAGGTAAGACCATTTTAAAATCAATTGCTTTGTCCGCAAATACTGGGCGAAATAACATCTCTACGCGTCGCAACATTTCCCGCGCATCGACCGTCTCAAAAGTCGGCAAAGGAACACGCGTTAAATTGCGGTAAGTTTCGGTAAACTTCAGAAGGGCTTCGCTACGACGATTGATGGTTTTTAAGGCCATCCGAATATCCGCTAATTCTGGCTCGGTCAGCGGTTCATCTTCTTGTAACATACTTTCCATAGTCGTAGCGAGAGAAGCAATGGGGGTAACAGAATTCATGATTTCATGCGTCAGTACTCTAATTAATTTTTGCCAAGAGATCAGTTCTTGTTCTTCCAATTCTCCGTGGATATTCTGTAAAGAAACCAACTTGAAGGCATTTTTTTTCATTTTAAACTCCACCGCTTGCAAAGACAATTGTAACAACTCATTGTCAACATTTATTTTTACCAATTCACGGTCCCCGTGCTCTAATTTCTTGATCGTTTCAAAGAGCATATCATCTACTTGTTTAAGATAATAAACATCTAGCAAATAGGGTTTTTTCAAAATTTCCTTTAGCCGTTTATTCATTAAAACCACTTTATCATCTTCATCAAAACATAACAAACCTACATCTACATTTTCTACTATTGTTTGCAGATAATTATGATTGGCTTCTTGTTCGGAACGAATATTTAAAAATTTCTGATTGATTTGATTAAAGGCTTCGTAAAGCTCCCCAAAGGTTTTCCCTTTATGATGTCCCGAATAAGTTGCGGAAAAATCTTCGTACTTGATACCTAATAAAAATGAAGTAAAATCTCGATTGGTCTGATCAACATACCGAACAATCTGCCAAACAACTATCACAAGAATCAATGCTAGAATAAAAATCGTCACGTAATGATCCGTATTTTGATAGAAATAAACCAACGCGAGTACCAACCCGATTAAGAGCAGTAGGCGAATGAAGAGATTGAATTTAAAATTCTTAAGCATCTTTTTGTTGATTTGTTGAATGGTTGATATTGTTAATGTGGTACTTTCATATTGGCAGAGAGATCGTTATGGTAGAATCACGTTAGAAATTATTTCTATTTTATAAAAATGACTCAACCATTCAACACCTCAACCATTCAACATTTCTAAAGTCCATGTTTTTCCATTCTACGATAAAGGGCTGCGCGTGTAATGCCGAGTTCCAAGGCTGCTTTGCTGATATTACCTTTATGTTTAGTGAGCGTTCTTTTGATGGCCCATTGTTCTAGTTCTTCCAAATTATAATTTTCTAGCGCAGCAGATTGATCGGCTTCGTTGGGTTTTAAAAACATAAAATCTTCCGGCTGCAGTGAATTTCCTTCGCTAAGTATGACGGCCCTTTCTACGGCGTGTCGTAATTCGCGAATATTACCTGGCCAACTATAATCCAATAATTTATTTTTGGACGCGGCGGAAAGCTTCAAATCTGATTTTTGATATTTCCGAGAAAACAGGCTCAAGTAGTGTTCACTTAATAAGGTTATGTCTTCGCCTCTTTCGCGTAAGGATGGCAACATTAATTCAACCGTATTAATTCGATATAATAAGTCTTGTCGAAAGCGGCCTTCTTTCACCATTTCTTACAGTGGCATATTGGTCGCACAAATGAGTCGAATATCTACTTGCTGAGATTCACTGGAACCAACTTTTTGAATTTTTCTATTTTGCAAAACCGTCAAAAGCTTGGCCTGTAATGGCAACGATAAATTACCAATTTCATCCAAAAACAAAGTTCCACCCGAAGCCACCTCAAAGCGTCCCGTCCGATCTTGGTAAGCATCGGTAAAAGCTCCTTTCACATGGCCAAACAATTCACTTTCAAATAAAGACTCCGGTATAGCGCCCAAATCTACACTGATAAAAACTTCTTCCGACCGAGGAGAGGCTCGATGTAATGCCCGCGCGATTAGTTCTTTTCCGGTTCCATTTTCTCCAAGGATTAAAATATTCGCATCTGTTTTTCCAACCTTATCAATCGTTTTAAATACTTTTTTCATCGGGTCGGATTCTCCGATAATTTCAGTAAAAGACTGATCTATGGTATCAGAAAGTGCCTTTTGTTTTTGTTCGAGTTTATTAACTGTCCTACGCGTTTTATTGAGTTCGTAAACTGTCAAAATAGTAGAAAGCAATTTTTGGTTACGCCACGGTTTTTCTACAAATTCAATGGCGCCAAGTTTGATAGCTTCGACCGCTAAATCAACATCTGCGAAAGCCGTGATGACGATAACACTGGCATCAGGTTTAAGTTCTAGAATTTTTTCCAGCCACCGCAATCCGTCGTTACCACTGGTTTCTCCTTTTCGATAATTCATATCTAAAAGAATAACGTCGTAATCTTCCTTACGCAGCAACCGAGGAATGAGATTAGGATTGTGTTCAGTATGTACTAGAGCAACCTGATTACGTAAAAACATCCGGAGAGATAAGAGGATATCTTCTTCATCGTCGATAATCAACACTTTTGCGGGTGAGGCCATATTTTCATTTTTGGTGGTTAATAAACTTGCGCTACCATTATCCCCTAGATTAGCGCTGTCTCAAGAAGCTTTGCTTCAAATAGATAAATAATCGCAGTAAGCAATAATAGGTGAGTGTCCCCTTACAAAGACCACAATCTAATCAATAAGTTGCAGAAAATTGTTCATTAATGAACACTTTGCGTCCGTTAATGAACGCCTAAAATTTCAAATGATAAAAAAAAATGAATACAATCAACTAACAATCAGCTATTTATATTTCTGGCATACCCATTGACAAGAAGAAGATAAATCGAACAAGTAATGCCAAACTTATGGATAAGAAAATAGAAAAGAAAAAATTTCCACTAAAAAAGATCATCCCCGCCCTTTTAGCAATTGGGGTCTTTACTTTTTTAATCTCGGCCATATATCGAGACGCCGGAACGAGTCGGCTAAACGTAGAAAAAGAAAGACTGCTGATAGATACTATTCAAACGGGACCTTTCCAAGAATTTACGCCTATCACTGGGGTTGTACAACCCATTAAGACCGTTTATATTGGCGCACTAGAAGGAGGACAGGTAGAAGAGATTTTTGTGGAGGATGGTACTTTTGTAAAAAAAGGTCAGCCGCTTTTACGCCTTTCCAACTCAGACTTGCAAGTTAGTTACCTAAATCAAGAAGCGAATATTGTTTCTCAAATTAATCAGATTCGTTCTAGTAGTATTATGATGGAAAATCAAAGTCTGTCCTTACAAGAACAAGCACTTGACGCTGATTATCGACTTATTCAATCCAAAAGAAAATTAGACCGTAATCGTGATTTGGTAAAAGATGAAATTATTTCTAAAGTAGAATTTCAAGAAAACGAAGACGAATTTAATTACTTAAAACGTCGTACCAAACAACTTAAAAAGAATCTAGAAAAAGACTCTATGTTTCAGGATTTTCAATCTCAACAAATGGCTTCTACCCTAGACCTTATGCAACGCAATCTAGCCATCTCTAAAGCAAGTTTAGAAAACTTAATTATCAAAGCTCCCATTGACGGACAACTCTCCGCACTCGATAAAGAAATTGGAGAATTGATTTCCAAAGGAGAAAAAATCGCCCAAATTGATTTGCTAGATAATTTTAAAGTCCGAGCCCGAATCGATGAATTTTATATCTCTCGCGTTTTTCCTGGGCAAACAGGTTCTTTTAAATTTGCCAACGAGGTGCACGAATTGGTTATTAAAAAAATCTATCCTGATGTTACCAATGGTTCTTTCGAAGTAGATCTAATCTTTACCAGCACACCTCCTAAAACCATCAAGAGAGGCCAAACCGTCAGCATCCCACTTTCCTTGAGTACCGAAACACAAGCTGTTCTACTCGAACGAGGCAGCTTCTACCAAACGACCGCTGGCAACTGGATATATGTGTTAGATCCAACCACCAATACCGCCTATAAAAAAGAAATTAAAATTGGTCGTCAAAATCCTAAATACTACGAAGTCGTCCAAGGCCTGAAACCCGGTGATATTGTCATCACTAGTAGCTATGAAAATTTTAATGAAAAAGATAAACTAGTATTAAAGTAGACAAATTAATTAACGATTCAACAACTAGCCTGCCGGCAAAAGCAGGTTCAACGATTCAACAAAATAAATAAAAAATGATTCGAACTAACAAATTAAAAAAAGTCTATCGGACCGAAGAGATTGAAACTACGGCTCTCAACGAAGTAGACTTACACATCCAGTCCGGAGAGTTTGTATCCATCATGGGACCCTCTGGCTGTGGTAAGTCCACCCTCTTAAACATTCTAGGATTAATCGACAATCCCAGTAGTGGTGAGTATTATTTTTTGGACGAAGAAGTCAGTAAATACTCTGAGCGACAACGATCCAATTTGCGTAAGCATAATATCGGATTTATTTTCCAAAGCTTTAATCTGATCGACGAACTGAGTGTATATGAAAACGTGGAACTGCCTATGTTATATACGAAAGTTCCTGCGGGAGAGCGCAAGAAAAGGACTGAAGAGCTACTAGAAAAAATGAATATGATGCATCGTAAAAATCACTTCCCCCAACAACTTTCCGGAGGTCAACAACAACGAGTCGCCGTAGCTCGAGCCATTGTCAACAATCCTAAAATAATTTTAGCGGATGAGCCTACGGGTAATCTCGATAGCTCGAACGGAGACGACGTAATGAAAACGCTGGCTCAACTTAACCAGGAAGGTACTACGATCATCATGGTTACCCACTCAGCCTATTGTTCCGAATTTGGAAATAGAGTCGTTAGGCTGTTGGATGGGCAAATCGTCAGTGAAAATACGATCGCAAAATACCGGATTTAAAAAGATGGTTCGCAAAAATTGATCAACTCGTCAAACTTCCATTGAAGTGAGCGAAGCAAAAAAGATATACTTGATTAATCAAGATAGAACTTAACCATTGATATAAAGCTTTCAAAACTAAAACCTCCGAAACCAAAACTTTCATCATGCTAAAACACAATTTGCTCTTTCTCTACCGTTCTGCGTTAAAGTATAAAGGAACTTTTGCCATTAATCTTTTTGGTCTTTCCATTGGGTTGGCTTCTGCACTGTTGATATTCCTTTGGGTAAATGCAGAGTTAACGATGGATCATCTACACCAATCCGAAGATCGAATGTATCAAGTGATGTGTAATTTCAACTATTCGGACAATATTAAAACCGGAAAAGGCACACCAGATTTAACGGCTAGAACACTAAAAGCAGAAATGCCGGAAATCGAATATGCCGTAGAAACAATCCCACCCGATTGGTTTAAGAAAATCAATATTTCGGTAGCAGATAAAAATCACAAAGCAACGATCAAATTTGCCGAAAAAGATTATTTCAATGTTTTTTCTTTTGACTTAATAGAAGGCACGCCAGATCAGGTTTTAGCAAATCCAGATGGCTTGGTCATTACCGAATCATTGGCCAAAAGACTATTCAATACCACCGAAAACATCATCGGTACTCCGGTTGATTTTCAGATTATGGAATTTCAGGCCAGTCAAAAGATTACCGGAATTGTCAGAGATTTACCTGATAACACAACCGAGCAGTTTGAAATGGTTGCCCCCTTTGCGCAATGGTTAAAACTAAGTGAAGACCTAGACCGCCCTGTTCATTGGGACAATTATGGACCAGAAGCAGTAATCATTGTAAAAGAAGGGACCAACATGGAGCATTTACAAAAGCAAGTAGCTGGCTTCTTAAAAAGTAAATCTACCGCTATCTCTAGTCTTTGGTTACAACCATACGCAGATCAGTACCTACATGGTACTTACGAAAACGGTCGTTCGGTGGGAGGTAGAATTAGCTATGTCTGGTTATTTTCACTAGTCGCTCTATTTTTGATCCTAATGGCCTGTATAAATTTCATCAATCTTTCTACCGCCAAAGCAACGCGTAAAATAAAAGAGATCGGCATCAAAAAAACCATTGGAGCAAATCGTAAACAACTGATCACGCAGTACCTAAGTGAGTCCATTATCATCAGTACGATTGCTGCCATCCTAGCGGTGGTAATAGTACAAAGCATTCTACCCTATTTTTCAGAAATTACTACCAAAACATTAACCCTTTCCTTTAGCCCTACCTTTATCTTAGTGCTTGTTGGGACTACGCTACTGACTGGATTTTTAGCAGGGATTTATCCAGCGCTTTATCTTTCTGGATTCACTCCAGCCATCATGTTTAAAGGAATGCTGCAACGATCTGGCGGTGAAGCTCAGGTGCGCAAAGGGTTGGTTATTTTTCAATTTGCCTTATCCGTTTCGTTAATTATTGGTGTCATTGTGATGAATCAACAAATTCGTTTTATTCAATCACAAAAAATGGGATACCAAGAAGAAAATATTATTTACTTCAATAAAGAGGGAAAAGTAGCGACCAATCCTTCTGTATTCTTAGAAGAATTAAAAAAGCAAAAAGGCGTCCTTAGTGCAACTATGGTGAATTCAAATATTACCAGTCCTTCAGATAATAGCACTACTTCTGGCGTTAAATGGCCTGGAAAAGATCCGAATACTCGTATCGAAATTGCTAATACTTCTGTCAACTATGACTTTCTAAAAACCTTAGAAATACCACTAGTCGCTGGTCGTGGTTTCTCAAAAGAGTTTGGGAGTGAAAATGAAAAATTACTACTCAACGAAGAAGCAGTAAAAGTGATGGGCTTGACAGATCCCATTGGTACCATGATAGATATTTGGGGAGATAATTACCAAGTCATCGGTGTTACAAAAGACTTTCATTTTGACTCTTTTCACAAAAAAATCAGTCCCACTTATATGTGGATCAAACCCAGCCATACCCAAGAAGTGATGGTAAGAATTAGCGGTGATCAACAAGCGGCGACCATTGCTGGATTACAAAAATTTTATCAATCTTTCACCGGGCAAACTCTTGAATTTAAATACCTAGATGAACAACTAGCGGAAGCTTACCAATCAGAAATGCAGGTGGCCACACTTTCGCAATATTTTGCTGGATTGGCCGTATTGATCGCCTGCTTAGGCCTTCTTGGACTGGCCGCTTTTACCGCAGAAAGAAGAACCAAAGAGATTGGTATCCGTAAAACCCTCGGTGCTACTCGCTCCGGAATCGTATTCCTCTTATCAAAAGATTTTACCAAAATGGTACTCCTTGGAATTATGATAGCAATACCGCTCAGTTATTATGCGGCGAGTACCTGGTTGGAAGGATTTGCCTACCATACCAAGATTGACGTTCCTATTTTCTTATCGGCTGGTTTAATTGCGTTAATCATCGCTTGGTCTACTATTGGATTCCAAGCCATCCGCGCCGCTAGTGTTAACCCAATTGATAGTTTAAAAAATAGCTAACCAACTAAAACTAAAAAATCATGTTTAACCATTATCTAAAATCCGCCGTTAGAAATTTACTCCGTCAAAAGCGTTTTTCGTTTATCAATATTTTTGGATTAGCACTTGGAATGGCCATCTGTTTGCTGGTCTATGTTTTTGTAAGATACGAAACAAGTTTTGAAAAGTCTTTTCAGGATTACGAAGATATTCATCGAGTAACGGCTTTATTTACCGACGATGAAGAGGAAGAATGGATGGCCCTCACCCCTTACCCATTGGCTTCAGCATTAGCTGCGGATGTACCCGAAGTAATGGCCGCCACTCGTTTACAATCAGCATGGAAGGAAACACAATTTAAATACAATAACGCCCCTCGATATCTTGATAATTATGCGTACGTAGATACCAGCTTTTTTCAAGTATTCTCTTACGAATTTACGATAGGCGATCCCAATAATGCCCTCACCGAACCCAATAATGCCGTGCTTAGTGAAAACATGGCCACCCAGTTTTTTGGGGATCAAAATCCAATCGGTCAGGTGATTAATTTTAATAATGAACGAGATATTAAGGTGGTGGGAATTTTTAAAAAAACGGGTATCAACAGTCATATTGATTTTGATATATTTCTTCCTTGGCGATATCGAGAAAATGGAGACACCCAATGGGATAATATGCTCAACTACTATAGTTACGTAAAATTATACCCCAATACGGATGTGGCAAGTTTTGATAAAAAAATGAATCAAGCCGCTCGCTCTAGATTCACTAGTTCCTCCGGAGATGAAGAACCGCTAACAGTACTTTTTGCTAGTCAGTCTATCAAAGACATTCATCTTCACTCTCATCTTGATGGAGAAATAGGTGCGAATAGTTATCAATTTTATATGCTTATTTATTTATTAGTGGGATTTGCCATTTTATTTATCGCTGTTATTAATTTCACAAATCTATCCACAGCACGTTCTGCGAATCGCGCTAAAGAGGTAGGCGTTAGAAAAGTAGTTGGTGCCAGTCGTTGGGAATCTTCTATCCAGTTTCTAATCGAATCTATCTTACAAAGTTTGGTAGCACTTGTCTTAGCTTTTTTATTGGCTGAAATTATGCTCCCTTACTTCAATGGATTACTAGGCTTGGAATTAACTATTTTAAAAAGCACTCCCATCCTAATGATCGGATTTGGGATCGTACTTTCCATTTTTGTTGGGCTAGTAGCTGGAATTTATCCTGCACTTTTCCTTTCAGGATTTTCCCCCATCAAGGTATTAACTGGTGATTTTTCTAAAAGTAAAGATAGCGCTCCACTTCGCAAAGGATTGGTGATTGCTCAATTCTCTATCTGTGCCGCACTGATTTTATTTTTAGGAATTGTCTTTCAACAACTCAACTATATTACCAGTAAATCTCTTGGGTTTAATCCCGAACAAATCATGGTCATCCCACTCCAAGATAGGAAACTAAAGATGTCTAGTGCCGCGGCAGAATTATCCAGAATACCAGGTATTGAAACAATCAGTTTTGCCAATAAATTACCCGGTGAAGAAATGGGAGGTAACGGTTACCAAGTTGGCGAAAAAAGTGCCGTTTTGGATTTCAATCGAGTAGACGAAAATTTTATCGAAGCTCTAGATATAAAACTAACTGCGGGTAAATTCTTTACTGCGGCAGACATTCAAGACTCTGTCAGAAAGTTTGTCGTCAACGAGTCCTTTGTAAATTTTTACAATATTAAAGAAAACCCTATCGGCCAAAGAATTGCCAACCAAGATGGTGTAATCATTGGTGTGATAGAAGATTTCCACTGGAAAGGATTTAACGAATCCATTACGCCTTTCGTCATGCAAGAATTAAATGATCCTTGGCTACCAAAAGCCATCGTAAAAATACATTCCGAAAATTTACCACAAACCGTCAAAGACATTCAAAAAAATTGGAGCAAACTGGAACCGGGTTACCCTTTTCGCTACTCGTTCTTAGACGCAGATTTTGGCGCCCTTTTCAAAAACTATCAGAATTTTGGAAAAGCCCTAGGCTTCATTACCCTACTGATTGTCTTTACCGCGGCCCTTGGTCTTTTTGGACTGGCTGCCTATACCGCAGAGCAACGCAATAAAGAAATCGGCATCAGAAAAGTATTAGGAGCCAGCATCAGTCAAATCATGGTTTTAATCACCAAAGATTTTATGTATCTCGTTTTGGTTGCTGCGGTCGTGGCCCTTCCGGTTGGATATTTAATTGCTAGAAAATGGCTGACTAGTTTTGCTTATCAAACAGAGATCAATGCCTTTCCGTTCTTAGCGACCATCATTACACTCGTAGTCATTAGCATACTAACCGTAAGCTGGCAAGCTTACCGAGCAGCATCCATCAACCCCGTTAACGCTATTAAAGATGAGTGAGTGATTCCGACTGAAAGGAGGACAACGTGCGACAGCACGTTGAACGAACGAACCACCATCAAATGAAACTAACAAAAGACCTCAAACTATTAAAATAAAAATTCAACGATTCAACGATGAGTCTACTCTAAAAACTAAGAAAACAAATTTTTCAAATTTTATGAAATAAAATTAATATATGTATTTGCTTTGCGATAAAAGATTTACACGTTAGAAGGTCTCTGCGTCTTTGCGCCTCCCGAATCGAGTTCGGAACAGGTCTGCGCGAAAAACACTTTTTAGAGTAAGCTCAACAATTCAACGATTCAACGATTCAACAAAAACACCAGTTATGTTTTACAATAATTTAAAAATTGCATTTCGAACTTTAATAAAAAATAAAACCTACACCATTATTAACATGGTGGGGCTCATGGTAGGAATTGCTGCAGTGCTACTCATCTACCGAATGGTTAGTTACGAACTGAGTTTTAATAAAAGTTTTGTGCACCATGACCGCATTGTTCGGGTAGTCGCTACGGACCCTGGAGATATCAGTGAACAAAATCTTTCCGTTTGTATCCCAGTGGCCGCCATGCGTGCTATCAGAACTGACATTCCACAGTTCGAAAAAGTAGCTCGAATTCGAGAAACCTGGACCACCCTAACGGTACCTGGAGAAAATGGAGAAATACCTAAAAGAAAGTTTTCTACGGGACGAGACGATATTGCTTTTTTTGTCGATCCTGAGTTTGATGATATTTTTAAACTCACATGGTTAACCGGAAACAATGTCAAAGCCTTAGGGCAGCCTAGCAATATTATGCTCTCTAAAACTTGGGCTGAAAAACTTTTCGACAGCTGGGAAGATGCCACTGGAAAAATGGTAAAGATAGACAACTTTATTCCATTGACGGTACAAGGTGTTTACGAAGACTTACCGGACAATACGGATTTTCCACTGAATTTTCTAATCAGTTATCCTACTTTAGAATTAAAACAACACCGAGGCTACCTCGGACTCTCTCCCGATGATAGTTGGGGCAGCTGTAGTTCCAATAATCAAGTCTATGCACTTTTAACTAATGAAGATCAAATGGATGCCGCCAATGCTTCGCTGGCAAATATTGGTAAAGAAAACTACGAACCAGCTTCCAACGGCAAACGAAAAATCCATGTGGCACAACCTTTTTCTATGTTGCACTACGATGATGAATTACAAAATTCTGGAAGAAGTCGTACCCCTTATCGCTCTATCTATATTCTAATGTTTATTGGTGTTTTAATCTTACTCATTGCTTCGTTTAATTTTATCAACTTGGCTACCTCTCAAGCCACACAACGAGCCAAAGAGGTCGGGGTACGCAAAACCCTCGGTGGTCGTCCCGGACAGCTTATTGCGCAATTCATGAGTGAAACCGCCATCATCGTTGGATTTGCTATTATCTTAGGAATCGTCCTAGCAGAATTTGCACTTCCCCTCTTGCAGTATGTTTCTAATGTTCCAAATGATAAACCCTTTTTAAGCGAACCGACCATTTGGTTGGTCCTCTTAGGAATTTTTCTGATCGTAACTTTATTAGCAGGTCTTTATCCAGCGTTTGTACTTTCTAGTTACCGTCCGGTAGAAGCGCTTTCTAGAAATATTAAAACACGCAGCCTCGGTGGTCTCAACTTACAACGAAGTCTTGTCGTGGCACAATTTGCCGTTTCTTCGATCTTGATTATCAGTGCCTTGATTACGATCAGACAATTAGATTTTATTCAAAATCAAGACCTTGGTTTTGATGAAGACCTCGTGTACACTTTCGGAATCAACACAGATAGTCTTTCCTTAAGTAAGCATTCTGCCCTAAAAAATAAATTAAAAGCAATCCCAGATATTCGGGAAGTAAGTTTAAATAGTGATCAACCCATTTCAAGCAATACCTGGAGTGGAAATTTCCGAATAGAAGGTCGCTCAGAAGATGAGACTTTCGAGACCACTTATAAATTTGTAGATGAAGATTACCAGAATACTTTTGGCCTAGATCTCTTAGCCGGAAAATGGCTCGCCCCCTCTGATACTTTCCGTCATGTAGTCGTCAACGAAACTTTTGTTCGTAAAGTAAACCTGGGAACACCAGAAGAAGCGATCAATAAAAAGGTACGTATTTGGGGAACCTATTATCCAATCATCGGAGTCGTCAAAGATTTCCACACGCATTCTTTACACACCGCCCACCAACCTTTATCTATGGTTAGTCGCAAAGATTTCTATTGGTTGGTCGGTGTGAAAATGACGAATAAAAATGTCCAACAATCATTAGCCAGCATTCAAAAAGTATTCGACGAAGTCTATCCAGAACAAGTACTTGATGGAGGATTTATGGACGAAAGAATTCAAAAATTTTATGAAGACGAGCAACGGATTTCTGCGCTTTGTAAAGGATTTGGAATACTAGCGATCTTTATTTCTTGTCTTGGACTCTTAGGATTGGCGATGCACGCAGCGGCACGGCGTACCAAAGAAATCGGCGTTCGAAAAGTACTCGGTGCCTCCATCGGAAATATTATTACACTTTTGTCAAAAGATTTTATTCTACTGGTCATCATTGCCTTATTTATCGCCATTCCCGTGGCTTGGTATGGGATGTCTCAATGGCTGGAAGATTTTGCTTATCACGTTGATTTGCACTGGAGCATCTTTTTATTAGCAGGCATCACAGCGATTATCGTAGCATTTATGACGGTAGGCATTCAAGGATTCAGAGCAGCCGTGGCCGATCCGATTCGATCCCTACGCGACGAGTAGTGATCTCGCAGTCCGGGTGCTCGCATCGCCTTAATCGGCTTTGCTCCCACCGGCCTGCGGGCTCCCTACTCGGCCTTACACATAATTATTTAATAAAGTTTAAAGTAAAAAACCAATAGAGAAAATAAATTTTGCTAGTTAGTTTTTTCGACCAGTTGCGTTCCTTCTAACATTTTTCAAAAATGAAAGAAGCCATCTGGCGAACTAGCTAACGAGCCAATCAGCAAAAAGTAACCAATGCTCATAAACTATCTTAAAATAGCCTGGCGTAACCTCCTCAAACAAAAAGGATACGCTATCATCAATCTATCTGGATTAGCAGTGGGAATTAGTTGCTGCTTAATGATTTTGTTATTTGTTCAAGACGAGATGAGTTATGACCTACATCATCCGCAGAACGATCAGCTCTATCGGGTTGGGACCATTTTTGAGATGGGAGATGTAACCAACAAAACAGGAATCTCTCCTGTTCCACTAGGACCAGCGATAACTAAAGATTTTCCAGAAGTAGCAGCCGCCACTCGTATCTATCGAATTCCTTTTGTAGAAACCAATCTACTCAAATATGAAGACCGATCTTTTTTTGAAGACAAAGGAATCTATGCAGATTCTAACTTTTTTGATATTTTGTCCTATGATTTCATAGAGGGAAATCCCTCTACCGCTTTAGACCAACCCAACACCGTTGTCATCTCCGACAAAGTTGCCGCTAAACTATTTAACCAAGCATCCGCACTTGGAAAAACCATCAACATTCAACATACCGTAGATCAACAAGATTACAAGGTTACCGGTGTTTTTAAAACCGACGTTCATCATTCCTATATTGATGGAGACTATTTTGCTTCCATCAGAAGTGGCTCCGTCGGAAGAGATTATGGACAACTCCAAGAATGGGGCGGACTAAATATTTGCAATACTTTTGTTCGACTAAAAAAAGAAGTAGATCCACAAGTATTTGAAAAAAAGCTACCTACTTGGTTAAAAGGATATGCTGGTGCAAGACTAGCAGAACTCGGCATCAAAAAGACCCATTTCCTTTTTCCCGTCAAAGATATCTATCTAAAAAGCGAAAGTAGAAATTGGTATGGAGGCAAAGGAAATCTCCGTTATCTTTATCTATTGCTAACCATCGCCGGATTCGTATTACTCATCGCTTGTATTAATTTTATCAACCTACTAACAGCACGTGCCAGCCTTCGAGCACCCGAAGTAGGCATCCGAAAAGTCATGGGTGCCGACCGCAAAATGTTGATTCAACAATTTATGAGCGAGTCTTTTTTATATGCCTTCTTAGCGATTGGTTTGGCCTTTTTATTGAGTAGTTTCTTACTCCCAGGATTTAATCAATTTACGGGAAAGGTCCTGAGTTTTAATACCTTGTCTATCCCTACCCTCTTAGCATACATCCTTGGATTTCTAGGATTGACCACTTTAGTTACTGGTGCCTATCCTGCTATTTATTTATCCAGATTTCAACCTGCCAGAATTATAAAAGACGATTTAGGAAATCAACTATCTGCCCAAAAATTACGCCAGCTCTTAGTTATTTTTCAGTTTATCATTGCCATAGGTCTCATCCAAGGCGTTCTCGTTATTAGGGAGCAATTCAATTTTATAGACAATAAAGAACTTGGTTTTAATAAAGAAGGAAAACTCGTTATTCCACTAAATACTTCAACTGCTACCGACCGCTATGAGGTCTTGCGGCAACAGCTTTTAAAAAATAAATATGTCAAAGCCGCCGGAGGAACCAGTAATCATCCTGGCATTCAAAATCCAAGTGACTTCGGATATTATCGAGAAGGCCAATCTCCGGACGAAGCGATTTATGGAAGCAACCTGACGGCTTCTCCTGAGTATATGGAGCTGATGGGTTTTGAATTAGAACAAGGCAGACTTTTTGACCCACAACGAATGGCCGATACGTCTCGTACGGCGGTCATCACTGCTACGACGGTTAGTAGAATGGGATTTGCTCCCGACGATGTCCTAGGAAAAACCATCAAATTAGATTGGGATGGCAGGACCCATGATTTTGAGGTAATTGGAGTAATCAAAGATTTTCATCATGGATCGCTCCATCATCCCGTCTCTGCGCAAGTATTTGATTGGTCACCAAACTGGCCATATTTTTATTTAGTTACTGCGGTTGACACCAGAAATATGCCCGACTTATTGGCTTCTCTAGAAACAGACTGGAAAACCATTCTACCCAACGAACCTTTTCAATATCATTTTTTAGATGAGCAAATTCAAAAAGGATATCAAGCCGATCATCAGCTACGTCAATTGATTACCTACGGTGCCTTTCTGGCCATTTTTATTTGTTGTTTAGGTCTTTTAGGACTCGCTACTTTTTCAACAGAACGACGTGGAAAAGAAATCAGTATTCGAAAAATCCTTGGTGCTTCGATCGGACAAATCATTGGTTTATTATCTATCGATTTTCTAAAATTGGTTTTCATCGCAGGGTTGATTACCAGTCCATTCGCTTGGTGGGCCATGAATCGCTGGCTAGATAATTTCACCTATCGAACAACGATTCCTTGGTGGATTTTCTTAGTAGCTGGTTTGCTGGCGTTATTGATTACGATTCTAGTAGTAGGATGGCAAAGTGGTCGGGCTGCACGAAGGAATCCGGTAGCGAGGTTGAAGGAGTAAATGTTATTGAAGAAGTCTAATTAATAATTTTTTATAAAAAATTATTAATGTGTTTTAATCACGATTTAATAAAAAATGAAACAAACCTAAAAAGCATAAATTATGATTTCTAATTACTTTAAAATCGCTTTTCGAAAAATACGCCAACACCGTTTATATGCTGCCATTAATATTTTGGGGCTTACGGTTGGTATTGGTGCTGCTTTATTATTATTAAGTTGGACTTGGAGTGAAGTCGAGATGGATCGTTTTCACGAAAACGGAGATCGGTTGTATCAAGCTTTATCAACTTATAAATTCGATGGAAAAATAAATACTGTCGAACAGAATCCCTATTTACTCGTAGGCACCCTCTCAGAAAACTATCCCGAAGTTGCGGGAGCTACTGCCATCAAACCCACAAAATTTGCTTTTGAATTGGGAGAAGAACGGAGTCTCGAAAAAGGAATTTATACGGATTCTAGTTTTTTCGAAATTTTTAGCTATCCGTTACTTGCCGGTGACTATCGTCCTATTTACAAAGAGCGGTACCGAATCGCTATTTCAGCTACGTTAGCAGAAAAAGTATACGGTCATCAGGATTATTATGCGATGGTTGGAAATACACTCAACATATGGCAAAACCGGACTTATGAGGTCGTAGCCATTTTTAAAAATCCACCTGCGAATTCCAGTGAACAGTTTAATTTTGTTTTTGACATTGCCGATCATTATTTAAATAATCCAAATCAGAAGCATTGGTTTTCATATAATGAACGGGTATTTGTTCTACTAAGAGATGGAGTCGACAAAGAAGCTTTTCAGAAAAAAATAGCGAACATTCTTCCACTTTCAAACAGAGAGACAGAAGAAGATAGAACAACCCTACAATTGCAGCCCTATGCAGATCATTATCTCTATGGTCGTTTTGAAAATGGAAAAGTAGCAGGCGGTAGAATTGATTATATTAAAATGATTCTATTTGCCGCCTTTTTACTATTGAGTATTGCTTGTATTAATTTTGTCAATCTTACCACTGCCCGTGCGGCCCGACAAGCCAAAGAAGTCGGCGTACGAAAAGTGATCGGAGCAACCAGAAAAAATTTAATTATTCAATATTTAGCGGAAGCTTTTTTGACCGTTATTTTTGCTACTATCTTAGCCGTCATGCTCACTGAATTTTCGTTCGGTTACTTCACGCAGGAGACCGGACGCGAATTATCTTTTGCTTACGACCATCCCGTTTTTTGGACAATCATACTAGGAATAATCTTGCTAACTGGAATTCTATCGGGTGCCTATCCTGCCTTTTTTCTTTCCGGTATAGGGATCCAAAAAGTATTAAAAAATAAGTCAGCGATCAAAGGAGGAAACCTCAGAAAAGCATTGGTTGTATTACAATTTACGGCTTCCATTATACTGGTGTTAGGAGCCCTAACAGTACAAAAACAAATCGACTATGTTCAAAATAAAAATATCGGTATCAATCGTTCGCATATTCTATCCTTTCAAATGTACCAGCAGATGTACCAAAACCAGGATGCCTTTGTACAAGAAATTCAAAAGATCCCCGGTGTCAGAAGCTTTTCCCGTTTACATACCTCTCCCATCGAAGTGAATAATAAGCTCGTTGGTTTAAAAATCAACCATCAAGAAGAAAAATCGGAAGCCAGTACATTTAGTGTGGTAGCGACCGATCATAATTTCAGAGAAGTATTCAAGCCTCGTCTCGTCGCAGGACAAGATTTTGTCGACTTTGGAGATCGAGATACCACTACTTATATGGTCAACGAAGCCATGGTTCAGGCCTTTGGTTTGGAAAATCCAATTGGAACACACTTGCAAGTTTGGGGGAAATCTGGAACCGTTGTCGGAGTCGTAGAAAATTTTAATTTCCGTTCCGTACATCACGAGATCACTCCACTCATTCTCGTCAATCACCCGGACGAAACCAATTTTGTGTATGTAGAGACCGTCCCCGGAGAAGATGCTGCGGTCCTTGCCGGATTAGAAAAAATTCACAAAAAATTTGCGCCCGCTTTTCCATTCGAATATAAATTTTTAGATGAGCAATATGCACAACTTTACGCCAATGAAAAAAATACAGGCATGCTCGCTGGCTGGTTTGCTATTATCGCTGTACTACTTTCCTGTCTAGGATTATTAGGATTGATTGCATTTCTAGCCGAACAAAAATCTAAAGAAATTGGAATAAGAAAAGTACTCGGAGCTAGTATCGGAAATATTATTCAATTATTATCTAAGGAGTTTGTCCAGCTGATTTTACTGGCGATCATCTTAGGTATTCCGGTGGCTTATTATTTTTTAAATCAGTGGTTAGAAGGTTTTGCATATGCTACGACGCTTAGTTGGTCTACGATTCTTTTAGCCATCGGTATTCTGTTTATCATGATGGTTATTACGGTCGGTTTTCAATCGATACGAGCCGCCACAGGAAATCCAGTAGAGGTATTGAAAAATGAATAGTGCGCTTCTATCGGGTTGAGCATAAATGGTTTCGAAAGATACATATTAGCCAATTTTCAAACAGGCTCTTATGGCAGTAATTGCCTTGTTAATCTACCAACTAAATAGTATTTTAGAGTATGTTTAAAAACATGAAATTTATTGCTCTGCTTTTCTTTTTAGGTCCGATGATACTATCCGCCCAGATTGAACTAGCGGAAGGTAGCACGCTTCCGCTTTTCATAGTTGACACCTATGGAATGGAAATCCCAAATGAACCTAAAACAGAAGCACATCTTGGCATCATTCATACACCAGAAAACATAAATTTACTGACCGATCCGTACAACGTTTATGATGGAAGAATCGGCATAGAAATCAGAGGCAATGGTACCGTTTCGCTTGACAAAGTATCTTATCTGTTTGAAACTCAACTAGCAAATGGCGATAATAACAATGTATCGCTTTTGGGTTTTCCTAAAGAAAATGACTGGGTTTTGTACGGTCCTTTTATTGATAAAACATTGATAAGAAATATACTGACTTACGATTTAGCTAGAGCGATGGGACACTATGCTTCTCAAGTACAATTTTGTGAATTAGTGATCAACGACAACTATTTGGGCGTTTATGTTTTTATGGAAAAAATAAAAAGAGATAAAAACCGAGTAGACCTGACAAAATTTGATGATCCGGATATGGATCCTTCGGAGGGTGGATTCTTATTTAAAATAGACTCTTGGTGGAACCAAACCCTAGGGTGGCAAAGTGCTACTTATCTGGTGGGCAATGAGGAACGAAAATGGAACTATCACTATCTTTATCCCAAAGTCGATCAAATCACCGAAGCACAAAAATCTTACCTTAAAGATTTCGTTGATAATTTTGAAAATAAAATATTTTTATTAGAAGAAGCTGGCGATCCACAAGTCTATGATTTAATCGATGTAGAAAATTTTGCTGATTATTTTATCATCAACGAATTTACCAAAAACCCCGATGCTTACCGGCTGAGCACCTATCTCTACAAAGAAGCCGATGCTGTAGATGGTCGTTTAAAATTAGGACCTGTTTGGGACTATAATTTTGGGCTTGGAAATTATTGGGGCTACGAATTCGTTTATAGTGGTTGGGAATATGATAATGGTTGGTGGGATTTTCCCCATCAGATACCTTTTTGGTGGTCCGTGTTACTCGATGATCCTTATTTTATCAATGTGGTAAAAGACCGCTGGGCTTACTGGCGAAATAGCCTGATTGATTGTGCTAATTTTACCAATCAAATTGATGAATTAGAATCTATCGTTGCTCCGGCCGCTAATCGCAACTTTACCAAATGGCCGATCTTAGGTCAACCACATGTCCTTGATTGGTACGCTGGCGATACATACGAGGAAGAATTGAACTACTTAAATGATTGGATTTGTCAGCGGATTGAATGGCTAGACCAAGAACTGAATTATCTGAATACTGATATTCCTCCCATTCTTAAAGCAGATGAATATACTGTTTATCCCAATCCTGCTTCTGATCAACTATTCATCCATGCTCCAGATACTTTTCCTCATGACCCTCATACGATCCGACTTTTTGATTTAAATAAAATACTCCACTGGGAACAAACCGTCATTCCTCAATTGGAGCAATCTAAAATTAATGTATCCCTACCTGAGCTAGGTTCTGGTCTTTTTATTTTAGAATTGGAAAATTCAAAAACTAGTTCTAAATGGAAAGTAATTATTAAGTAGTGATGACTTATATTTTTAGTTCTTTTTTGAAAACGAGCATTAGAATAGCTTACTTAAATTTTAAAACATTTTGTTTTTTTTATTTTTTTTCTTATCTTTGAGTTCTAGTATTAGACTGATCTAAATAAGTTCGGGTCGTAATTATAATTACGATAACTCCTCCGAACAAATTGAGTAATCAAAACTTGTTTCCTGAATTTCGTCGTTCAACTATATGGTTGATAGGGAATTGCCTTTGCATTGTTTCAAAGATATTTTCAAAGATATTATTTACTCAAAATCACTTAAGCTACTATGACCGAAAAGCGCAAAAATAAAGATAAAAAAGACGAAGATTCGGGAAATATATATGATCGAATTTTTCGAGAAAATGCACGAACTATTTTTATCCCATTAATTCAATTTCAATTAAAAATTGATATCACTCGATACGAAGCATTGGAATTTAAGATGTCTAGAACTCGCGAAAGAGAAGTAGATTTTCTGTATAAAATCTTTGATAAAAATGGTAAGGTAAGTATTTTACATTTAGAATTTCAAACTAAAAATGATAAAGAAATGCTTGCCCGAATTCAGGAGTATCACGCTTTGATTTATCGAAAGCATAAGTTTCCTATTCGTCACATTGTCATTTACCTCGGTAAACGAAAATCCACCATGAAAAATAAACTGGCCCCAGGTCACGTTTTCTCTGGTTTTGATATTATTAATATTACCGCAATTGATCCCAATCAATTGATTAGTACCCAAATTCCAGAAATGGTGATTATGGCGCTATTAGGTAATTTAAAAAAAGATCAAGTCGAAAAAATACTAAACGATATTGTAGAAAAGTTACAAAAGCTAACTGACTCAAAAGACTTAATGTCAAAGTACATAAATCAGTTGTTAATCTTGGCTAGAATTCGTAATTTACAAAAGATTGTTTCACAAAAAATAGATGATATGCCTATTGATTTTAATTATGATGTCGAAAAAGACGGATTATACCTAAGAGGAATAGAGAAGGGAATGGAGAAAGGAATTGCCAAATCCGTTTGGAATCTTTATAAGGGTGGCTGTTCTATCAAATTCATCGCAAAAAATCTAAACCTCACCATTCAACAAGTAGAAAAATACATTAAGGATTGGGAAACTAGATCCTAAATATTTCTCAAAAGCACCTTCAAAAATATTCATTTAAAACCCTTCTCTTTTTCAAAATAAACCTCGTAAAAACAACCGTAGTTTAGGAAGAAAAGCCTATTTTCGCATTATCTTTATTAAGTCTAAATAGGCATACTATATGATTTCATTAAATCTGCTTCCAAAGGGTGCACTCGCTAAAGTTCAACTACTTCCAAGCGATGCGGAAGCCCGCCAATTATTGCTTACGCATGGCATTCATCCTGGTAAGCAAATTAGACTTTTACAATGCTTCCCTTCACAGGATTTATCCCTGATCACTTGTAATGGAAGAAAACTAGCCATCCGTCGAGCTGATTTAGCCTCGATTCAGGTAGAACCAATGAATGAGTAAAACAATTTTATTGGCTGGTAATCCCAACGTAGGAAAATCTAGCCTCTTCAATCTATTAACTGGACTTAAGCAACATACAGGAAACTACGAAGGAGTAACGGTAGAAAAAAAGACGGGACGCTACCGAGACTATTCCATCATTGATTTACCTGGCCTTAAGTCGCTATGGGCTGCGACCATTGACGAACAGATTTCTGCCCGTGCCATCCTAAAAGGTAAAGCAACCAATCAACCCATTATTTTTGTAGTCAGTGGAACCAAATTGGAAGAAGAGTTATTGCTCTTTACACAAGTGGCCGACCTGCAAGTTCCTATGATTTTGGTGATTAACTTTAAGGACGAACTCGCCGCCAATAATATTACCATTGACACCCAGCTACTTGCTAGTCGGCTCAACTGTCCAGTTCTTCTTTGTAATTCCCGAAACGGCGACGGACTTGAAGAAATCAAGCATATCATTCATAAAAATGAGTTTGCTATTCCCACCGCCTTCGCTCGTAGTCATTACGACGATTTTAGTAATGGCAACTATGGCAACGCCTACGAACCACTAGTCCGCGCCTGGGTCGGTGAACCGGCTGATACGAAGCCCGATCTAGCTATTCGAGATCTAGAAAAAAGATATTTGGTCATCGGTCAGTTGCTAACCGATACAATGGATATTCCCACACAGATAGAACAGCAGGAGCGCAGTGATCGACTAGATAAAGTACTACTCCATCCAATTTTCGGAACCTTAATTTTTTTGGGCATTCTATTTATCATCTTTCAATCCATTTTTTCCTTGGCCGCCTATCCAATGGATCTCATCGACGGAATGTTCGCCTGGATGAGTAGTAAGGTCAGCAGTATTAACCCAGCGTGGCTAGGCGACCTGCTCGGAAACGGATTGATTCCCGGACTCGGTGGTATCCTTATTTTTATTCCTCAAATAGCCATACTCTTCTTTTTCTTTGGGTTGCTAGAAAGTACTGGGTATATGTCTCGAATTTCTTTTCTTTCAGATAATCTATTGAAAAGGGTTGGCCTCAGCGGTTCCAGTGTCGTACCTATCGTTTCAGGGCTGGCCTGTGCGATTCCAGCGATCATGTCCGTACGAACCGTAGAACGAGAACGGGAACGACTGGCTTTGATTATGGCGATTCCTTTTATGACCTGTAGTGCACGACTCCCTGTTTATACCATTTTAATTGCGCTCATCTTCCCCGATGGGTATCTATGGGGCATTTTTAGTTACAAAGGGCTCGCTTTATTTGGTATGTATCTACTGGGAACCATTACTACCCTGGCAGCAGCTTGGTTAATTTCGCGTTGGAAAAAACCCGCTTCCGATCCGATTTGGATTATGGAAATGCCGCTTTACCGAAGTCCACACTGGCGACGCGTGTTTAGCGATATGTTTTTAAAAACCAAAGCCTTTGTTGTGGAAGCAGGCAAAATCATTCTTTTATTTTCACTTATTCTATGGTTTTTGTCAGCTTTTAGTCCACATGATCAACATTTTATCGACCAAAAAGTAGCGCAACAAACGGAGGTCGACTCCGCTTCCGTGGCGTTAGAATACTCCTATGCTGGTTATATTGGCAAAACAATTGAACCAATCATTGCTCCGCTCGGTTATGATTGGAAAATAGGGATTGCGCTACTCTCTTCCTTTGCCGCAAGAGAAATCTTTGTCGGAACCTTAGCCACTATTTATAGCATTGGTTCGGAAGAAGAAGGAAGTGTGATTAATCGTTTACAGAGCGAAATTAAACCAGGAACCAATTTGCCGCGTTTTGATATCGCAACCTGTTTGTCTCTCTTACTTTTTTACGCTTTTGCCTTACAATGTATGAGTACGGTAGCGATTGTCCGTAGAGAGACCGGAAGTTGGAAATGGCCTTTAATTCAATTTGGCGCCATGCTCTTGGTTGCTTACTTTAGTGCCTTAATAGGTTATCAGCTGTTATCGTAGATTTCTTCAGAAATTCATTTTTTTACCCTAAAATTGAAAAATTTGACAATAGATGGTTCATAAACCATCATTTTATGATTATTTTGCCTTTTTTCACGTTAAGGTATGACTTAATTAAGTGGACAAATAAAAATTTAAGTGTGATGTCAGAAAAAAACCCCGCCACTACAACCGGCAGAATGTACGAAAATCCAATTCTGGAAAAGTTAACGGCAACTTCTCCTCGAATGATGATCCCTTTTCACCTTATCATCGCCTCTGCTTGTATTTACTGGGGCGTACAAACGGGATACTCCTCTAATCCATTGATCATCGGACTATTCTTCTTAGCAGGAATGTTTTTCTGGACTTTTGCAGAATATGCCTTACATCGATGGATCTTTCATTATGTGCACGATGCCCCCATCATGCAAACGATCCATTACGCCATCCACGGATACCACCACAACGCACCAAGAGACGCCAAGCGTTTATATATGCCTCCGATTCCTGCCATCGTTATTCTATTGGCTTTCTTCGGAATGTTTTACTTGGCAATGGGCGATGCTGCCTGGTTCTTCTTGCCTGGCTTCGAGATTGGTTACCTGATGTATGCTTCCGTACACTACGGCGTACATACGCGTAAGGCACCTAAACGCTTAAAACATTTATGGCACCACCACGCTTTACACCACCACAAGTATCCGAATTTGGCTTTCGGTGTATCGAATACTTTTTGGGATAAGGTCTTTCGGACGATGCCTCCAGAAAGAAAGAAAATGTCTGCTTAGATAGAAAAAAGCCCGATTTAATCTGATGATTAAATCGGGCTTTTTTCTTAGCGAAGAATCTACTCTTTGCGTTTCCTAAACCGCCCCTTCCATTTTTGATGGGTTTTGGAAACGAATGATTCGACGAACTTAAAACTTTACCGTCATCCCCGCCTTAAAATTCACTCCTAGATCATCTGCAAAATATCGTTGTCGATTTAGGTAATCTCGATAGGTAACGTTGAGTGCGTTTTCTATTTTGGTAAAAAAACGAAGGCGGAGTTTGGCCAATTGAATATCGGACGCTGCACTTGCCCCTAATAAGTAATAAGCATCCGGAGTGGGGACAAGGTCTTGGTCTAGTTCTAAATTATTTTGTTTAAACACATATTTATGGTCAATTTCAAATACGATATTTTCAAAAATAATTTTATTTAGTTTCACTTGTTTGGGAACTTCATACGCTAAAGAAAAATTAATGGTATTCGCAGGAATATTGACAAGCGGTAGGTTATTGGTTAAATCTTTTCCTCGAATAAAACTATAAGATAAATTGGCCTGAAAAGCCGGAAGTATCTGCCATTTCCCCGAAAGGTCTATACCATAAATACTCGCATCAGTTTGTTTATAACTAAATACAGGAAAGGTACCACGAAGGGTCACTCGAAGAGAATCTTGTGGGTCTAAATAAATATAATCTTTGATTCGCTGGTAATATCCTAAAATTTCAAAAGAGAAATGATCGTGTTCATTCCCACTAAATGACAACGTAGATTTAAGGGATTGTTCCTTTTTTAAATTGACGTCCCCTTCTTCAATCCCGCTGACCCCCTGATGTAGACCATTACTATACAATTCATTAATAGCAGGATTACGGGTCGCTAAGCCAAGATTACCCGTCAAACGCAGGTTGGGTCGAAAGAGATAGGTCCAGCCAGCGATGGCACTAAGATTATGAAAATTATTATTAAATCGTTCAATAGTCGGATTTGCAGTTCGCGTAATGGTAGCCACCCGTTGTTGGAGATAATCGTAACGGATGCCTAGCTCCCATCGGTTTTTCTCAACTTGCTTGGTTAGCCGAGCAAAACTCCCAATTTCATGGGACAAATAATCCGGGATAAGCGGTAGAACACCCGTATCTGGGTCATTGGTATTATCAGTGAAATTATATTGTAATCCCGTAATAAAATCCAATGTAGCGGAAAGGCGATGATGGTATTTTCCACTAACTAGCAAATTATATTGTTGTAAATTTAGAGCGGGAATATCACTCCTGCCACCACGTCGGATATCAAATTCTTTTCGCTCGTTTAACTGACCAGCGACCATCGTCTCTAGCCATTGATTATCCGTAAAAAAATATTTACCTGTTAATTTTAAAAACTGGTGATTTACTTTTTGCTTTGGCGACTCTAACCCGTAGCTAAACGTCTCTTCCGTAAAAAAAGGAGTCTTCCGTTCGAAGGCCGCTCTTAGATCATTGGGACCATTGACATGTGATCCTCTTAAAATGCCCAACTGGGTATTGAATGAACTAAAATAAAGCGTCGTGAAAAATTTTGAGGAAAAGTTTTTTTCTAACTGTAACGCCAGATTCATTTCCTGACTTCCGGTATTATTTAAAAAATAGTTCGGTGTTTTTTGATCTCCTCTCTTCTTAAAGGTTCCGTTGATTTTCCAAGCCAGCCGAGCGGTATATTGTTTTAACTGTAGATTAGCACCGTGACCTTGTCCATTCGTTTCAAAAAAATAAGTTCCTTTTCCATGTAGATGTGGCTCTCGACCAATGGGTGCTGGTTCGACCATAACAATTCCTCCTAGATTAGCTCCGGCATATTCCAATGCTGCCACTCCTTTGACTACACGGATTTTATTAGCTACTAACGCATCAATCTCTGGACTATGATCATTCCCCCATTGTTGTCCACTTTGTGGCACGCCATTATTCAAGATCGTAATCCGATTACCAAAAAGTCCATGAATGACTGGTTTAGAAATTCCACTACCATTTTTCAGTGTACTGACACCGGCCATAGACTCCAACAACGTAGCTAAACTTTTAGTAGCATTATCAGTAATGGCTTGTTCCGAGATCGCTTGTGTACTTTGGGTCGTACCTGATTGTGAACTTCCTTCCACAATTACATCTTCAAGTACATGGTCAGAATGTTCCATAGTGATATTAATCATCGTATCAGCGGTCAATTCTAAAAATAGATAAGCCGCTTCACAACCAACATGGCTAATGGTCAAGTGATATTCGCCCGGACAAAGATTAGGAATACTAAAAACGCCATGATGGTCTGTTAATATTCCTTGCTGAGTTTCCGTTATATATATATTGACCAATTCGAGTGGTTCATCTGAATCGTGGTCGGTGACGATCCCGTCCAGTTGAACGTTACAGTTTTGGGCCAATCCGAAAATTGGCAAAAATAAGAAGGCTAAAAAAAAGTAAAAATTTTTATTGAACATTAATCTCGAAAGTTACTACGATATCCCCTGTGATACTCCTCCATGTATTTAATTAAAATGCTATGACAAAGTATTAATTTTTTGGTTACCCATTGTTAAAAAGAGCACATAATTACGGAATTATTACGGATTTTTTTAACATCCAAATCATCTACGAACGGATAAAATCACGATAAATTAAGTAAATCACTTACACCAATAGGACGAACAATGTTAAATCCTTCTCCAAACTTGGCATTGATATACCGTCCATGCACCCGATTTTTGGCCTTAATAGATTCAAAAAAATCTTCTCCTGAAATCGGTGTTTGTGGTCCTTTTACTTTTGCTTTGGGATCAAAAAACTGGGTTTTATAGGCAAGTATACACGCCAATTTTTTATCCATATACGGAGTAATATCAACGACCAGGTCAGGATGTAACGTGTGGTCCTGAATATAATGATAGACCACTTTGGGACGCCAAGCTTTTTGCTTTTTTCCATCTTTTTTCGTTTCCACTTTTCGCAGTCCCGCCAAAAAACTAGCATCGGTTATCAACTGAGCGGCACGACCATGATCGGGGTGTCGATCGCTGAGGGTATTAGCCAAAATGATTTCCGGTTGACAACTACGAATAACCTTGATGATCTTTTTCTTATTCTTTTTATTAAGTTCGAAAAAACCATCTCCCAGATTCAAGGTTTCGCGGAATTCCGCACCCATGATTTTAGCAGCGTCTAGTCCTTCCTTTTTACGCGTCTTTGCAGTACCGCGAGTACCCATTTCTCCACGGGTTAAATCCAATAATCCAACAGAATATCCCAGATCAATATGTCGCAACAAAGTTCCGCTACAACTTAATTCTACATCATCAGGGTGAACACCGATCGCAAGTATATTTACTTTCATTTTATTTTTGTTGAATCGTTGAATAGATTTTTTAGCGTAGACTCATGGTTGAACGGTTGAAGACTCAAAATATATTACCTCAATTATTCAAGAAAAATTCCATTTAACTTAGATAGAAAATACCAAGCGTTTTTTAGAGCAATTTTTCGATGGCTTTTTTTATTTTTCCACTATTAGGGTTGGTAATACTGAGAAAATAATCTATGACCTTGCCCTCTTTATCGACGAGGTATTTGTGAAAATTCCATTTAGGCTTAGAGGAAACGTTTCCATTTTTAGATTTATTAGAAAGAAATTCATACAACGGGTGAGCGTCTTTACCTTTCACTTTTATTTTATTAAAAATAGGATAAGAAGCTTCGTATTTCATCACACAAAACTGAGCAATGGCTTCTCCATCGAGTGGCTCCTGTCCGGCAAAATCGTTACTAGGAAAGGCAAGCACTTCTAATCCTTGTTCCTTATAGGTAGCATACAGCGCTTCCATATCTTTTAATTGTGGTGTGAATCCGCATTTAGAAGCGGTATTAACAACAAGTAATACCTTACCAGCATATTTTTTTAGATCGACGATAGCACCGGTGGTATCTTCAACCTGAAATTGATGAATAGAATTAGACATATTTTTTCTTGGATAGAATAGTGAATGGCAAAAATACTTAAAAAAGAAAAAGAAAAGGGATGAGCATATCGAATTTCGAATCTTGATTAAGTGAATGTTGAATGGTTAAACGAGTTAAGGACACTTTTTGTTCATTACTGATTCGCACTAGTTATTTTCTCTTATGAAACGAGCTTTTGCAATCAATCCATTTTCTATTTCATAAATAGCGATAATAATGGACGACTCAACACCTTTTCTTCCCGTAACTTTTTCGTGGTCTATTACCATATTACCCATGACCATTCTGTTGAGTATTTCGGCATGTAAGTTTGGTGAATTTTCAAAAACATCTTGGTATATGTTTTTTAGTCCTTCTTTACCTATGGAATAGGGTTGCTCTTCTGAATAACGGTATAGTTCAATATCCTCGGCATGACAGTCTAAAAATTTTGACAGATTCCTGTCGTTATAAGCATTGACTTGTGCTTGAACAATATTTTCTGAATTCATTTTTATGCTTTTATAGTCCTGTCAAAACCAACGGTTTCACAGCTGTACCTTTCCCCGTTTCTACCATTAAAAAATAAGTCCCCGCGGTCGCTGTTGAAATATCCACATCTGCTGAAATTTCACTGCCCATTTGGGTAGTAAAAAATATGGTCTTTCCCGTCAAGTCAATAATTTTTAAATCGACCGATAAAGCGTTTTCAAATAATAACTCAACCTTAAAAATACCATTAGATGGATTAGGAAAAATTCGAAACAACGAAAGGTAGGTGGGTAACTCCGTAGCCGTGGGATAATCTATATAAAAATCTGTGATGCCCATACATCCATTCGCATCCGTAATCGTAACGGTATAATCACCACGTGTTAGATTTTCAATAAAAATACCAGATTCACCCGTACTCCATTGATAAGTATAAGGACCTTGCCCACCAGAAACATTTGCGATCGCCGACCCCGTATTAGTCTGTGTCCCAGTAGTCACAACATTGGTAATAATCTCACCTGAACTACCGATAGTAACAGATCCTATCAGATTGCAATCATTTGCATCTACTATTTCAAAAACATAATCCCCTACTGGTAAATTCTCTTGTAAAATGCCTGTGGCACCATTAGACCAATTAACGATATAAGGTGATGTTCCAGCAGTTATTTCTAGTAAAATCATTCCATCTTCTGCATTTTCACAACTAACATCATCTGTTTCAATATTAAATTCAATCGGCGTTCCAGCATCGATATTAACGGAAGCCATATGACTACACCCCGCCGCATCCGTAATGGTCACCGAGTATGTTCCAGAAGTTACGCCTGGTAAGTCAGCGGTGGTCGCTCCTGTATTCCATAGATAGGTCAACGTTCCTGTTCCACCCGACACTTCTGTTCCAATATACCCTTGTCCAGAACAAGCGCCATTGGTATCGAACGAAATAGTAATTTCAGGAGCCACTAGTAAATTAATGATATGCAAACTATCACATCCTAAGTAGCTGTTCAAGGGAAGATTTAATTGAGTATGCTCAGTATACACCACTCCATTATACGTCTCTCCATAACAAAGATGAATCGTTTCATTGGTAGTAGGGATCTCTAGATCGGTTATGACAAATTCAGTCACTCCGGTACACGCTTCCGCGTTTGTAACGGTGACTGTATACACGCCTGGCGCATTGACATCAATCGTATTTTGGTTACTACCTGTTGACCATTGATAAGTATCATAAGTATTCACTAAGCCCAAAGTGGCAGGTTGCCCTTCTGAACAAACCGCCGTCCGTCCCGTTTCTGTCAACGTTAAAATTGATCCAGGGCTTACGGTAAAATTAGTCGCCCCAGTGCATCCACTGTCGTTGGTTACGGTAACAGAATATATGCCAGGAGCAGTGACGGATAATTCTGGCATTATGGAATTATCACTCCATTCGTATCCTGTATAGAGTTCAGATAAACTGAGGTTTGCCGTTCCGCCTGTGCAAATAGCGGTAGGTCCCATAATGTTCGGAATGATTGCTGCTTCCACTTCTACAATAACACTCGTCGTCACCTCACAATTATTATCGTCCACCACACTCACCTGATAGATGCCTGGTGTAGCTACTACTATTGTTTCTGTATTACCTCCATTAGACCAATTGTATTGATCAAACCCGGGTGTAGCCGCCAAACTTGTAGCAGTCCCATCGCAAAGACTTAACATACCTATTATCTGTAAATCTACGGCTGGAAAACCTTCTACAACAAAACTGGTTACCCCAAAGCAGCCTGCTTCATCTGTCACCGTCAAACCATAGGTGCCGGGACCAGCTACCGTAAGTTCACTTTCCGAGCTTC
This sequence comes from uncultured Saprospiraceae bacterium, assembly GCA_937928405.1. Classification (GTDB taxonomy): domain Bacteria; phylum Bacteroidota; class Bacteroidia; order Chitinophagales; family Saprospiraceae; genus JALZUU01. The sequence goes on from CALFWZ010000066.1 coordinate 151,421, forward strand.
CATCTGACCATAAATAGGAGGCGAAGTCCGTGGTAACCATTAGATTAGCATTACTACCTTCACAGAGTTCCATGGGGCCATCAATGATTGGCATAATTCCACAATTGACATCCAGAAAGTTAGCGACAATCGTATCTCCCGTTGCAAGACTCATGCTAATCGCGATTTGCGTCTCGTCAGGACCAAAAGTATTGTTGGATACCTCCCAATGAGAAAACGCAAAATTATTTTCTGGCAATGCGATCAGGTTTAAATCAATTCCTCCAAAATAAGCCGCCGTCCAAGGATAAGCAGTTCCGATGACACTGTTCATCCGTACACGTCCACCTGCGGGCGGAAAAACATCCACTAGGATATCGAAGGGTCCGGTGAGTCCTTCTTCTTCATAACAATCAACTACCTGATCCACCACTGCCACACATTTGTTTTGAATTTGGATACGAAGGGAATCAAGGTTTTCATACCAGTCATCCAAACTTCCATTCCAGCGTGCTACCTGTCGAGGCATTTCGGGTTCAATTTCGGCAATCATTTCATCGAGTAGTCCCAGCATATTTTCGCAGCTAAAAGTTGTCGCTGCCAAATCTGCGTAGCGACTGGCATATTGTTGAAAAAATGTTTCATTTTCAAATAAGGCGACTAACATTTCAATATGACCAATATCTGGATCATTCACATTTCCAAAAACACCTTCCACATCACAAGGGTCGCTTTGCCATGTAACATCTGGAAGACCACTATAATTCTGTCCTAAACCAAAAATATTATCCATATCCCAAAGGCAATAACGCCAGCCAGTCCCTTCTCCTTTTCGGCCACGCCACCATTTGGTATTCCAGTTGAGCCAGTCGGTATTGACTACAAACGTGTTTAGAATTACGTAGTCAATCAAACTACTAACGTCTAGTCTTTCGGTTACATAATCGTAGTTATTTGAAATTGATAAATCATTTTGAATCATAAAATTATACAACGATTCCCAGTCCTCCTCCTCACCGTATCGCGCATCTAGTCCACCCCAATACTCCAGCATGTCCACCCACTGCTCCCCTTGATCGTAATAATATTTTGTGTAGTCCGAATCAATCCTTTCTCGGATTTCATAAACACCCCAGTATTGTCCGTTGACATACAACACAGAACGACGATAACGCCGCTCGTCCACGTTGAGATCGTTTCGGTCTGAAAGTTCTTGGACATAAGCGTCTCGTAGATGACAGGAACGCCGATCCCATTGTATAGCGGCTCTAGGAAAATTATCAGAAGCGCTGGCTTTTAAAATAAAAACATCGAAATCGGTCCGATCAGAAGAAGGGAATAATTGATGATCAATTTTATGCGCATACCCATAATCATCTTCGACGTAAAACCGGATGCCTTTTTGATCAAGATTCCAAGAATCATTGCCATGAGAACGAAAATGTCCGAGCATATCAAAAACGCGATTTCCATCTTCAAAATATTCCGTATGAGTGATATAGTTTCTATCAAAACCGTCACCACCCAATAATGCTTCTACTCGATCAGAAGAAACCGAAATCACTGGTAAAGAATGGGTTTCATTAATAAAATAGGTGTTGACTATCGTAAAACTTGGTGCGTGCGTATCTACCGTAGGAAAAGCTTTTGCCTTTACCACCGTCGTACTATTGATGGTAATAGGCCCGCTATAAATCAAGCTATTAAAATTATTTGGTTCGTCCCCATCCAGGGTATATCGAATTTGAGCATCCGGCAGCGCCAATAAAGTCAGGGTAAGCGAACCGTTATAGAATCCTGCCGCTTCAGAAAAAATAGGAGCGTCCGTATATGCTGTTTTAACATTTTGGTTGGATTGATTTGGAGAAGGTTGTGTGGTTACGCCCCAGAAAGGTGATCCGTCCATGATTCGTCCGCGCGCATGATCTTGCTGCGTGGGGTTTACCATCTGGATAAAATCTACAGGCGTACCGGAAGGATCGCTTAACACGATATATTCTTGCTTCATCTGAGTCAACTTAAAATTGGTATGAATTCCTGAGAAGGTCATTTCATCACGGCCATCACAAATAAAAACTTGGTGATCATTAGCGGGAAGAACGACTCCAGCAGGAATCTGCCATTTGGTCGTATTGTCAATTTTATCACTCAAATAATACCCCGTGAGATTGATGGCAGCGTTGGTTGTATTGTACAATTCCACCCAATCAGGATATTTTCCAAAATTATCTTCTAATCCATTAATGTTAGAAGCTGAGAATTCATTAATAACGATGGACTGTGCTCCGATGATGCAAGGGAGAGTCACTAAGAAAATAAGAATAGCGTAATACCGTATTACTGGTATGTCTTTGAGGTTCAAGGTTTTTGTTTTTTATTGGTTTCAAGATAGGGGTTTTGGAATTAAAAAGACAGGTGTTAAAAGCGATAAAACAATTTTTTTAGCTACTTAAAGGACAGTATTAGGGAAATCTTGAATCGTTGAACCTGCCTTTGCTCGCAGGCAGGCTGTTGAATCGTTGAATTGCTGCTGGTACTTAGAACTAATTTTGTTTTAATGAGAGGAACTACTCAAAAAGCTGAATCATAATAATTGGGGGCCTCAAAACAACCTCACTTCTGTCTGATGAAACACACAGATAGGCTCAGTTGCAAATTCCAATAATAATTATTCTAAAATTAGCTAATATTCAATTCCACCAAAAATTCTGCGTTGCAGGAAATTTGATTTTTTTTGAAGCTGTAATTGATGTTAAGTCTCTGAACTTACTAAAATCTCTATCGCTCTCAACATTTCAACAATCATTTCTACCATTTAATCAAGGCCGACCCCCAAGTAAAACCACTACCAAAAGCGGCCATACAAACGAGGTCGCCTTCTTTAATTTTACCTGCCTCCCAAGCTTCGCAAAGTGCGATGGGAATAGAAGCGGCAGTTGTATTGCCATACTTTTGAATATTATTCCAGACCTGATCATCGCGTAATCCAAGTCTTTTTTGCACAAACTGACTGATCCGTAGATTGGCTTGATGTGGGATCAACATATCGATATCCGTTGGTTGGAGGCCGTTGGTTTGCAATGCTTCCATAATGACCTCTGGGAATTTTTGCACCGCCATTTTAAAAACTGCCTGACCTTCCATATTGGGATAATAATTTCCATCTTCCCACATTTTTTCGGTTAGAAAAGCACCACCGAATTCCTGATCTGGGTAGCCAAATTGTTCGGTACCGAGATGAACACCACTATGACAACCTGGATTAATGTATGCTAATTTTTCTGCGTAGTCACCATCCGCATGAAGATGCGTAGATAGAATGCCTGAGGTTGCATCTTCGGTCGGTTGGAGGACCGCTGCGCCTGCGCCGTCTCCAAAAATAACGGTAACGTTCCGCCCTTTAGTAGAAAAATCAATACCGTATGAGTGTACCTCGGAACCAACGAGCAATACGTTTTTATACATTCCTGTCTTAACAAATTGGTCAGCGATACTCAATCCGTAGACAAAGCCACTACATTGGTTTCGGATATCTAATGCGCCAATGCCTTGCATCCCCAACTGACGTTGGAGTAAGACTGCACAACCTGGAAAATAATAATCGGGGCTGAGCGTCGCAAAAATGATAAAATCTACATCCGCAGCGGTGATACCGGCACGCTCAATAGCAATAGCTGCTGCCTTGGCTCCTAGCGTGGACGTGGACTCCTTATGCTTTTCGGCGTAGCGTCTTTCTTTGATTCCCGTTCGTTCCTGAATCCACTCATCAGAGGTATCCATCACTTTGGTTAAATCATTATTGGTAACCACCTTTTCAGGAACATAGTAACCTATTCCGGCTATTTTTGTGTTATTCATAGTCGTATTTGCTTAATTTGGTAATATACCTATCCTGAATATGGATAGGCTAAAGAGGCTGTAAAATCGGAAAATTATAGGCTTTTTCAAAATTAACCCGATAATCAATCGTTATGTCACCATAGATTTACCAAAAAACGCTCGGTGAAGGTAACCGATCCGGCCTTTTTGTATATTTACCGCAAAAAACTTTAACCCCCCCTGAATATGGACTTATGGAAAGCAATTATGAATTTTATTAAAGGTATTTTAGGAAAGGAAAAGAAAAAAGACAAGGAAGAATAGCGATAGATCTTTCCACAAATAAAAACCTTCCCTAATCAAATTAATGTTTAGGGAAGGTTTCCTTAATAAGCGTATCGGAACTACGAATTCACGCGCAACGCCTTTAGACATGCTTCTAAACTCGCTTCCCAATGCGGTATTTCTAGCCCAAAGGCTTTCTTAATTTTGCCTTTATTCAATAGACTAAAATGAGGTCGCTTAGCTGCCGTTGGATAGTCTTTGGTTTCGATCGGCGATACTTGACAATTGATATTTTCAATTCTAAAAATAGCGGTCGCAAAATCATACCAAGAAGTAACGCCTTCATTACTATAATGATAAACACCACCGATGCTATCCGATTCCACCTCTTTATTTTCAATTTTTGTTACGATATCCAGCATGGCTTTCGCCAAATCGTACGCGTAAGTCGGCGTTCCAATCTGATCAAAAATAACTGTTAGCTTATCACGATCTGCTCCTAAACGCAGCATCGTTTTTACAAAATTATGCCCAAAGGTAGAATAGACCCAAGAGGTTCTGATAACCAAATTTTTAGGATTGATATTTAATACCGTTCGATCTCCTGCCAGCTTAGATTCAGCGTAAATTCCTTGTGGGTTGGTTTCGTCCGTTTCGACAAAAGGTGTATTCTGATGATTGTGATAAACATAATCTGTAGAAAGATGAAGCATCCGTCCACCCGTTTTTTCTGTCGCCAACGCCAGATTTTTTGCGCCAACCGTATTGACGAGCATCGCTATATCTTTCTGCTCCTCTGCTTTATCAACTGCGGTATACGCAGCACAACTCAAGCAGTAAGCAAATTGCTTATTTTCAAAATAGGCCATGACCGCTGCTTCTTCCGTGATATCTAATTCTTCTTTATCTATAAAATCAAAACTAAATCCAGGATATTGAGCAGCCAATGCTTTGAGTTCTGAACCTACTTGCCCGTTGGCACCTGTAACGAGAATATTTTTCATTTTTTATTGTTGAATCGTTGTGTTATCAAAATTCAGGAACAAGATATTGTCTTATTTTAACGTTTTGACGTTTTTAAATATTTGAGAAAAATTATTTATCCACCCCCACGGTAAAATCTACAAACTGCAAGTGCTCACCCAACGTCGGTAGGATCGCATCTTTTTCAGATAACAATACATTTTCAATTGCTACTTCCCAATCGATTCCAATTTTTGGATCATCATAGCGTAGGCCTCCTTCACTTTCTTTATTGTAAAAATTATCACATTTATAAGCAAAAACTGCCTGTTCACTCAAAGTCAAAAAACCGTGAGCAAATCCTCTAGGAATAAAAAATTGTTTTTTGTTTTCACCACTCAGTCGAACGCTATACCACTGCCCGTAGGTCGGTGAACCTTCCCGGATATCCACGGCAACGTCCAATACTTCACCAGAAAGTACACGAACTAATTTTGCCTGAGCATACGGTGGGCGCTGATAGTGCAGTCCTCGCAGGACGCCTTTGACAGAAGCAGATTGATTGTCTTGAACAAAATCATTATCGATACCCGCTGCTTTAAAAGCTTGGGCGTTATAAGATTCATAAAAATAGCCTCTATCGTCCCCAAATACGCGAGGTTCGATGATTTTAAGGCCTTCGATATGGGTTTCAGTAATTGTCATTATACTTGATTTGTTTGCACAAAAATTGCTAACTTTCCAGAAAAAATCAGCGATCATAAACGAAAAAGGCTAAAAAAGCATGTCTACATTTCCATTAACTAGCCTAAAATTTTCTCAATTTCGTAGTATCATGAAACGTTGGACAAACCCTAACCATAGTGTAATATGGCAGTTATTGTGCCTAAAATTACCGTTTAAGGGGCAGTTTTTGGAGAATATCTATTTCTGCCGGAAAAAGATCCCGATTGGGGTACCTGTAAAGTTAAATTCTTTCCGCAACTGATTTTCCAAAAAATTCTTATAATCTGTTTTAATGTATTTAGGATTATTGCAGAAAAAAGCAAAAGCTGGATAGTACGTTGGCAATTGGGTAATAAATTTGATTTTAGCGAAACGCCCCCGATTAGAGGGGGGTGGGTTTTTATCGATCACCTCCAACATAAAATCATTCAGTGCGGAAGTTTTAATTTTACGGTTTCGGTTTTCATGTACCTCAAGGGCCACCTCAATGGATTTTAAAATACGTTGTTTATTGACCACAGAAGTAAAGACGATAGGAATATCATTAAAAGGTGCAATTCTGCTCCGCAACGCTCGCTCATAATCACGGGCCGTATTGGTTTCTTTGTCTACCAAGTCCCATTTATTTACCAAAATCACAATCCCTTTATTTCTCTTCAGGGCGAGCGAAAAAATACTCATATCTTGTGCTTCCATCCCCGTTTGAGCATCAATCATTAAGATACAAACGTCAGCCTCCTCCATTGCTTTGATGGCACGCATGACAGAATAGAATTCCAAATCTTCATGGACCCGCGCTTTTTTACGCATCCCTGCCGTATCAATAATCAGAAAGTCTTTGTCAAATTTTTGGTACCGCGAGTGGATCGAATCTCGAGTGGTACCCGCAATATCCGTAACGATGTTTCGCTCCTCGCCTAAAAGGGCATTGGTCAAGGAGGATTTTCCAACGTTGGGCTGTCCTAGAATCGCAAATTTAGGAATATCTAATTCCATCGGTGGATCATCCTGAATTAGTTCCGTAACAAGGTCCAACACTTCTCCAGTACCACTGCCTGTGAGTGATGAAAGAAAATGGGTATGTTCAAATCCCATGCTCCAAAACTCATTGGCTTCCAGCATACGGCGGTGATTATCTACTTTATTGACGACAAGGATAACTGGCTTTTCTGCCTTGCGGAGCAACTGCGCTACCTCTTCATCTAGATCCGTAATACCCGTCATTACATCGACCATAAAAATCATCAGTGTCGCCTCCTCAATCGCAATACGCACCTGAGATCGGATCGCTGATTCGAATACATCATCAGACCCGTGCACGAATCCTCCTGTATCAATGACGGTGAATTTCTTTCCATTCCATTCACTGATCCCATATTTTCGATCTCTGGTTACTCCACTCGTATCGTCAATAATCGCTTGTCTTTCACCGATCAGACGATTATAAAGGGTGGATTTTCCGACGTTCGGTCGTCCAACTATGGCTACAATATTTCCCATGATATTTTTCTTTAAAGTGCAAATTCGACCTGCCCTTCCTAAATGCAAAGATACGCTTATTTTTATGTGCGGATTGGTGATTTTTTTGATATGAAGATTGATAGGTTGGTTATAATGATCAATCCGCATATCTACCAATCAAAAAATCCGTACATCAAGTAATCCGCACATTGACCTAATATCCAAAATGCTTCAACATCCGGTCATCATCCCGCCAGTTGCTTTTTACTTTGACATGCATTTCTAAGAATACTTTTGATTCCAGCCAAGCTTCCATATCTTTTCGAGCGCTGGCTCCCAGTCTTTTGATCGCCGTTCCGCCTTTTCCGATTAAAATATTTTTTTGTGATTCTCGAGCTACAAAAATCGTGGCCGCAATTCTAACGAGTGGTTCTTTATTCTTGGTAACGGTATTTTTAAAACTATTGACAATCACTTCGCAGGAATAGGGAATTTCCTGATGATAAAATAATAATATTTTCTCTCTGATAATCTCGCTGATAAAAAATCGTTCATTGCGATCAGTCAACTGATCTTTCGGATAATAGACAGGACCTTCGGGGAGGTTGTCTACGATCAACTTTAGCACCGTATCTACATTTTTCTTATTCAGCGCTGAGATAGGAATCGTCTCTTTAAATTTCACCTTTTCATTCCACCATTGGATCAGCGAAATGATTTTGTCTGGCGTACTAAGATCTGTTTTATTGATCAATAAAAAAAGTGGAATTTTTACTTTTTGAAGTCTTTCGATAATCGGATCATCCGCTTCGTATTTTTCTTCCGTATCCGTTACAAATAGCATCACATCTGCATCTTCAAAAGTGGATGCCACAAATCGGTTCATGGCTTCCTGCATTTTATAAGCTGGATCAGAAATAATTCCAGGTGTATCCGAAAAAACAATCTGATAATCTTCATCACTCACAATCCCTATAATCCGGTGTCGAGTGGTTTGAGGCTTATTGGTAATAATAGACATCTTCTCCCCCACTACGATATTCATAAGGGTCGATTTCCCCACGTTCGGACGACCAATAATATTGACGAAGCCTGATTTATGCATTATAGGTTAATTTTCTAATAGTTTTACGTCGCCATGAATGAGGCCTTCCATCAGCAATCGCAGATTTTCGGGCTTTTGGGTACGCCAGTTGATATTATTATAACGATCGCCAAAGTTAAGATAATAATGCAATTGCGTGTCAGACATTTCCTGCGCTACATGTTCTTGAACATTTACCATACAAATCCAACCTTCTTCTTCGGCCACATCATCGTACCATTCTTCGTAATAAGCATCCTCATCCCCATGAAAATTTAGGACGTTTTCCATGATAAACATAAACTTATGAATGCCATGATGAGCAAGCTGGTCGACTATTTCTCGCTTGACCCACATGATATCATTGTGAATACAATCGTTCCACTCACCGATGAGTTCTATCACCGCAAAACCATCGTCATATTCTGCAAATAAGATTTTAGCATAGAGGGTTTCTGATCCGAAATGATCCCACTGTGGATGGATATAATAATTGTATATTTTTTGAGAAAAAGAAAATTCGTCATACGTTCTTCCATAGAACGGAGAGTTTTCATCCTCGGAGGCAATGTATTTGTCACGCCACTTAAAATGTGGTTCTATATCGTGCATGCGGGTTAATGTTTTTATAAAGGTATTTAGAAATCGTCGTATTAACAAAAAGAGATCTCTAAGGTTTTGTATTTATGTTATCATATTTTTTTACTTTGTCCTTCGCATGAAAAAAATCGTCTTCACCGGTCCCGAATCTTCAGGAAAAACCACTATCGCTCAACGCTTAGCCATGGATTTTAAAGCACCATTGGTGGATGAATATGCACGCACCTATCTTACCCAATTGAAACGACCTTACCAAGCATCCGATCTCTGGAATATCGCGAGAGGTCAGCTAGCTGCTGAAAAAAATGCGGCCGGTAGCAATCCACATCTTCTGATTTGCGATACAGATTTATGGACGATCTTAATTTGGAGTGAAGAAAAATATGGCAAAGTTGATCCTCGAATTTTCAAAGCCTTATTCCAACAAAAGACAGATCTTTATTTTCTATTACAACCCACCCTACCCTGGACCTACGATCCACAACGGGAAAACCCCACTGACAGAGATCGTCTATTCTATCTCTACCGAAATAAATTACGTCAACATCGACAACCTTATCTAGAAATAGACCCTACAGATAAAAATTTTTACAAAAAAATTAGAATAGGACTTTCCCAAATCTGAATCAATCAGACAAAATATCGTATATTTGCACTCACTTTCTGGGGTGCCTACAAGGCTGAGATTATACCCATCGAACCTGCCCGGGTAATGCCGGGAAGGGATATAGTTCCTACCAAATACGTGGTGGATGCTTCTAAGCATCTAGCTGATTGTCGTTTCTCCAGAAGTGCATTTTTCAACATCAAACCCCTTAGTGATGCACAAAATTATACTCTTTATTTCTTGTTGGCTTTGCGCACTTTCTTTGTCTGCGCAATATACTTTGATTGGCAATATTTTAGATCAGGATGGCGCATCTATCCCTGGTGCTGCCGTCGAATTATTAAATACCAACCAAGGTGCCATTACTGGTACGGATGGTTTTTTTATTTTTCAAAAATTAGATCAATCTAGCTATCAGATACAGGCCAGTTATTTAGGGTATGAGACCATTGTCCAGACGGTCAATTTAACCAAAGCGACCAATGAGGTGACCATCACGCTTACGGAAACAGATTTTGAAATGCCCGTCATCGAAGTAAACGGTAACTGGGCCAACGAAAAAACGCCCATCACCTATACTAACCTCGAGGCGGAAGAAATTCAAGAACGCAACCTTGGTCAAGATGTTCCTTATCTTTTACGATGGACGCCTTCGACCGTCGTTACCTCCGATGCCGGAACAGGAATTGGATATACCGGCATTCGAATACGTGGTAGCGATCCCAGTCGTACCAACGTCAGCATCAATGGAATTCCACTCAACGACGCGGAATCTCAAGGTGTTTTCTGGGTCGACTTACCGGACTTTGCCACCTCAGCCAGTCAGATTCAAATTCAAAGAGGCGTCGGAACTTCAACCAATGGTGCGGGTGCTTTTGGTGCCACCATCAATTTAAATACGACCCGCGTTAATCCAGAACCATTCGTAGAAATTAATAATTCTATTGGCTCGTTTGGTACGCTCAAGCATAATATCAACGCTAGCACGGGTTTACTCAATAATAAATTTGTAGTGGACGGAAGGCTCTCTAGAATTACATCTGATGGATTTATTGATCGAGCGACTGCTAGGCTGCATTCCTACTATATTTCTGGTGCTTACTTAGGAGAAAAACAGTCTTTACGACTCAACGTATTTTCTGGACACGAGGTAACCTATCAGGCTTGGAACGGAGTTCCTGCTCAGTATATCGAGGTCGATTCCCTTCGTAATTTTAATACAGCTGGAACAGAAAAATTGCTTGGAGAACCTCACGATAACGAAGTAGATGATTATACCCAAACACATTACCAACTACTTTATAATCGTAAAATTAATTCCCAGTGGAATGCGGATTTAAATTTTCACTATACCCGTGGTCTTGGCTTTTTTGAACAATATAAAGGAGGCGAAGACTTGATCGATTATCTAGTGACAGAAGATCCTACCGTTTTATCAGATGTGATCCGTCGCCGTTGGTTAGACAATCATTTTTATGGTGCCACTTACGCGGTTAATTATCTAAGTACCGATCAAAAAATACAGTTTACGGCAGGTGGTGCTTGGAATCAGTATAAAGGTGGGCATTACGGAGAAGCCATTTGGTCGGTGCCTACTGGCAAAATCAATAATGCTCCTCGCTATTATGACAATGATGCTACAAAAACGGATTTTAATATTTTCGGAAAGGTCAATTATCAACTAACTGAAAAACTGAATGGGTATTTAGACTTACAATATCGACGCGTCAATTATGAATTTTTAGGTTTTGATATTGATGGGACCAATGTAACGCAAGATGATCAACTCAATTTTTTCAATCCAAAATTAGGGCTGGTTTTCACACCAAGATCAGGACAACGACTATACGCTAGTTTTGCGGTAGCCAATCGTGAACCCAACCGTTCTGATTATACGGAATCTTCTCCAGTCGATCGACCAACACACGAGACTTTATACAATACGGAAATCGGATATCGCTATACTGGAAAACGAGGATTTGCAGGTATCAATGGTTATTTAATGGATTATAAAAATCAACTGGCCGTCACCGGGCAAATCAATGATGTAGGCGAATATACCCGTCGTAATGTAGCAGATAGTTACCGACTCGGTGTAGAATTAGAAGGTGCGTTAGCGATTACTCATGGTTTGCAGTTGAATGGAAATTTGACATTGAGTCAAAATAAAATAAAATCTTTTACAGAGTTTATTGATAATTGGGATACTTGGGGTCAAGAAGAAAATAAGTTAGAAAATACCGATCTTGCGCTCTCCCCCAACGTGATTGCCGGAGCAGAACTAAGCTATGACTTTCTTACAAAAAACAAAGAACAAAGTCTGATTTTAGGACTGATGAATAAATATGTCAGTGAGCAATTTATTGATAATACCAGCAATAAAAATACAAAGTTGCCTTCCTATTTTTTCAGCGACTTACGGTTGTCTTATGATCTAGGGGTGGGACCATTTGAAAATATTCGTTTAACTGTTCTCGTTCGCAATCTTTGGGATGCTAAATTTTCTACGAATGCTTGGACTTATCGCTATCGTTCGGCGGGCTATGATGGCCGCCCCGATGATCCTTACACTCGACTGGAAGATGCTGGTACCAGTACTTATAATTTGACTGGATTTTATCCGCAGGCGGGACGGAATATATTGGTGGGATTGAGTTTGCGGTTTTAGATTATTTTCAGGAATTGAAGAGGTTCTTGAAATGGAGTTATTTAGTTATCGGATAGTTGGCAGCAAATAAAGAAGTCAAAAATATGCATTGCAAAAGGTTAATGACTTTAATATTATTTATGATTTTTTCTGGACAAATTATTTGTCAAGACAACACCGATGAGAATGACTGGATAAATATTCTTACGAATTACAGGAATCAACTTGTTGAAAACAATTTGAATGAAGTGTCCAGACTCAAAATACTTTTCGAAAATTGGAAAGCAGTAGGAATAAGTGCTGATGAAAGAGAAAGGTTAACTTTGAATTTGATAAAATATGGTAAAATTGATGAATATAGTTTTGAAGAGCTTAAAAAGAATTTCAACAAACACTTAGCAAGTTTAAAAATAGAAATAAATTTTAAACAAGATGACTTAGATTTAATCCTTAGAAATGTCGAATTACTTAATTTAGTTCTTTTAGGTGTCCTAGACGCTGAATACCCTTTCCCTGTTGATATTTCCGATAATTTGAAATTAGAATTAAGCGCGTATGAAATAGATAAACTCAAAAAAGTAGGTGAGATCGGTTCTGGATTTGGCCAATTTAGCCTATTAATGCACCTGATAAATCCGGATATTAAACAATATGTCAATGAAATTGATGAATCATTTTTAAACTATCAAAAAAAATTGATAGCAGCGAACATCAAATACTTTGATTTAAATTCTTTCACATTTGTTGAAGGAAATAAGAAATCTACTAATTTAGAAGGACAAGAATTAGACATCTTGTTAATAAGAAATTCATTTCATCACTTTTCAAAAAAGAAAAAAATGATTGCTTCAATAAAGAAATCAATCAAAAGGGATGGAAAAATATTTGTTCTTGAATCAGTTCCTGAACTTGATGCTAACAATAACGTCTGTTCAAAAGCTATAAGCAAAAATAAGCTTAGAAAATTTTGGTTAGAAAATGGCCTAAAACTGATAAAAGAAACTTTAATCGGAGAACAATTGCTAATTGAATTAATGGTAGTAGATTAAATAAAAAACAGCGACTGCCAACATGCGAGGATTTCGCTAAATTATTCTTTGTAAAATCTTTACTAAGAATAAAGATGACCATTTAAATCATTACATATAAAATAAATTCCCTCAACCATTCCCCTATTTTTAGTACCTTAGCTTTTCTAAAAAAGAACAAAGAATGGCCAAAATAGACCTTGAAAAAAGTAAAAATGAGGATGCGATGCGCCTCGCTATCTCTCGATGGCAAAGAAGACTAGAAAAAATCATGCTCGGCGGTGGTGAAAAAAAGATCGCTCGTCAGCATGAAAAAGGGAAGATGACTGCTCGTGAACGCGTCAATGCCCTCATTGATAAAAAATCAAAATTCCTTGAGATTGGTGCTTTTGCGGGATACGACATGTACAAAGAACATGGAGGATGTCCTGCTGGTGGCGTCATCACCGGAATCGGATATATCAATGGTCGATCATGTATGATTGTCGCCAATGACGCCACCGTCAAAGCGGGTGCTTGGTTTCCCATCACGGGCAAAAAAAATCTACGCGCCCAAGAAATCGCGATGGAAAATAGATTGCCTATTATCTACCTCGTAGATAGCGCTGGCGTTTTTCTTCCAATGCAAGACGAAATTTTTCCTGATAAAGAACACTTCGGCCGGATGTTTCGCAACAACGCCAAGATGAGCAGCATGGGTATTCCACAGATTGCGGCCATCATGGGTAGCTGTGTTGCAGGTGGTGCTTACTTACCGATCATGTCGGATGAGGCACTGATCGTAGAAGGAACGGGGTCGATTTTTCTAGCCGGTCCTTATCTAGTAAAAGCAGCGATTGGTGAAGATGTCGATAAAGAAACGCTCGGCGGTGCAACCACCCAAACAGAAATTTCTGGCGTCACAGATTATAAAATGCCAGATGATAAAACTTGTTTAGAAACCATCCGAACACTCGTCGGACAAATCGGTGAATTTCCAAAAGCAGGCTTTAGTCGCATCGAATCATCCGAGCCTAAACTCTCAGCCGATCATATCCTTTCTACCTTTCCAGAACTGCCAACTAAACCTTATAATACTCGTGAGATTCTCAAAGCCATTGTGGACGATAGTAAGTTGACCGAATATAAAAAAGGCTATGGACAAACCATCATTTGTGCAACTGCAAGGATTGACGGTTGGGCCGTAGGCATTGTGGCGAATAGCCGAGAAGTGGTCAAAACCAAAACGGGAGAGATGCAATTTGGTGGGGTCATTTATTCTGATTCTGCGGACAAGGCGGCTCGTTTTATTATGAATTGTAATCAAAAGAAAATACCGCTTGTTTTTTGTCATGATGTAACGGGCTTTATGGTTGGTAAAAGATCTGAACATGGCGGCATTATCAAGGACGGCGCAAAAATGGTCAACGCAGTGAGCAATTCTACCGTTCCAAAATTTACCATCGTGATGGGTAACTCTTACGGTGCGGGCAATTATGCTATGTGCGGAAAAGCTTATGATCCTCGGTTGATTGTAGCTTGGCCAACGGCAAAAATTGCGGTGATGGGTGGTTCACAAGCAGCTAAAGTAATTACACAGATTCAGGTTTCGGCGATGAAGCGAAAAGGAGAAGTACTCGATCCAGAAAAAGAAACGGAAGTGTTTAATAAAATCAAAGATAAATACGACGAGCAAACGACAGCTTATTATGCAGCGGCCCGGCTTTGGGTGGATGCGATCATTGATCCTCGGGAAACTCGAACCGTTATTTCTATGGGAATTGAGGCGGCTAATAATGCGGAGGTGGAAAAATTTAATGTGGGGGTGCTACAGACGTAGGTTATGGTGATTAATTGATCTAAAGATTTTCAATCTCTTCAAATGTAAGACTTGTATATTTAGCAATCTTATCAATTGGTTCACCATTCTCTTTCATTTCTTTGGCCATTTTCTTGACTACGTCTTTGGAAACTTGCTTGGTTACTTTTTCGGTTACTTCTTCAATGACTTTTTCGGTTACTTCTTCAATTACTTCCTCGGCCATTTTTCGTTTTTCTTCTTGCATCATGGAGATAATGGAAGCATTTCTGGCCATCATCATTTCATAATGCATTCGTTGTTCGGAAGTCATTTTGCTCTTATCCAATTTTTTCATAGCTTGTTCAATCCAATCTTCGGTTAAGAACTTTGGTAATTGATCCGCTCCTTCAATATTTTCTAAATTCTTCATGATATAAATGAGTTTATCTAAATCTGATCGAATTTCGTTTTCGTTCTTATCAAATTTATCAATTTCTACAATGATATGGGTAATTTGATCGTCTAATTCTTCTCCTTTTTGGTTCATTAAGTGGCCAAAATGGTAATATACATTCGATTTTGGGAAAATTCCTTTAGCTAAAAAGCCAATACAGTAAATTTGATCGAGATTTTCAAATTTATAATTTCCCCTTTCAACCATAGTATTAAACCTTTGAAAAGCATAAAATTTTGCTCTCTGGATGAAATATTTATAATACCCTAACTGCATTTCAACAATATAAAGTTCTATTTTTTTCATCTATACAAAGTAAATCAAAAACCCCACCTCTGGAATCCTTGGTTATTCCTGTAAATTCATTCCGTAAAATCTGAACGTTTTTGATACGTCTCTTACCTTGAATTAGGGCCTGAAGTGCCT
The DNA here is from genome assembly GCA_937928405.1 of uncultured Saprospiraceae bacterium. Lineage (GTDB taxonomy): Bacteria > Bacteroidota > Bacteroidia > Chitinophagales > Saprospiraceae > JALZUU01. The sequence continues at coordinate 167,280 of CALFWZ010000066.1, forward strand.
TTCTTAAAAATAAAGAGTTTGACTCATCCGCAAAAGCTACTTTAAACCCATAATCTGAAAGTGAAGAGATAAATTTCTTTTCGTTTTCCATTCCTTTAAAATTCTAATTTATGCCAAGATCGTAAAATTTATTCTAATTCTTTCAACACCTCATATTTGTGTAACTTTGCAAAAATAATTGATCAATAACTTACTATGCAACTACTCGCCAAAACACTCCACGGACTCGAAGAAGTACTCGCCGATGAACTTCGTCAACTTGGTGCCTCTAAAGTTGAAGAACGCAAAAGAGCCGTTGCTTTTGAAGGAGATATAAAGTTGATGTATCGCGCCAATCTAGAGTTGAGAACCGCCATTCGAATTTTGATGCCCATCGCTAATTTTAAGGCTCGCAACGAGGATGAGTTTTATGATAAAATTAAAGCAATTAATTGGGAAGAATATATGGCCGTCAATGAGACGCTCGCTGTTGATGCCGTTACTGCGTCCAAGACTTTTAACCATAGCAAGTATATCGCCTTAAAGACAAAAGACGCGATTGTCGATCAATTTCGAGAAAAATATAAGAAACGTCCCAACGTACGCGTTTACAAACCGCATCTAGGTGTGTATATTTATATTCACGATCAACAGGTGAATGTGTCTATTGATAGTACGGGAGAATCCCTTCATAGAAGAGGTTACCGCGTTGCTTCCGTAGATGCACCGATGAACGAAGTCCTAGCAGCGGGTATGGTGTTGCTTTCGGGCTGGGATAAAGAGGGTTTACTGATGGATCCAATGTGTGGCTCAGGAACTTTACTCATTGAGGCAGCGATGTATGCACATAATATTCCTCCCAACCGATTGCGGTCGCATTTTGCGTTTATGAACTGGAAAGAATATGACCAAGAGGTTTGGGAAAAGGTAAAAAAACAAGCAGCGGATCATATCGTCGAACATCCCCACCCGATCATGGGCTGGGATAAAAATTTAGGCTGCATCCGTAAAACGGAACAAAATATCGAAGCAGCTGGATTGACTGGAAAAATTGAGGTAAAGAGAAAACGTTTTGAACGACTAGACCCTCCACCTGCTCCAGGCATGATCATCATGAATCCGCCTTATGACGAACGATTGCAAGAAGACAATATTGAAGAATTTTACGAAACGATTGGTGATACCCTCAAGAAAAAATATACCGGTTATAGTGCGTGGTTAATATCTTCTAGTATCGATGGTATCAAAAGAGTTGGATTGCGAACCTCGCGAAAGAAGACGTTGTTTAATGGAAAATTAGAATGTAAATTTGTGAAGTATGAAATGTATGAAGGCAGTAAAAAACAAAAAGCGAAAGAAGTTTTTGAGTAAAAAAACAGCGTTGCTTTTCTTAATGTCTTGGATCTTATTTCCGATTTTGAAAGGACAGGAATCAGGTACATTTCTGCGTTTTCAAAATCAGTTTTCCGTCGCGCTAAACATCCATATTCCTACATGGATAAATAACCAAAACCATTCGACAGATACACCAGTTTTTTTCCAAATCAATACTCCCCAGCAATGGCAATCGGTCGACGTTCCTTCTCCAGATCGCTCGCCTCGCATTTACAACTATCACGAAATTGGTATTTTTTGCAAACTAGATGTTAAATTGGATAAAGTGTCTAAATTGCCTATTCGGTTTCGCCTCGGAACGCAAGAGGTGGTGGATCGGAAGGAAGGGAAGTATTAGGGGGTTGAATTGCTTCGCTTGTTGAATAGCTGAATGGGAAAATATAGCGACAAGTCGATGCCTTGTCGCTATATTTTTCTTTTTCTGATTTACAATTACAAAATCAGTGATTATTTCTTTTTTAAATATTGGGTTTTCAACACTAGCCAAGACTTACCGTTTCGGCATTCAATAGCGTCATCATCGCCTGTCAATTTGATATTTTTAAATACCGTTCCTCGCTTTAAATTCGTATTGGTTCCTTTTAATTTCAAATCTCGGATCAACTGAACTGAATCTCCTTCTTTAAGCATATTGCCGTTACTATCTTTTACTTCTTCCATGATTATTATTTTTGGGTAAAGGTACAAAGAATCAGCATGATAGGAGCGAAGCACGCTGTGTATGGAATTTCCAAATGTTAAATTTTAATTGAAAGAAATTTCCTTTAATTTCCCTCCGTTTTGATTTAGTACTTAAATGACTCCTTTAGTGCATATTTAAATTTATCACCAAACCTATTTAATAATGAAAAAATTATTTTTCGCTTTTCTTCTAATTTTCGCTTTCATTTCAAACACCATCAAAGCCCAAGAACTCACTATGTTTGCCGGTTTGCTTGGCTGGGAATTCTACCAGGATGATAATAAAATTGAAAAATCTTACTTTAAAAAACTACTTTCGGATGCACCCGCAGCAGAACAGAGTTGGAAAAAAGCCAATCTAAATCAAGGCATTGGGATAGGTCTGTTGGGTGTAGAAGTAGGCTTTGGAATTTGGATGATTAATAATGATGAAAAAAATAAGCGTATTGCAGTTCCTGCCATCGGCTTTGCAGGTTCAGCCCTCGCAGCGATAGTACTAGCCGTCCGCTCCATGACCCATCGAAAACATGCCATTTTGAATTATAATCGTTCGCTAGATAAAAACAACATAGGACAGCGACTCTCACCCGCTAAGAATGGTATTGGACTGGCTTGGACGTTTTGAATCGTTGATTTGTTGATTATAATAATGTTCTTCTGAGGTGTATATCTTTTAGCGAGAATTTATTATGCGTTTAAAGAAGCTCAACAACTCAGCATTCTGGGTCTACCTTTCTTGTTTTTTGCTATCTTCGCTTCATGATCGAAAAACAACCGCTGCATCTTAATAAGACCTTTAAATACGCCCTGGATTTACTAGAAAAAACACCGACTAGTGCTTTTATAACTGGACGAGCCGGTACAGGAAAATCAACTTTACTGAAGCTTTTTCGAAACAGTACGCGTAAAAAAGTAGTGGTGCTGGCGCCTACTGGGGTCGCCGCGTTAAACGTACAAGGACAAACCATCCATTCTTTCTTTGGTTTTCCGGCTAAGCCACTCCAAAAACAAGATATTAGAAAGCGTCGTAAGCGTAGTTTATATCGTAAAATGGAAGTATTAGTCATTGATGAAATTTCCATGGTTCGTGCGGATTTATTGGATAATATTGATTATTTCCTCCGACTCAATCGCGACAGTCCCAAACCTTTCGGGGGCGTACAAGTTGTATTTTTTGGAGATCTTTTTCAATTACCGCCCGTAGTCGCTACGATGGCAGAAAGAGAAATATTTTCGACGATTTACGAGAGCCCTTACTTTTTTTCTTCTAATGTCTTTAAAGAAGAATTGGATATGGATTATATCGAATTGACGGAGACCTATCGGCAGGAATCGGCGCATTTTATTCGATTGCTCGATGCCGTACGGTTAAATCAAATTGAGTGGGATGAGATGGAAGATCTGAATGCCCGACACGTTCCAGATTTTAAATCCACCGATTTTTATATTACGCTTTCCTCTCGTAATAATATTGTTAATCAAATTAATCAGGAACGACTCAAATCACTTAAGACGGATGAGTTTACGTATCTGGCCAGCGTTACAGGAAGTTTTGGAGATCGATTGACGCCCGCAGAACCAGCTCTAAAGTTGAAGTTGGGTGCGCAGGTAATGTTTGTAAAAAATGATCCACAACGACGTTTTGTCAATGGCACCATCGGAAAAGTTGTCAAGCTCTTAGACGACGAAATCCACGTAGTCATCGAAAACCCAGATGGTCAACAAAAGTACATCAACGTAGAAAAACTTACCTGGGAGATGCTTCGCTATCAAGCCACCGAAATAGATGCTTCCGAGCCTATCTCCACCGAGACTATTGGCACTTATACACAGTATCCACTCCGCTTGGCGTGGGCGATTACGATCCATAAAAGTCAGGGAAAAACCTTTGATAAAATTATCATTGATTTAGGTCGAGGTGCGTTTGAACACGGCCAAACCTACGTAGCGCTCAGCCGTTGTCGAACACTCGAAGGTATCGTTTTACGGAAGCCTTTAACTGGACGCGATATCATTATTGATCCTAGAGTAGTGGAATTTTTTGAGCAAAATTTTTAGCAATTCCAAAAAAATTCCTAAATTGGAGGGCGAAAAAACTTTTGAGACCCATGTCCTAAATTATTTCTTTGGGACGGTAGACTCAATTTCTTAACCTAAACCTAATTATCATGGCTAAAAAGAAAAAACAAAGAATTATTGAAGCCAAAAATAAAGAAGCTGAAAAGAAGATGTTAATGATCGTAGGAGTCGCTACCGTTCTCTTGATGATCTTGCTTTATTCTGTCTTTACTGGATAAACCAATAGAATATTAGTTAAATATTGGACAAAGACACCCCTTAACAATAGCTGTTGCGGGGTGTCTTTGTATTTCCGATTACCTCCACTTTCCAATATAATACTTCACCGGTTCTTCAAAAACTCCAGGATACATATTGACACTATCTCGTAAAATAATCGGTGGTGGATTTATTCTTAAAAAGCTAGACTTCGGTAGAACGACTAAATCATTGGTATTGTGTTTTGTCATAGCAATTTTCTCTTTCGATAATCCTTCGATTTTCATCTCAGCTTGTTGCGAATAGATTTTGGTACTAGCACGAAAATGAGTAGGATCTTCCATAAAAAACATCAGTCGCTGCGTATCCGGACTACGGTATTTGATGGCCTTTTCTACCATCACTCGATGCCATCCTCTTCTGCTTTCTAACAATGGCATTCCATTTAGCCAAAACATTAAAAATCCGATCATCGCAGCTACTGTCAGACTCCCCGTCAATCTGCGTTGTTGGTCAGAAAAAATAGCCGTTACACTTACAAGACTTCCACCCCAATAAGCAATCGCTACGGAAATCGCCGCCCGATAACCTGCTGCCCCAAATTGATTATATCCCGCCAACATAATAAAAGCAAATAAACCAAAAAAGGATAAGATAAAATGTAAAACCACCAACGAACGAACCAAGCTACGATAAGGATAATTTTTTTGAAAATAAAATAATACATGCCGACCAATCATCAACGCCAATACCATCTGCAATATTCCCGTTCCACAAACCAGTGCCCCTAACAACCACCCTACATAGACGATAGCCAGTTCTTCTCGTTTTCTTAATTTCTTAAATACATCCCAGAAAGCAGCCGGCAAAAAAGCCAACCACGGTAAATAGGCCGAGAAATTATAGGTTAGAAAATTAGATATTTTACCCGTTGGCCAAGCCATTAATAAACCCGGAGTTTCCCAGTTGAGTCCTCCCGATACGATAACAATAATGACCGTGATTATCACTGGAATAGAGAAGATAGGATTTAGAATATTTTTCCCATTTTTATGAAAAATCCCGTAGAACAAAAGGATGGTTCCCGTCCATAAAAACATTGGCATGGGTGCTAAATAACATCCTAAAAAAAAGGGTAAATTGGAACGGAAAGACCACTCCATTTGCGGTTGTTTGAGATAATAAATTAATCCCAAAATCTGAAAAGTTTGCGCCGCAATCAACCAAGCATCTACACCTACCAATTTTCCAAAAGATAAGAGTAGAAAAGAACAAGCAGCTACCAAAGTAGCCATGCGAGCCGCTGGTTCGCTAAAAATTCGACGTCCCAAAAAATACAAACCACCTAAGGTCATTAAAACAGCAAAAGTAGCGGGTATTCTAAGAAAAATAGAAGCAGATAGTGGCGTTTTTCCGTAAATCAGCTTTAGTAATTGATAAGGCATTGGTGCAATCGACGTGCCTTCTGGAGAATTGGTTTGAACGACGGACAATAATGCGGCCTCTCCCCCATCCCAATAACTAGCTATATCATTGTAAATCAATAGATTAACGATCGTAATAAAGATCGCGAGCATTAGAATAAATTTACTACGAGATTGTTCCTTTTTCACGGCGCAAAGGTAATTAATTTTGTCTAAGTACAGGTCTGAAAACCACCAAATGAATTCGTACCTTTACTTTAATTAAATTTAAAACAGCATGTCAGAAATAAAGATTACTGTGACGAAAGAAAATTTTGAAAAAGACGGTCCACTCACGATTGCCCTTATTTCACATGATGGGAAAAAACCAGAAATGGTGGCCTTTGCCATTAATCATAAGGAAGTACTAAAGAAGGCTCGTATCATTGCTACTGGTACAACGGGTGGTTATATTGAAAATGCAGGTTATGATGTCGTCAAATGTCTATCGGGACCACTAGGAGGAGATGCGCAGATTGCCGCCTTGATTGCTCAAAAAGAAGTAGATGCCGTTTTCTTCTTTCGAGATCCGCTCGATAAACATCCTCATGAACCCGATGTACAAATGCTCATGCGATTATGTGATGTACATAATATTCCTTTGGCCACCAATCCTGCTGGTGCAAAATTATTGTTAGCTGGTTTATTAGCTGCCAAAAAATAATCACTTTGACTTTAAAATCTAAAATTCGACAAAAAGAAATCCTGGCTAAATCAGCTCGCTTATTCAGAAAAAAAGGATACGCTGCCACTTCTATTCGAGATATTGCCGATGAAGTTGGAATGAAATCAGCTAGTCTCTACAATCATATCGACAGTAAACAAGAGATTCTACAATCGCTCTTATTGCCTATTGCAAAAATCTATGTGACCAGTATCGACCGAGTACACGAAAGTAACTTACCTGCCATTAAAAAACTAGAACAAATCATTCGGGATCAAATCACGATTACCATAGAAAATCCTGATGCCGTTTCACTCGTCCCAGATCAGTGGGTATTTTTAGAGAATGATGATAAAAAAGATAATTATGGATACGACGAGTACGTCCATCTACGTAATCACTACGAAAAATTATTTATCGAAATCTTCCAACAAGCTATCGACGAAAAGGATCTAAAACCAGTACATATTGAAATAGCCTGTTTCAGTATTCTATCAACCTTACGCCGACTATACTCTTGGTACGCTCGGCACCGAACCATCGACCAAGCAGTATTAGAACAAGAGTTGATGATGAATTTACTAGGCGGATTAAGAACCTGAGAGGAAGCAATCCACGAGTCTAAAACATCCATAGATTAGACCAAACTTTCGTCAAAAACACTATTGTTAAATAATAAAAGTTATAATTTAGACATCCCAACGTTATTTACCCAGATTATTCTAAGATTACGCTAAGAATTCACTATTTTGGGATTGAAGGAATTCAATAGCATTATGCAGACTAATCAACATCTGGAGGCCATCAAAAAATTAGAGGAAATCTATGATTTATCCTTTGGCTATTTATACACACAAGGGTTTATCTTTTGTGGAGATAAGAACCTAACAAAAGATGCTATCCAGGCGCTTTTTTTAGAGTTATGTGAAAAGCCCCATATTATTAAAAACATTGAAAATCCTCAGGCCTACCTACTTACTTCTCTCAAACGAAAAATTTTAAAAACAAAGAAAAAGAACCAGCAGTCTATCGATCAGATTAATGTGACTGATCAGACAAAAGAGCTTTCCTACGAAGATTTACTCATCAAATCACAAGACGATAAAGATTTACAATTAAATATTCAGAAGGCATTATCTAGTCTTTCTCCTACCCAACGAAAGGTACTTAAACTTAGGTTTTACGAAGGTTTATCTTATGAAGAAATCGCTAGTGCGACCAGTACCTCGAAAAGAACCGTCTACAATCAAATTCACGAAGCCATTAAACGAATCAGAAAATATGTCATGCTTGGGGTGGTTTTGGCCTATATGATTTCGTAAAATCTCCTTTTTTTAGAACTTTATTATTTTTTTTCGTTTTTTTCATGGTAAAAACTTGGACTTAGTTGCTCTATGCTAATATAAAGGCTGTTTGTCCCCTTTTTTATAAAAACAGCTTTAACATACCATACAAACATCAGTAAGCAACTAATCTTTTGCACATGAATAACAATTTAATGACGGTCGAGCATTATGCCTCTAATGTAAGTTTTCAAGCTTATTGTCTGAAAACGGATGAAGAAGCCATTCAATACTGGACCAACTATTTAAAAGAACATCCTGATCAAGAAGACAACATCAAGCAAGCTAAAAAAATCGTAGAACTTTTATCGTTACAACTTTCCGAAAAAGAGATCTTGATAGAAAAAGAAAAAATAAAGCCTCATTTTATCGAAATTGCTTCCGCAGCAAAATCGCAATCTTCTTCTAATCGCACCTTTAATCTATGGCGCACCATGGCAAGCATGGCAGCTGTTGGTTTACTGGTAATCGCTTGTACTACCTACTGGTTTAGTCAACAGACTGCCGATAAAATAGACTATATCACACAAAGTTTTAGCGAACCTACCAAATTGGAATTATCAGATGGTTCTACTGTATTCTTAGCGACCAATGCTTCTATCAAACACGAGCAAACATGGGAGAAAAACGACGACCGAGAAATCTGGTTGACAGGAAAGGCCTTTTTTGATGTTCGTAAAAAGCCACTCGTAGCCAATGATAAATTTATTGTACACACAAGCCAAGGTACCGTAGAAGTTTTGGGTACTTCTTTTACGATTGACGATGATAAAGAAAATTTTGAAGTCATTCTAGAAACTGGAAAATTAGCCTTCCACAGCAACGATCAACAATCCGTCATCTTAGAGCCAGACGATAAAGTTTTCTTTCAAAACGGAACCTTAAAGAAAGAAAAAGTAAATGCTAGTTATTATTCTGTTTGGAAAGAAGACCAATTAATCTTTGAAGACCAACCAGTCAGTGAAATTGTAGCAACACTCGAAGCATCTTTTGATCTAAACATAAAAGTAGAGCATCAAGAATTATTAAAAAGAAAAGTAACCGCATCAATTCCTAAAAACGATCCTGAATTATTATTACAGGCATTATCAGAGATTTACGATATACAGATCATCCGATCCAACAAGAATATTACATTAAAATAAACCAAGACAAAGTTTCTATATGCAACCTAAAATTACATTTTTACTTTGTAGCCTTAAAAAAGTCTGGATAGGTAGTCTTTTATTACTACTCGTATTAACTTCCATACAGGCCCAAAGTCCTAAGATATTTACGAAAGAAAAAAGCTCTAACATATTAGACCATCTGACAGAAGTTTACGATGTCAATTTTATTTATGACAAGAACCAAGTAAACGGGATTCTAATTGATAGTTTTGTTAGTACGACCAATAATCTGACAAAAGATCTAGTACAGTTAGCAGATTTTGGAAATCTTAATTTTAAAAAGCTTAATGATAAAACCTACGTCATTAAAGCCAAAGAAACCAAAGCGGCACCTAAACCTGCAAAACCAATCATCATAGAAGAAAAAAACATAGATATTTCTGGTAAAGTTTTAGATGCAAAAACCAAAGAAGAGCTAATTGGCGTCAATATAATGGTTTCACCTACCTTAGGTACCGTCACTGGCGTGGATGGTAGTTTTTCTTTATCTGTACCTGAGGATGCAGTACTAATCTTCACCTATATTGGTTATCAGAAAAAAGAAGTTAAAGTAGATGGAAAAACCTATTTAGAAGTCTTATTATCAAGCGACACCAAACTATTAGACGAGGTGGTGGTAGTAGGATATGGTTCTCAAAAACGAAGTGATGTAACAGGATCTTTGTCTTCTATTTCTGCCGAAGAAATCAAGCAATCTGCTTCGACCGGTCTAGACGCAGCCATGCAGGGACGTTCGGCAGGTGTATTTGTAACCCAAAATAGTGGCGCACCTGGTGGTGGCGTTTCCGTTCGAATTAGAGGAACCAGTTCTACCCTAGCCTCTGAACCACTTTATGTGATTGACGGGATTCCAGTGATCAATGATAACGCAGGTACTTCCACTACCTTCGAAGCAGATGGAGGTGGACAAAATGCCAATGCCCTGACCACCATCAACCCAAATGATATTGAGTCCATCGAAATCTTAAAAGATGCTTCGGCTACTGCTATTTATGGTGCCCGTGCTGCCAATGGTGTGGTGCTGATTACGACCATCAAGGGAGAAGAAGGAACCTCTAGAATTTCCTACGATACCTATTACGGATTTCAGCAGCTTTATAAAAAAGTGGGTGTTATGAATCTTAGGGAATATGCGCAATATATTAATGAAGTGGGTATCGGCAACCCTATTGAAGAATTTGAAAATCTAGATTTGCTTGGAGAAGGAACAGACTGGCAAGATGAAATCTTTAGAACTGCCCCCATGTATAATCACCAGTTAACCATATCGGGCGGTAATAAAAAATCTACTTTTTCCTTATCAGGTGGACTACATCATAAAGATGGAATTGTACGCGGCTCTAATTTCGATCGATATTCCCTGAAACTAAATACCACTCATAAATTTTCGGATCGTATTCAGATAGGTGGCAATGTTAACGTCGCCAGAACAAGAGAAAACATTACGTTTAATGATGCAAGCGGTGGTGTAATTTATACCGCACTGCTAACGCCGCCTATGATTCCAGCCAGAAACTTAGACGGTTCATTTGGCGTCCCTCCCAGCGAAGACGTGATCATCACCTTCGACAATCCATTGGCCAATGCGCTAGAGACCGATGATGTTAACCGCAAGACCAGAATATTAGGTAGTGTTTTTGGAGAGTTGAATATCTTTCCTTGGTTAAAATATCGAACGGAATTAGCAACTGATATTCTATTTACCAATCACAATACTTTTCTTTCTGCTTTCGAAAGAGGATCTCAATTTAGAAACTCCAGAGTACGTCGATTCAATGCGAACAGTTTTTTTTGGATTAATAAACATTTATTGACTTTTGATAAAAAATTCAATGATCATAATTTCAACTTGTTGGTTGGAATGGAAGCGCAAGAAGGAAAATACGAATGGTTAAATGCCACAAGGGAAAACCTTCCTAATAACGAATTACGAGAATTATCGCTAGGTGATGCTAGTACGCAATTAGTTAATGGTGGGGCAGGACATTGGGCATTACTTTCTTATTTAGGACGCTTGAATTATAATTATCAAGATAAATATTTATTAACCTCTACTTTTAGAGTGGATGGTTCTTCGCGATTTGGTCCTAGCAATAAGTACGGGTACTTTCCTTCTTTTGCGCTTGCTTGGCGAGCATCCAACGAAAATTTTTTAAAATCATTCGAACCATTGTCCAACCTAAAATTCAGAATTGGATACGGATCTGTTGGAAATCAAGAAATCGGCTTGTACTCTTTTGCTACTACCCTCCGATCGGTGGATGTCGTGATTGCGGATGAATTGACTACAGGATTTGCACCAGACAATATTTCTAATCCAGATGTAAAATGGGAAAGTTCGGTGCAAGTTGATTTTGGGATTGATGCTGGATTTTTTAATAACCGATTGGAAGTCATTCTGGATATTTATAATAAAGATTCTAAAGATATGTTGCTGCCGGCTATTCTACCTCGAACTGCGGGATCGGTAAATCCTCCTTTTGTCAATATTGGAAAAATGAATAATCGCGGATTTGAGATAACCATAAATACACAAAATACAACGGGTGCTTTTGATTGGAGCACGTCCATGAATTATTCGGTCAATCGAAATAAAGTCGTTGACCTTGGATCCACTGGTGCATTAACCGGAATCATTCAGCGAATTCCAATTACTCGTACCGAAGAGGGCCGCTCTATTGGAGAATACTATGGACACCAAGTAGAAGGTATATTTGGTTCTTTAGCAGAAATTGCAGAAAGTCCTGTCCAAGAAACTGGAACGCGTCCCGGAGATATTAAATTTAAGGATTTGGATAATAACGGAGTCATTGACGATAGAGATAAAACATTTATTGGAAATCCGAATCCTGACTTTACATTTAATATCATCAACGAACTCAGTTATAAAAATTTTGACTTCAATATTTTCTTCCGAGTTGTTTCGGGTAATGAAGTCTTTAATGCGTTAAAAAGAGACCTAACTGGAACCGCCGGCTGGCTCAATCAATCCGTGGATGTCATTGATCGCTGGACGGTAAATAATCCAGATGGAATTAATCCAAGATCTAATGGAAATGACCCCAATATAAATCGACGTGTATCCGATCGTTTTGTAGAAGACGGATCGTATATTAGGTTACAAAATATTTCTTTGGGTTATACCATGCCCAATGGTATAATCGAGCGAATGAAAATGCAGAGTATGCGTTTTTATGTGAGTGCACAAAACCTACTAACCATTTCTGGCTACTCGGGTTTCGATCCAGAAATTGGTTCCTTTAATCAAAATCCTTTAATAAATGGTGTAGACAATGGTCGATTTCCCGTTGCGCGATCTTATACTTTTGGACTTAATGTAAATTTTTAAATTATGAAAAATATAATCATTACTAAACTCCTTCCTTTAACCCTTTTATTTTTAGGTCTAACAGCTTGCAATAACTTGATTGAAAAAGAGCCATTAGATCAATTGATTGACGAAAATTTTTATCAATCTGCGGAGGATGCTACCCGAGCGGTAACCGCTTGCTACGCTCCTATTCATGGAACCAACTGGTACGGAAAAAGTTGGATGATGACCGAAATTCCATCTGACAATTCTACCACTGGTGGAAATGATCCAGATTTTTTAACGATTGATAATTTTACGGTCAATGGAGATAATCCACCCAACGCCGAATTTTGGGCAGAGCATTATGTCGTCATTGTACGTACAAATAAAGTACTGGATAAGGTTCCTGACATCTCTATGGACGAAGCAGCCAAAGCAGCTATTTTGGGGGAAGCTAAATTCTTACGAGCGTTTACTTATTTTGACCTAGTAAGAATCTACGGAGGTGTGCCCATCATAACAGAAGTACAAGATATCTATTCAGACTTCAGTGTGCCCCGTGCTACAGTTCAAGAAGTTTATGATCTGATCATTGCCGACTTAGAAGATGGAATTGCAACCTTACCAGCGGAAAGAAATGCAGCCGAAGCAGGACGCGCTACTTCTGGTGCGGCAAAGGCTTTGCTGACCAAAGTCTATCTAACCATGAAAAAATATCCTGAAGCGATGGAGTTGGCTCGAGAAATTATTGCTTCCGGCCAATACCGATTGATGGATACCTTCGATGAAAACTGGCTCAAGGAAACCAGCGACAACAATCAAGAATCTATTTTCCAATTGCAATATACTGGCTGTGGTCCAGGTGGAACCGGTAATGCACTCCAAGCATTTTTTGCTCCTTTTGGGCAAGGAATTACGAAAAACTCAGACGGTTGGGGATCACAAACAGCGACTAGTGGACAAGCAGACCAACCTGGTACAACTATTCGAGATGCTTTTGAAGAAAATGATTTACGACAGTATCATACTATTATGACACCAGGTGATCATTACCCAATGATTAATCCTGAAGATGGTGGGTTTACCTATCCACTTACTAGACAGATTTCGCGTACCGGGATTAGTATCAAAAAATATGTCATTGGTGGTGGACCGGATGTATGTTTTATGAGTTCACCTCAAAACATACACGTCATCCGTTACTCCGATGTCCTTTTGTCTTTAGCAGAAGCCTCCTGTGCCATTGGTGGTGGGATCACTGTCACACCAGATGTATTAGAAGCCTTTAATGCGGTGAGAACTAGAGCTGGTTTGGAGCCTGTCACCTCTATTACCAGCGAAATGGTTTTTCAAGAACGTAGAGTAGAATTTGCTTTTGAAAATCAAAGATGGTTCGATCTACTAAGATCTGGCAATGCCATCGAAACGCTTCGACTACATGGAAAAGCCTTAGACGAGCATAATTTATTATTTCCAATTCCTAATGAAGAGTTAGCCGTAAACAAAAATCTTACACAAAATCCTGGATACTAATCATGAAAAATATACTTCTTTATTTATCAGTACTAAGTTTATTATTGATCGCTTCCTGCAAGAAGTACGAAGCGCCCTCAATTATGACGATCTCCCCTATTAAAGGTCCAGTAGAAACCTTGATTACTATCGAAGGAGCTAATTTCGAAGACATTATCTCTTTGAATTTCAATGATGGTGTACCTGCAAATTTCAACCCATCCTATGGTGCTGAAAATGCGGTGTTGTTCAGGGTTCCATTAGATGCACCTCTAGGAGACAATATCATTACGATTGAGACCAAAGGTGGTACGGTTACCGCAGACTTTAAAGTTACTTTAGATGCACCTAAGCTAACGACCTTTTATCCTGTTTCGGGAGAAGTAGGAGGAACCGTCACTTTTTTAGGAGAGAATTTTTTCGAGCCAATAGAAGTATTGTTTTTTGATAGTATTGCGGCACCTATTCTATTTTTATCTCCAGACTCAATGGTGGTAGAAGTTCCCGAAGGCGTTCAAAAAGGATTTATAAATATAAAAGCCAACGGAGGAGACATCTCTACCAATATACAATTTTTTACAGTTACTAATATTCTTGTAAATGATTTTGATGGCGGAGGAATGCGTGCCGATACCGACAACTGGATTTTCTTTGGAAACATTTTACAAACCAACGCAAGCACCGCTATTCGTAGTTCTAATCCTGATCCACTTGATAATAATTTTTTAAAACTCTCCGGTGCCGGCGATGGCTTTCTTGGAGGAACACTGTCTCATGTTTGGGGAAATGACTTTACTGTTTTTCCTATTGAGTCCGACTTATCTAATACACTACTAGAAATGGACTTCAATAATAACGGTCGAGAAGATTCTCATATTCTTCTTGCCCTTGCAACATTAGGTGGTTCTAATGATTACTCGTATAGCCAGGACATTGCAGAAGAAGGATGGAACCATCTTTCTATTCCATTAAGCAGGTTTGAAGACTTAAATGGATTACAAATCAACCCACAAGAAATAAATCAAGTGAAGATATTCTTGGTCAACGAGAACATGTCTCCCGCTGCCATTGAAGCAAATATTGACAACATTAAGTTTGTTCAAATCAATTAGTAAATAACCATTTTTTATTATTTTTTTATAACCAAAATTCACGTAGATATGAAAAAAATTATACTGCCTTTTTTTCTACTTTGCTTTTTAAGCATACAAGTAGGGGCACAGGTTTATTTGGACCAGTTTGATAATGGTTCCGTTGACAACACCACCATCCCGGCTGGCTTTACTTCTGAGGAAGCCGATGGTGAATGGACGATCATTCGCGACAATTCAGCTGGTGTAGAATGGAATGCCGTTACTTATCAACCACACGACCAAGCTTCGGGTGCACCAATGGCGATTGATATATCAGCCAACAATAAGATTTTTGTTAAAGCTCTAGCAGGTAGTATTGGTACACAATTTAGAATGGATGTGTTAGATGGAGATGGATATGTAACCAGTCAAAATGCGATTGTAAAAACCTTATTAAATGATTATACGGTTTTAGAGTTTGACTTTTCAGATAAATTCGTTGATGCTGGTTGGGGGGGAACTCCTTGTACACCTCCAACACCTGGCCAAGGCGATTGTCCGGTCGATCCTACTAATATTACAAGCCTTTTATTTTTTGTAAATCCAGGACAACCAATGAATGGAACTACGGTAAAGCTTGATTTTATCTCTGTCGGCACTGAGCCAGCAGAACCACCGATGTCTGATGTTTTTCAAGAATTATTTGATAACCCAGATTCAACTATTAATTGGATTTCAACTGGAGATGGATTTACTCAAGACATTGTTGATTCTAAATGGATCATTAGCGGAGATGGAACTAATGGACCTTATAACCCAATGGGATATGGTGTTCACAACCAAGCTACCTTTATGCCTTCTAGTTTTGATTTATCTGCGGGCGACAATAGGGTATTTATTCGAATGCGGGCAAATGTACCTGGCGTAGCCGTAAGAGTTGATGTAGGTGACAATAATGGATTTATTTCCACCCAAGGAAGTGTAACCAATGTCATCACTGATGAATGGGAAACGTATGAATATAATTATGCAGGTGTGCTAACTGATTTAGGTTGGGGTGGTACTCCTTGTATGCCTGATATACCAGGCCAAGGAAATTGTCCAGTTAACCCAGAGTTTATCCAAACTTTTGTCGTCTTTATTAATCCTGGAGTAGAAGCTTTTGCAGGACAAGTAGAGGTCGAATATATTTCTGTTGGAATTCCTCTAGAGCCGATTGATCCTGGAGACGCAATTGCCGTTTATGGTGACCATTTTAACAATGATGATGGTGCATTTTTAGAAAGTGATAATTTTCTAACGGTAGAAGCGGGAACCGATTTATCCATCACTGGTGATGGCACTGCGCCTCCGTTTGCTGCTGTTAGTTATAGCCTTCACAATCAGGAAACCTTGGAGCCTGTAGTCTTAGACGTAACTGGAAATCACAAAGTATTTATAAAAGCTAAATCTAGTCTAGCAAGTGGGACTTTACTGAGAGTAGACTTAGTAGACACACTAGGGTTTACTACTTCAGAACCTTCCTTTACCCGATCACTTGAAGATGGATATACGACCATTGAGTTAAATTTTAATGGGCAGTACACAGATTTAGGATATTCTGAGGCCTGTCCAACCATGGGTATGAGTACTTGCCCAGTTGATCCTACCGCCATACGAAATATTTTACTCTATGTTAATCCAGTAGATGGAGGATTCGAAGGAACTGTGGATATAGACTATATTTCCTTTGGTGCACCTTTAGAAGAAGAAGTTGAACCTTACGCTGATCATTTTGATGACGAAGATCGTTCTAACTGGGGTGACAGCGATGGTTTCACCGTAGAAGAATCCGGTACCGAAATCGTTTTGACAGGTGACGGTGGTTCAGGAGATTTTTCTAATTTCAATTATACTTTACACGATCAAGAAACCCTAGATCCTATCACCACTGACCTTACACCAAATAATAAGGTATGGATCAAAGCTAAAAGTTCTGTTGATGCAACCTTATTCAGAATTGATGTGATCGATGAGGATGGTTTTATTACCAACGACAATGCCAATCAATTGGAATTAACCACTGAGTATCAAATTTTAGAATATGATTTCACAGGTCGTTATGTAGATGCTGGTTGGGGAGGTGCTCCTTGTACAGATCCTCCATGTCTAGTGAATGCTAGTAAGATTGCAAATATGTTCTTTTATGTAGAACCTGGTTCAAGTGGATTTACAGGAACGGTAACAATTGATTGGATTTCTACTATTCAACCATTAGAAGATCCTAATCCAGAGCCAGTTGGTATTCTAGATTATGCTGACCAATTTAGTAATGGAGACAACTCTTTCCATACCGATGCTACTGGTCTAGTGAATACAGAAGTGGGTGACCTCTTGACCATTACGGGTGACGGAACTGGAACACCCTACGGAGCTATCGTTTACGAACCACATGATCAGGACTTAAATGAAGAGGTAAGATTAAATGTAGAAGGTGGTGATGGAAAAGTATTTATCTATGCGCGTTCTTCTGTTGCGGATATTCCTTTTAGAATAGATTTAATTGATTTGCAAGGATACACGACTAACTCTTCTGCGTTACAGCCTGTTTTACCAACTGAGTTTGGTCTGGTAGAATATGACTTTACTGGACGATATCTAGATGCAGGATTTAGTCCTGATTGTCCAGATGGTACCACTTGTCCGGTCGATGGGAAAAGAATTGAATCTATTCTTTTCTACCCTAATCCAGACAACGGTGGATTCGAAGGAGTCATTGATATTGACTGGATTTCTTTTGGTGATCCACTAATGGTTTCTGTTGTTGATTATGATAAAGCTTCCTCTGCAAAAGTATATCCGATGCCAGCTAAAAACGAAATCGTTTTTGAGATGGACCTCTTGAAAGGAGGTGAAGTAACGATTGAAATATTTGATATGCTAGGACAGAAAACAGCTGTCCAACACCAGTCTTTCCAAACAACAGGACTGATGTACCAACCAATTAACTTGAATCAACTAGGTACTGGAATGTACATTTTAACGGCTAGCGTTGATGGCCAACTAGTAGCTTCAGAGAAAATTACCAAAGAGTAATTATTAGTAAGAGAACATCTGCTCCATTACGACGGAGCAGATGTTTTTTTTGTTTATAAATTTTGTTCCAACTGATTGAATACACTGTGTATTGAAATTGTTTAAAATTAAGAAAATGAGAATATTTACGATACTTTTTATTTGCCTGTTGAATCTACCGATTTTTGCTCAGGACGCTTATCATACAAATCTGGTAGATCAATTAATGGCGGACTATTCATTAGAAGTTTCCTCTTATGTTTTTACGAATGAAGAAGCCATCAACAATAGCGCTTTTTATATTTTTGGAGGAGCTACTAGGACGACGTTTGAAGTTCCAGGAAATGATTTTTCCAGGGTTATCAGCGTCAATAATAATACGGTTGGAGAACCATGGGCCGCAGGATTAGGCATTCGAAATTTCAATACAATTAATCAAGGAGATATAGTGTTATTAACTTTTTGGGGTAAACGAACCAGCGCCAATTCTGACCTTCCTATCTTCATTGAACGGACCTCAAACTTTGAAAAAGAATTTTATCAAGCAATTAATTTAGAAGGAGAATGGAAACAGTATTTTATAGCAGTCGAAGCCTCTATTGATTATCTTCCCAATAGTTTAGCCTTTGGATTCCACCTAGGTAATGTTGCTCAAAGTTTCCAAATCGGTGGTTTTACTGCACTTAACTTAGGAGATCAAGTCGAGTTATCAGATATACCATTTAGTTTATCGGCTGATAACTATGGCGGATCTGAAGCAGATGCTCCTTGGCGAGCAGCGGCCGCTGACCGGATTGAAACATTGCGAAAAGCAGCTTTAAATATCAATGTTGTAGATCTAAATGGCAATGCAATTTCTAACGCCACGGTTCGAGTAGAGATGCAAGAACACGAGTTTGGATTTGGTTCCGCGATGGTCATGTGTCGGTTTCCAGGTAATGATTGTTTTAATCAAACTTATGTTCAGAAAATAAGAAATTTAGATGGTCAAGGACATGGCTTTAATGCTGCTGTCAGCGAAAACGCACTTAAGTGGGATGCTTGGGAAGAAGAATGGATTGGTTCACCCTCCGAAACGGTCAATGGGGTAAGCTGGTTAAATAACCAAGGAATAGATTTTCGTGGCCATACCCTATTATGGCCCGGATGGGATAAAATGCCAGACGATATTTTGGATTACCAAAATAATTTGACCTATATAAAAAATCGGATTGATGAACGATTGGAATCTATGCTATTACATCCTGAGCTAAGTCAAATGGTTAAGGAATGGGATGTTATTAACGAAATCACCTACGTCAGAGATTTAGAGTATGCCTTTAGTAATACACCGGGCTATGCCACTGGGCGAGAATTCTACACAGAGGTTTTTGATAAAGCAACCGAACTCGCTCCTAACAATATCAACTACTTAAATGATTATGCCGTATTTTCAGGAGCTGCCAACACCAATACGACCAATCGGTTTAAAAACTTTATTGAGGAAATTCTCAATAGTGGAAGTAAAATAGATGGTATCGGATTCCAAGCCCATATTGGTGCCTCGCCTGTTTCTATTATAAAAGTAAAAGACATTTATGACGATTTTTATACTAGTTATGGAAAACGAATAAAGGTGACTGAATACGATATTGATCCCAGTGTATCTGCTGAAACACAGGCAAGATATTTAAACGATTTTCTAACCATGACTTTTAGCCACGAGGCATTAGACGCCTTTATCATGTGGGGATTTTGGGATGGTAATCACTGGAAAAACAATGCGCCCATGTTTGATATCAATTGGAATTTAAAACCTTCCGGTGAAGCATTCAACAACTTAGTTTTTAACGAATGGTGGACTGATGAAACAGGTACGACCAATAGCGATGGGATCAGTGCTTTCCGACCTTTTAAAGGACAACATAAAATTACTATCGAACACGAAGGAACAATACAAGAACTCAATGCACACGTTACCAGTGATACAACCCTCAACGTCCTTTTTGGAACGGTCAATACAACTGATTTGGATCTTTCACTAATTCAAATTTCACCGAACCCAACACAAGATTATATCCAAATAAATCTGGGGGAAGACTTGACTAATGTGGACCTAGAAATCTCGGATATTACCGGAAAAATTTGTCAGACTTTTAAACAAGTAACCGACCATACTAAACTAGATCTAAACTTAAGTAGTGGTATTTATTTGGTAAAAATAAAACATCTAGAGCAGGTGGGCTATCGAAAGCTAGTGGTGCAGTAAAAAAATAGGTTAATTTTATTTTATCTGGCTTTGTATTGATACCTTTAGAGGGTCAATGCAAAGTCATTTTTTATTTTATAAAAATCATTACGCTATGTCCACCCCAAAGAAAATAGACTGGTTAAATCACGGTTTAGAATTTATTGTCGTTATTATTGGAATTTTGATTGCCTTTCAGTTGAATAAATGTAGTACAGAAAATCAACAAGCCAAGACCATCAATATGCACCTCAGCCAGATCAAGGAGGAGACAGAATTTAATAAGTATTATTTCAAAAAAGGTATCAAACACACTCAATCTAACCTAGCCACTCTGGACACTATTTTTATGCTCATTGCAGAAAAAAGAGAAACACCAAAAATCGATCAATTTTCCATACGATTACTAAGTATGAGTGGGGTTTACATCCGAAAAAATGCCTATCTTAATTTTATAGAATCTGGCGACATTCGATTTATGAAAGATTTTGAACAAAAACAAAAAATCATCAATTTATACGAATATTATAAATGGGTAGAGTCTTTTAATGAAATCTCCAGTAACCTCTACTCCACCGATTATTATCCATACCTAAAAAACAATTTTGATTTATTAGGAGGAACCATACAATCAGATGATGTTTATTTTTCAACCTTATTTAAAAATATTTTAAGCTCCTACAGCTATACCAGTAAAAATCGCCTGAAACGATACGAGGGATGTTTGAAGGAGATTGAGAAATATTTGGGGGAAAAGTAAGCTGTTATATTTTTATCTTTAGAATAGTGACTATGCTCAGTTGGGTTCCCAAGTGTTTTTGTATTAACATTAATTGTATCTCACTTTTCTTATTCTCGAAAGCAACTTTTTAATTACTTTAAGGTCTCTTTAAAGAAAATAAAAGTTATGAATCATTTCAGAAGTTTACTCTCCTGTGTAATCATCCTATTTTGGATGGCTAGTCCCACAACTGCTCAAGAATTAAGTCAAACCATTCGTGGAACCATCATAGATCAAGATACCAAGATCCCCTTGATTGGTGCTAATATTTTGGTACTCGGAACCACCGACCCAAAAGGCGCCACCACAGATGTAGAAGGATATTTTAAAATTGAAAAAGTCCCACTAGGTAGAGTCAGTTTACAGGTGACTTACTTAGGGTATGAGTCAGCTATCCTGAGCGAAATCATGGTTACCTCTGGTAAAGAAGTGGTCCTCAACGTAGCGTTGGTCGAATCAATTGAAAGTTTAGAAGAAGTAGTTGTGGTAGCAAAATTGGACAAAGAAAACCCGCTCAATGAAATGGCCACCGTCAGTGCTCGATCCTTTTCGGTAGAAGAGACCAGTAGGTATGCGGCTAGTTTTTACGATCCAGCTCGGATGGCACTCAATTATGCCGGGGTGGCGATTGGAGGAGGAACGGATGATTTGAATAATGAGATTGTGGTAAGAGGAAATTCTCCCAAAGGCATCCTTTGGCGATTAGAAGGTATTGAAATTCCCAACCCCAATCATTTCGCTTCTCTCGGGAGTTCCGGAGGTGGTGTTAGTATGCTGAGTAGTACGATGTTGACCAACTCAGATTTTTATACGGGTGCTTTTCCAGCGGAATTTGGCAATGCGCTTTCGGGGGTATTTGATGTTCGTTTAAGAAATGGAAATAACGAAAAAAACGAATACGCCTTTATGCTCAGTGTGCTAGGATTAGAGGCAGGGATTGAAGGACCATTTTCAAAAAACAGCAAGGCTTCTTATTTATTAAATTATCGTTATTCCACCTTAGGATTATTGACCCAACTTGGCCTCAATCTGGTAGACGATGATGATGTTACTTATCAAGATTTATCTTTTAAAATTAACCTACCTACCTCAAAGGCTGGAACTTTCGCTTTGTTTGGTTTAGGTGGAAATAATAGCATCTCTTTTGAACCCGCAAGGGATGCTTCGCAATGGCAATTTAGCGGTAATGGAGGTTATCGGGAAGTAGAAACTGTTGGTACGCTCGGACTTTCCCATCGTAAAGTTTTAACGGAAAAAAGTTATTTACAGTCGGTGGCTATTGTCTCTAATAACCAATATAGAGGGGAAGGTTTTTTCTTAGAAGTCGATGACAACTACCGTCGAATAGTAGATGATGTAGAAAACTTTGACAATTTTGTTTTTAGAGTAAAAACGACTTATACGCATAAATTAAATGCTAAAAGCACCATTCGCGCTGGAGCAATTTTCAGCTATGAAAGTTTCGTACTAGATGAACAAGAACTTGATTTTTCGACGAACGAACTGTTTACCATTTATGACAATAAAGGAAGTGGTACCAGAAACCAAGCTTTCGCTCAATGGAAATATCGGTTTAATCCCAAATGGACTTTAAATACTGGATTTCATCTTACCCATCTAGGCGTCAATGATAAAATTTCTTTTGAACCTCGTTTGGCGTTACAGTATCAAATGAATCCTCGACAAAAGTTGAGTGCGGCCTTGGGCATTCATTCCAAACCAGAACATATTGCCTTATACGTAGCGAAGGGGAATTTACCAAATGGAGAAACAATTATTCCAAGTCCTGATCTAGACATGACAAAATCTCTACACGCCGTGTTGGGATACGACTGGAAATTATTCAATAATTTACGTCTAAAAACCGAACTTTATTACCAATACTTATATCAGGTTCCAGTGACGAATGATGTTTCGATCACTGGATTTAAGTCCGCTCTAAATGCACTCAATGTGTGGGAGCTCGTAGGAACAGAAGCCTTGGTCAATGATGGAACTGGACGGAATTTTGGGGTTGATATTACTTTGGAAAAATTCTTTTCTAAAGGCTCCTATTTTATGGTCACAACTTCTTTGTTTGATTCTAAATTTAAAGGTAAAAATGGAAAAACTTTTAATACCCGATTCAATTCAAATTATTTATTGAACGTAATCGGAGGCAAGGAATTTAAGGTTGGAAAAAATAAAAAGAACCGTTTTGGACTAAATATGAAATTTGTCCTAACGGGCGGTAATCGAGATACGCCCATAGACGTAGCAACTTCTAGGCAAGTAGGCCGTCCAGTATATAAATTAGATGAACTCAATACCATTCGACTACCCAATTATACCCGAATTGATGGTGGTGTAAACTACCGGATCAATGGCCGTAAAATGTCTCATAATATTCGCTTAGATATTCAAAATGTATTGAATCGCGAAAACGTACAACAACGATTTTTCAATGTCTCTAATGGTAATTATTTTGACCAAACACAAAGTGGATTGATCCCCGTGTTTAGCTATCGGATTGAATTTTAAGAGCACGGTCTCATTTAAGATAGGCAGTTTGTTTGAGATAAACTCGTAGATACATTCATGAACAGTATCTACGAGTCCATCCACGCCAATGTCAATCATTGCTTTCTATCGTCCCATCCAGCCACCATCGACCAGTAAAATTTCTCCACTAACATAATTAGACGCATCGGAAGATAGAAAAACAGCTGGCCCTTTAAAATCATCGGGCGTTCCCCAACGAGCCATTGGAATCCGTGCAAGAATTGCCTGATGACGATCTGGATTTTCTTGTAAAGCTTTTGTATTATCGGTCGCAATATATCCCGGTGCAATGGCATTCACACAAACACCTTTACCAGCCCATTCGTTGGAGAGTGCTTTTACCAAACTTCCGATAGCACCTTTGCTAGCTGCGTATCCAGGCACTGTAATTCCTCCTTGAAAAGTGAGCAAAGAAGCGGTAAAAATAATCTTCCCCTTCCCTCTTTCTATCATTTCTTTTCCAAATTCTCTAGCCAATACAAACTGTGCATTCAGATTTACTTCCAACACGCTATCCCAATATTCGTCGGAATGTTCTGCCGCGGGAGCACGCAAGATCGTACCAGCATTATTGACTAAAATATCGATGGGTTTTTCGTTTGCTTTGATATTTTTAATAAAATTATAAACAGACGATCGATCCGAAAGATCCGCCTGATAGGCCGTGAATCTACGTCCCAAAGCCATCACTTCTTTTTCGGTCTCACTACCCGATAATTTGATGGTGGCAGAAACACCGATAATATCCGCTCCGGCCTCGGCTAGTCCGAGCGCAATTCCTTTTCCGATACCTCGATTGGCTCCGGAGACGATGGCCGTTTTATCTGAAAGATCAAATGCTTTTAAAATACTCATGTCTTATTTTTTTTGAATACTTTACGCTTTAAAACGATTAGATTCCATGATGCCTAATGCTAGACCACGTAACTCCGCCAAGCCACGCAATCTTCCAATGGCAGAATATCCCGGATTGGTTTTCTTCGTTAGATCGTCTAACATCTTATGACCATGATCGGGTCGCATCGGAATATGACAATCTTGTTTTGCAGCAGCAATTAATAAATTTTTCATAACTGAATACATATTTACATCTCCATCCAAATGATCTGCTTCAAAGAAATTTCCTTCCTTATCTCGCTTGGTAGCTCGGAGGTGAATAAAATTAATTCGGTCTGCAAATTTATGGACCATCATCGGTAAGTTATTATCAGGCCTTACGCCAAAAGACCCCGTACAAAAACATAAACCATTACTGGGTGATTTTACTTTCTCAAAAATATACGCTACATCGTTGGTCGTACTCAAAATACGAGGCAGTCCTAAAAGCGGGAAAGGTGGATCGTCGGGATGGATCGCCAGTTTGACATTTGCCTGATCTGCTACCGACGTGATCTGCTCTAAAAAGAAAACTAAATTGTTTCTCAGAACCATCTCATCTATATTTTTATATGTATCTAAAATTGCTTGAAACTTTGCTAAATCCAGTGCACTTTCGGTTGTTCCACCAGGCAATCCAGCAATAATATTTTTAATCAATTTTTGTTTATCTGTTGCTGACATCTTGGCCAATCGATCCTTCGCTTTTTGCTGTTCGACTTCACTGTAATCTTTTGCCGCATTAGGTCTTTTTAAAATAAATAAATCAAAAGCAGCAAAGGCCGCTTTTTCAAAAAACAGTCCGGTAGATCCATCCGGCATTTTATATTCCAATTCGGTTCTTGACCAATCAAGTACGGGCATAAAATTATAAGTTACAATCCGAATACCATTCTGTGCTAAATTTAAAATACTCTGTTTATAATTTTCAATATACCGCAAATAGTCTCCAGAAGCCCGCTTGATATCTTCATGTACTGGAATACTTTCGACCACCGACCAAACGAGTCCAGCGGCTTCAATCTCTTTTTTTCTTTGGGCTATTTCTTCAACGGTCCATATTTCACCATTAGGAATATGATGAAGTGCGGTAACAATTCCAGTTGCTCCAGACTGACGAATATCCGCCAAGCTAACACCATCATTGGGACCGTACCACCGCCAGGTTTGTTCAAGTTCTTTCATTTTATTTTAGATACTATTTTATTTTAATGAAGCGCGCTAGGACTCAGCCTTGTAACAGTATTTTAGAATTACCCCTACTAACTACACATATTCAATGACCAGCCTAAATTATAGTTGCCCCGGATATTTGTAAAGTTAAACATTAACAGGAAAGGGATCTATATCATTGAGGTAAAAAGTGGGTTTGAATTTATTGGTTTGAGTATCTAAAAGACCAACAATAGAACAACTCCAAAAAATAAAAAACCGACTGTCAATTTTATTTGACAGTCGGCATTTAAGGGGTTTAAAAATTATCCAATAAAAAACTATTGCACAATTAATTTTTCCTGAAATTTCTTTTCAGTAGACGGATGTAAAGCTTCAACAAAATAGACTCCTTTCGGCAGGTTATCTAAATTAAGGTGTAGGCTACCTTGCACGGAAGGGTCTTCCAAGACTATTTTCCCTAGACTGTTGTAAATTCTAAGTCTAAAAACCTCTTGACCTAAGGCAATTGTAAATTTTCCATCCGTAGGATTAGGGAAAACTTCCATCGTCTTATTTCGATCTAAGTCATCCACTTTTTCATCTGCTCTACCGACTCCTTTGACTTCTCTAGGTGGTTCAATAACGATTGGACCACATCTGGTAGGTTCGCTTGGCGACTGAATATCGTTTGCTAAAATTGCAGCTCCACCTCCATCACAATTCCCCGTTGTACTTTGATCTCCTCCGCTCCAGAAATTACCCTGAGCAGAAACGGTCGTTACAGTAAGGTCGCTATAACAGATATTAAAAAACGTTGCCCATCCCCCTTGAGGTCCACTCGATTTGATAAACGTGTTGGGCGATGCATCGTCTACTGAGTTACAACCACAATGTACCAAGGCATCTATTTCCAAGCTTACATCAATCCCCTCAATTCCAGATTTATTATTAATAAGCTTTGCACAATCCATAGATACTAAGCCAAAGACTTCATTTGTTCCATCTATTGGGCCTCCTTTTTCTACCCTAATTCCCACCTGCTGATTCTGAATAATCGCTTTAGAACTCAGATAGATATTAGTCTCGTTATTGTCATTTATGGCCGTAGATGCAGGCGCTAGAATCCCAATCGTAGATGCGTTATCATAAGATGTTGGATGTTCGATTCGTCCACCAACCATCGAATAACTAAACACATCATTTAATCTTACACTATTTGTATTATTAGAAAATGTAGTACTGCTTACGTAAGCATCTGTTACATTATTTAAGTCTAAACCGACCGTAGTAAGACCAGGTAGGTCCTCACTATTTATTCGACTACTCTGAAGGGAAAGTTTATTAATATTGGATAACTGAATTCCATATAACCCTTGATCAAAAACAGAATTTTGTATGATCATTTCATCTCCTCCATCTCCCCAAATCCCAAAAGTATTTTTAGTAAATGTAGCGTTTAAAATTTTAAAGTGGTCTACTGAGTAGAAATCATTGGAACTGATTCCTGTATAAAAATCATCAAATTTACAGATGGCCACATGCACATACGATGGATCTTGTAAAGATAGACCAATTGAACCAGATAGTGGAACCATTGACTTAAAATTAACCCTGTAAGCATATAGACGACCTCCCTCGCCTACTTCGATTTGTGAATCGTCCCGATATTCCACCGTTCCATAGCTTAGATGTAAACTATGACTTCCGATATTTAAACTACCACCATTGATGCGAATAAAACGATGATCCACATTCTGACCTCTCAACTTAAATTCATCCGTTAAAGTCAGTACATTCGTAGGATCAAATTGAAAAAAGCCACTACCCGAGAATTCAAATTCACCATTGACGACTAGTTCGCCTTTTACACGAATGGTAGATTCAGACCACCACAAGTCAACTCTGGCACCCTCATCAATGATCAAGGTAGCTCCTTCTTCCACAATCAATTGCGAACCACGCGTTAAACGAAGTTTCCCTCCAGATTTAACATGTACTGTACTTCCCGTTCTTACATACACCGTTGCTTTACGGCTGCTATCTTCGGGATCACTTCCCAAAATAAAAGCACCGCCATCGTTAATATTGACATTCGTAGCACCATTACAATCTGATATTTCTGCCTCAAATGTTGACATGGTTGTATTTGGTCCATTAAGATATCTTGTCGGCCCCAGGTCGTTCACTCGCAAAAATCCTCCATCATTTACATCCATCGAAGGAATCATTACAACTTCCTCTTCCCCGAAATTAAAAGTGGAGCTTGCGCCATCTGGCAAGTCTCCGACTACCGGTGGAGTGGGACCAGGTAATGGACTCATAAAAATTGATTGGGTACTTTTAGGATAACAAGGAGCCCTATTTTCATAAGCAGTGATCAGATAATTGCCGATTGTTGCTCCGGGTGCAAAGTCAACTCGAATCGAATTAGGTGGATCTAAAGGAAGAGAAGGATTTTGGATTAATCCAGGAGGAAGGTCCCAGGATACCGTTGAGTAAGGATAAGATAATTCACTTGCTAGTAGAATCCGACCTTGATCCATACAAAAGGTAGGAAAAGTAGTAATCGAAAATGAAGATTCTCCACAGTCGGAACTATCATCACAGGCATAAGGATTAAAACGGTAGTAATTGTCATCAACTTCAGCGGAACCATTCCCACCTTCACAAATATCACTTCGACAATCACAATCGACACTAAAAGGATTTCCATCAAAAAAATCTTCTAAATATGCAATCGGATCAGATCCTATCTCTCCATTCCAGGGAGCGGAAGCTTTGGCACCATTATCACAGCTGTAATTATCACAACCAAGTCTTCCCCAGACAGGAAAAGTAGTAGTATTACATCTACGATCCCATAGTCCTCCGGGGATGGTGACATCTTCCAAGGTGTATCGTTCGTTTGAGATGCCACTACTAGGTATTGCATTCTTGACAGCAACGGTGCCTGGCGAATATCTTATTCTAGATTCTGCATCGGGTCGACAATATCTTTGTCCCCAGTTAAGACCGTCCTTATCCTCCTTTGGATAAGCTTTGGTTGAATTGTTAAATAAGGCATGAGAACCCGGTGCGGAGCCAACAATTGTATGGGTACTTCCACCACCAATAAATGGATCGCTATCAGCGATAGCCGTCAAATCGTTTACACAACTAAGTCCGTATCCACTTCCATGTCTAGTAGTAATTACTCCGACTTTTAGATCACCAGCGTCTGTTGAAGAACTCTCTGGACGCTTTACCACTATAAGTACTCTTTCGGCATCGCCTTCATGATTTTCTTTATTCGGACAACCTAGATTACCGTTTCCATAATCCCTTGGATAGTGGAAAGTATAGGTGATAATCCAGAATTCGTTCGTCCAGATAACGTGGTAATAAGCCATTGGTAAGGCACTTCCTAAAGGCGCTGTTAGGAACGTATTTTCCCAGTTATCAGAAGTATTCCAGTTGCCATCAAAATTGACCGCCGCAATTCGATCCGCATTTCCGCTCACTGAAAAATCGGAGTTCGTGCTGACGGACTGCATTAAGATGGGTGCAAAAGTTCGAGCAATATTTTCATTGCATTGATTCAACTCCACAGCAGTCGATGGAGTTACATAACAAAGTGTTTGTGCATTTAATGCTGTATTGAAAATAAATATTCCCAAGAAGAGGAATGCACATAGTTTGAAGGCATAGCATTGGCTATTTTCAGGTACTCGTTTCATAACTTTTAGTTTTAGTTTTAGTTTTAAAAAGTGATCAATAAGCTGTCGACATTAAGCGCTTATTCTACCTAGTCTTTTTTGTTGTTCGTTTTTAAATCAAGGGTAAGTTATTCCATGCTAAAAAAATCATTACGATTCTTTGTAGTCTGAAAATTATGCTAGAAAAGAAAAAAGTTCTCTTCTAGCTAATTACATTTTAAGAGAGATAAAAAGGGAATCTCCCCAGCAAAGGAGAGATTCTTTCATAGCTATATATTAAGGATATTTAAAAATGTAATTTCAACATCAGTGTTAATGTACTCCGCAGATTGACAAACACAATTGAAATCTTTGTATTTCTCCATAGGATTGGCTTTTCAAGCAAGGACCAATCCTTATTTAAATTAATTGAGGTGATGTATAACTAACTAATAATTGGGATTCTCCTATCCCATTTATTCATAGGAGATTAATCTATAAGTGTTGTTCTAGTTTTTTTAATAATTCTTTAGCTTCGTGATGTTGGTCTGCCTCTGCATTTTTAATAATGGGATTTAAGAATGATTTGGCTTCGAGTATTTTTCCTTCCTTTAAAAAAGATAAGGCTAGATACCAATTTGCTTTATCGGTCAATCTCAAATTTTTCGATTTTACAATAGTAGAAAATTTAGATCGAGCTGATGTCAGTTCATCAAGTTCTAAGTGACAGATACCAGATGCCAACAATAGTCTCGCATTATTAGGATCGGCTAATAAAGCTTCTTCCAACAATGGTAAAGCAGCGTTATATTTTTTATTAAAATATAATTCGTTGATCTGTAAAGTCAGCTGATTATCTGTGGCAGCTCGGCTAGCTAATTTCAGTTCATAAGGTTTATAATAATTTTCAAAAGCCATCTCTGGGCTTAGGTTTTGGGATTTAAAAAGGAAAACGCCACTAATAATCAGCAAGGCGATTGCGGCAGCAACACTAGCAACCCTTGGCCAGAGACGCCTTGTCTTAGCAACTGGTGTCATTTGGGTTTGAGTAGCATGAATTTTTTGCAATCGGCTTTTCAACTGATCTTTACCTGATTTTTTTACTCCTTTAATAATCAATGCTAAAGCCTCTACTTCTTTTTGCAAATACTCATCCGTCCGCAACTGTTCTTTAAAAGCAGTACGCTCTTCCGCATTTAATTTATCACGTAAGTAATCAATAATTTGCTGATTCTGATCAAGTGCCATAATTGATTTTTTAGTTACTTCAAGTCAAGAAAAAGTCTTTCAATTGGTTTGAACCTTGTAATAATGCTCTTAATTTCTTAAGACTTTTAGATTTTTTATTTCGGGTAACAAATTCATTTGCATACCCCATTTTTTTAGTTACTTCGCTGGTACTGAGTCCTTCAAAAAAATAAGCAATGAGTACCTGCTCGCCATCTTCGTCAACTTCTTTTAAAAGTTTAGCCACCACTTTCGATGCTTCGTCTTCTTCCAAAATGGCTGAAACATCAGGCTCTAATTCTATAAATGCTAAAGCATCTTTTGTTTTTATCTGCTGTTTTTTTGAGCGCAATCTTTTGAGCCATAAATTTCTACAGATAGAATATATGTAGGTTTTCAAAGCACAAGTCAGTTTGAACTGATCCTCTCTGACTTTATTATACAATACAATCAAAGAATCTTGAAAAATATCAGCGGCATCCTCTTCTGAACCACTATTTTCCTTAATATAATGTTGAATAATCGAAAAATACTCTTGATACAAATAGGAGAAAGCCTGATCAACCACGCGATCATCTGAAGCCCTAAGATTCAATAGTATGTTATTCGTTTCCAAATTGTTTGCCTTGTGATTCATTGATTAATACCACAAACTAGGAAAATATAATCGACGATGCTAAAAAAAAATTAAAATCTTTAAAAAACATCCCTTATTTACCCGGTCCCCTATAACCAAAAACAGCTTATCAGTATTAACTAAGTTAAAGTTGCACATTTAGAATAGTTCTAATACCTTAAATGGTGGAAACATTCTTACTCTTAAAACAATGTCATTTTTTAATGTATAAATACTTTTTTGTATTTTTGACATAAAGCCTTTAACATCATTTTTAGCTATAAAAGCTAATATTTTACGTTTGCTGATCGTATAATTATTATTTAAAACATAAAATCTATAATCATGAAAAAATTAGTCTACTTTTTTAGTCTTATTTTACTACTTTTCTTACCTGAAATCTTGTCTGCACAGCAGCTTCCTAGGGGAATTCAACTTCCTACTGGAGAAGGTAGGGCAGGAGATCGAAGCGAAGAAGACTCTAACATTGATCAAACTGTTCTCTCTAATGAGGCTTTTAAAGATAATACATTAGCTGTTAAAGTCATGCCCAATCCCTTTGATACTTATTTAAGAATCGAATGGATTAAAGAGTCTAATAACCCTATCATTCGACTTTTTGATGTTAATGGTAGATTGATCAAAATATGGACGAATAAATCATACAATAAAAGTGAGGCTTTCCAAGAAAACATGATTGATTTATCAAAAGGAATTTACTTCCTACATATTCAAGACGGAAAAGCATCGATCTACGAAAAGTTGATTAAATCATAAGTCTTAAACATCAGAAAGATGCCTCAGATATAGAAGTTGTTTAAAATAGTCTGAGGCATCCTTTTTTATTGAATTAATAATAAGAAATTTAACATCAAATCGATCAAGGTAAGTTTGTGTAACAGCACCTAAAGGTTAATCCTCCTATTTTACCTCAACAAACTTAGTGATTCTGTTCTCAAAATAATTTTATTGTTATTTCCTAGCGTTTTCCTCTTTACTTTCCCTTAAACTATTTTCTTTTTTGCTTCTATTGATTATACTTTCTAATTTCTTGGTATAAAGGAGTGGAAAAAGTGAATAAGAAACGTTGGTTACCAACCAAGGCATCTCAATTGGTTGTAGGAGTAATTTACCTACAATGCGTTGTGATTCACTTTTTTCAACTACACTCCTGGCCCGGGACTGGGGTGTATGATTAAATAAGAGTGAATCAAATTTATAATAACGTATAAACTTATAACCATGAAAAAGACAGCCTACTTATTTGGACTTATTCTATTACTTTCTTTGCCTGAAATATTGTCTGCACAGCTTCCTAAGGGCATTAGAGTGCCAACGGGAGAAAGTACTGGTGGCGGTGTGCCACCTCCAGCCAACCCAGATCAGCATTGTAACCTCACCTACTACTTTACTGTTGGCGTATACAATCTGGATTTAGTAAACAACCTTGATTATTCTAACCTGAATGCCCCACCTCCTCCACTAACCTTACCTACTAATGGAGTTTATCCTCCTATGCAAATCTCCTATCAAATTGGTAATATAACTGGTACCATCGATGTCGATGAGTTCGAGTATGTATCGACCCATCCTGATGATCCAGCTCCATATATCTTTGTTTTTAGAGAGATGGTCGTTATAGATGTGGCTAGTCAATGCATTCAAAATAACTCCATAACTAGTGTTCCTTTAGAGTTATCTTACTCATTGCAAACAGCAGATGGCTTACCTTATCCAGTATGTGATTTCATGAATACAGGAGATCTTTTTGACTGCAATTATTATGATTGCGATAATAGTGGTCGTAATAGTCGACGTATTATTCCTACGGACTGTGATGATGAAGCATTAACCAGTGGGACAGCTTCTTTTAGATGTGGTGTCTGTAAAGGCAATAAACTAGAAGCCAAAGCCACTGGAAGAAATGATTTTCAGCATGATCCATCTGGCAGCCAGTTGGCTGTTAAAGTGATGCCTAATCCATTTGATACTTATTTAAACATAAAATGGAAAAAGGAGACCATCAATCCAATCATTCGACTTTATGATGCCAGTGGTAGATTAATCAAGACATGGACCAATAAATCATATAATGAAAATGAGTCCTTCCAAGAAGACACGAATGATTTATCAAAAGGAATTTACTTTTTACATATTCAGAATGGGAAAGAATCTATCTATACAAAGGTGATTAAGTCCTAAATTAATAGCATTAGAATATAGAAATGCCTCAGACCATAGTGAAAAAGTCTGAGGCATTTTTTCGTAGTAAATCAATAACAACACATTTTAATTAAACATCCAATTCATTAAGGTAAGTTGCACAATAGTAATAATTCTATTACTTTAGTACGCTGATCTAATAATTTATCCTCAAAGCAATCAGATTGTTATTTTTTAAAACTTTTCTTTTATCATCCCTCAAACTATTATATTTTTTTCGCTTGTATTGATTATACTTTCTAAGTTACTGGTATAAAAGAGTGGAAAAAAGTGAATAAGAAACGTTGGTTGCCAGCCAAGGCATCTCAATTGATTGTAGGAGTAATTTGCCTATAATACGTTGTGATTCACTTTTTTCAACTACACTCTTGGCCCGGGACTGGAGTGTACGATTAAATAAAAGTGAATCATATTTATTATAACGTATAAACTTACAACCATGAAAAAAATAGGTTATTTATTTGGACTAATTTTATTGATTGCCTTGCCAGAGATCTTGTCGGCACAACTTCCTAAAGGCATTAGAGTACCTACTGGAGAGAATACAGATAATCTTGGATTGGGTGTTCCGGATCAGAATTGCAATGTTACTTACACTTTTACTGTTGTATTATACAACTTGGATTTAGTAAACGGTCTTGATTATTCTAATTGGCAACCATCTCGCAGATATGGAATTACTCCCCCATCGTCGTTATCCCTTCCTACACATTATGATCCCATGTATCTAAACTATACCTATGGAAATCAGACAGGAACCATTTTTATCAGTGATTTCAATTATGTCCATACACCATCAGGAGCTAATATGTTTATATTCAGCCATTCTGTTACCATAAACATAAGTAACGAATGTGATGGCACTTCCCCTACATATCTTGTTACGGTACCTCATTCTTACGCTCTTGAGACTACCAATGGTGCTCCTTATCCAGTATGTAATCATTTAAGTGCTGGAGACATTTTTGATTGCAATTACTTTGAGGTACCTATATGTTTTTCACGAAGAATACCTTTGCGCTGTGATAATGACTACCTAACAACTAACGGAGGCGATGGCACTATGGAGATTGCCTGTGGAGCTTCATGTGCACCTTATGATCATTTAAATGGTCCAGGTAACGGTCGCTCTTCAGATCATTCAGAAGAATTATTTAACAATAAGTTAGCCGTTGAAATCATGCCCAATCCTTTTGATACTTATTTAACAATAAAATGGAATAAAGAAACCATCCATCCAATTATTCGACTTTACGATGCCAGTGGTCGAATGATCAGAACATGGCAGAACAAATCATATAATGAAAATGAAGCATTCCAAGCAGACACGAATGATTTATCAAAAGGAATTTACTTTCTGCATATCCAAAACGGAAAAGAATCAACCTATGAAAAGGTGATTAAATCTTAAATTAATAGACTTAGAATATAGAAATACCTCAGGCTATTATGGTCTGAGGCATTTTTCATGATAGATCAATAACAATACATTTATCATCCTAAGCAATTAAGGTAAATTTGCACATTCATAATAATTTCATTATCTTAAATCATGGTATATTAAGTTCAACTAATCTAATAATTTTGTCCCCAAAACAAGCTTAACTGTTAGTTTTGAGCGCTTTTATTTTTACCATCCCTTAAACTTTTTTATTTCTTGATATAGAGCAATGAAGAAAGTGAAAAAAATTGGTTGTAACCAAGACGCCTCAACAAGTTGTAGGAGTAATTCTCCTATGGTGCGTGGTGATTCACTTTTTTTGGCTACACTCCTGCCACGAAGCAGGAGCCTATGATTGAATAAATTATAATGAATCCTTTTTTACCTTAACGTATAAATTTACAACCATGAAAAAAACAGTCTACTATTTAGGATTAATTTTATTAGTTTTTTTGCCTGAGATATTGTCTGCTCAACTTCCTAAAGGCATTAGAGTACCTACTGGATCAACTCCAGCGGAGATGCCTCAAGTCACCGATGCTAATTGTAACTACACTTATCCTATTACAATTGGCGTATACAATTTAGATTTAATAAATGGCCTTGATTATTCTGATTGGCAAACGAACTCTAATGAAGGTAATCCTCCACCACTATCCCTTCCAGATTCTTATCCTCCAATGAATCTCGTATACAATATTGGAGGTACAACAGGTACCGTCTCTGTCGATGAATTCAATTTCCGACCAATAATCGAAGACCCTCTTTACGTGTTTACTTTTACTTATAATGTGACGGTCAATCTCAGCAGCCAATGTTCTGGTTTTCTTGGACCTTCACAAGAGATAGACCTCCCCATTTTTTATTCTATAGATAAGGAAGACGGATCACCTTATCCAGTATGCAGTTTTATGAGTCCAGGAGATTTATTTGACTGTACTTACTATGATTCAGATGCTTGTCCTTCCGGCAGGGTCGTTAGATGCAACAGGTCAAAACAATATCAATTAACGACCGCTAGCTACAACGAGAGGGTAGAATGTTCAGCTGAATGTAGAGATGATCTCCCTACTGGTGCCGTAGTTCGTTCGCAAGAAGCTTCAAATAACCTATCTAAAGGTAAGCTTGCTACCGAAGTCATGCCCAATCCTTTTGATACCTATTTAAACATAAAATGGCATAAAGAAACCATCAATCCAATTATCCGACTTTACGATGCCAGTGGTCGAATGATCAAGTCATGGACGAATAAATCATATAATGAAAATGAGGTTTTTCAAGAAGATATGACTGATTTATCAAAAGGAATTTACTTTTTACATATTCAGAATGGAAAAGAATCTATCTATACAAAGGTCGTTAAATCTTAACATATACTTGTACGTAGATTCTTGAATCTTAATAAATACCTCAGATACTTCTAAAGTTTATCTGAGGTATTTTTTTATTGATGAAGTTGATTAAAATAGATCCATGATTTACTGGTAAGTCATGGATTCCCCATCTCCATTTTTGCACAACTGCTATCAAAATGACTTAATTAATCGTTAATTATTAAAAAATTTTCAATTGCCGTTTAATAATCTGTATATTTCACTCAAGTAAAACTCGTTAGAAGAAAACCAAACATTCCAAATACTTCAAATCAATGAGAAATGAACATTGAGAAAATTATTATAACCTTACTTTTCTGCTGCTTATTTTTCCCTCATCTAGCAAAAGGTCAAACCGCCGTTGATTCTTCCCAATTAAAAATCGCTAATGATTTTTATCAGCAGGCAGAAGCAATTTATCAAGCAGACCAAGACAGTGCGGTTTTTTTAATCAAACAGGCAAGTATCCATTATAAAAAAGCCAAAGCTTGGGAAACGTACCTTTCTGCGATAAATACTTTAAGTACTATATACTACTATAATGATGATTTCAATGGCTATAAAGAATATGCCGACCTAGCAGTAAAAGAAGCTATGGCATTTCTCCCATTTAACCATGATGAACATGCAATGGCGCTTAATAATCAAAGTATTTACTACCATCAATTAGGCGACTTTCAAAAATCAATAGAAGCACTAAAAATTGCATTAAAAATTTATAAACAAAACAATGCATCCTCTCTTGATCTTGCTTTAATTTATCATAATATTGGCGCCTATTTAGAAAAAAAAGGGGATTATCCAGAAGCACTCAATTACTTATTCAAAGCACATGATATTAGAAAGGATACCCTCTTAAAAACAAGTCTTCTCACAAAAGATACTATTCCATTAGCTAAAATAGCAGAATTCAAATTCTTACTCCATTATTCTAAACAGGCAATCGCTTGGACCTATTTCAAAAATAATGAGCTAGAAAAATCAATGAGTTTTTTAGAACCTAGTCTTTTAGCTTTTCAACAATTAGAAAATTACGACAAAAGAGCCATAAGAAAAGAAATAATATCTGCGCTACATACCATCACTCAAATTCATAAAATTAGAGAAAACTATCCAGCGGCCTTAAAAAGCATAGAAGAAGTACTTGCGTATCAGAAAAAAGAAAAAAACTATAGAGGCCCCAGAAGCTATGAGCTATTAGGTGATATTTATTTGGCACAAAAAAAATATGCAACAGCCACCATTGAATATAAAAAGGCTTTAGACCTTACTAAAAAAACCAGCGTTTCTATGGATTTACCTGGTCACGCTAGAAAATATGCTAGTCTCGGAAAAGTGATGACAGAAACAACATCTTTCGATGAAGCGCTCCAGTATTATCAACAAGGTTTACAAGTACTCGCTCCTGACTTTACCGATAATGACTTTAACATTAACCCACCAGCAGATGCTTTATATTCAAAACTAGATGCCCTAAACATTTTAAAAGGTAAAGGAGAAACACTCTGGAAAAAATATCAGGCTTCCGCTGACCAAACTTATTTAAAAGCTTCTTATAATACCTACAAAAGAGGAACAGAAATCATCAAAGAAATTCGACAAGGAGTTATTACAAAAGCGGCTAAAAATATATTGGCAGAAAATGCACTATCTATCTACGAAGGAGCCATCAACGCTACTTTAGATTTACATAAAAAAACGGGCGACGAGGCATTGCTGTTTGAGGCTTTTAGTTTTGCAGAAAATAATAAATCACTCTTACTTTTAGAAGCCATCAACGAACAGGCGGCTTTAGGAATTAAAGGACTTCCTGATAGTCTTCTTCAAAAAGAAAAAGCACTACGATTAGAAATTGCTTTTTATCAACGAAAAATGATCGAAGCAGATAAGACCACTACCCCATCGACGAATCTCAAACGATGGAAAGATGAAGTCTTTGATTTAAATAATCAATTATTAGAATTAACGGAATATATTGAAAATCAATTTCCAAACTTTTATCAACAAAAATATCAACAGTCAAAATTATCCTTGGAGGATTGCCAAAAAGCCTTATCCAATTCAGATCAAGCGCTAATAGAATATTTTTTAGGCGCAAATAATCTTTATGGCTTTGTTATTTGGGAAAATGGTTTTCAAACATTTCAAGTAAAAAATGATGAAAATCTATTGTCGGCTATCCATCAACTAAGAACCTCTATTAACCAGCCTCCAAAAGATCAGGAGGTGCCATCAAACTATCTTACCTTCACTAAAAATGCCTTCTATCTATATCAAAAAATTCTAGCACCGGCCCTACATCTTTTACCCCAAAATATTCAGGCGCTAAAAATCATTCCGGATGATCAACTTAATTTTATCCCTTTTGATTTGTTACTTAGAGACGAGGCACCTCAAGAAAAATTTTCTTTCCATACAAAAAATCTAGCCTATGTATTAGAAGATTATCAACTTAGTTATGAATACTCCGCTACCTTAATGCTAAAAAACAATAATTCTGGCACTCAAAACTATGCAGCCGATTTTATTGGTTTTGCTCCTTCCTTTAAGAGCGCTACCAAGCAAATAAATGCGAGATCTTGTCAAGCAGGTGATTTATACAATTTACAATGCAGTAAAAAAGAAGTTGAAACCATCAATCAACTACTTAATGGAGCAACACATTTAGACGGAGCGGCACTTAAACAAACTTTCGAATCAAAAGCGAATAAAAATCGCATTGTTCATCTTGCCACCCATGCTTGCGTAGATGAGGAAAATCCTTTATTCAATAAAATTTTCCTAACCGATGATTATCTTTCAAATTCAGATTTATACAACATGCAGCTCAACGCAGAATTGGTGGTATTAAGTGCTTGTAATTCTGGTACTGGAAAATTGATAAAAGGAGAAGGAGTCCTCAGTCTTGCACGTGGTTTTGCACAAGCAGGGTGCATCAGTTCGATAGTAACGCAATGGTCCGTTGACGATTGTACCACCTCAGATATCATGATCAACTTCTACGAAAATCTATTGGCAGGACAAACCAAAGATCAAGCGCTCCAACAAGCAAAACTAAACCATCTCGCCACCGCAGATCAGATAGAAGCACATCCTTATTATTGGGCTGCTTTTGTGCAATCAGGCAATGCCAATAGCATGGAATTTTCATCGAATTCGATATTGAATTATTTGTTGATTGGTGGAATTGTTTTGTTGGGATTGTTTTTGGGGAGGAGGTTTCGATGATAAAAATTCAACCTAACTAAAAACATGAGTCATCCCAGATTTTTTCTTCAGAAATATATAGCCAGTTGGCCTGTTAGCTAGTTAGCCCTCTTCTTACGTAAAAAGAGGGCTAACTAGCAAAAAAAGCCTGACTTCTAATTGTAAATCACTAGATTAAATGATGATGTCAAAATTCGGGACGACTCATGTTTCTTTTAAGAAGTAATCTTTTATTGTTTCTTAAACGACTGTCTCAACAGCACCAATAAAACAAGAGATATCAGCAGTCCACCAAATCCCATCATGGTTTTTCCATACAAAAATAAACCCGTGGTAAATAAAATTCCATACACCAGAAAGATGCCGATAAACATTCCCAATACCTCAGTCGGCAGCTGTCCAACATTGATCGCTCCTCGATCAATTTTTTGCTCTTTAACCCCTTGATTGATGACCGGCTCCCAACCATAACTATGCGGTTTAATCAATTTATAAAAACTAATCAAGGTATTGCTATCTACTGGAGCAGTCATATAAGTAACTGCAATCCATCCAACCGTGGTAATCAGCACACTGAGAATTAATTCAACATGAGAAGAAAATGTACCAGGAATAATAAACTTAAAGGTTATGGCCACTAACAGCGAAATAATCATGGCAGCTAATTCACTATAAGCATTAATCCGCCACCAAAACCAGCGCAGAATAAACAGTAAACCCGTACCTGCGCCCATTAATACAATAATTCCAAAAGCTTCTTTTGCATTTTGTAAAAACAAGGCGAAGACGGCTGCCAAAATCATTAACGCAACGGTAGATAGACGTCCGATCAATACCATTTGCTTTTCCGTTGCTTCCGGATTCATAAAACGTTTGTAAAAATCATTTACTAGATAGGAAGAACCCCAATTCAAATGCGTAGAAATGGTGGACATAAATGCAGCAATCAGCGAAGCAATCACAATGCCCAATAATCCTTTTGGCAAAAAAGTAAGCATCGCAGAATAAGCGAGATCATCATCTACCACACTAGCATCCACATTTGGGAAAGCGGTCCTGATGGAATCTAAATCTGGAAAAACGATCAGCGAACACAAGGCAATTATTATCCAAGGCCAAGGACGTAAAGCGTAATGTGCGATATTAAACAAAAGCGTTGCCGCTACCGCATTTTTTTCATCCTTTGCGGCCAACATACGTTGCACGATATAACCTCCTCCCCCCGGCTCTGCTCCCGGATAATAAGCGGCCCACCATTGCACCGCCAACGGAATAATCAGCAAAGAAATAAATGCTTCTGTATTTGAAAAATCAGGAAAGAAATCTAGTTTGCCTACGACATTTTTATGCGTCATCAAATTTTCCAAACCGCCTATCTCCGGTAAATTGACGATGACAACAGCGGCCCAGATGGTACCAATCATGGCAATAATAAATTGGAAAAAATCGGTTAGAATGATTCCTTTTAAACCACCTATGGCAGAATAGATAACGGTCACAACAGAAGCGATCAACAAGGTTTGTATGGGAGAAATCCCTAGCAAGGTACTGCCAATTTTAATCGCTGCCAGACAAACCGTAGCCATAATCAGCACATTAAAAATAACCCCTAAATAAATGGCTCGAAATCCTCGTAGGAAAGCGGCTTGTTTTCCGCTGTATCTCAATTCATAAAATTCTAAATCAGTTACAATTCCGGAGCGCCGCCAGAGTTTTGCATAAATAAATACGGTCATCATTCCGGTAATCAGGAAAGCCCACCAAACCCAGTTGCCCGAGACACCATCTTTGCGAACGATATCTGTCACCAGATTAGGCGTATCAGCAGAGAAGGTCGTGGCCACCATTGACACGCCCAATAACCACCAAGGCATGTTTCTTCCAGATAAGAAAAAATCTGAAGCACTTTTTCCACTTTGGCGAGCAACCAAAAGCCCGATCAACATAGATCCAATAAAAAAGGCGGCTATAAAACCCCAATCCAGTGTCGTTAATTGCATGTTCGTTTGTTTAAACTTTTATAAATATCTTTCTGCGATATAGCT
The DNA here is from genome assembly GCA_937928405.1 of uncultured Saprospiraceae bacterium. Classification (GTDB taxonomy): domain Bacteria; phylum Bacteroidota; class Bacteroidia; order Chitinophagales; family Saprospiraceae; genus JALZUU01. The sequence continues at coordinate 208,589 of CALFWZ010000066.1, forward strand.
CTAAAAGGATGGCCCAGAAAATAATAACATGGACTATCGCAAAAAGCAAAGATCCATTTAAATTTCCTGCGATAGGGACCATTATGCTCTGATACAACCATTCGTAAGCATTCGTTGACGTACCTAATTCATTGGCCCAAGTTATGGTAAATAAAACTTTTACCCAAATCATCGAAAGTATATAAGCAAATAGAGCGTTCGTTCCAAAAACAAAAAATGGAGCAGCCCAACCTTTTATCTTTTTAATATCAATCAGCCATATAAAAATGGATAAAAACAATAATGCGAATCCAGTAGTATACACAACATAGGAGCTGGTCCATAGGGATTTATTGATTGGGAAAAATCCACCCCAAAACCAACCGATTAGAATACATAAAACACCTATCAAAACCATTCGTGGCAATAAGGCGCTCTGTTTTGTTTGTTCTATCATTTGCCCCGTCATAAAACCAAAAATAATACTAACAACTGCCGGTAAAGAACTCAATAGGCCCTCTGGGTCAAAGGGAATTCCTTTTCCTCCCCAAAGGTGAGCAGCACCAAAAATTTTTATATCTAATGCTCTCACAATATTAGATGCAAGACTGTAAGGTCTATTGCCACCAAAGAAAAATAGAATAGCCCAATAGGCGAGCAAAATTACCCCGCTTACGAACAATAGTTTTTTATGTTTTTTGAAAAACAAACACAGGATTGCCCCTAGCCAGAAAGCAATCGCAATCCGTTGAAGCACCCCTAATATTCTAAATTTTTCAATCTCTATATTATAAAAAGGAAAGGCATTTATTAGTAAACCAATTAAAAAAATAAAAATGGCTCGCTTCGTTATTTTTTTTATTATTGGACCAGTCAATTGATTATCAAATTTCTTAGAAGAAAACCAAATCGATACACCAATGATAAAAAGGAAAAATGGAAAAATTAAATCCGTTGGCGTACATCCATGCCAATCAGCATGACTTAATGGTGCATAAAGATGAGACCAACTGCCAGGTGTGTTAACCAAAATCATGGCAGTAATTGTGAAGCCTCTAAAAGCATCAAGCGATACTAATCTTGTTGTTTTCAAACTGGTCATTTAGCATGATTAGTTGACAGAAATTTCATCAATAAATAACCAAGCTGGATGTCCACTACCTTGTTTTCCTTTCGGAATAAGGCCGTAATTTTTAGCTACTATTTTCAAAAATCTAGCATTCGTTTCTTTAATAGGTATCTTAACCTCCACCACTTTTGAATCGCCTTTTATATTATTTTCTGTACTCAATGCTGTGAATGAGGCTCCATCATCTGAAGAAAGTATTTGAACAGATTTTGGTAAATAGATCCACTGACCTTCTCCTTTAAAAAATCGACAATCGACCCTATTCATTTTTTCCACTTTGCCCAGATCAATAATTGCCTCAAAATCTTTTCCATCAAAACCTAACCATTCTGCATCTCCATATCGTTCACTACTTCCTAAGACGCCATTGATGATCGCTCCATGACCACCAGCATTATATTTTGAATGAGGCTCGGTCAGCAAGTTTATTTTTTTTCCCGCTGCTTTATGTATTCCAAATGATTGTTGCCAAGCCCTCCCCTTTTTTTCTTCATTTAAAAATGCCTGCGCTTTTAGAACGGTGCTGGCATCAATCATGATCGGTGTTTTAAATAAAGTTGATTGCATGGTAGGTTCACTGTTATCTAGGCTGTAATAAATGGCTGCCTCCTTGGCCAGCAAATTTAAATCTACCTGCACTTTCCCATCGACTGGCGCAATCGAGGAATTTAGATCGTACAAGTGATTTGCCGTGTTGATGTCCATTGCTTCCAGTCGGTTAAGATGTGGAGATAATCTACTCACAAATTGTTCAAAATTCTTTGTTGACTTTGGCGTCCAAACCACTTCTGCCAAAGCGCACAAGCGAGGAAACACCATGTATTCTACTTTCTCAGCAGTAGGCATATATTCTGTCCACACATTGGCCTGTGCTCCTAGTATAAATTTTGCTTCCGATGCATTCAGTTCCTCCGGAATTGGTTCATAACTATATACTTTTTCTAATGGAACAAACCCTCCAATCGCCAACGGTTCGTCCGGATGATCATTTTGATAATAATCAAAATAACAAAACCCAGTTGGCGTCATCACCACCTCATGACCTGCTTTGGCCGCTTCAATTCCTCCCTCAATTCCACGCCAAGACATGACCGCTGCATTGGGAGCTAAGCCACCTTCTAAGATTTCATCCCAACCAATGATCTGACGACCTTTAGAGTTGATATATTTTTCTATTCTTTTAATAAAATAGCTTTGCAGCTCATGCCCATCTTTCAAGCCCTCTTTGCGCATGAGTTGCTGACAAAAAGCACTTTCCTCCCATTGCGTCTTAGGGCATTCATCACCTCCTACATGAATATATTTTCCTGGAAAGAGGGCAATCACCTCACCTAATACATTTTCTAAAAAGGTAAAAGTTGCTTCCTTCGGACAAAAGACATTTTCTGATACGCCCCATTTTCGTAATACTTCCAGCGGCGCTTCTTGACAGCCTAATTCCGGATAAGCAGTGATGGCCGCCTGCGCATGGCCCGGTAATTCTATTTCAGGTACTACCGTAATAAAACGGTCGGCAGCATATTGCACGACTTCTTTTATTTCTTCTTGAGTATAAAATCCACCATAGCGTTTATTATCAAACTGATGCGGCTGATCATTATAATGTCCAATTAAGGTTCCATTTCTAAAACCGCCTACTGCTGTTAGTTTAGGATATTTTTTTATTTCGATTCTCCATCCCTGATCGTCTGTCAGGTGCCAATGAAAATGATTTAGTTTGTGAAAAGCTAATTGATCGATGAATTTTTTGACGGTTTTTACGTTATGAAAATGTCTAGACACATCCAGGTGCATACCTCGATAAACAAAGCGCGGATGATCTACTATTTCAACATTAGGTACAGCCCATTTCGTTTTATTATTTCCACTTTTTGTAATAACAGCTGTCGGCAATAATTGACTTAAAGATTGAATCGCATAAAAAAAACCTACTGCTTTTTTAGCTTTGATTTGGATGCGATCAGCATTAATAGAAAGGCTGTAACCTTCTTCAGGTAATTGCTCATCCCTTTCAAAGACAATGGCATTTATTGATGGATTTTCTTTTTGAATCGCGTATTTATGTCCCGTTGCTTGTTCAATTGTTTGGATGAAATTTTGGACTACCCTATTCATTGCTCCGTTCGTGTTGATTCCAACGACGGTCGTGTTTTTGTTTAGCACAAATTGCCCTTCAGCTATTTTCATAGAAACAGGCATCGGGATAATATGGTATTCGTTTATTTTTGTGGAATGGGCATTATTTTCATGCTGACAATTTGATAGGCAAAAGAGGACAAAGAAGAGGGCAAGATATTTTTTCATGGCATGCTATTTAAAATTAAGTACCTGAACAAATTAAATTATACGATTTCAGATCGTGAACTTAATCATTCTTCTTATAATTTTCGTAATAGAATTCAAGAAGTTTTTATTCATCACACCTACGTTCATCCCTTTTCCTTAAAATTTCCATCGTACAAAGACCTCTATGACTTCCGTCAAACATTAAAATTCATTAAATATCTTTAGTGGATTCTAATCTAGGTAAGTTGATAATACTTGGTCCGTATCTCAACAAGTCAACAACGAAAAATTCATAGAGGAACACAGCTTAGATGGTCGACAGTTTTTGCCGATAGCGGAGGTTAAAGGAGCAGGAAATTTAAGCGATAAAAAAAACGATACGCAAATTCATGCGCATCCTCCTATTGGTTTGAATTATTACTATGATCGGAGTATTCGTAAAACAATATCCTGTTTCTAATTCAACGGAAGTTTTAGACTTAGTTGAATTAGAAACAGGTTTATATTTTATAAAATCTGAGAATGGTTTTGAAGTTCAAAAAATGAGGGTTGAACGGTAGAATTATTAGGTATAATAAACGGAATTTTGGCACCACTACATTAATCATTATCTAAATTACATCCAACTTTCTGAAGTTAATACGCTCATTCTTTATTTTAATTCATCAATTAAAGATTTATTTAGCTCCTTAATATTTACACTATTTTCAATGCGTTTAATTTTTACTTCACTTTTTCTAAAACTGTTATCTACATTAATCATTTTTAGATTTAATGTATCTAGATAAAAATTATCGGCTGAATATCCTAGGCAAATTTCGTCAGATGGCACATATTTAGGATTCTTACAAACTAATTTGAGTTGAAAATCTTTTTTATCACTTTTTTCAATACTTATCGATTCTTCTATTAAGTATTCCTTATCTACCACTATCCTAGCAAATGAATTGTTTGTTTGTTGGTCTAAGATGATTAGCCCATGATGTTCTTGATTACAAGAGGAAAAACTTATTTCATAAACAGAAATATGATCTACCTGTGCATACAAATTATGAGAAAGACTCATCAATAGGATAACGACAAAAATTTCAAAGGTTTTCATACAAATATTATTTTAGAATGTTCATTGAAAAATGATGATAACGAAGCTGTTTAAAAGTATTTAGAGCATGTTTAAAACTTCTACGTACTATTTTTATTTTGCTGATTGAATTAATTCTCCGATTACTTCAATCGTTTCTAATCTATTGTCAATATCAGGGCTTAAGTCTAACCAGATAAGTTCATTCACTTGATAAGTATTCATATAATAGGAGATTTTGTCTTTAAATTCAGCGGTATCTCCTAGAATATTTGCTACGATGAATTCTTCTGAAGCATACTCAGATGCTTGCAATAAAGATTTGGCTTTTTCTTTTGTCTTTGCTCTAATTCCTGATATGGCTATGTTAACTTTTGGTTTTTCTTGATGATTTTTTTTAAAATCGTTTCGGTGTTTGGCCAATATATCAACATCAAGTTCTTGATAGCTTGTTTTATGAAAAAGAGACCTAGAAAAAGATGTTTTGTACGCTAATGATCTTTTAAGTCCATTCCATGACAATCCGAACGTCCAAATTTGAGGAGGTATTACTTTAACAGGGGGAACAAAAACACCTTCACCGATTAGTTCATCTTCTTTTTCAAAAAAGTTTATTAGCTCTATAAATTTATCTATAAACTGGACATTTTGAAAAGCATCTTTAGATAAGTTAGTTAGGTATGAGGCTACTTTCTCATTAGCAGCAGCACCAGCAGCAAGTCCTAAATCAACTCTCCCAGGAAATAAAGCGTTCATCGTTCTAAAACTACAAGCAACACGATATGGAGAATGAAACCTCAATAAGGTTGCCGCACTTCCAACAGCAATGTCTTCTGTCATTCCAAGGATAACAGGAATGAGCGGTTCTGGACAGCCCCAATCAATGGTAGTGTAATGTTCTCCTAACCAAAACCTAGTACAACCAGCTTCATCAGCATGTACTGCTAGTCTAATAATTTCCCTAACATCTTTTGATTTTCCTGTATCAAAACTAAGTAAGCCAATGTTCATAAGTTTATAAATGTTAATATGGTTTCAAGTAAACTTTTTTCTGCAATAATTATTTTTCCATTTCCTTTTCCTATATGAATATTGGGTAAATCTTTTTCATCTATCTCAACGGTTATCCGAAAATAAGCCTCTGGGGAGATTTGATCTTTACTTAAGATGAAACCTTTTAATTGATCTATATCTCCATTAGCAAATCTAAGTATGCAACTTTGCTCTGGAAAAATAAAATCATAAAATTGGCTATTGACTTGACCTTCTATTTGTAATTTCCTTGGTTTATCCATCACCATCGTTCCAAAAACACTTGCCTCTCCTATAATCTGTCCATTATTTAATTGATGTAGTCGGTTGAAACTTCCGTCTACAGGTGCCAGATAGTAGTTATATTTTAGGCTATCTATATTTTCTGTTATTAGAATAGTATCTCCTTTTTTGAAACTGGTTTTATTCTCAGAAACGATACTCTTCAAAATTTTTTCTTCGTTAGAGGTGCTAAAATCAATACTTTTTGAAGTGTTAATTACCTCAAACTGAAAAGGCACCACCACAGGATACGGTATGACAGCACTAATACTAAGAAGCAGCAAAAGAGTTAGTAAGATTAGGATATTCCCCGATCTTTCTATCCATGAAGGAGTCCGTCCCATGACTTCTTGAACAGTTTCCGATATTAATTCATTATCTTGATTCATTTAATTTCCAAGTTCTAATTGATTTTTAACAAGATTAAAATAAGCTCCTTTTATTTCTACCAATTCTTCATGATTTCCTATTTCTTTAATTTCACCATTTTCAAGAACAATAATTTGATGTGCATTTTTCACCGTACTTAGTCTATGAGCAATTACAAATACGGTTTTGCCAGAAAAGAATCGATTTAAATTTTCTACTATAATTTTCTCATTTTCTGCATCTAAAGCACTAGTTGCCTCATCAAGAAATAAATAGGAAGGGTCATTATATAATGCTCTAGCGATTAATATTCTCTGTTTTTGACCAGTTGAAAGTCCAATACCCGCTGTTCCAATTTTTGTATCAAACCTAAGTGGTAAGGTATCTATAAAACCTGCTATATTAGCTATTTGGGCTACATGATATAACTTGCCTAAATCAACATTTGTTTTACCAACTGCGATATTGGCAGTTATGGTATCAGAGAATAAATACCCTTCTTGGAGGACAACGCCTATATTTTCTCTCCATAATTTGTGCGAAACTCTGTTTAAAGGAGTATCATTCAATAAAACGCCTCCTGACAATGGTTCATAAAACTTAAGTAGCAACTTCATCAACGTGGTTTTACCACTCCCACTATGTCCAACAATTGCCGTAATTTTATTTGCAGGAACTGTAAAATTGATGTTGTTTAAAATATTTTTCCCCCTTTTATTTCCAACATATTTAAAAGAAAGTGAGTTTATAACTATATCACTATTCAAATTTATCTGATTAGCAGGTATGAAATTCTCCGTTTGTTCTTCTTCTTTGCTATGCACTTCGCCAACTCTTTCCATGCTTAATTTAGCATCTTGAAAAAGGGTTAAAAAATTTAATAACTGGGAAATTGGTCCATTTAGTTGACCAGTAATGTATGATATAGAAAGCATCATACCTAATGTAAGATGTCCTTCTACTACTAATTTTGCAGATAAAAAAGTAATAAATATATTTTTTGCTTCATTTATTAGGGATGATCCTCCCATCTGCAATTGTTCTATTCGCAGTCCCAATAAATTGGTTTTAAACAATTTAATTTGTAAATATTCCCACTCCCACCTTTTTTTTATCTCTGCATTATTCAGTTTTATTTCTTGCATTCCATAAATAAACTCAAGGCTCTTATCCTGATTATCACTCATTTGATTAAATCTTCTGTAATCAAACTCAGCTCTCTTCTTTAAAAATAAAAATATCCATAAAAAGTACAATATACTTCCGATCAGAAAAATCAAAAATATTCCATAGTTGTAATAAGCTAGAACAACCCCAAATATTATTAAATTGAGTAAGCTAAATAAAATATTTAATGTCCCGGTGGTAAGAAATGATTCGATTCTTTGGTGATCTGAAATTCGCTGAAGAAGATCCCCCGTCATTTTAGAATCAAAAAAGCTAATTGGGAGTTTTAGCAATTTTATAAAAAAATCTGAAAGAAGATTTATATTGATTCTACTACTTACATGCATTAAAATTACACCTCGCAATACCTCTATACTTATTCGACCTAAAAAGACAAAAATTTGTGCCATTAAGATTAAATAAATAAATTTAATGTTATTATTAGCAATACCAACATCTATTATACTTTGAGTTAGAAATGGTAATATTAACTGAAATAAGCTACCTGCCAGTAAACCAATAAATATTTGAATTAATTGAGGTTTATGCTTTTTTAGATAAGGAATTAACGTTTTAAATGAGGTAGAGCTTTTATCTTCACTTGCTAAATCTGTATCATAAAATTTCTGCGTTGGTTCTAATATCAGTACGATACCTTCCTCCTTTCCTTGGGACCACCCCTTCAAAAAATCTTTAATTGAGTATTTTATTAAACCATGAGCTGGATCAGAAATATAAACTTTACCTTTTTTGATTTTGTATATTACCACAAAATGCTTGTTGTTCCAAAAGGCAATTACTGGAAACGGTTCTTCACTTTCTAGCTCGGAGAATTCTATTTTTAATCCTAATGATTTAAACCCAATTTCTTCAGCCGCTTCGCTTATACTCAATAAGGAAGTTCCTACTCTTGTTTGATGACTTATCGCTTTAAGGTAAGAAGGAGAAATACTTCTACCATAAAATTTTGCTATTATTCTCAAGCAAGTTGGACCACAGTCCATTTGATCTAGTTGAATATAATTTGGAAATTTTTCAAACATTAAACTTCATTTAAATTCCAGCGTAGAGATAAAATTATTTCTTTATTGTTTATTTTGATAGTAATATATCGTTTTCTTTTCTTTTTAATTGTGTAATATAATACTTATAGAGGTAATCATATAAAATCAGTTCATGTTTTCTTTGGTTGGATGTAAATAATCTATTAAGATGCATGTGAATAATACTTGCTAAGTAAGCGCTCGTATTTAGCGTAAACAATCCAAGTTCTTTCTTCTCATATATTGAACTCGCTAACTTGCCAGCAGCATCTTTGTAAAATTTTATCAATGGATCGTCCTTTCGAGTTGCTATAAACTGAGCAATTTCTTTTTTATCCCCTTCATATCCTTTACTGATACTTCGATTAGCATTAGAATTTATACCAAACTCTTTGTAATATGATTCTTTCAAATGTTTAAATAAACCTAGTTTATCTTTCAAACTAATATTAAATTCGTTTAAAATGGTGTCAATAATTAATAGGCTTAACAGCCAGGAAGTTTTATATTCAGTTCCAGCAATGATGGAAAGAATTCCCATACTATCATTGTGAAAAAAGGTTTCAGATTCTTCAATTGTATTACTTCCATATCGCTCAATCTCTCTAGAATAAGTATCAATCTGAATTTTCCAAATATTTTTATTTTTTATAAAAGGATCTACCGCTTTATTAAAAAGGACATTTAATTCATTAATATATTTAACATCGTTTAAATAGACTCTAAATCGAATATGGTCATGCGGATCATTATATCTTATAAAAAAGAATTTACTTATAATATTTTTTTCTAAAAGAATTTTCACTAATGGTTGAATAGCTTCCGTTAGAATTAAATTGGAAGATTTTGAGCTGCAATAAATTTTGTAGTAAGACCAATTACTAATTGGAAAAAATCGTTTTTCTGATGAGATTTCTCTTTCTGAGAAATATATCTTTTGATAAACAGGTTCTTTTTTTATCAGCGAACAAATAAACTGGTTCAAATAAGCATTATTGTTTAGATCTCTGACAATTTCTGTTTGCTTGTTAATTAGACTTTCCTTTAAGGTTATATTTCCAGCATTCTTAATACTTGAGATAAATGTATTCACACTGAGCGTTGAATTTAAATCAATTAACATTTCATAGTCATCCTTAATTAAATAAAATTTATCCGGAATTTTATATAATTCTTTGAATTTTTTTAATTCCTTTTGTGAATAATTATTAATCAAAGATCTGTAATCTTCTTTTAATAATTGCCATCTAGCTCTCTGAAGTATTACGTTTTTATATTCTACTCTTGGTAAAAACATCATTTGATTTCCTAAATTTCCATAATTAAATGTTATCCAATATATAAAGTCTTGTGTTTGTAAATCACACAGAAATTTATAAACAGGTTGCGTATAAAAATTATAATTATGTGCGGAGGAAAGTTGCGGAATAATTTGTTTTCCTAATTTTTTAGATCTAATGATAATCTTACCTCCCCTCACACTTACCAAAATATCACTTACCGGAATTTGGATATTATCGGTTTTAGAGGGGGATAGTAAAAAAGGTATTTCATAACCTCGAATATTTGGCCTAGATAAAATATTTCCAACTCGATTTGAAGGAAGATGAAGCACTTCGGCGAATATCACATCATTAATACGTTGCTCAGCATTAGCGATATCTATTAGTGTCTCACGAATATCTTTGCTAATAAAACCAAATCGTCCTAATAATTTTGTAGCACTCGAATTACCAACAGTTTCCAATAAAATTTTATCCCCACAAATTCTAAAAATAACGGAGAAGGAGGGAGGTAAGTTTTCCCAATTTGATTTTAGGTGGGCAAAATCTTTTTTATGAAATTTTATGACCCCTTCCTTTTCTGATTGAATTAATTTCCCTAACAAAACTCTATTTAAACCGTCCCATTTAGTAGTTTGAATCTCTTGTCGGGAGCTATCTATTATTCTGACATTTTTGGTTAAATCATTGTCATCCTTACTCGCTCCAAATCCAATACCGATATCGTCATCAATCACCTCAAGTAAAGGAACCTCTTCATTTTCATACTTATCAATAAAGTTTTCTTTGAATGTTTTAAATTGTTCTGACGGAATAAATGTTGACATTTTAGATAATAAATCAATCGTTTCAAATATTTGAAATTTAATGGAATCATTTATACCACCACTTATATTTAAATCAGCAGAATCCAAATGTAATATTTTGTTTTCAGCTATTTCTTCTATTACTTTTCTACAATTGTTATATATATCCTTATATAAATCAACATGACCAGCATCCTTTTCATTAACCGCTAACAATTGTCTATTTAAAATTTTTAATTGGGAAAATATCTGGTTCAAACTCACACTATCAATCGTCTCATTTATTCTCTCCAATACAATGATAATATCATCTAAAACATTATAGCTTAATAAGGAAGGAGTAAGCTCGCTGACAAGGATTTGGGAATCAATTAACTCTTTAATATAAGCTTTTGCTTCTTCTTCTGAAATATCATCATCTATTAGGGATGATATGACATCTTGGAAAAGAACACCATCTTGACAAAATTCTAATATTTCATCTAAATAATCATTTCTTCCGATAGAATTGATCTGATGGAATCTAGTACCCTGCCTTGTTTCATATTCTATATATCTAAATTCATCTTGAAAAGAATAAATACTATTATTAGAATAATATTTTAGGTTTTCATACACCGCTGGATTTTGTTCTAATTTTTGAATTAATTCACATAAAAAGAACATATCATACCTAGCATGTTTTGTTTTCTTTTCCTTATCAATCTGAATTGAAGTTTCCTCTTTTGTCCACCCTACCGTTCCAATACTTGCAAATAATCCAAAAGGGGTAGATCTCGTACACATTCTTATATAGTATTTATATAAGGCATACATTAGTTTTCTTCTTTTTTTATCATCCTTCTCTCCATTGGTCAGAAACTTTTGTAAAGATTCAAATAAAGAGGGAGAAGCTAAATATAGTGCTTCCTGGTGCTTAGGCTGGCTGAAAAAAGTTAAAATACTTTTTTCATCTAAGTTAGTAATATTACTTACGGGCGAATTTGGAGTTCTCATGATAATTTTATCATGCAAATAGTACAGATCTCTCATTTATTAAATTTGATTCATTTTCAATAAGGTTTATCTCTTTACTGCTTTGTTTGTAAGCTAAAATCAAAGTAACAAAGTTTTACTCCAATTCAATGGTTTTTTGTGTAAATATGTTTCTAATGTTAAACCAACACCTAATAAACCTTCTAATATTCCACACTCTTTACCTAAATAAAATTTATTGTCTAAATCCTTTTCTAAAAGAATTTGTGTATGCGCTATCCATTTATTATAGGCTTTGAGATATGGTTCATATTCTGAAAGTTCATATAGTGTTAAATAGAATTGAGCTACCCCTGACGCTCCATGACAAAAATGGGAATCATGGACTACCAGATTGCCCTCAATCTCAGTTCGGGCTGCTAGTGCCTTCTGTATTTTTTTTAGCTTACTTTCCCACCCTTTATTTTTAATGATTTTGCAACCTCTGTGTAATGCTAATGCCACTCCTAAATCTCCGTAACACCATGCTAACATATTTGATCTTTCTTTTTCTAGTGTTTTACTGTCAACAGAAAGTGGGAAATAGGACAATACTTCTTTTTTCTTTGGTGGACTGTAAAAATTAAGCATATAATTTATACTCTCAGAAATCATTAGCTCTATATTTTCATTTTTATATCCATTTTCATAAATACTAATTAGGATGCATACCAGCCCACTTAAACCATGAGCTAAGCTAAAATCAAATGCTTTACCTTTTCTTGGACCAAAGGTTGTCAATATCCTATATCCAAGATCATCTTTTACCAGCTTATCATTAAAGATGGACAAAATTTCATTCAGAAAATATTCTATTCTTGGATTTGGAAGTCTTGTACTAAAATAATAGGCAATTCCAAAGGCTTGGTGTAAGTAGTCTGTTTCTCCTTCCTTCAAATATTTGATAGCAGCATCGAATAAATAATTATCAATAGACTCGAAGTCAGCATCCATATCAAACTCCATTAATTTATTGTTATTTAAATGGCTAACCATGTAGGCAAAACCTGCTGCCCCAACAGAAAATGAAGCACCACTAATCCTTGGTTTGTAACTACCAAACTGATCAAAGATATATTCGATATCTTCTACTGCCTTCTCTAAATATTTTTCATCTTTTGTTATCTGGTATAAGTAGGCATAATAGATAGCCCTTCCAGATTTTCCTCCAAATAAGGTATCATCTGGAGAAGTTGAATTTTCTATAATCTGTCTTATTTTCTTACACGAAGTCTTTATTTTATTTTTCATCCTTTTCTTTATAAATGGTACGTTAATTTTCCAAAGTAGCTTATCTTTATAATTTATTGAGCTTGTTGGCCAGTTAGCTATTGGCTAGTTAGCTTCCATCTAATGCACTTTATGAAAGATGGAAGCCAACTAGCTAACCAGCAAACTAGCCAACAAGCAATTTTTTCAATCACTTTGTCTCAAAATCAAAAATTACCGAACTATTGTTTATAAATTAATTTAAATTGTATTTCTTCCAATCGAATCTCCTTACATCTCCCTCAAACAAACTCAATGTATAACTAGCTGTTTTTCTATATTCCCATTATTACGCCCTTTGGAGGACACGTAATAGTTGGAGGACAAGAACCACCCGTACAACAACAAGTCGCATCTGCTCTCTTGGTAAAACCTCCTGCTCCTCCTGCAATTCTATCTAAAGCTGTATCTTCTAATTTTGAAATTGCTTTTTTTTCTAAAAACAAATTCTTGTTTATTTTAATCTTCTTCATAAAAAATAATTTAAGGTTAAAAAATAATGAATTATCTCGCAGCGAGCTAAACTCAAAAGCTACTTTTCCAACGCAAGCACCGGAAAAGTAACTTAATCAATAGAGGTCCTTAAATTCGTACTATTACTATGTCACTAGGACAAGTAAACGTTTTGCAATTCGAACAACGACAAGTGTAAGTTCTAGGGCAGCTACTTGAACCACCACCACCTGCGATACTGTCTAGGGCAGCATCATCTAATCTTGAAATTGCTTTTTTCGCTAAAAACAATTTCTTTTTCATCTTAATCTTTTTCATAAAAAAAAATTTAAAGGTTAAAAAATAATAAATAGAGGTCCTTAAATTCGTATTATTACTATGTCTTTAGGACAGGTAAACGATGCGCAATCCGAACAATTACAAGTGTAAGTTCTAGGGCAGCTACTTGAACCACCACCACCTGCGATACTGTCTAGAGCAGCATCATCTAATCTTGAAATTGCTTTTTTTTCTAAAAACAACTTCTTTTTCATTTTAATCTTTTTCATAAAAAAAAATTTAAAGGTTAAAAAATAATGAATTATCTCGCAACGAGCTAAACTCGAAAATTATTTTTCCGTCGCAAGTTTTGAGAAAAATTCAAAGGGTTAAAAAATAATCTTTATTATTATTTAGCACCTTCAAGTGCTGTCATAAAGTTTCAGCCATTAAAACGATAACAAATCCTTTTGAAATATTAATTAATTTTCTCTACCAACGTTTTCTTAGAAAAAACGCGCTCTTAAACCCCAATACTTTTTTGTCTATAATAGTAACAACAATCATTATGCACGTTACTTAGGAATGCAATTGGAGCAGGTACAAGTATTTGACTTTGGGCAAGCACCCGAACACTCTCCCCTCTGAATCATTTCTAGTATCCCTTCCGTTAATTTGGTAATCTGTTTCTTGTTGAGTTTTAATTTTTTACTAGATTTTCTTTTTTTCATAGTTATCGAATTATTTCTTAATTATTTCGACCTTTTTCATCTTCAATTCCAGTATTGATGTTGTATTCATATTTTTCTTCTAGGCCTCCAAATGACCAATTCAAGGTAAGTCTAATCATAGATGTTTCTTGTTTGTAGAAACTTACTATATCTAAGTCTTGATAATTAGTATTAGAATTTGATCTGATTTTATCAAAAATATCATTTGCTAATAAAGAAACATTAAGTTTTTTGAATGATCTAGATACCCCAATATTAAACACAGAATAATCCTCAATTTTCCAAATTCTTCTAAAGACAGGTGTATAATTGTAACTTAGATCTAATTTAACATTGAAAGGAAGGGAAAATGAATTTTGATTGTAGAGATATCCTTGATAGCCATTGGTATTGGTAGTATTCATATCATCTCGTAAATCATTTATTCGATTATAAAAATAACCTCCACTTAGGTTGAAATACCACCATTTGGTAAGTGGTTTAAATATCGATAGATTAACCCCAACATATTTTGAATTACCTATATTCTCCTCAGAATTTGTAATAATGTTAGTGCTATTGTCTTGCGTTGGAATTTGCTGCATGTAATCAGCAGATCTACTTGCATATAGTCCAGCATAAAACCAATGGTTGTTCGTAAAACCGAGCTCTACCGTTTGAGAAATTTGAGGCCTGAGGGTAGGATTACCTCTATACTCTGAAAAATCATCTATTACGAATACAAATGTGTTTAGATTCCTATAATCAGGTCTAAATATAGCTCGACTATAATTAAGAGATAAACTGTATTTTCCTATTTTTCGTTGGATAGAAAAACTTGGGAAGAATTCAAAAATAGAGTTACTTAAAATCTCTTGGCTATCAAAATTTAATCCTTCAGATTTACTAGCCTCAACTCTGATGCCACCAGTAAAATTATAATCTTTAATCGCTTTTTTCCACTCAAAATAGCCTGCATAAATACGTTCATTGTATTTAAAATTATTACTTCTAAGTTCATCTTTAACAATGATATTATTCTCCTCTTTAAAAAATTCAAATATACTGGTGTTATTAATGTTACTAAATTTAGTTCCAAGGCTCAATTGTCCTATTCGGCTATTCTTGTTTAAATCTAAAGAAACTGCTGTTATCCTGTTATCAGCAGTATTTTTTTGAATTCTAAAAAAATCAGAAGAATTGGAAAATACACTCAATAAATCGGTGTTCGACGATTGGTCGAATTTAGCAAAATCAACATTAATTTTTATCGTGGTTGAATTAGTATCAAGCGTATAAGTATAGTTTGCATTTGCAATAAAATTGCCTGAATCACCTGCTCCATCACTTGCCAGATCAGTTTTATTTGAGTCTATATTTGAATTTACTAATGTTTTACTCCTACCATTACCTTCACGATTTGAAAGCAAACTATTTGCAGAAAAATTTAATTCACTTTTATTAGAAAAGCTTAGTGTTCCAAAAAATGAAAGAGCATTTGAAAGCGCCTTGGTGGTATCTATGCCCTCCTGTTCAAAAGTCGCATTATTTGAATTTCTTGTAAAAGCACTTTTAGTTAAATACTTTTGCTGATTAAAATTATACCTAGCTCCTAATAATAATTTTTCAGAAAACCTTTGTAAATAACTTAAGTTTGTATTAGTTCTAAAAAAGGTAGCTTTTGTTAGATTTTGATTAATAGATAATTTTTTAAAAATCCTACCTTTACCTTTTTTTGTAATTATGTTTATTATTCCTGAATTAGTTGAAGCATCATAGGATGCACCTGGAGTAGCAATTAATTCTATATTTTCTACGTCATCTCCATTTATCGAACTTAAATACTGACTAAGTTCATCACCTGATAAGTAGGTATCTTTACCATCAACAAGAATTCTTACGCCCCTTTTCCCAAGATACATGATACTTCCACTCGTAATGTCTTCTGCTACTCCAGGGGTATTTTTGAGTATTTCAAAAGCATTAGAAGAACTTGTCAAGGGGCTAGTTCTAACTTCAACAACCACCTTATTCCCCTCTACCCTAATGAATGGTTTATAATCTGTAACTATAATTTCACCCAATTTATTTGTTGAAGGATTCAAATAGATAACATTTAAAAAGAAAGTATCTTTCATATTATAAATTACATCTGCCTCGTAATCTTCATAACCTAGATAGTTGATACTTATTTGGTAAGTATTATTCTTTTCAAGATTTCCAGCATTAATGCTGAAACCTCCTTCTTCGTTGCTATAAACAAATTGGAGTATAGAATCTTGCTGCTTTAATGCAATGGTAGCATAAGGCATATGCTCGTTAGACAGAGAATCTTTCAACTGCCCAATAAAGACTACCTGGCCTGACATACTAAAGATAGTTGACATGCAAAATATAAGTAAAAAAAGATATTTAAAACTCAGCATGTTTGCTTTCAATAATTAAGAAAATTAACGGGAATCATTCCCAAATTCAATTTATCACCAATCTAAAAGTAAGAGATACAGGTCTCAGGTAAACTAACTTTTCCATATTTTCAAAATACCGAAACTGGAAGATGATTTGAATCTTAGATTTATAATTCGCTTTATTCCGGACGCTATCGCACTAAAAAATATTAAAAAATTTACTATTTCTAACCTGCTGACTACCATGTTTTTAATAAAAAAAATATTTACACGGAATGAATTACCTCCACCCAAGGGTACGGGTTATAGCCACGCTTCAACTCATATGTATTGCTACGTGCAAAATTAACATTACCTGTAAAAAATATCTATACCTAGCTAAACATACAAAATGATATAGCAATAGATTTTTATTATGAATCTTTCAATAAATAGAGATTTTCCATTTTACAACACTAAACTTTTCCGCCCAATCGTGTACACCTGAAACAGCGTCTCGGAGAATTATTATTGATTAAAATCGTATAGTTTTACTTCTGGATTAAATTAAATACCAACTGTTTTATTTTTTTTTGATCTTCTTCTTATCTTACTTTTTTGTATATTTATGCCTAAAGGAGTATTTTTCATAATTTTAATTTCTGGTCAAATTAAAAAGAATACGCTCTTTTATATATTCACTTATTATTGACGACAAATCCAACGGCACCTCCAATGATGTTAGTGTCAAATCATGGCAAGGAAATTCTCGCTCTTGCACATTTTGCATAAATAAAGTAGTAGGTATTTCATTCTGTGGCGTGACATATTTCATTGGTTTTTAATAAAAAAAGTAATCTCATTTTAATGCATGATAGATATTTATACATTATCAAACACTAAAAAATCCTCAAACTACGAATCTCAATTTCATCAAAGAGAAATGATTTTCTTTGGTACTCCAACTAAATTAGTTTAGCTAAAGTTCGAAACCTGAAGTGGCTTATTACTGACAATCTCAAATTGCCATATCATCTGTAATAATAATGTGCTCTTGATAAGTATTATCTACTTGATTGAAATTATTAGGATCAAAATCAGAAGCTGATAAAATAATTCCATAATTTAACAGTAAATTTATAATTAATGCAATCATATTGTTTTATATTTGCTAATAAACCTGAAGTACATTTAATATGCTTCCAAAATTAAATACCAACACAATACTAAAACAAGCAACTAACCACGAAAAACGACGTTAACGAAAGGATATAATAACCGCAACAAAAAACATAAATCACTGAAAATCAATATTTTATAATATAATTCAAACAGCATTTTACCTCAAAAAAAGACCATTCTATGAATTTCATTCAAGAGATAGTCCTTCTACTAAATAACTTCCAGCCAAAAAGAATTGAAATCATTGGCAACAATGTAAATTCTGATACTAAAATCAATTTGTTTTTTCAATATGTAAAGGCAGGAAAAATAAAAACCGATGAAGATGCGATTGCTCACCTTTATGGTAAAGACGGAAACATTAAAAATTATAACAAGTTAAAAGCTAGACTAAAAGAAAAGCTTATTAACGCCACTTTTTTTTTAGAAACGAATCTTTCCGACTATACCGATATTCAAAGGGCTTACTATCGTTGTCATAAAAACTGGGCTTCTTCAAGAATTCTTTTTGGACGAAGTGCCAAGGAAAGTGGTGTTATTTTGGCAGAAAAAACCATCAAGCAATCCATAAAATTTGAATTTACAGAAATCATTGTCAACCTAAGTAGAATGCTTCGGCTTCATTTCTCTACGGTCGAGGGAAATAAAAAAAAATTCAACAAATATAATAGCATCCTCAACAAATATTTACCGGTACTACAAGCGGAAATAAAAGCAGAAGAATATTATGAAAACCTTTTAATACATTTTGCCAATTCAAAAGCTACAAAATCCAGTTTAGTATTAAATGCGGAAACGTATAGTCGAGACCTTGTTCAATATACTAATGTAAAAACATATAATTTCCTATTCTATTCTTATACAGTCTATGTACTTCGATACGAGTTAGCGAATGATCACTTAGGTGTAATTGAAGAATGTTCCAATGCTTTAGCGGAATTGAAAGCAAAACCTTTCTTACTAAGAAATCAGTTATTTGGTTTTTTAATTCGTCAATTTTCTTGCTACACAAAATTAGGGGAGTATGATAAGGCAAAAACTGTGAGTGATGAATGTGAGAAGATGCTAGTAGAAGGAACCGTAAATTGGTTTAAGTTTCATCAACTCCATTTTCGTTTATTAACTCATACAAATAACTATCATTTAATTGCTCAAAACATTCATCAAGTAGTCTCCCATCCAAATCTAAAATTCCAGAGCGCCAATACGAAAGAAACCTGGAAGATTATTCAAGCCTACACAATCTTCTTATTTGAAATAAAGAAAATTGAAAAACTAAATGAAAAATTGACCTTCAAAGTTGGTCGCTACCTCAATGAATTGCCGAAGTTTTCAAAAGATAAAAGAGGAGCCAATATTCATATTCTAATAACTCAAATACTGATTGCCCTGGCTAGGAAGAAACATGATTTCATCATTGACAAAACAGAAGCACTAAGCAGATATTCTTCTCGTTATCTAAAAAAGGATGAAACTTATCGGAGCAACTGCTTCATTCATATCCTTATAAATTTACCAAGAGGAAATTTTCACAAGGACAGCTTTCTACATTATTCTAAAAAGCATATCAAGAAATTAAAAGATGCTCCCCTAAATTCAGCTAAGCAAAGTTCTGAATTTGAATTCATACCATATGAGGTACTTTTGGACTATGTGATAGGGTTATGTAAGACATGAAAATAAAAATATCAAGGAAGTTTTTTTAAGGTAACAATTTCCATCTAATACATCTTTTAAACAAGAGTGACAAAGAATCGAGATTCCAAAGCATACAACTCTTTTATCGTTATTTAAATACTGGGCTCATTCTATTCCGAATAATCTAATTATTGACAGCTTCTTCTTTTCGATTGTAGGTAAATAGCAAAGTTTGAGCTTAATACAGAGGCTGGATGTTAACGCAAATAATTATACATTAAAGTATCATATTCTACCAAAGTCTACTGGCAAATAAAAAACGAGTCATGAAACCTAATTCATAACTCGTAAAGATAACTAATATATCTCTTTTCTCCGGAAATCAAAACATCACACCTTCTTTAAAATAGTAATCAATAGCCCTAATCATAAATTTTATGATAGCTTATTATTATCTTCATACTTTTTATAATCACCTACCAAAAAACTGAAGATGTCTATTCGGAAAAAAAATCAATATATTGTGCAATTGGGATTAACTCTTCTTAAAGAAAGTCCTACGCATTACACACAACTTGAAGTACTTAAAAAGATTCGAGCTATCGATATCGAAATTTCGGAATCTACTTTGAGCAACATAAAAACAGGAAAAAAGAGTGTCGGGAGTGAAACACTCCAAAAAGTAGCAGATAATATTAAAACAATTATTGAGGCAGAATTAGGTAAGGTCTTTGATCCTAAGACAAGAGCTTTTGAGCCCATAGGAGAAACTTCATGGAAGTCGAGTGTTATACCAATAAAAGAGGCTGAAATAGAAAATAAGAATCCCGATTTCATTAATTTAGGAAGGTTTCCCAGAAATGAAAAAGTAGCTTTGTACCAATTAGCTCAAAAACAAATTATTGAATTGGGAATACGGTTACGTACCTTTACAAATTATTTCATTGATGAAAGTGACGCTAATTTTAAAAAACCGATTTTAGATAAACTAGACGACGGAGTTCATTTTCATTGCTATGTATTAAAAGATAATGGGAGATTTGCACAACCCTATTTTAAAGATCGTGATATTGTTCAAAAAGGAGAGATAAATGCCTTTCTTGAAATGCCTTTAATTAAGAAGGAGATAGTTCAAATTTTTAAAGAACTTAATAAGCAGAGTAGTAAAGGAAAAATGCATCTGCACACTTATGACTGTTTTCCCTATTTCCATGGAACAGTAATAGATGGCGCGAGCGTATTCGGAAAAATCTGCATTACGCAATATTTGTATGGAATTAGTAGAGCAAACTCACCAAGATTTCAAGTAGATAAGAAACATAATTTAGAGGTTTATACTGCCTATTGGGATTCTATTAATGCCATTATCTCCAACTCGAATGAAATTGATTTGGAAACGTTTAGTGAGTAGTAATAATAATAAATAATTTTGAACCTATGCTTCAACACTTTCTAAAAAAATGGAAAGATAAATATTGGTATAAAAAACTAAGAGCGGCTTATTCTCATTTCGAATCAAACCCAGAGAAAGCCTACCAAATAGCGTTAAACATTCTTACTAAGTCTTCCCCAGACTCCAAATTGGAAGCAGATTGTTATGAATTCATTTCAGAATATTGGCGATTACAAAATAATTTTAAAAAAGCAGAATTTTATTTAGTAAAAGCAATTGATATTTATGCGCTTTATCCTAATAAATATGATTTGTATATGCTAAAAATGCAACTCGGCTACGTTTATGATAGCTTTCATTTTTATGAAAAAGCGTTATCAGTTTATGAAGAATCGATAACATTAGCTAAAAAAGAGGATGATAAAAGAAATCTTTTAAGCATAATGATCTTGAAAGCAGATGTATTGGTTGAATTAAGGGATTTTAAAGAGGCCAAAAAGTTATGGAAGCATATTATTTCTCTCCAAAAAAAGAATGGATACAAAGAGGAGTTCTCTATCTCTTATGGAAAGCTAGGCGACTTTTATAATGAATTCCGTGATTTTGAAAAAGCCGAAAAGGCTTATCTTCAGGCTTTAGATTATTTGAAATTTTCGTATGATCCTACGTTAACAGAAGCGAATATTTACGTAAGTTTAATCGAAATTTATAGAACGAAGGTTTCGGAGGGGCAAGTGAAATCTCCAAACGAAAAGCTTGAGAATTGTATTGCAACAATCCACGAAAATGACGTATTACGGAATAATCTGAATATTCGTTTTATGCTTTTACAGTACTATATTGATAAAAAGGAATACGATTATGCAAAACGTTTTATGTACGAATTGGAACAGGATTACCTAGCGCATCAGCAGTATAAAATACTTGAGTACTTTTATCCGGCAACGATTCGACTTTTTCAAGAAACTAATGATTTTAAAGGAGGGGAAGCATTTTTCAAAAAAGGTATACGATTATTAGAGCGTACCAATTTATGGGCAATGTTATGGTTGGTTTATGATTTATATGGTACTTTTTTAAAACACTTTGGAAAATCAGAAGAAGCACTTCAATATTTCTTTAAAGCTACAAATGCATTAGAAGCTTATCGATTAACTATACCTGATAGTTACGATCGAATCACCTTTTTCGATGATAAAGTACAATACTTAACTCATTATACTTACATTTCTTTGAAGGATAAAAACTTTACACTAGCCCTAACCTTTTTAGAAAAGAGTAAAGGGAAAACATTAATAGATTTATTAAGTCAGGAACAGAAGGTGAATATTTTGAGATTTGAAGAAATTCAAAGTCACTTAATTGGATAAAGAACAATTTAGATTTAGTGACCATTATTTGGCTTCCAACTAAAAGAAAATAATCATGTTAAAAAAAGTACTTCTTGAATTTTTTGTAACCGATAACGAAATATTCACTTTTATCGTTCGTCCAAAACTACCAGAATTAGAGATGAATGACGAAGAACCAATTGTTGTCAGAGCAGCTTTGGGAAGTGAAGATATACAACAAGCTATAAGAGAAATAAAAGAAGATTTTAAAAGTATCAAAACTAACAATATTGAGATCACTGATTGTGATTTGACCAATTTTTATAATATTGGCGAACAAATCTTTACAGAAGAATTGATGGCTTATATTGAAGCATTTGACGCTATTTATTTTGTGCCTTTTGGAAGTTTGCATTATTTGCCTTTACATGCCATGAAGTTTAAAGGGAAACATCTAATTGATTTATTTCAAATAGCTTATTTACCAAGTGCTTCAGTGTTAGAATATATACAGCACTCTGAAGTATGTAATATTGAAAAAAGTATATTATTAGGTGGCGTAGACAGTACTAGTGAAACTCCCAATTTCATATGGGAATCAGATCAAATTGATCAATTGCCTTTTTGGGAGGGACAAAATAAAATCTATTTAAAAGGTCAAACTTGTACAAAGGAAAATTTTGTAGCGCATTGTCAGGAAAAAAAATATATTCACCTTTCTTCACATGGTCATTTTTCAGAAAAAGATCCGTTAAATTCTGGTCTTATCTTGGCAGGCGATTTTAGTGACTCGTTTGTAGATGGTTTCGACTTACTCGATGATGACTATCAGTTTTTACTGACTGCCCGAAGTATTTTTGAAGAAGTTCAACTTAAAACCGATTTATTTGTACTGAGTGCTTGTGTAACAGGAGATAGTGAATATAAAGCAGGAGATGAACTCATTGGATTAACTAGGGCCTTAATGTATGCAGGAGCTAAGTCTATGATCGTTACATTATTTCCAACTATTAAAAATGTCACATCTAGTAGGAGGTATCCGGAATTGCAGTTTGCCCGATTTTATGAATTATTAATTGAAAAAGAATTATCGAAAGGTGCTGCTTTTCAAAAATATATTCAAACGATTAAAAATCATTCTTCGTACAATCATCCCTATTATTGGATGCCATTCATCTTAGTAGGAAACTTGAACTGATTTGCCTATGTCTCGTATTAATATTCATTCATTGTTAGAAAAATTTGGAGATCATCCTTCGAAGTTTGTTGCCTCATTGGAACAATTACTAGAAAGTCAACCACTGGCAGATAAAGCAGAATCTTTTTTAATTATTGGAAATGATTTGCTTAAACGAGAGAAGTTTTTATTGACTTTAGCAGTCAATAAAAGAGGACTTACTTATTTTAAAGAATTACGAAAAAACACTAAAATCGCTGAATGTTATAATGCAATAGGAATCGCACATCGACATCTGGGGAATATGAATGAGGCATTGGTGGCTTATGAAAACACATTAATTATTCAACTGAAATCGAGTGATAAGGAAGGTATTTCACAAGCACGTAATAATTTAGGAGTGTTTTATTATCATCAAGGAAACTACCAAAAAGCATTAAGTAATTATGAATTAGCACTTCAGATAGACAAAAGCATAAATGATGAGGTAAGTATAGGCATAGGGCTAATGAACATTGGAATGTGTTATGATATGTTAGGACAATTTGATTTGTCGATAAATTATCATGAAAGGGCGTTGCCAATATTT
The DNA here is from genome assembly GCA_937928405.1 of uncultured Saprospiraceae bacterium. GTDB lineage: Bacteria > Bacteroidota > Bacteroidia > Chitinophagales > Saprospiraceae > JALZUU01. Next base: position 232,447 of record CALFWZ010000066.1, read on the forward strand.
AAGAAGCTTGATCGCTTAAAGAGTATAACTCGTTGTTTAATAAGTTTGGGAACGACTTATTATCGAATGGGAGCATTTGAAAAGAGTATAGGATATCAAGAGCAAGCACTTCAATTTTCACTTCAATTAGAAAGTGTTGTATTGGAAGCAAAATGTTATACCAACTTAAGTATTGTATATACAGAATTAACTTAATTTCAGAAAGCGATTATTCTACTAGAAAAGGCGATTCAACTTAACCACGACATAGGAAATATAGGAAGTCTGGCAAAGGCATTTGGAAGCATAGCCAACCTTTATTTTAGATTAGGTAACTATGATCAAGCTACTATTTATATCGAAAAAAATTTAGCTATTTTAAATAAAACTGAGAATACTGCCGGGGTATCTATGGCTTATGGAACCTTGGCAAATGTTCATCAAGCAAAAGGAGAGTACACGGAAGCACTTAAGTGTTTAGATAAAGTATTGGCAATTAATAAGAGAATTGGAGACAAAGTTATTGACTTATCTGCTTATGTAAATATTGGTAACGCATACTATAATCAAAATCAATTTGAGAAAGCGATCACTTATTATGAGAAGGCCATTAAATTAAATGCAGATAAAATAAATAATACTTCAACTGAGGGGACAATTTATATTAATTATGGGAATGCTCAGTTAGAATTAGGAAATCTTAAGCAAGCGTTTGAATTACAACAGAAGGCAATTGTGATAGGTAGGTCGAATAATGAACCAACAACCTTGTTTCAGGCCCACTTGAATTTAATGCATTATTACTTAAAAAAAAAGGATTTTGAAAACGCATATCATTGTTGCAAAGAAGCATTAGAAATCGGAATTGGAATATTAGGGGATATTTTAGAGGAGTTTCATCGCATAAGTTTTTCAGAAAAAGTCTCTAGTGCATATTTTTATATTATCGTAATTGGATTAGAATTAAATTATAGATCATCTGCCTTTTATTATTTGGAGCAGAGCAAATCAGGGGCATTAATTACCTTACTCTCTAATCTTGATTATGTCCCTCGATTTACGTCAAACCCTTCAATCACTATCTTATTACAAAAAGAAAAAAAGATTCTTTCTGTGATAAAAGCAATCCAAATTCGCCATCTTCAATCAGATCCTTCAATCATTGAACCCGGCACCATTGCACAACTAGAATTAAGTTTGGAAGAAGTTTATCAGGTAATTGAGCAATACGATAAAAACTATGTCGCAACTAGAAAAGGAAGAAACTTATCTTTCCAAGAGGTGCAAAAACTATTAGAGACTTAAAATTAACATACTGGAAGAATGGTTACTTTACGTGCGCTAAATATTTGAAAATCATCATTTTGTATATACTTAATGATTAATATTTATGCTTTATTAAGGGGAAAACACCTGAAATTGTTTTTTTTATTCTGATTTGATTCTAAGAAATTGTGCAACTGTTAAATTTGTTTAACCAAAAAAACCTAAAGATATGAGACAAATATTTAGCAACACCTATTTCGAAAATAATCATGGAGAGGTAAATGTTACAAATTACATTCAGAAAAATAACTCATCTTTACAATTTGAAGAAATAGTAAATCTGCGCGCTTATACTGGATTTATAGCACCTTCCATATCCACCACCTTACTTGCCAAAATTCAACAGAGCCGGATTTTAATACTCTCAATAAGTAGTGCTTTTGATAAAGACCTTTATCTACGATATCTAGCTGCCAGTCTGTCAAATTCTAACAATAGTATTCCGGCAAAGGAATGGGCCTCTTCAAATGAAAACAATAGCTTAACAGTAGCTTTAAAACAGGAAACGTCAGATTCTATCTTTATTATCGACGACATACACCCTAAGGATGTCAACTTTGATTTGATTACACTAAACCGGATTGCACAGACAAAAAATGCGTTTATCCTGATTAGTACAGATGTAAAAGATACGGTTTGGAAATTAGATCCTGCTATTCAACAAATGTATTGGCACGAGCTAAACAATTTTTACTATGCCCCTAATGACTTGAAGAAAGAGCTTGGAAAGGCGCTTGGGAATAGTCGGTCTCTAATTTTCAACAAACTCTCAGATCAGCTTAAAAACAGTTTATTAGACGAAGCTAATCTATATAAAATTGGAACCTCCTTGGGTACTCCTGAAAGAATATATCTATTCGTTCAGTATCTTTCGGCTCACCAATCTCCCATTACCCAAGATGCAATAAAGGAGGCAGTGAAAATGGCGATACAACAAAAAGATAAAATTGTCACCCGTACGTTCGATGGGTTGGGAGAAACTGAAAAATTTGTGGTTTTAGGGTTATCTTTTTTTGATGGATGCTTTGACGACCAATTTTTTGCAGCCATGAAAGCCTTGGCACAAGATGGTTGGGCTATAAGAAATGAGAAATTGCAAGTACTGGATTATTGTGATTTAGATACTACATCAAACTTTTTTTATTTTAGTGAAGTCGGAGATGATATTCGGTTAGTGAAAACCAAATTTTCTGAATTGAGGCATCTTTTACTTGAAGATAATTGGAGCTCTTTTAGAAGACATTTATTAATGGCGCTATCTTCTATTTCACGATTGGTAATTGATTCTATAGATAACCAGAATAGTAATTGGGAACTTTATGGAACTCGTGAAAAACGACAGCGGCTAAGAGTCATCTTAGGACACACTATAAGTGATTTTGGTATCCACTCACCTTCTTCTGTTCAAAAGATATTAATAACACTTGCCTCGCATAACGATATTACTATTCAAAGAGTAGCTGCGAAAGCGATGGCTCGTTGGAGGCAACATGGAAAAGATAAATTGCTTTTTAATACTCTTGAAAAATGGCAAGGAGAAAATCGGTTTGCGAAACTTGTTACGAAAATATTAGAAGACCAAGGAATTAAATTAGATAATAATAACAGCGCATTAAACTACATTCGAGCGACTACAGTGCTTGCTTTAGGTTATGCCTCGGTTTATGATAAGCCCGATGATCTTTCCGACGAAATTATTCAATTTTTTGAAGATTTTTTGTTTGATACAAACAAATTAGTAAGGAATCGGATAGAATTTATTATTCCTCAGATTGTTCATCATCATACAATGAAACTTTATGATAATGGAAATGGGTTACTTAATAAACTTATTAACCACTCTAACTTTATTTTTCCAACTGCTTTGGGTTTGGCCAGGGCGTTATTAGACTACCCTGAAAAAACTAGAAATCTAATGCATCTGTGGATTTCTAACCATCGACAGCATGATAATTTTAAAGCCGTTGATCCGTCTTTGAAAAAAAATAAAGGATGCTTTGGTTTTTTATTTGGGTTCTCAACGGTAGAACGTAAAAAAGATGATGAGACGTTAAGAACGCGGGATCGAGTAATTATAACCTTGATCTTTACTTGTCAGCAATTGATTTTTTTAAAAGACGAGCATGCGTTGGTCACATCAAAGTCAGCTATTGAAATTCTTTTTGATCTTCGCCAAACGGAACAGAGTATTATCATTAAGGAATTGCTTTTTAATATTCTGACAAGCCTAATGGAGGAAAATAAACCTGATATTGCAGATATATTAATTAAACAACTACAGTCTGGAGAAGAAGCGCTATTAATTAAAAGCCTAGGAGATAGATACTTGGAAGAAAGGAAAAGTATGACGGGTGGTGATCAAAAGCTTAAGCTAGCAACGGGTTCTTGTGCAATCTGGATAGATAGCAAGAGACCAGATACTTATATTGAGAAATTGATGAAAAATTGGTTAATTAAAGGGGAAAAGCGTCAACGACAATTAGCATTTAAGGCGTTAATCCATTTTGCTAAAATCTTAAATACATATGAAGCAGCACTGATTGATAGTATTTTGACAAAAAGAGAGCGTCAGGCAGAAAAGATGAAAGAAGAAGCAAGATTAAAGTTATTAGAAGATCAAAAAAGGAATGTTTCAATTAACATAGAAGAGTTCAAAAAAGCAGCAATCAGTCGTTTAAAACGTAAATGGAATTTGAGTGGCGTTTCCTCAAAAAATAAAAAAATTTTAGACGATATTTATCCGGTCATTGAAAAGGCGAACTTTGAAATTACAGATTTAGAAACGGTAGCCAATTTGCTAGGTGAAGATAACTCAATTGAACCAGAAATTTCTAGGAAAATCCGAACGCTTTGGAAGAATGTTTAAATGAATATTTGAATATTACTGTTTGTCATTTACTTAATCATTAAAATTATTTCTTTTGGAAGATCAAATATTGGCGTTGAGCAACATACAGGTCAGGTTTATTGTAGGGCACTTAGGAGACAGATATGCACTATTATTTGATAAGCCTGTTAATAAAATTCATGCTAAGCCAAGCAATGTCAATTACCGATTTATTAAACAATTGCTTATTGATATTTCGCATTTGTCGGAACCAGAAAAGGAGCGTATTTCTGAACTTATTTTAAAAAGTGAAATAGCTAGCGACATTGAACCCGTTGTAGCAATGGATATAGTAACAGGGGCTGTACTCATTTCTGGTATGGCAATGGTTTATGCCTATAAAATAAAACTAGCTACCTTAAATAATACAAATACTACTGCTTTAAATGGTGAAGAAGAATTACTTAAAATTGTTAAAAATCCCACACCTGTTTTAGAGACTACTTTGCGAGAATTCTTTAATCAATCCATTGCGGGATCTCAGATATTAAAGACTATGAAAATAAAACCAATGGCAGATATTGTAATACTAACGGCAGTGGAAACAGAATTTGCCGCCGTATGTAAACATCTAAAAGAGATTCAGCGAGAAAAAGATGATCGCACCAAAAACATATATAAAATAGGAAAATTTAATGGTTATCGAATCGCAGTGCGTTGCACAGAACAAGGGAATTATAAAATGGCTTTAGAAGCAGATCGGGCGTTACAATATTTTTCTCCACAGGTTGTCCTATTGGTCGGAATTGCAGGCAGTAGAAAAAAAGCAAAAGTTACTATTGGTGATGTAGTTATTGTTACCCGTGTATATTCCTATGAATCAGGAAAAGAATCTAAAGACGGATTTTTATCCAGAGATGTTGGCGGGCCAATGAATCATGAACTGTTGGAAGAGGCAAAAGATTGGGCTAGGGAGAAGGAGTGGCAAAATTTAACTAACCATAAATCCATAGAATACAAAGTGGTCCCAGGGTCAATAGCATCTGGCGAAAAGGTAGTTATATATAGTAAATCCAGAACAGCGGAGCTTATTAAAAAAAATAGTGAAGATACTATTGCTATTGAAATGGAAGGCGTTGGGCTATCTGTAGCATTACACGCACTTCAAAACGTAAAGGGTATTAACATTAGAGGCATATCAGATTTATTAGACGGGAAAGACCAAACTTATGACAATGGTGATCGTGAACTTGCCGCAGAAAACGCAAGTGCCTTTGCTTTTTATCTTATCAGTAAGTTGGATTTAGAACCTAAAAAGGAAACATATTTTACTGACCCGCTAAAGTCCAATAAACCAGAAACCAACCTAAACACACCTAATAATATCAATAATAGTAGAACAATTAATACAGAAAAATATGTAGAGAATGACAATAGTAGAGTTATAAATACCCGGGAATATATTGAAAACAACCAAGGAGTTGTAAATATCAATTCTACAGAACAACCACCCAAAAAAGAATCTGGAATAGAATCTTCCATTGCCAAACATCAAGGTGCCTCAAATCAGGATGGTCAGTCTCAAATTTTAACAATCCGTACTAATTTCAAAGACAAACTAGTTCAAGGTAATTTAAACCTCGTATTGAATGAATTGAACATCTCACTAAAACAGGATAGCCGTATTAAAAACGAAGTACTCAATTTGTTGTCAAGGTATCTTGATAAGAAAAAGGAAAAGATGGCTGGCGTACTTAAACAAAATTTATTTGATATTAAAATAAACAATATTCGAATTGCAACCCTTGATCTAATAGATAAAATTAGTGAAAGTGATCTGATAATAGATAGATTTTCTTGACCTCCGTTCCTAAAATTAAAATATTTTTTTTAAGAGCTCTCATTTTATGAGGGCTCTTTTTAGTTAGCATCAAAAGTGAATTTAAACAGGAAAAAGCCATCAATTGGTATGACGAACACTTTTTTATAACAATCTCACTCCATCCTTCAACTCTCTTTACGCATGATAAAAATTTACGTGAATTTACAAGGTAAATTCACGTAAATACCTGATTTACAGTTATTTAATGGAATAGTGCTCTAGTAAACTTGATCTTTGTACTGTCTTCTTTATAAAAATAATACTTAAAGATGTTTACTAAATTATTTATTTATGGAATCCTTATTTATTGCTGTATTAAAATTGCTATTGCTTTTGTTAGAGGATTTATTGCGATTATTGGAGTAACCTGTAAGGTATTAAAACTACTCCTTCTGAGCATGGCTCTAACAACATTATTACTTCTTATTATTTCACAAATCTAAAAACATAGGTATGGTTGCTTTAACAAAGCGGCTCCCTGAACTGCCATTCAGGAAGCCTGGGCATTCTATGTCCTTATCTGGCCTCTCTCGTCCACCGCCCACTTCAGTATTCGTGCTTTTGGAGTAGCAGTAAACTTCGATTGAAACCCAATTTGTTCATATAAAATTTGAATGCCATGTCAATCATTGTAATCATTGTAATATTGATTGTAATTGAAGATAGTATTATTCTTTAACTACACCAAAATTATTTTACTCCTGCCCTTCTTTAAAGGGCAGGATTTTTTCACTAAATATTCTATGGAATAAGGTTGATTTGTTCCAGAAACCAATCTCTACATATTAGAAATTGAGAATCAGTAGCAAGTGTTTTGAGTTTGGTTTTATCAGGTGTTTCTTTGATCAATTTTCGGAATAGCCTCACAAAATTGAAACTACTTTCTTTGACTTTCTCATTTAAGGTTTTGTTTCTTTTTAAAAAAATATCAAACGCATTTATTTGTGCGGATATCAATTCTTTGTTTTCTTTTAATTCATAAAAACTCCTGATTGTAAGTGTTCGAGCTCTAATATCAAAGATAACATTCTCAAAGGTAACATCAGCTATTGCTTCAATTACCTTTGAAAAAGACTGGTCTTCAAACAAGATTTTTGCTCTCCCTAATCGAACTACATTATTCCGTTTATCTTCCTCGATGTAGTTTTTCCAATTTTCAATAAACTCATTAGGCCAGTCTAGATTATCAAGCTCTCCTGACTTTTTGAGATAGCATGCAGTATCAATAATATTATAAAATCGAATACTACTTATCAGTCCATTTGTAGCCAGTATATCATTGTCAATAGCAAAATTAAATAAATCAAAAGCTTCAGAAATAAATTGTTTCTTACCTTGGTTTATTTTCTGTGTGACAAAGTTTAATAAATAGCTATTTAGTATGTGCAAATCCTGTTTTTGTAATAATTCTTTATTGATGTCAAGATCATTTTTTAGAGCATTGTAATGCTGGATATCCTCATTAGATATAAGTAAAATAGCTAACCGAAATAATGCAGTGAGAGGAGTTCCCTTTAGTTTCTTTTTTTGGTAAACATCAATAGAATCCTCAAGTAGGTTTATTGTTAATTCTTCCTGAAGTAGATTTTTGCGACTCATCAATTCACAGGCATATTTAAACTTTGCACTAATAAAAAACAAATCTAAATTTTCCATAGCCGTTTTAATAGAAGGCTTATCTACCGTAAGTTTCTCTGTGTTAGTTTTGTAGTAGTTAGAATGGTTCAGTTTTAATCTATTCAAAAAGAGCCAAAAATCGATTTTTTCTTGATCATTCAAATAACCATTAAGCTCTTCCAATTTTCTTGTGAAAAATTTATTGGCGTTTCTTTTTTTTAAGTTTTGCATCAGTAAATAATTTCTTTCAAATGGTTCAGCTTTCAATTCTAGAAGTACTAAGAAGTCTTCTAAAATCAAATAGAGATCGGAAACTGCATCCATGATCTTCCGGTAGTTAAATGGTCGACCTTTAAAAATTTTCTTGAAAGCTATTTTTTTGTCTAGATCTTCATGGTCATATCTTGAATGAAATTTTTTAATATACTTAAAGACGCTTATAGCGATTTTCTTCTTGGCGTGTCTGGTAGTAAGGTATTGCTCAAATTGACTTAATTCAATTGAGGTTAATGTTTTAAGTAGCGTTAAAAACTTATTATTTAGCATACTTCAATTTTTAAGGGAGATAGAATTTTCCATTACAGTAGTTATTCAACTGCTCAAAAAATGATAAAGATAATTGACCACTGCTATTTTACTTTTTAGTTTTTAGTTTTTTTTACAAATAAAACAGAAAATATACCTAGTGTGTTTGTTTTAAAATGTGGAAAATATAAAATTTTAATCCATTGAAAATCAGTTACTTGCACCTACATTTAATTTTTTTTTGTCGATTAGCACGTGGAAACACTTCAAAAATGTATTTAGAATTAACAATATATATATTGATATTTGAATGCCGGTATTAGAAGTGTTCAACGATGTTCATAAAGCTAAAAGCAATTTAGAGAACACCTAATGTAAACACATTATTTAGATTATACCTAACGCTTTGCAAACTTAAACATTCTAACGAAAACGATTTAAAAACAGAGAATTTTTTTATAGTTTCTTCGAGCGATTTAGATCCTCATAACATCATTTTTTTCACTGTTCTGGACTTGAAAACTATTATTTAATTATAAAAATAAAAAAATATGGATGATCAAATTTTAGACTTAGGAGTTATCGATGCCCCTCGACAATTTCATCAACTTGGAATCTTTGTGTTAGATGGAAGTGGTTCCATGAGTAGCTCTGGCAGAAATAATATATCAAAAGCAGATGAGGTTAATATTGCTGTTCGAGATTTGCTTACCAGATTTAAAGTAAGTAGAATTAAGAAAAATTTCTCCTTCGCTGTAGTCAATTTCGATACATCAGCAAATTTGAAAACTCAAGTAACAGAAGCGGAGAAAATTGATGATAATGATAATTACAATCCTATGGTGGGTCATGGCAACGGCACCTTAGTTTATAAAGGCCTGGAAATAGCAAAACGAGAAGCTGAAACGTTCTTGCAAAATGCACCACCAGATGGTGTTCCACATAGTGTAATTATTTTGGTAATGACAGATGGATTATGTCATAAACCTACTGAAAGCATTCAGTTTGCTGAAAACATCAAAACAGGCGCCTTTGGAGGAGAAATTACAATTTGTACCACTTACTTTAGTGAAGTTGGAAAACCTAATATAGATGCAAAAAATTTCTTAACAGAAATGGCATCGGATCGCATTATGGGTTTTAAAGAAGTATACGACGCAGATACGTTAAGAACATTTTTTGAAAAGTCTATTTCTGCGGCTTCAGGAGCGAATATAGATTAGTAGTATCACTTATTAAAACATTTTCTATCTTGAAAAACACAAGCGATTTCACAAAGGGGTATTCAGCTTTTGCAACTGCTTCCTTGAAACCTACCAATCAGGATGCCGGGTTGTTGATCAACAATACGGAAAAGAATATTTCGGGAATTGTTCTAGCCGATGGTTTAGGTTCATTTTTTAAAGCAGAAGAGGCATCTCGTATTGTTTGCGAAAGCATTAATTGCCAGATTCAAGAACTTAAAGATAAGAACATAAATTTCGAAAGCTTATTTCAAACTTCTGAGAAGGATTTAATTGTAGCAGTTGAGCAAAATCAACAATGGGCGAGCCAAAATTTTGACATAAACCAAGCATTTGGAACAACCCTTATTTGTGCCTTAGAATTTGAAAAAGAGATAAGAACAGCCTATCTAGGCAATGGTGCTATTATCCATCTAAGAGGAAATTACAATGATTTTCCTAAGAGTATATTGCTACCCTGGAATGCACTGAATTATTTAAACCCACATACGGTGTCACTAAATGGAAAAGAAGCGATGTATAAATTAATTTCCTACCAGGGCTTACAATATACTCCAACAGAATTAACCTTTTCTAAAGACTTGGACAAGTATGGAGATATAGTTATGATTTGCACAGATGGCGTTTATTCTTCAGATCAATTATCCGTTGGAAAAAGCAGTGATGGAAAACACTGGATAAGCGGCGAAGAGAGTATGAAACTTTTCTATAAATGCCTTGATGATTATTTTAACCAGAGCAAATTGACACAACAACATTTATCTAATTTCCTTGCTAATTATTTGGAACAATTAAAGCAGGATAATTTAATGGAAGATGATTGTACGATTGGTCTTATCATTACAAAACAAGCATTGCAATATCAAAAGAAAAGAACCCAAGAAATGGATACGAAAGAAAATGGAATTTGGCAATTCAGCTTAGATTAACGTAAGTAAATAAAAAGACAAAAGAAAATGCTCAGAATCAAAAACATAAAAGCTTTGAGCACTGGATTATCAGCAGCATTTGCTAAGATACAATCGATTGATGTAGAAGATATACCCTTTGGCATTGGGGGCTTTGGGGAGGTCTACCATTGCCTACAAATTAATGGGAAACAGGTAGCCGAAAAACAAGTAGTTAAGATATTCATAGATAATGGAAATGGGAGCGCGCAAAAAGGATTTAAGACGATCCAAAAATTGCAGTTAAAACTAAAAGCGAAGCAATCTTTAGTACGACAGAATTTAAACCGTGACTTAATAAATGTCTACCCTGCATTGAAAGGTGTCCCGCAATTTAGTTTTACAGGATTGTTTAAAGGAGCTTTAGTTCTAGGGTACAGTGCCCATAATCTTTTAAGTTTAGGATTCATAGAATTTAAAGACATTCTGGAAGACAAGCAACTTAATCGAGATTACCAACAATTACCCCTGATCGATAAAATGCTGATTGCGTATAACCTAGTTTCGGCATTTAATATACTTAAAGACTTACTTTATATCCATGCAGACTTTAAGGCAGAAGCTGTTTTTATTAATTTAAAAACCCGAGAATGTGCAATTATAGATTTTGATAGCGGGGCAGTTATCGTTAATCAGGCAGATAAACCAAGTACTTGGGGAACTCGCCAAGACTGGTTAGCTCCCGAGATAAATAAGCAATTAGCTCAATTCTCAAATAACCAAGGCAGCGTAAAAGTTGATTTATGGTCAGATGCCTGGTCTGTTATAATTGGCGTACATTATTTACTTTTTTTGTGTCACCCTTTTTTCTATTTAAGTGAATTAAGCGAACGAAGTATGTCCGCTTATTTTAACAAGTTTGAATGGCCAAATGTAGATCCAAAATTTAGTTATTTCTCGAATAACCACCAACATGTTTACTTGAAATATAAAAATTTTGTATTAAAAGTACTTCCAGAAAACATAAGAGACAAATTAGCTCATTCTATAAATAAAGGTTATGCTTTACCATCAACAAGAGCTTCTTATGGAGCGCTAAAAACTGTTCTAAAAACGACCCAAAGTCCTCCTCTCATAGAGCTTTTCGAAACCTCTGGAAACTACTTTGATGGCGTGAATCCGATAACCATACGTTGGAAAACAAAGCGAGCTAACAACGTAAGCATTAACAACAAAACAGTTAAATTTAATGGAATAATTACTGTTAAACCAATAATGGAAACAATTTTCAGTCTTACAGCAGATAATAATTTTGGAAAAATAAAAAAGCAAATTAAAATCGGAATATTAAACAAACTTCCGATTATCCAAAAATTTCATGCGCATAAATCACTATTAACTGATTCAACACCTGCTCAATTATCTTGGCAAATACAGAATGCTACTAGGCTTTTTATTGATCATGGAATCGGTGATGTTACGCTTAAAAACCATGTCATGGTTACCCCAAGACAAGATACCATTTATGAATTGACAGCGGTCAACTATTTTGGAAAGAAGGTTTCAAAAAAAATTAAACTAACCGTATCAAAAGTAGCACCTGATATCAAGTATTTCAAAACGAGCAAATCGATCTTAACAGACAAAACACCTGCATTATTGAGTTGGGAAATTACGGGGGCTTACAAAATATTAATTAACCAAGGAGTCGGAGATGTTACAAATAGAAAATCAACAGAAATATTTTCCTTAAAGGACATTACTTATACGCTTACCGCAATCAGTTATTTTGGTGTTAAATCAAATGCTGTTGTCAAGGTGTTTGTGTCTAAAGATTGCCCTTCAGTGAATTTTCAAACATCTGCTGTTTTTATCCAAAGTGGGCAAAGTGTTGAATTATATTGGAAAGTTGAAAGAGCAAATAGTGTTGAGATATCTCCCAAACTAGGCCAAGTACCTTTTGAGGGGCGTAAGATGATTAAGCTTTTAAAGACCTGTAAATTCGTACTTACCGCAAAAAGTATTTTTGGACACAAAACTCAATCAACTATTAGTATCCAAGTGTTAACGGTTGTGAGTTTAAAGATGGAAGATAAATTAAAGATTAATTCTAAAATGGAAGTCCCTTCTATTAAGCTTCAAATTGATACTGCCCCCAAACGATTACATACTAATCTAAATATATCAATACCAAAGTTAAATTTTTCAAAAAAATAATGATATGAATCAATTAATTGAGAAATATATTGGAGGATTTTTAATTTTTTGTTCTGGTGCAAAAAAAAGTATTCTAAAAAAATGTCCTGAAGAAAAAAGTAAATATATGGGGGTTGGCGCCACTATTTTATTCACTGGTATTTTAGGAACGCTTTCTGGAGGATATGCGCTTAGTAGAGTGTTTTATAACACTTCTAATGCAATATATTTTGTTGTTCCATTTGGCTTATTATGGGGACTGATGATTTTTAATTTGGATCGATTAATAGTTATGAATATTAGAAAAGAGGGAAGTCTGCTCAACGAATTAAAGATTGCATCTGGAAGAATATTCTTAGCTATTATTATATCAATTGTAATTGCCAAACCGATTGAAGTTAAATTGTTTGAGGATCGTATTAGCACTCTAATTGAGGAGGCAAAATTTGAACAAGATAGTACTAATTTTAAGCGATTTGATGAAACATATGGAGTGACCAGCTTGAATAATTCTCTAAAAGATGAGCAATCAGAACTCGATATACTTCGCCATCGCCTTGTCAATGAGGAACCATCAAATCCTCGCTATCTTGAAATAAAAAATAATGCACTTCCAAGAAAAGAAAAAGAATGGCAACAAGCAGAGAATAGTTATCAATTTTACAAAAGAGAATTGTTAAAGATATACCGTCCTCATGGTGCAAAACTTTATACCGAATTACCCGATGATATAAAACCTAAAGCAGATCCTTATAGGAATAATATGGGAAGGAAAAGCAGTTTAAAGGACCGAATAGCCCAGAGCATAGATGCGCTAAATAAAGAGAAGGAAAAGATGCGAGAAGATCACCGCGAACAACTAAGAATAATTATTAAGGATAAGGAAGCACAAATTCAAAAAGAAGAAGAGAATATAAAAGATATAGAAAAAATTGTAGGTACTGGTATTGATGATGCAACGAAAGCTACTAAAAGAAGTTATAGCAAAAATCTTATTACACAATTAGAGTACCTCCATAAACTTACTGCTTATAAAGGTGGAGGAAATGGTATGTTCTATATCGGAGCCTTTATAACCTTATTATTCTTAGTCTTGGAATTATCTCCAATTCTTGTAAAAGTATTTACAAAACCAGGAGTCTATGACGCTATTTTAATGGCTGAGGAAATGCAAAAAATTGCAAATTCGAACTTTGCAGCCAATTATCAACATCTTGCTAATCAGGCGGCCATAAAAGTAAAACAAGATATAGCAGTAGTAGCCATCCAGAAATGGGGAATTCAAGAGAAAAAATCAGTTTCTAACAGCACCCTAACAAAACTTGAGGCTCAAAAATATATAGAGGATATTGGTGTCTTGATTAGTTAAGAAAATAACTAAGGTGTTACTTTTTTCAAAAAATTGGTTTATTACAACCTCTAAACACGGGTTTCAAATCTCAGAATGTGAATTTCAAGAACTGGACTGGCATTTTAATATTTTGACATTTAGGTTATGGCTAATAACAGCATCTATTTAATTAATGTACTCCCAAACTAAAAACAATGACCAAACAAGAAAATCTCGTTTTAGAGTACGATGCTTTTATCAGGTCGATAAAGAGAAATAAGGATATTTCCCACTCTTTCTTAATTGGTGCAGGAGCTTCAATAAGCTCAGGAATACAATCAGCATATGATTGTATCTGGGAATGGAAAAAAGATATTTTTCTCTCAAAAAATCCAAATTCCCCTGATTTCTACAAAGACCATAAAAATGAGTCCGTTAGAAAAAGTATTCAATCTTGGTTGGATAATGAAAGTATTTACCCTGAATTAAATTCCGAAGAAGAGTACTCATTTTATGCTGAGAAAGCATATCCTATTGCTGATGATAGAAGAAAGTATTTTCAAAGTTTGATCGAAGGAAGAGAACCTTACATAGGTTATAAATTATTATGCCTTCTTAACCAAAAGGAGGTTGTAAAAGCTGTTTGGACAACGAATTTTGACGGACTAGTTGTAAAGGCTGCTCACAGGTCAAATCTGACTCCCATTGAGATAACACTAGACTCTGTAGATCGAATTTTTAGGCCCGAAAGCAGAAATGAATTATTATCAATAGCTCTTCATGGAGATTATAAATACAGTAGTCTTAAAAATACTTCTACTGAATTAGATAGCCAAGATCAGACTTTTGCCGAAACAATATCACGATATCACAATAATAAAAATTTAATCGTTATCGGATATAGTGGTAGGGATAAATCCCTGATGGAAGCCTTATCTAAAACTTTCTCAGAAAAAGGTTCTGGACGTTTATACTGGTGTGGGTATGGTCATCGGATAAATAGTGATGTTAGAAGTTTAATAGAACTCGCAAGGAAAAATGGCAGAGAAGCATTCTTCGTCCCAACTGATGGATTCGACAAAGTTTTAATACACTTAACCAAAGCTTGCTTTGAAAATGATGTTGATACTAAAAAACAAATAAGTGAAATACTAAAATATTCTGACGAAGATAAAATTACAAATACACCATTCTCACAAGATATTACACGAACTGATAAATATATTAAAAGTAATCTACATCCCATATCTTTTCCAAAGGAGGTGTTCCAATTTGAAATGGATTACAGAGAAGGAAGACCATGGTCTACATTAAGGGAACTCACAAATGATACGGATATTTGCGCAGTTCCATTTAAAGGAAAAGTATTTGCTTTAGGAACCCTGTCTTCAATCAATAAAGTATTTAATAATAAGCTAAAAGGAAATGTTGTTAGAGTACCTATTTCTAAGTATGACATAGGAAATATTACTACTTTTAAACAATTAATGCTTCAAGCATTAATTAAGTCTCTCACTAATAAGGAGACGATTGAATCTAATAAGAGAGATAAACTCTGGTTGAAAAATCATACTAGTGTGAAAAATCATAAAGGTCAAACGATAAGATTGCATAGAGCAGTGTGGTTATCTTTCTTCTTTGATTCTCATAAGAAGCATGCTTTTCTATCTTTTAAGCCAGCCCTACATTTGACAAGTGATACCGAAATATCGAAGGAAACGAAGCAAATAATTAGTAAATCTTCTTTAGAAAAACTAAGAAATGATGGGTATGAAAAATTTTTGCTTTTCTGGAATGACATAATTTTTAAGGGAGACAGATTAAACATTGAATACCCAGCCAATTCGGGGACTGCTTTTGAATTTTCTCTTTCTTCTCTTCCTGCTTTTGCAGAGATAATGGTTGTCGATAATAAGTTTAGAGCATACCACCCTAGAGGGTATAATAAGCGTCAGACTTTGCATAAAGGTGTCCAACTTCTTGAGCCTCAGCTTATTTTTACACACAATACAACTCATAGACCGTCCAGAGACTTTCATCCTATGCGGGCACTCACAAATCATAAACCTTGGGATTTTGAAATGAATGGTAAAATTCTTTCAACTCAAATTAATATAGGGGTAATTTGTGGCGAAGACTATGCTTCCTCATTGAGTAATTTCTTAAATAAACTGCACCAAAGCCACAAATCAAACCATAATAAAGCTTACTTGATGGATTATCCAGGGTTCTCAAATGCTTATAATTTACCACTATTTATTCCTAGCTTTGAAAACTCTAATCTTTGGCTCGATATAAAAATTGAACACAACCAAACAGATACGAAAGAAACAGCTATCAGGCTTGCAAGATTAATTACTGCCAGAATTGAACAGCTTGCAAGCATAAACGAGAAGCTAACCGTGGTAATCTTTATTCCAAGTGAATGGGAACCATATAAAGCTTATGATGCCGATGGTGAGTCATTTGATTTACACGATTACATCAAAGCGTTTGCAGCTTCGAAAGGGATATCAACACAATTGATAGAGGAAAGCACATTAAGTAATGAACTCATTTGTCAGAAAGCCTGGTGGTTATCACTATCCTTCTATGTGAAAGCCTTAAGAACTCCGTGGGTCCTTAATAATACAGAAGAGAATACAGCGTTTGCTGGAATAGGCTATAGCATTAATCAAGTTAATAAAGAAACAGAAATCGTCATTGGATGTAGCCATATCTATAATTCAAAAGGACAAGGGTTAAAGTACAAATTATCAAAAGTTGATGACTTCATATTAGATCGTCAATCAAATCCTTTCCTAAGTTATGATGATGCTTTTCAGTTTGGTGTTTCTATAAGAGAATTATTCTATTTATCAATGGACAAACTACCTCATAGAGTCGTTGTTCATAAAAGAACACGTTTTACCAAAGATGAAGTGAGAGGCATTACTGAAAGCTTAAAACTGGCTGGCATTAAAGAGATAGATTTAATCGAGATAAACTATGAATCTGATGCACGATATTTAGCGACAAAAGTATTTAATGGTCAAATACAAATTGATGGATACGCAGTTTCAAGAGGAATATGTATTGTGATTGACAAAACGAAAGCTTTACTCTGGACTCACGGTATTGTGCCATCAGTCCAAAACCCAAAATATAATTATTACTTAGGAGGTAGAAGTATTCCAGCTCCCTTGAAAATCACGAAACATTATGGAAATTCAAATGTTAATTTGATAGCAAATGAAATTTTAGGACTGACTAAAATGAATTGGAATTCATTTGACCTTTATACTAAATTACCAGCGACTATAAATTCATCAAATCAAATTGCAAGAATAGGAAAACTACTATCGCGGTTTGAGGGAAAGACTTATGATTATCGGTTGTTTATATAAGAGATTAAAATACGCTTATATTTGAACGTATAACCCCACTTTCTGCTTGCAAACCGCTTGCAAATAAAAAAGGTTACACATTTTTACATGTATAACCTTCTGATATTCAAGTCGGGGTGGCAGGATTCGAACCTGCGGCCCCCTGCTCCCAAAGCGATGTTTTTTACTATCCATCTACTCTCATATACATCATAAACATCTGATTATCAAACACAAATGAATTTATATGGTTTCATATAATGCAATATAATTCGTATATTTACTGGCAAATAACTGGCAAATTTTTATTTGCCAGCAAAACACATAACCCTTATGTCAGTATCAGTTACACTTCAATTAGATAAACGCCGAGCCAAAAAAGACGGCTCCTACCCTATCAAGGTTCTTGTTGTTATCAACACCAACCCTCTCAGAATTTCCACAGGATATAGTTGTGAAGAAAAACACTGGAATACAAACGGACAGCGCATCAGAAGCGGTTGCAAACTTTACCCGAACATCACTCGTATCAATAATCTTCTACATAAACAGCGTGGTAATGCTTTTGATAAACTTATACGCTTACAAGATGAAGGAGAACTCGATAAACTATCTCTCCAAGAACTCAAACAACGCTTGACAGGTAAACAAACAGAAGCAATGCTGCTTTCATTTGGCGAAGAAATTATACAAGAGTTACGTAATGCTGGTAAGTTGGGTAACGCTAGAGTATATGACACGATGCTCAGAAGTGTACGTACATACCTGAAGAAAAAAGACCGCCCACTAAAACAGATCACTTATACTTGGCTAAAAAAATATGAAGCCTGGTACTTGGGCAGAGATAATACAGTAAATGGGCTTGGGGTAAATATGCGAACGCTTAGGGCTTTGTTTAATCGAGCCATAAAGCGTAATCTCGTTAGCAAAGACTATTATCCATTTACACAATACAAGATCAAAAAGCAGGCGACTCGTAAACGAGCAATAAGCCAAGAAGATGTTAATAAAATCAAAGAATACAAGCCAACTACACTTAGACAAGAACGAGCAAAGGACTACTTTCTCATGAGTTTTTATCTAATGGGGGCATCTTTTATTGATCTAGCGTTCTTGCAGATGAAAAGTATTCAGAATGACCGCATAGAATACCAGCGGCGTAAAACGAAAAAACTTCATAGTATAAAGATTACTGCTCCACTAAAAACTATCCTCGATAAGTACACAGAGGGAAAATCTGGTGATGATTATATTTTACCTGTGATCAAAACCAATGACCTACAACAACAGTATAATAATCTGGCGAATGATATTCGTAGATATAATAAAAGTCTCAAAGAGATAGGGCAAGCATTAAGTTTGTCGGCTACGCTGACGAGTTATGTAGCTCGGCATTCTTTTGCTACTATCGCAAAGTTTAAGGATGTGCCTGTGTCTGTTATTTCTCAGGCGTTGGGGCATAGTAGTACGGAGACTACGGAGATATATTTATCGGAGTTTGATAATGATATTTTGGATCGGTATAATGAGGTGATTGTTGGGGAGTGATTATAATGTAAACACTATCTCTTTCCAGTTCACCACCCCAACATTGACAATTTTTAATCCTATCGTATTATTTAATACTTACCTAAGTATTTTATGACAGAAGATATAATTCGCATGGTTATTGGGTTCTTTTCTTGTAAAACTCATGAGAAAGCGACTAGATAATATTGATAATTAAGTATCTCAAACATTGCAAGATAAATTGAATATTCAAAAACAAAGTATTTTAATTAATGGAAAAGGGGATAACAAAGACCACTAATTTCTTAGCACGGAATATTGGGAATTGATGGAATTAAAATTCTGTGCTACCTACAGCTATAAAGGTTGTTTATACGCCTTTGCCTCTAAGATAAACTGAATGAAAAAACCAATAATAAAAGTAATTAAGGAATTCAAAATTAATAATCTAGGAAAAATAAAAAAATTACACAAACCCAAAAAATTACGATATTCAATAATAGGCAACTTACATTTCTCTATACTTTCAGAATAAGTTATTACAATACCTTCTGTTTTTTTCGGAAAGGCCAAAGCTAATTTATCGATTTCTTTTCGAATATCTAATCCTAATTTTTTCTTTTTCTTATAGAAAGGGTTCAAAGTATCACATTGTAATAAATCTACATTTCTTCTAAGAAACCTATCTGTTTTTTTATATTCAATACTTGTTGCCAATGAATCAATTAAACTCTGCTCATCATCAATTTTATCAATTTTTTGTAGAATATCAAATAACATTTTAGGTTCTTTTGAGTTTTTTTCTATTGCAGTAAATGCTTTTTGTCCGATAAAATCATTTGTATAAAAATCTTTATTATCAAACATATAATAACACGAATAATGTAATAATAAAATACCTATTCCGACTGAAAAAGATATACCGATAAAAAACACCCTTATAACCCTAATAAAAGATTTCCAAAAATTCTGAATAGGTTCTATTAGTTTTATTTCATAGTAAATTGTAGAAAGTATAATAAAGGTCAACATAATAATTAAATAAGTGTAGAAACTATAGCTAAACTTGGTATTCAATTCCCAAAGCTCTTCTGAAAATGGAAATATAGCCAACCAACCTACTAGAATAGAAATTGTCATTTTAGGAGCACTTAATTTAATATGGTTCGAAGGATAGTATATTCGTGATTCTTCTCTTTGATAATATTTTTCCTCACACAAATCTGTTATTCTCAACAATAAATCCCAACATAGATGAAATATTGGAGAAAGAATTCCTAAAGAAAGGCCAATTGCACCAATAAAGATTAACAGAAGTGAAATTTCATTTAAAGCAAAAAAGCATATTGATACAATAACAAATACCTTTAAGGTTTTTTCATTTAAAATAAACCTACCTAAAAACCCTAAAGGATAAATAGTTTTTGAAACCCACTTGTAAGGCTGATAAAATTCATATCGGCTTAAATAAAAATCGAAAATTTGAATTCTTTCTCTCAAAAATTTATTTCTCTCATTCTCTCTTTGCTCTTGTTTTACACCATTTAAAAACTCCTCCTGCCACTCTTTTCTATCAAAGAGATTATTTAAAACGACTCCTTCAATCTCTTTTTCAACCTCTTCAAACCAACCATGAGAAAAACAAAAATCATTTGCCTCTTCACTAAATAAAACATTTAACCATTTTTCCTCTACTTCTTTTAATCTAGTTGAGAAGGCTTTAATTTCAGAATAATTAGAATTTGGTTTAAGGCTTGATTTGAATTTTATATACTCGCTTCTAGAAAAAGAAAATTCGCATTTACTTTTAATTGAATTAATAAAGAAATTGGTGTATATATATTTTTTTATTTCATTAATATGAGCATTTTTAGAGAATACTTCACTATGAGTAATATCATATAAAAAATCAATAAATATTTTTCTCTTGTAAATAATCTCAGAATTAAAAGGATCATCAAACTCTTCATATCCTAAAAAATCATGATTAGTAAAGGGTCGTTTTGTAATTTGGTTATTATCAACTTCTTCATGATATATACTTTTAAGAATTTGAGACGGTTTTTCTACTCCATACTGACTTTCTATAGGAATATGAAAGAGAAGTTGATTGACTGGAAGTTCTTTTTTTACTTTTATATCTTGGGTACACAAATAGAATGCAATATAAGACGAAGATAATTTTAAAAAGATTGGAAATGCATTTTTATCATTCGTATTAACCACAGAGGTGTAGCTAAAAATACTAAAGTCATGAACACGGTAATCTACTTTAAAAAATCTTCCTGGAATCATAATTATTGAAATTTCTCAGTAATGATCTTATCCAATCTTTCAAATAATGGATTTTGATTTAATTTAGTTTTATAGATATATAGTTGTTCCATTCGGATTTGCGGGTATTGATATTTATTTCCAAATGCAACTAGATAAAAAAGATTTTGAATATGATACCAATCCTCTTCTTTAGCAAGGTCAAAAAAATCATTCAGCAATGCTGACTCCGCAAAAGCACTTCCCTTTTCCTTCATACTACAGAATCTTTTAAAATTCACCCCAAGCTCGACAATCGCAGTAAATAACTCTGCCGACCATTCTTCAATAACTGTCTTTTTTTTAATATTTTTCTCGGTATCTTTTAATAAATCTTTAAATGATTGTCTTTTTGTAGGTGATGTTATTAATTCTTCTTTCTGTAATGCTAAAAAACTAAAAAATCTGTATTTAAATAGTTCAGGAGTACAGATTGGGTCAGCTCCTTCTGAAATAATCAAATGCTTATGATACAAAGGAATAAGCGCATTTCTAAGGCTATCGGTTAATGCGTTGTGATAAACTGAAATAGGCATAATCCATATCTTTTCCCAATTCATTTTATCAAACAAATCTGCTAAATCCATTATTAGATTGTGACCATATTCAATAGAATTATTTTCTTCAAATAAATAGTCTAATAGAACTATGTCGTAATAAAAACTTTTATCTTTTATTCTTTCTTTCGCTTCTTCTGGTGTATTGGAGAAAAATAAATTCAAAGTTACATTTGCATCATTAGACTTCAATTTAATAGTATGTACATTATTATCAAAATAAATTGTGTCTCCATCTAATATTGATTTAATGATTTCAACTTTATTAAGATTTTGATCTTGAGTAAGGCTTTTTACTGAGTGGTCATCTACAATCAATATATTCCACGAGTAGCCGTTTAATTCTTTTAGTTTATTAGTAGCATTTATTTTCATCTTTAACTCTGAATGAAATGAAAATGGAGTTACGTTCCCACTATGATGGCCATTTCTTCCGATTCTTTCTATATAGGAATTATTAAACAATCGGACTTGAAATTCTAAAAATTCTTTAGAGGTATCTAGCTGATAAATACCTTTTCCATAGTAGTATTTAATATCATTTAATACGCTATCTATTTGGTCCGGATCGCTAAGACTGGCGTACCTGAACCAAATACAACTATCAAAAAAACGATACCGTGCATCCCACCAAAGCTTTATACTTTTAGAATGTTTAATATTTTGAAGATCAAAAAAACCTAGAAAAACTGTTGGAACACCCTTAAATACATTATCAAATACCTTTTTGTTATTTTTTATTAAACAAATAGACTTATCTTTTGAACTAACATTTTTATAAAATGAATTAGGGTTTAGATATACGATATTTACAGGACCCCCCCCATTTATATTAACGTCTAAACTATTCAAAAAAAGAGGTTTTGAAATAGGGATACCATTCAAATAGATTTTGGGAAATTTAAACTTGAACGCTGTAATGTCAGGTTGCCAACTAATCATTTTAAGCTGGAGAGGAATGATGCTTTTCCGTCGTAAGAGATTAAATGCTTCCCCAACTGATTTCTTAAGATAAACCTCTTCGAGAGATTTATATAATTCTTTTTGTTCTCCAATTAAGGTTCTTAATCGATTCAAAAGAAAAGGCAGGCTCAAATTGTTTGTGCCTCTAATTAATTCTATAAAAGATAAATTTTGCCCTGTCTTCGTATTTGAAATTGGAATAAACTTAATCGTTCTAGATGGAAAAAGATCTCGGAAAAATTCATTTAACTGCTTTGGATAATCATCTTCATTTAGCCCTCCTCCACCAAAATGGATAAGGATATACAGTGCAATATCACTGCCACTAAAAAAAATAAAAAAGGAATTAAATTTCATTCTCAAATAAGATTTCTCACTATCTGTCAAAGCATTAAACCATGCTTTAAATTGATTAGTATATCCACTTTTATTTAAGAAGTCTTGCCCTATAACTTTGGTCCAAAAAAGTTTAAATAAATCACCTTTAGCAACTTTAGGGATTGATTCTCCAATGATAAGGTGTACCGAAGAGTTACTCTTAATTTCTAAATCATCCATTTGATGAATGCTAGTATTTTTAAAGAACTCTATAATTTTTTGTTCTGCTGATGTATTTGATACTTTACCTCGTGTTTTTGTAATAATTAAATACGCCTTTTTTTCAATCGCCATTATTTTAGTGTTTTAAAGAGAACTTGTAATAATAGAATTTTATCAGGGGACTTAGACATTAGCAATCCTTTCAATGTAGAAAAAGGAAGGTATTTGGCATATTTAGAATAAGTATCGGTTTTGCCTTTACCAGATGTAATTATAAGAGATGGTATTTCGAATTTTATTTCTTGAATTATTTCTTGAATATTTTCTTCGCTTGGATTTACAAATCTATTCCTCAATATTCTTTCAAGAATAGATTGATGAATAATTACAGTATTGATTGGAGGCGTTAGTTTAGGAGCATCTAATTTTTCATTTTCGTTAATCCAGTAGTATGAGTTTAAATATTGAAAATTCATCTTCATCTGTCCTAATACTGATTTTTCATTATCTACTAGAGTTGTGATTGAATCTTCTAGTTTTTTCCCTTGGATCCTATAATTTTCTATTCCAATTACTTTTAGATCATAAGGGATTATTATATTCGTATTTAAGAAATTAATGATTTCTGTATCCGATAATGATTTTTGAAATTCAATGATTCTTTCGTCTAATATTAAGACATTTGGATAAGCGATTTCAAATAACTGGAAAAAGAATTTGTGATATAAATAGTTATGTTTTTGATCTGAGTTTATTAAGACGGAAAATTGTGGAAATGATAAATTCTCTCCTGTTAATTCCTCTGAATAGATTACCTCGTTTCCTTCTTTGGAATTCAAAGATTTAAAAATTCCCCCATGTCGTTTATAAGAAATTATTAAAACATTTTCCTTTTTATCTTTTTCTTTAGGAGGTTCTTGTTTGTCTTCTGTAAATTCAAAAATGAAAGAAACTAAATCTTTTTTGCCTTCGTCAGTAATAAAATTTTTTAATTGTTCATATCTTTCATAAATTAACGGTTTTGGAATATTTATTTTATTATTCCCTCCTTTATCATTTCCAATATCTATTATTCTTCTTATGTTTGTTGGTAAAGTTGGAGGCAAATAAACTGAATTTCCTGTAGCTTCATCTGATTCTGTAGATTCATCAGATTTCAAATCTACTTTTAGCTTGAATATTTTCTCTCTGTGAAATTTTCTCTCAAAAATTCTAATCCATTTATCATACAGTAAGAGTTTAAGTAATTCAACATCAGTTATTAATTCCGTTTTCCGGAATTGGATGATAGAGAGCATTTGCTTAAAGCTTTTTCTTTTTAAAAATATTAACCTTCTTTTTAAAAAAAGAATTTTATCACGTAATGAAACTTCACAGGTTTCAGGGACCTTTCTCCTTATTTCAAATAAGAATTTATATAGTTTAATATTTGTATTTTCAATTTCATGTTCACCAATTATCCAGATTAGTCGGTAAGGATATTTTTCAAGTTTATCGAATATTTTACTAAATATATATCTGATTTCATCATTTTCTTTAATTACCGTATGATTTTTATCTTTCTCTAATAATATTAATTGGAAAAATTTACTAAGTAATTGAGAAAAGCACCTTTCGTCCGATCTAATCGACTCATTAAAATTTTCACTTTGAAGAATTAAGCACAACTCGTAATCCAAGTTTCCTCTTTGTTCTCTAATTAATGATCCATTTTCATCAATAATATTCTCTTTAAGAGCTAATAAGTTAATTTCATATTCACTAGTTATTTTATTAAATTCATCTTGGTCAGAAATAATTAGTAGTTCCTTTGGTTTTTGAAGTTTAAATCTATATCCAAGTCTTTCATGTATCTCTCCATTTTCAAATTCCATGAATCGACTAGCTCTCAAAAAACCTGTAATGACCTTTCCTCCTGGTTTAACATCATCAAATTCTTCTATTTTTTCATTCAATATAACTCCATCACCTTTAAGTTTAGATTTATCAGTTATTAACCCTGATTTAGAAGATAAAAAGGCAGCATTTATTTTTATTTCAGAAATACCTATATTTTTTTGACGAAAAGCCCCTCCAGATTCACCTTCCTCAATAATATCTTTCATCAAAAAAGTATTTATTTGTTCATTTAATTTTTCTCTGCCTTTTTGGTTAATATTGAGATCACTTGTATTTGTCCAAATTTTACAAATATAATGATCGGGATCTTTTTGGTCTTCTATTTCTATTTTTACTTCTAGACTCCTTCCTAATTTTTCACCTAAACTTCTAACTACCCAATCATGCTTTGCAGAATTTCTTATTATGTTTTCAAGAATAGTATAAAATGATTGGTATCCAGATATTCCTCCGGGAATAGCAATTTTTAAATCCTTATCTAAAATAGAATTTTTATTAGCGTCAGTTTGGGAAGTTGAAGTTACTAAGTAATCTATTTTTACAATTTCTAATATCTTAGCATTCTTTATGTAAAAAGGTTGACATGTATTAACAACAATTTCAGATTCATCACCATTTAACTCCTCTAAAACACCAGTAAATAATATTCTCTTACCTGGAGCAATTAAACTGGTAATATTCTTATGTTTTAGCAGTTGTTTAGTTGCAGGAAAAATTGCCTGTAACGTAGATTTGTATTGATATTGAGAAGAATATTTTTTTGTGTATTCATTTAATTCACAGCATAGAAAAATACTATTTCCTTCTATTTTTTTTATCACTCCAAAATAATTAAACTGTCCTTTTTTATTCTTTAAACTTCTAAGTTGTATTTTCTCAAAAATAGTATTCCCTGTTTCTCCAAACTTGCTTAAGTTATAACATTCTATATCCCTATTATTTAGAACATCAGAGGTAGTTTCTATTTTAATATCTTTATATTTTCCGTCTGAACAATATTCTACTTTAGCAAAACTCCTTCTTCGTACTTTTATTACTAATTTATTCTCAATAAATCCATGAATTGAGAAGTATTCTATTCCATTCTCATCGTAAGTGATATCACCATATATTTTAAATGGTCTTCCTTTCTGTTTTAATAATTCTTCTAATAATAATTCCTCGGTTCCATTAAATTTTTCCAATAATTCATTAATTATTCCTTTATTTGGGTTTGATCGAATTTTCGCCCAATCAAATTCACATTTAATTTTAATTATTTTACTTGAATCCCAGACCATATTCTTATTAGAGAGAAATATCTTGTCTTTACTTATGGTTAGATATCCAAAAAGAATTACATGGTTTACATTCTTATTGATTAATAAGCTCTCATTTAATTCAAACTCCTTGTAATTAACCTGATCCTCCTGTTCATGTCCGTCATAACTATACGCTGAAATACCTTCATAGCTAGCTAAATAATCAAGTAGATAATATTGTTGATAGAACTTTGCCATAAGATCCTTAATAAACCAAATTGACATTGTCCACCTTCCTGCGACAGAAGTAAGTTGGTTGATAAAATCATTTCTTTGTTGAGTATATTCCATGAATTTTAACAGATGGGGAACGCTTAAATCGTTTTCGTCTTTAGAGAAAATTTTAGGGACGACATGACTCCCAAGATTATGAGAAAAGTTCCTAGCACTAATTGCTGCAATAGCTGCCTGTCTTGCTTTTTCAGTAAAATCCTGATTTACATAATGAATTGAAGCAGTTCGCTGAAATATAAGGCTAGAGATTCTTTTCAACACCTTATCACGTGACATGATTTGCCTAAATAAAACTTTATCTTCTACTGGTGGATTTTTTTCATATAGAAAGATTCCTAAGCCTTTAATATTTTTGTCATTGCGGGTATCAGGAAGACCAGCAGGAAAAATGGAAAGTTGAGAACCTGAACTT
Organism: uncultured Saprospiraceae bacterium; assembly: GCA_937928405.1. Classification (GTDB taxonomy): domain Bacteria; phylum Bacteroidota; class Bacteroidia; order Chitinophagales; family Saprospiraceae; genus JALZUU01. The sequence goes on from CALFWZ010000066.1 coordinate 259,353, forward strand.
GTATACCCAGATTCACTTATATTTTCACTCCTATTGTCTTCTACAGGCTCTAGGAAAGATTTAAATACTAATGTTAGTAAATCTATACTAATATATTTTTCTCCTAATGATTGATCTAGTGAAGCTAATGATTGATTAAATTTCTTAAGAAGGCTGGTTGCTGTATGGTTTCCTCTTTTTTGATTCTTTATAAAAACTTTTCTCTTATCACTAAACTCATTACTAACAAAATCTTTGAATTCTTTTCTTATAGTAACCTTTGATAGATTTTTAGTTATTTTCCTACTACTATAATATTTATTTTCATTTATAACGTATGAACGTACAAACTTGATGTTTTTAATTATATGATCAGAGATTAATTTTTGAGAGCAGCCAATAATTAATTTTTGAAATTGTCCCTTCCTATTCTTTTTTAAATAAAATCCAATCCAAACGTTCCCATCTTTATCATCTCGAAAACAGGAGTTATTTTCATCAAAAAGGTGATTTTTACTGTTATTGCTATGTAATTGGAAAATAATTGTAAACTTTTCTTTCCTTCCTTTGAAAAGAAAATCTAAAATAGATTTACCATAATGATACTCTAATGCTAATAACTTTTGAAATTTCTTTTCAATTACTTCAGGAGGTAAATTCTTCTTTTCCAATCCAAGTAGATGCTCATTTTTCACAATGCTCATTGGATAACGCCAAGAATAATCATCGCCAATCCAAGAAACCATAGATAGGCAAAAAGTCCCTTCTGGAAATATTACATCATGACTAACTAGTACATCAATAGCTTTCCTTGTAAGATTTTCTATCTCAAAACCGTTAATCTCTTGAATATCCTTTGAGAATGTTGAATAATTCCAGTTAATAAAATCTGGTCGACTTAGTAATTCAGGCTTAAAATTATAAGCTGCATATAAAGTAATGTCTTTTGTTAAAGGTTTATTGAAGTCGTTCCAGTTCATCTCTATACTCTGTAATAAATCTTCCAATTCATCTGATTTAGATTTGTCGAGTCCTATTGAAAAATACTCTAGCTTTCTTTCTTTAAAAAAATTAACGAATACTTCCTTACTTATATTTAAAGTAGGATTATTATCTTTTGATACAAAACTACTTAAGTTACTGTTAAAAAAATGCTTTAAAAAAAAACTTACCTCTCTATAATTTGTAAAACTAATTTCAGGTTTCCAATAATGATATCTAGACCGGGTTTCCTCAAATTTCTTTAAGAAAGAGATAAATTCGTTAGTATCTGATTCAACAGGATATGTTGGTGGTATATTTCCATCTAACAAACAAACAGTACCCGAAATCTCTGAGAAAAGAAATACTCCTCCCCTATCCAATAACCCTAAAAGTTTAATTAATGAGAACCTCCAGTTAATACAGAAATGTAATTCAAAACAACAGAAGATCATATCAAAGAAAAAAGGAGCTTTTCCTTCAAATAACAATTTTATAGTTTTCGCTGAAAGTGATTTTGAATTTAAATCAAATTCATGTTTAGAATGAGGATCAACAAATATGTACTCTACATTTTCAATGCTATTTGCATTCGTTTTGTTAATTGGTAAATCAACATCTTTTCCCAAAACTGTTTGTTTAAATGTATCCTCACGAAACATCTCCTCAGAACTTTTTGCATTAACCGTATAAACCTTGATTAGTATATCTTTATTCTTTGATCTTATTTGCTTTAAAAAAGGTAGTAAATATACTTCCTGAAAGGATTCCCCTATATACAGAATATTAATCTCAGGCTTATTAAATGATTCCAAATAGAGTGCAAAAGAAGTTGATTTTTGTAAATCAAATCCATTCATCGATTGGGAGAAATCGATTATATTTTCTTCATTTGTTTTCATATGGAAACTATAATAATTTTACATAAATTATCTATTCAAAGACTAAGAGATGTTAGTATAATATTCTATCAATCTAGAAACGTAGTAAATATATCTTGAAAGTACAAAAAAAACTAATTAAATACATGTATTTTGTGCAGCAAACATGTTGAACATGTATTTATAAAACGATTAAAGAAATATTATGAGTTGAGTCTCTAGTTGATTTGTTGAAGTAAGAATTAACTGAGAGTGTCCTCTATCAAGTGTGTAATCGTCTAAAGGTATAATTAATTGACAACAAGGATAGCAAATAGGTCTTACAACAATTCAAATATGCTTACATTGCCGTCAATGAACCAGCAGCAAAATGGACGTTGAAAGATTTTGGAGCATATTGGAAAGTAAAATACAAGGTAACCATACAAATGTGGAAAAAAGATTGGGAGGAACTAATGATATGTATGCAATTTGGTCCTACCTTGCGTAGGATTACTTATACGACCAACGCAGTAGAAAATCTCAACCGGAAAATCAGACGTGTGTCCAAAACCAAAGGAGTCTGAGCTTCGAATCGAGCGCTACTGATTCAATTGGATCACGCATTGGAACGAAACAAGAAAAGCTGGAACAAAAAAGTTCATAACTGAACCGATGTACAAAGAGAATTGACTGAAATTTTTGGACAATATTTTACTAGACATCTGAAAAAGTGACACACTTTATGGACTACTTATTTATCTTCTGTAATAACTTATCTTCGTCTTTCAAGGCAAGAATTATATTCCCTTCAAACTCAGATGGGTAAGTATCAGGCCCAGTAGTTAGTATGACTTGATATTCTTGTTTGTTATCTTCTGGAACAATATCGTTAATTTGCTTCAAAGCCTTTTTGATATTTTTTTCATCTATCCCAGCTGTTCTAGGAGTATCTATGAGAAGTAGTTTGGGAAATTTAACATCATCAAATCTTAACGCCATAGATAATAAAGTAAGATAATAGTTTAATCGTATTGTTACTCCTGAACTAGCTTCTCTATACTCCCCATTATTTATTACAGGCAAATACGTCTGAAAGTCTATTCTTGCACTTCGACATTCTTGAAGAGTATTTATCATCAAGTTATTGTATATTTCATTAAACTGTTGGACTTTATTTAATATCTCATCATTAGCCTCAGCTTTTAAAGCATCTGTTTTATTTTTTTGCCTCTCGTATGCAGCATTTAAGCTGTCATACTTCTTCTGATGCTCCAATCGAGCACGCTCAATTTCTAATTGTTGATTTAGTATTTGTATCGTATTTCTCGATGCAAGAATTTTATCATCAACTTCATTTAACTTGTTCACATCTACTCCTGTATCTAACTCTAGAATAAGTCCACTAATATCAGACCTGACACTACTACTTTTTTCTCTTTCAGAATGAATATCCTTTTTCACTTCATTTGATTCGTCAATAACTGACTTGATTGCTACATCTATAGTAGTAACTGATTTTTGTTTTGACTTTAATATATCAGTATACTCACTAGAATTGTAAAAGAACTTTTCGTATTCCTCCTCATCTATTTCTTGACCACAAACACAATGACCTTTAGCTCTCTCAACCTCTCGTAAACAGTATGGACAGGTGTCAATCGAGAATAAAGATAATGTTTCATGAGTATGGATGATCTTTTTAATCTGCGTAACCTCTAGTACTAAATCCTCTCTGTGTTGCTCAAGTTTTACTTTTTCATTTAACAACTGATTAAGCTCAGAATGCAGATAGGTGATTTGACTTTCATGTCCAGCAAAAGTATACTTTAATTTATCAAGTCTGCTTAATTTATCAGATCCATCTGTAGGTCGGTTTGACTTTAATGCTTCTCTTGCTCTTATTAATCTATCTAAATTAGCCTCTAATTCATTCTTTTTTTCTTCGAGAAATATGAGATTCAGACCATCTTTATATTCTTGTAGACGATTCGCAATAATACTATATTCATCAAGGACAGATTTCGCTACACTTCGTTCTTTTTCTAGTCTCCTTTGTTCTGCAAGAGCACTATAATAGTCCATAAAAGTTTTCCCTACTAGTATTTGGAAAATAGTTTTACGTAACTGCTCTGAATCCGTAATATAATTTTCATGGTCTGGATTTTTAAATACTCTATTAGGGCTAGCCTCTTGGTTATGATAAATTAAACGAAATAAATCCGTCATATTGAGGCGGTAGTTCTGAGAACTCTGAAATAGTTCTACCACTTCGATATCTAGTTTTTTTAAAAGCCAATCAGAAAAAGTATAGGGATTATTCTTATTTCTATTAACAGGTAATAATTCTATATCCTTATCTGGCTCTTTAACATAAATATCATTCTGCTGAAAAAAGCGTTTAATAAAATACGACTCTTGATTAATTTCGATTTCTAATTCAACAAAATTATTAGTGTCACCTGTTATCTCTGTATGTTTACCTCTGCTAGTATTCGCTTTAGTTCCAGTTTTTATAAACTGACTTATTGTTCCTCCAAGACAATAATATATCAAACTAATAAATGTAGTCTTACCTGTACCGTTTGGCCCTTTAATGATGGTAAGCCCATTATCTAGTCGAGGAGATTCATAATAATAACTATCTCCAAAGTATTTAACCTGTCGAATTACTAAATATCCCATTTTGTAATACCTGAAGATTTAAAAAGTGTTTTAACAAATGTATCATATTTTATACTAGATACTCTTTTCACTACAGTACTAAGTGATTCTAGATTTTGCTGCTCAGATTTAAATAAAGATTCAGAATAAAAATTTTCATTTTGCACTTTATCCGTAAACCATAAAGAAATAGTTTTCCGTGTAGAGTCTTTTTCGAGTTCTACTATACCTTTTTTCTCTAATGCAAATAGTAGTCTTGGAAGTAATTTTGTTTTTATCAGTGCTGACGAGTAAACTCTTGCTACTTTTTGACGGTCTTGCATATTCTGAATTTTTGAACCTTGATACTTATGCAAGATTGTTATTATATCTCGATGAGAAATTAATTCTATTAGAATTCCCAGTTTTCGATAATCTTTGAATTTTCTTGGCTTACCATTACAACCAAAATAAATTAATATTAAAATAATATTATACGTTAGAAAATAGAAATCCTCTCCTTTCACGAACATCAATCTTTTCTTTACGCTGTTGGAGGTATTTTCCATCATTGTTCATTATTAGTATCAAATGATAAAAAGCAACTATCAAATAACTCTAAAATTATGCCTTCTATCACAGAATCACTCTTGAAATCATATCGGTAAGTCTTCGATAAGTTATTTAACTCATTTATTGCTACTGTTTTAAGTTTATTGAACCATTCATCTATTAATGCTTCATTAATTACCATCTCTAAAGTTACTGACTCTAGTATTTTCTCTAAATTTTCCTCGCATACATTATATATGCGATATTTAAGTGATAAGAAATCTTTCGTAGAGGCAAAACGCTCATGCTCAATTTTACTAGCTCCCAACTTCCGTGCTAGCCGCCCCTTTTTCTTTTCAGAGTAAGCAGCACATACGGCTTCTACTTTTTCTGGTAAGTTTCTTTTATCATCAGGTATCGGCATCTTATTCCACATCTCCCACATGGGATCAGAATTCTTAGTAGGTATATTGCGCAATCCAGAAAAATTCCTAAATAGCATTTCTACTTCACTTCCACTGACTAACTTCTGTAAAGAATCAGTATTTGACTGTTTTTTATCAAAACACTCCATCAGGCTGTCTAATATAGCTTGTTCCATCTCTTTGTGTATTGCAGCACTGAAATAAGGGCATTTCTTGATTTTTTCTACTACTTTTCCTTCTAAATCATCATTTCCCTCTTGACCAAATTGCCATGAAATTTTTATAAGAAAATTTTTCCAGTCATTATAATCCCAAAATTTTATTGTTCCTAAAAATCCTTTTTTTTGTTTCTTCGAATATTGCTTTGAATACTCATAAGTAATATACTTTTTCACACAATCAATAACATCTACACTGTAGTTGTCAGCAGATAGCTCTTCTAATAAAGGATTCGAGCATAAAGTAATATGTTCACTCTTCGTAATACTACTCTCATTTTCCTTTCCTATTTTATTGGTTGAATAAAACCCAAGAAACAGGCTAGGACTCATTTCATTTTCTAAGTATAAATCCACAAAGCTTACTAAAGTATTTCTTACTTCTCTTGAATTAAACGTAAAACTTCCCTCTGGGTCATAATTCTTATCTTCTTCGTAATAATTATCTGCACCATCTGCTTCGTTAACCACTGAGACAAAAACATCTTCTTTATGCTCAATAGCTGCATAAACGAAAGGGTTATTATTTTTGTCAAGAGCATCTAGCATCAGTCCAACTGCACGTAGTCGCTGCAGTCTAAATCCTTTGCCACCTGTCTGTGATGCCTCTCTTTTTATTCTACTATCCATCTATATCAGTGCTGAATTAATAAAATCAAATATACCATATTTTGTATTTGTAAAAAATTTATTAACCTATTGTTTCTTTATTGGTCGAATACTACTTATTAAATAAGGTTATTCAATCTCTATTTTTAATAATCCTTAAATGAAAGAAAAGAGAGGTTAAGGGGTCTTTAGGGCACCCCCTGAGCAAGCCGAAGCCTGCGGAGGGCGTGGAATCTGGCAACACCATTCATTTGCAAAATGATTGTTGACTGATTACACGCGTACTTGCCTCTACGCAGCTTTCTGTTGTTGCTATCTTTTGAGTCGTATGACATCAACACAGATTAACAACAAAAGAGAAAGCGAATCAGCGGAGAGTATTCTCTTCTATTGCCTTATTACCACACTTTTGCAATAAGCAGATAAAATGCCATTCTACCCCGTCTGTGGCTAACTCCTTATCATTAATACAACACTTTTGTAGTACAAAAAACTTGCAATAGAAAGAACTGCTATAATACCATAATCTACTTAGTTTGCACCTCTTCTAATTTCTCGATTTATTACTGAATATGATAGTATCCAGTCGTCCAGCAAGGGTACACCCAACGGACGAACGAATCCTTTTCTTTCACTTGTACCTTTGCTGTGGACACCCCGCTCTTTTCTCGGTTACGGTTCTACTGCTTAGGTATCTAAATTATGTATTATTATGGCGCTTACAGGCAATACGATTTCAGAAATACAAGTAACGTACACTAACCCCATACCAGAAAACGAACGTGTGCAAATACACAGGAGTAGTGATGCTTACAACACCCTTAGAAAACTCTGGCAAGAGGATACCATAGAATACAGAGAACAGTTTTACGTATTGTATCTTAACAGAAGCAATACTGTACTTGGCTATTTTTTACACAGCATTGGTGGCGTAGCTGGTACAATGGTGGATGTCAGACAAATACTCGGTATTGCGCTCAAGGCAAATGCCTCATCTATCATTGTATCACACTCCCACCCTAGTGGTAATCTTAAAACGTCAGAAGCGGATAAAAGCATCACCAGAAAAATTGTAGAAGCAGCGAAACTGTTTGATATATCTGTACTGGATCATCTGATACTCACTAAGTCATCTTATTATTCGTTTGCGGATGAGGGGGTGATGCCTAGGAGTAAAGGTGGTGACTCGTATACCGTTTGATACTACAACCGAAACCAGAAAAGAGTAATCTAGAAAGGCGCTGTCGTGGGATGACAACCTTTCTCTGTGATGGCGATGCGGATAAACGGGAACGCAGGATGTGTTCTATGTTGTATACCTCTCGTCTCATTCTTATTGGGCAGTCTTGCAATTGCAAGACTGTTTTTTCTGCATTCTCGGCATTTGATTGAGTCATCATAGAAAAGAAAATCCCTAAGATTAGTGATTTATATTTCCTGTTTTATTTTCGTTTATTCTTGATTCAAAAGATCACTTATGAATTTTGTGAAGCGTTTAGGATAATATCTTTGCCCCTCTTGCCAGATAGCATTAGGAATTGGAAGTCGAAGATAATCTGAAATGTCTTTGCTCATCTCACCTTTATCAAGCTGTTTGTTTTCTATGGCTACATAGATAGTATAGATATGCAAAATAGTTTCTTTTACCATACGTTTTTCTGCTTCCGTAATGGGGTGTTTTTCTAGGTCAACATCTAGCTCTCTGATACGAAGCAGTTCTGGTTGAGAATAAGTCTTGTTCCAAATCTCTCGGTAGCTTTGACTAAGAGATAGCAAATGGTCTACTTTACCAGAGCGAACATCACTCCGATTAGCGCAATATGTCAAAACAAATCCAACTACGATAAATACCGTTTGTAAGAGATCAAACCAGTTTTCGAGTAAAAAATCATAGAGCATCTAGCAGATGATACCCATAAATTTTAACTAGGTCAAAACAAAAAACTTAACACCTGATATCATGCTTTTTTATGATAATCTGGCAAATCACGTTTAGCATTAGCCATCACGATTCTTGGTACAAGCACGATTTCTTCATCAGGTCCACACCCTGCGGATTCTGGTAGCAGATGAATTAATTCACTAGTCTTACGAAATCCAATAATCGCAAAATCACCATTGCTCAATTCCCAAACATCGGGACAATTATCAACTAGACAGCTTTTTTTGCCGATTGTTTCTGGTAGAAAATTAGGGTTATCACCGCACCGTTTTTTAAATGAAAGTTTTGTATCCATTTTTTAAATATTTTTTTTGTAGAAGGAATTAGAAATGCAATATACAAAAAATACCGCATATAAGCAGCAATCTTTTATGATGTACCATATCTACTGCCACTCCACTTTCTTTGTAGCATGGCAAATAAGGAGTTTACATCTAAACAACTAGAAAAACTTGGGCAGCGAATAAAAGCTATAAGGAAGGCTCAAGGCTATACCAATTATGAGCATTTTGCATACCAAAATGGATTCAACCGAGTGCAGTATGGCCGCTATGAAAATGGCGCAAATATTAGTTTTAAGACGTTGGTTCGTCTCATTGCAGCGTTTGATATGACGCTCGAAGAATTTTTTAGTGAAGGATTTGAGGAAGAAAAGTAACTCATTTTTGCTTAAAGTATTGACATACTATTCCCTTTTGAATATACTTTAGTTACTTCTTAGAAGTTTTGAGACTTGTTCTCGCTATGCATTGCATAGTTCACCCAATTGAGGGTTCCGAGACACTACGCAAGTAGTGTCTTTACTGTTATTCACTAATAAGTATTTTGTAAAAATATTTACATAGCATTTGAAGCTGATGAAATTTTATATCTCCTATAACTTTTATTAATCGCTTAGTAGAAATAGTTCTTGCTTGGTCAAATAAAAGATAATCTGTTTTATATTTACCATCCTTCTTTTTCCATGATATTGTAATATGACATGGATTAGGCTTCTTTTTGGTTGAGAGAGGAACAACAAAGCAAAGTCCTTGACTAAATCTTTTAATAATCAGTACTGGTCGTAAAAACATTTTACCTTTTCCATATTGTTCTTCTCCTATATTTTCTCCAAAGTAAGTCCACCAAATTTGCTTGGGTTTGCAGTCCAAATCACTTCTGCCTTCCACCATTGCCTTCACATCATTCCAATCCATGTAAGCATAGTATAGATAAACTTTATTTTAGCAATTTATGATAAACTATTTTGAGAATAATGCTTCCACATCCCCAACAAACGAAATATTATCATGTATATATAGTTCTCTACAAACTTTGCGTAGTAACTTTGATGATTGAGAAATATCTACAACAGCACCAATACCAATATTCCATGTACCATGTACTTTGAGTGGCTTGCAAAACATGATGTACCCAGCTTTATCTTCTTCTAAAAACAGAAGTGCTTTTTCCGATGCCGTGAAAGATGATGAAGATTCCATAGTGTAAAAAAGTAAGTAAACATAAAAAGTCCTACCCGTGCCCATTCCCTAATAAGCAATAGTAAGATTAACTCCTTGAGAAGAGGGGACTGCTACCATCTTATATATGGTGCCAGTAATGCTGTTTCCCAAGCCATGTATTGTCTGAAGCTCTAATCTAAAGGCATACCTAAAAAAATGCTGCCTACCGTAAGGGTTTCCACCACGTATTAATTATTCATGAAAGGGGTATTACTTATTGTTTTCTAAATACTCTTTATCTGCAAACCACTCTTTTTGTATATCATCAAATTCTGATGGCGTACAATACTTTTTAGGGGTCAGGTATGTAGTATTCTTTGGAAGGGACTCCTTAAAATGCTCGTCTATATGGTCACTCCCACAAAATACCCAAATACGCCCACAACTGGCATTATTTTCTATAGCACGAAATATACCCATATTACGATCACGTATTGCGAAAGCATATCTTTCATGAGGATTAACAGCCTTGGTTGATCCTGGCTCTCTATTTTGAATAATGTTCATGACTGTTTTGAGTTCTTTAATTTCTTCATTAGGCATCACCTTCTTGTGAAGTTCTAATATATTTTGTACTTCATGTAAAAATGTATCTTTTTGTTCTTGAGTACTGATTCCTGATAAATACATCTCTGCAGTGGTGTTATAATACTCTTTCTCAATTTCCCAGCCCTCATTTTCTGGCAGTATTTTAAGACTGGTACCATATGTTACTGAATCATATGCCTTATTATGATTTTGAGCTCCTAATAGCTGTCCTTCCATTAAAAAAATATCTTTACTAGGGTCAAACCCAAGTTTCATCAATTGCTCAAAGTCATCTTTTGCTTTTTGATTTGTATGTACATCTCTAACAAAAATCAGTTTAGTGTGTTCTAGGTGGTCAAGACTTTGACCATCAACATAATATTCCTTATTTACAAACGATACAAACTCGCTCTTGTTATCCATGTACAATAGGTTATTAAAGTACGCATCTATTTCTTTTTGAGACTCTTGTGGGTTGTCTTGACATTCAATGGGCATAGCTTCTAGAGAAATGCTTTCTAGCTGCTTCATAGTTTTAGGATCAACACGCAGGTGTTCTGGATAAGCTTCTGCTGCTGTTTTGTAAGGTATATGTGGTGGGTGGCTTTTTTTCCATTCTGCTACTTCTTGGTAGTCTATAAAGTTTGGGTAAATTTCTTCTATACCTTTCACTTTTTCAAACTTCTCGAGGTCTTGCAGGACAACCGGCTCATGGGGTTTAAGATCTGGTTCTGGGGACAAATCTAACTCGTTTGTAATATGGTAAGACATTGAATCAGGAGCACTAGATTGGTAAATAAATCTGTAGTCCTTGCAACTGGTGAACTCTAAAAACTTCATATGTATATATTATCACGATATATAATATTTTGCTATTGCATCATTGACAGGTGTGGATATGCAGATAGCATATAAGTACTTCTAGAAGTTCAGGAGAAAGATTCCTGACCAGACTATGCTGGATTCATAGACTGCCCAATTAAGGGCCCGACGACACTGCTTAGGCAGTGTCGGTACTTTGTGTTGACATCACAAATATAAGGTATAGGATAAAGACACTTCATGAAGTCTGAGAGAAAGATTCTCAGCCAGAGCTATACTGGCGAGGCCCCGAGGCACTACGCAAGTGGTGCCAAAACTTTTCGTTAAAAAACCTACATGAAAAGTCTTTTTGTGGAAGTTATTCTGGTTTGTTCTAAAATCATGTTGTGAATAACGCTTTAGCATCTCCAACAAACCAACTTTTGTCATCCACATAAAGTTCTACTACTTTTTCTCGTATCCCTCCTAAATATTTGTTGATACTTTGCGGACTTAGTCCTATCAGTTTTGCTATTTTTGTTGCTTCTAAATCCAAGCAAAACAGCTTCACTATTTCCCTGAATTTCTTCTCAGAAATTCGGGAACGTTTGCAATATCGGTTTTTCATACTCATAGTATATATTAAGAGACTTTTCTGTCTCCCTTAACTTACCATGACCCTACATATATAAATAAGCACACTTTATTCATGTTTTCTTTATGAACTTGTGCTATATACTCATAGGTTTCTACAAATAATAATGTAAAAGAATTACAGATTGAGAATTCCCTGCAGGGTTAGAAAAATCGAATTCACGACATATTTCTAACCAAATTGACCTATGAAAAAATTTATTGCTACCGTTTCGGCTGCTATATTTGTTTTTAGTTTCTTAATTGTACCTGTAGCACAAGCAGACACAACAACTACCGATTATATTATAATCACAGATGAAGTTGGAGGAGTGTAAAATATATGATAAGATTATTGAATGGAAAGCAATAGTGTAGAACCCAACTTGCTAGACCCTGGCGTAAATATGATAAAAGGAAAAAACTTAATAGCAACAGAATACCTGGAATTAAAGTATAAGGAAGACATACTAGGTTTACAAAGTATTTACAACTCTTCTTTTCATGAAGTTTGAATGAAGTATTCTGTAGGAGCATATCTCCTACAGATGTTTCATATTTTCTTCAATCATCAATATTGGACGCAAAGTTCCACACATCTTAACCCTAAAATGTGGGAACACAGACCTGGTGACAGGAATGATATATTAAAATTAATGTCTCCAAAAGTATCAGCTTCAAGATTACTATCTGTCATCAGTATCTATTTATATAGTACAAAAGTAAATGTAGCAGAAGTAATACACCTATATCTTGCAATTACAGCCTCTTTTAATAATCCATTATGGCCGAAGTCTTATAGCCCATATCTGCGCAACAAAATCCTTAATCTAATAGAAAAGCTATTTACGTCCTGCAGTAACTGTAACGCAAATACTTCACTATTGCCTTTGTGGTCACGCTACTATGCATTTAAACTTCTTCCAAGTATATTCAGTGGTGATGCGAGTGCTATTAACCGAGCTATGAATTTTATCAGTCACTATATACACCATGAGTTATGTGATGGGTATGAAGTGGATTTATTTATTGATAATCTGACTACTGCGTTTCTGTTAACAAGACGAGAATCCTTCAGAGAGTTAGTTAATAGTATATTCGAACAAAAGTATACATATATTGAAAAACATAAAAAACTACGAGTTGCCGCAAATATATTGCTTCTAAATAGTTCTTCAGAAAACAGAAAAGTGAAGTATATATGTAAGAAAATCATTAATATTTGCAGCGGGAAAACCAAAGACAACCTGAGATTATTACAGACTTTTGAGAAAGTAAATAACAGAGAATACACTCCATCATTTTTTAAAGAAAATCAGTTATTTCAGTCAGAGCCCTTACAAAAAATACAGATGGCATTATTGATAAACAGCATTCACTTATGTTGGGAAAAGTATAGAAAAACAGTAGAAAAACAACTCAAAGAGTGGGGGGAACAGCAGAGTATGACACCGCTAAAGTTGGTAGAACTACAAATACAAATATTTCTATTCGCGGCTGACTACTACTGGAACTATTCACAATCAATTATTAACTCAAAAAGACATTCTACATACAAACGCATATTTGGAAGCAGATACAAAACTATATCTCTCAGCATACTGCAGAATATTATACAAATTACTCCTGAAACGCATATTCGAATTAAAATGGAAATACAAAAACGCTACCTTTCAAGACATAAGCAAATGTTACCCAAAGTATCAGTTAATCTAGAAGAGAGAGTTGTTTATATTGCCGAAGTACTATACGGCAGAAGCAGAGAGAGCATTACATCAGATACGGAACTCATGCGAGGAATAAGATATGTATATAAAAATAATATCAATGCATTCTGGGGTAATCTAGATAAGTACCACAAAACCCAAAATGATGAGTATGAAAAGCTAATGAGATTAAAACACAGTAGTAGTTTAGCCCATATACCACTAGCCGAATGTGTATTAGCAATGACAAAAAGAAGTTAAGTACAATTCAATATATCCTAATACAGTAGCCAAAACATGCTTTTTACACTTAAACACCTCAGGTGTGGATTGCCACATGTTGATACTACTTACCACTTTTCATGCTAGTATAAATGGATAGATAGACAACACCCGAAAGGTTTAATACTGTTCATCGACTTAAAAGCTCCTCGATACTGCGTAATGCAGTGTCTTTTAACGATCCCACATCCCCAACAAACGAAGTATTATCATGGGTATATAGTTCTCTACAAACTTTGCGTAGTAGCTTTGATGATTCGTGAATATCCACAACAGCACCAATACCAATATTCCAAGTGCCATGTACTTTGAGTGGTTTACAAAACATGATGTATCCAACTTTATCTTCTTTTAAAAACTGAAGTGCTTTTTCCGATGTCGTGAAAGATGATGAAGATTCCATAATGTAAAAAAGTAAGTAAATACAAAAAGTCCTACCTATGCCCATTCCCTAATGAACAATAGTAAGATTAACCCTCTAAAAGAGGGGACTGCTATCATCTTATATATGGTGCCAGTAATGCCGTTCCCAACACCATATATCGTCTGAAGCTCTAGCTGAAAGGCATACCTGAAAAAGTGATACCCACCGCGCCCTTTGCCACCACTAACGTCGATTTTTAAATCAGAAGCACCTTTACGGTTGTCTGAGATTGCATTTACAGTGCTACCCATGTGCTTTGCTTCAGTAAATTGTTTGGGGTTGAACCTAAATGTGACAATGGCTGTTGTATCCCATTTTTTTCTTTTGGTGGTTGATGGTAGCTCTTTACGCTTCATATCCACTCTTTCAACAAATATATCAATCAACATCTTGCGTTGCTTTCGAGGAAGGTTGTCTAATTTATAGTTGACGTCATTTGCTGCTTGTCTTAGACTTTTGATTTCTTGTTCCTGGAATGCAACTAGGCTCAACTCGCCTTCAATTTCCTGTATCTTCAATTCATTTTGAGTGATTTCCTTGGTGTTTGCTTGTAGCCGTGTTTCCAAACTTTTATGATCATAAAGGCCTTTTTCATAAGCATCTTGGATACGCACCTCTGCAAGCCGGAGGTTCATGTTAACCTCTCTTAGTTTAGATAATACAACTTCTAGATTTTGGATTCTATTACCAGTGCTTTTTTGCTGATCTAAGTGCTGTTTGATAAATAGTTCGGGTTCTTCCAAAGCCTGACGGACCTTCCTCCAAATTTCCTCTTCAATAACTTCTGTTGGAACTTCAAAAACAGGGTTCCACACTCCGCGTTTATCAGTAAATTGTGCACGACGATAACTTCGCCCACCTTTAGAGCGCGGCTTGCCAATAAATCGCTTGGGATTTTCAAGGGTCATATCATATAATTTCCCCGTGAGTAAATAGATGTGGTCAGATTTTGTTGCTCCTTTCCGAGTTTCCCGCTTACGTTGCGCTATTCTAAAAGTAGTTTCTGTCACACAAGCTGGAACAGCAACAATCGTCCATTCTGACTCTGGTAACTCTTCTCCATTATTCCCTTTATTATTCGCAACAAACTCACCTCTATAAAGTGGTTGGGTAATAATCGTCTTGATATGTACGGAAGTCCACTTTTTACTTTTCTCTCGTTTAGTATTGTGATTACCTCTATTCACATTTAGCTCGTTTAGTTTTTTGGCAATTTGCAAATAGCCCATATCTTCATAGATATACCATTGATAGATTCTTTCTACCCATTCTTTTTCTTGTGGTATGATTTTAAGTTTTTTGCCCTTACCACTTGGATTTTTTGCAGCTTTATATCCATAAGGTATGCTAGAGCCTGTATAGTTGCCCATTAGTGCTGACTGTATCTTACCACTATATGTTCTGTTTTTTATTAACTCACGTTCAAATTGAGCTATAGCACCAAAGATTTGGAAAATAAGGTTACCTATTGGACCGCTAAAATCGATGGATTCCTCCACCGAGATAAAGCTCACTTTATGCTTTTGCAACTCTTCAAAAATTTCGAGTAGATCTTTAAGCGACCGAGAAAGGCGATCAATTTTCCAGACAATTACCACATCGTATTTGTTGGCTCGTACATCAGTAATCAGTCGTTGCAACCCTTCCCGATTACTCTCAGAACCAGTATGCACATCCTCATAAATAGAATTTTCATTGGTGATAAGGTTGAGGGCAACGTTATCATTCACATGGGAAAGCAGCCTGCGACGTTGATTTTCCAACCCAAAGCCCTCTGTTTTCTGCTCTTGTGTAGATACGCGAATATATAATGCAGCTCTTCGTAGATTTTTTCTCATGTAAATATCCTACCTATTTATTTCTACTTGTGAAGTTGGGGTTGAACTTTTTACAATGCCATCAAAAACACCTGTGTAACACAACACATCAGTAATATTTTGAATATAGTCTCTTGGATTAATTTCTGGATAAACAAAGTGAATACTGAATGTATTTCCGAGTTGATTTTCAATAGTGATAGACTGTGACATTTGAAAACGAAAAGAACATGTATTTTATAGAACCATTTTTAGGATAATTTAAAAGAGAAACAATTCAAGGTTTTGTATTTCGAAAATTTAATGATTTGCAAGCCTTTGTTGGAGGTTACCACTTCAAAAGAGACCACCACAAGGATAGCCTCTTGAAATCTTTCCAAAACACTCGTTGTATTTAGTCCTCTTTTTTTGTTAAAAAATCAATCGCTTGCTGCGCTTTAGCAGCTACACGGAAAATCAACTTCTTATCTTCTTGCAATCGTTTAATCCAGCCTTGTATATACGCCGCACTGTTTTCAGTAACGGCATCTCTGTCAATACCAGTAATCGCACAAAGATAACTTGCCCCCATCTCTGCAATCAGTTCTTCTTCAGCGTAGAGCTTCTTACCAAAGGTGGCTTTCTCATCCATCACACCTGGTCGAGCCAAGCGAGACGCATGCCCTGACCAATGCACCAATTCATGAAACAGTGTACAATAATACTCTTCACTAGCCGTAAAATATTTCATGTTCGGAATAGTAATGCGGTCTGCTATTGGGTCGTAAAATGCCCGATCACCATCCGTAGTAGCATAGGTTGGTTTGATTGGTATTTCTGCTAAAAGCACTTCGCATTCTTCTATTGGGTTATATTCATGCGTTGGCATTTCTGGATTAACTATTTCTATACCTTCCACGCATGAAATATTGTACACTGGCCGAGCTTTGAGGAATCGTATATGATTTAGGTTTTCTCCTCCTTTTTCACGAGCAGCCACCTGATTTGATGGAATAACTTTTCCATCTTCATCTTTGTAATAATCTCCGTAAAAATATACCCATTCCGCTTTGCTACCTTTTACAATATTTCCGCCTTTGTCATGAATCTGTTTACGACTCATGTACAATGGGACATCATACGGAGCAACAAAATTAAGCATCAACATATTGATACCTGTATACACATGCCCACTGGCATAATTGCGAGCAAGGCCATGACTACCCCATGTTTTTCTCCAAGGCGGTACGCCTTTATCAAGGAGGGCAATAATACGGTCGGTTACGATCTGATAATAATCTGTTTTTTGCTTCCGCTTTTGCTGCGGAGCAGTTGCTGTTTTATTCATAATAATTCTGGTTTAAAATAATTTGGAAATGAAAGTGTCGAGGAAAGATCAATGATATATCTGCTCTCTAGTGAGGCAGAGATATACGGAGGTGAGTCTACCATACGAAAGGGTAAAAGAAGAAATGTAAATCAGCACATTCTGTGCTATATAAATAAACTTGGCTGCAATTGGTCAGCACAGTACTTTTGCCAAACTTTGCTTTCTGTGCCTTTGTCAAGATGCTTTCTTACTTCCTGTACTAGCTCTGTAATCATATCAGATTTTTTCTGGAAAAAGAATATACTTTTATAACCAGTCTCGGTGATTGGAATGGGCTGATTAGCTCGTACTTCTATGTGAGACAATACGGAAGTATCGTCAGAACAAGAGCTATTTAAGTAGTTTGGTTTATAGATGACATGTATGTCTATCCCTTGCCATGTAAATTCGGAAACGATGGTTGCATCTGTCATGAAAATGTGAAAAATAAAACACCCTTCTGGGCTTAGTTGGAAAAGCCCGAACGGAGCAGCAAAAAAGTCAAGGAGGAACTAAGCATGAAATGAGTAGGCAAATCCTTGAGTGACCAGCGGGAGCGTACTTTTTTGTAGCTCGTTCATACCGTCGCTTTAGTCCCAGAAGGGAAAAGAAAAAGCGGTAGCTGCTTTGGGCAGTACCGCTTAATGAAGTGCATTTTTTTTAGGGGCTGACCTATCTAAGGGAGTCTCAAATCACGTTTAAGCCAGTAGTGAAGCTGTTTGCGGAGCATAGAGACTTGACGCACATTAAACCGCCACTCACACTCTTTTAAGTAGAGGTAAAAGTGGTCTTTTGGTATGCCATTAAACTTCCGCAAATGACGCTTAGCTTGGTTCCAAAAATTCTCAATACCGTTGATATGATTTCTCCTATTATCAGTTACAAATCGTTTGCTGTGATTCACTCGTTTATGACGAAAACCACTCACATCAAGTGAATTATAACTGCGTAAACTATCAGTATACACCACAGAATCTGGCTGCACATGTTGCTCTATTATTGGCATCAATGTAGCTTTTTTTGCGTTAGGAATTATTTGTGTATATACCTTTCCATTCCTCTTTAATAAACCAAAAACAGGAACTTTTCCTGCTGCTCCTCGGCCTCTTTTTCCTTTTCTTACTCCACCAAAATAACTTTCATCGATTTCTACTTCTCCATCAAAAAATGGATTCTCTTTTTCTACTTCTTTCGCTATCACTTCTCGGCATTTGTGGAAGAACTTTATTGCCGTATTTCTGTTGACCCCTGCCAGCTCAGCTGCCACTCGCGCTGTGCTCCCTGCTATAAACATGTCTGCTAATTTCGTCCACTGTTTCCGACTCATCCGACTTCGTCTCTTTTCCATGTTCTCACTATACACACTCCCTTATCTATGTCAGCCCCTTTTTTTAAGATTACACTAGTAGCAAAATAATGGTAGGTGCGATAAGTCATAACTGCGTCAGGGCTGATCCTTTTGCTACTCTTCATTGGGTTATGACTTGTTTAGGAAAATCCCTAAAACCCATTTTGACAGTCATGCAAAAACAGTATTACTTTTACAGAAGCAAGACATGAAAGCTTTGTTGTTTTTCAGACCTGGATACAAATCCAATAGAAACAATTTTAGCTTATCTGAAAAAACTAGTAATTCAGATTTGAATTCAGACAATGAGGTCACAATAGTATCAGATGTCCATGTACAACTAATTTCTATTTTTTCCTTCTCTTTTTTACTATAAACGAAATAGATTAGTTCTCCACTTCCCTCTGGTTCATAATCAGTTTGATTCAATTTATCTTGTTCTAAATCAAGAATCACTCTTTGCATACATTGTACAAATGATACTAACTGATCACTAAAATCTAAAACTACATTATCATTTTCAATGATGCATGTAGCACAGAAGAACAGGTCCCGAAATCTATCATTTTCAATAAGCGATAAATCTTTTGGCAATTCTTCTCGCCAGTCAGACAGGTTTTCAGCCGTAACTAGATAGTTTACTCTCATCATTTTTTTATATATCTAAATGGATATGTTGTAACTATACTACCATCTGACTCTAAGACAACTTTTAAGTGTTTTCTCGCATCACCATTTTTGCCAGTCCCAATTACTTTATCAAATTCATGTATAAATATCGTTCGAGTCGGATACTCTTTATCAGTAATAGGCTTGCCTTTTTTTACAGTAGTTCTTATTTTCTTTTCTAATTCACTCCAAGTTATCCCCTTCATAAATCTGCTCTTACCTTTGGTATTATTAAACCAGTGCTTCTGCATAATCTCACGTTTTTTACTTTCTGGAAATTTAGGAATAACGCTATTATCCAACAATGGTTTACCTTTTGACGGAGCTTTACTATTATTCTGCCTTGTTCTCTCCTCTCTCTTATTCCTTTTACCCTTACGATTTTTCTTTCCTCCAGAACCAGATTTTTTCTTGGAAGCCTTGAGCATTACCTTCCCATTAGGCTTACTTTTTTTTACCGTATCTAATTTCTTTATTTTCTTCTGTTTAGGTTTCTTTTTTAACTTATTGAATACTTTACCAACTTGGGCATTTGCATTATGAGGAGTATTGGTTAAAACAAAAAAAGGTAATACTAACAGTAAATAAATTCGTCTTAATTTCATAATTTTTAGTTTTATTCTCCAAATATTTTTTTTATTCCCCAAGTAATTGCAGCATCAGTAGCTATTTGCTTGGTAGCTTCCCAGTAATTCCCATCACGAATATCTTTACTTATGTCATAAATTTCATAAGCAATTATTGCAGCACCAAGTAAATCAATCACTGAAATATCAGAACTATCGTAGCCACTGTTTGAAGCATAACTTGGTGGATTTCTCAATGCATAAATCTGCCTATACAAATTTTCTATTTCTACATCATTTGGTTCCAATTCTTTGGCTATTAAAACGTCCTGCCATGCCCCGTTCAGATCATTGATATAAGTATTAGCAATTGCACTGTACTTATAGGCGTCAGGATTTTTTGGATTTAACTGTTTACTAAACAAAATATCATCTGTTGCCAGCAAACGAAGTGAATCGTTTTCGGTTAATAAGTAAGCCCATGCACGATTTGAATAATAGTATGATTCTGATGGTATAGTTTCAATTGCTTGTGAATACTGTGCAATAGCCCCCGAATAGTTTTCATTACTTAGGTATATATTTCCAATCTCGTTATAAGCATCTCCGGCAACATTTTGAAATGCCACTGACCTACTACGATATCGTATCACTTCATCATAATAAGATTTAGCTATCTTTTGTTCCCCCATTTCATTATATACATCAGCAATATAATACAATACTCTATACCCTTCAGGGTGAGAGGTTTGTATTTCTTTCCACAAAGCAATTGACTCATTATACATTTGAACTTCAAAATACAATTGTGCTAATGCTTCCTTAGCGTAAGTATAATTAGGGACTATTTGAAGAGCACTTAAATAACTTGAAATGGCTTTCTCATCTTGATTATATTCAGCATAGTAGTTTCCTTCGAATACATGAGTGCCAGATTCCAAAAGATCATGAAGGTCATAACTTTTGATTAAAGATTTTAAATTGTAAGCAGAAAATAACAGAGTATCATCTTTATAGTATTGAGATGGTTGTATTGATCCATCATCAAAGTAAAATTTGCAAATACCTTCTTTCTTATTTTTGTTATAGTTAATCTCTGAATTTACCTGTCCATTTTGATACCATTTGATACATGTACCTTCCCTGATAAAAGGCTTCATAGAACTAATATGTCCCTCCCATTGAGGTTGTCCTGATATGTAGAAATCCTGTACTTTACCAATGAAATTAGAATCTTGATCTAAACGATACTCTCTGTAATACTTTGCTTGTGAAGAGTCTGATACTTCTTTCCAACCTATATCCAGATATATTTTTTGTTTTTCATAAAAGTTTGAGGAGATATAATCTTCAAAAAAGTAGGGCGTGTTGATTGACCATATAGCAACAGTAAAAGTTATACTAATTACAATTAAAAAAATAGCCTTAAACGACAATGCTTTCATTTCGATATTATTTAAATGATAAAATATATTTCCATGTAAAAATATATGACACTAATTAATTATATAATATCTACGAAAGCTTTTTGCCTGAAATTCAACTTCTACCCCCTGAAATCCCCATATTTTAATACCCTTTATTTTCTCGTCTTAAAAAAGCTTTATTAAATTGCTCAAAAAAGTTATCTGAGAGGGGGACTTTTACAGGTAATCCTTTCTCATTTACTTTCGAGAGGTATACCATATTCTTCTTACTCTCAATAACAGCAAGAACATTTATGATGTATGACTTTTGCACCTGTACAAAAAGTGGGAACGGCAAGAAAGGATTATCTCCTTTTACCATATCACTCAACTTTCCTTCCATAGAACAGATTCGGTTTTTCAGATGAAATTGTAATCTCTTCTTCTCTACAGTGACATATAAAATATCTCCTAAGTACAATACAGTACTTCGAGCATCACTAAGTGTAATCGTAAACTGCGCCAAATACTGCGGCGTCATAAACTGCCGATCAATATTAGGTATGAGAGTCGTTTGGTCAGAAATACTATTTAGCTGCTGGCTCTGCTCCTGCCCTACTTGCAACATTTCACTTTGTCTTTTATGAAGTATATAAAACCCAAGC
Organism: uncultured Saprospiraceae bacterium; assembly: GCA_937928405.1. Taxonomy (GTDB): domain Bacteria; phylum Bacteroidota; class Bacteroidia; order Chitinophagales; family Saprospiraceae; genus JALZUU01. The sequence continues at coordinate 281,257 of CALFWZ010000066.1, forward strand.
ATCATAGGAATTAAAACTAGAACAATCCCAAGTACAAAATACCATACAGGCATTATCATAAAAATCATAATCAAATATTTTATCGCTCTCTATCAGGAGACTGTGAACTATTTTTTAGAGCATCTATATCTGCCCATCTATTTTGTAATTTGTTAAGACTTTGAAGCATCTGCTTACTCACCCCAAGTGTGGCAAACCTATACGTCCGTTTTCCTTTAATTCCATTTACTTTACCTCTGCGGTAGTTAAGAGTTAAACCTGATTGTTCTACCATGCTATAAAATTCATCCACACTTTGTGATTGGTTATAGGCATCCAGTACCGTCTGTTTCAATTGCTCTTTTTCTGTAAGTGAACCTTTGAGTCTTCGTTTGGTCTGGAATTCCTTTTCTGTTCGGGAGTTTTTGTCTCGCACCTTGGACGAATTCTTTTTCCGTTCTTTGTTCCAATAGACAATAGAGTTTTTAAGCTGTGGATACTTGTCCATCTGGTACCGCTCGATGTTGTACCTTAGCGCCTCAAAAGTAGGATCGTCCATACGGAGTGTGGTCTTTGACCTAAACTCCGTCCCAGAAAAACAAAAATGGAGATGTGTATGCTCCGTATCCGTATGTGCCACTGCAAAACATAAGGCATGAGGATTCCGAAGATGGATATATTCTCTCGCAATATTATCCAGCATATCGTGGGTAATATGGTCTTTATCCAGTGGAGAAAACGATAACACTTCATGGTACCATCTGACTCTTGCTGGAAAACGCCTATAGGTATCGTTTTCTATAAACGCTTTACTCATTTGTCCTACGTCAAATGATCTAAGGTTATGCGCTATCATGGTGTCCGTTTTTATATCCGTCATTCCGTTAATCATGTATTGGAGTAATCGTTGGATACTCTTGCCTTGATGTCGGATCGTCTTTAGGTGCATGAGAATTCATTATTCGTTGGAGTTGCATCAGGTATGCTGGTTGCTCTGTAAGTGTTTTTCTGATAAGCATATCTAAAGTATGTGGTGTACGGAGGTACGATGCTACAGTAGTATCTACTCCACTCAATATTTCCTGTATCTCATCCAATGCTTTTTCTGGGTTGAGGGACAGACGATGACAATGCCGTACCAGTTGATTGATATTGTTTCCTATACGATTGAGTTCTAATTCTACCTGTTTAACCTGTCTGTCATTTGGCAAGACAAATGCCTGTCTCAAATATCCATCAATGCAAGACTTGAGAAATAGTGGAAGACTCATATTATATTCTATTGCTTTAGCCTCCAAGTATTCTGTGTATTCATGTGGAAAAGACAAACGGACTATTTTATTTTTGGCTCGGTGTTCTTGTTGTTTCTGACGCAAGTACGCTCGTCTATACTCCTTCTTTGCATCTGCAATTTCTGCTTGTGTCCCTGTCTCTAATATTCCGCTCGCAAACAGGTACTCTTTCATGGATTTGGTAGTATCTATCATGAGGCTGTTTCGTTAGGTATATCTGCTAGGTTATGATTCTTTAAATCCACCAATGCTACCTTTGGAGGAAGTTTGCGTTTATAGGACACTGGTCTTACTTCTGTCATTTTTAAAAGACTCTTGTTTTTATAAAATGGGTAGAGCTTTAGAAGCGTTGGTCGGTATCCAGAATGAAGAAAGATGCCTTTACCTTTGAGGCTGTAGATTTCATCAGGTGACAAAATCGGAAGTACGATATCTTTTCCTTTATAGTTCACCAAATGGTCCCCAAGTAACTTGGAGAGTTGTTGGTTCTCCCTTGGGTTATTTTGCCCTGGTAGTATTAGATGACTCGCACATCCACCTGTTATTATACTTTCTGCATCAGCTTCTCCGTATTGATGTCGAAGCATACTTTTGGATTGCACAGAAATCGTACAGCTAACGTCCCTTTTACGAAGGGTGGTAAGCATCGTAGAAAAATCCTTGATCCTAAAATGACTAAACTCATCTAAGCAGAAAAAAAGTGGTTTATCTTTTTTACCTGGCATTTCCATTGCCATATCAAGTAGATCACCAAGTACTACAGCTATTAAGAAGTTGAGGTAACTAATCTCTGTTTCTTTGACTGATAAATACAAAGCTGTTTTGCGTTGCCTAAGTTTTTGTAAGTCGCCCAGCGTATCCGTTGCCGTCATTCTTGCAAGGGAAGGATCTGCGAGTTTTTCTAAGCTCGCCCTACAGGTTGCCAGCACAGAATCAATCACTTTTTCACTGGATGCCATCGCTCCCTTAAATTCTGTAAATACTTCATCACTGGCATTGCCCACGATCCACTTAAAAGTAGGTGAGTCTTTACTGGAGGAAAGATTATTAAGCAGATGCCGAACATTTGCTAAATTCTGATACTTGGGTTCTACTGATTCTTTGAGACACCTGATGAGACAATACAGAATTTGTGCAGCTGATAAATTCCAAAAACTATCACTGCCTTTGCCCTTGCCAAGGGATGTTTCTACTAACGTGGTCGCCACTCGTTTTATCTTACTATCTGTGCTCGCTCGATGCAGTACATTATAACATTCACTATGGAGTGGATCAGAAAAATTAAGTCGTAAAATCCTAAACCCTTTCTTCCTAAGTATTCCTGAAGTAGCGTCAAACAAAGAACCAGAGCAGTCCAATATTATCATTGGAAAATCAAGGCTTAAAATCATCGGAATAAATACGGTACTACTTTTTCCTGCCCCTGTTGCTCCTGTCAGCAATAAGTGTCGGTAGCTTTTATCCAAATCAAGACGGATTCGGCCATTAACCACAATGCCGTTGTTATATGATGAAAGCAATTCTAGTTTTTCCAGATCACTCATAAATCGAGCAGTATAAGGCGAGTTGCTACCATTTCCGAATAAAAACAAAAGGCAGCGTCTCATTTGGTCACAGAAAACGAGCCACCAACGGGTAAGCTTCTTCATATACTCGGGATTAAGAAATATCTTTGGTAGAAGTATACGAGAGAAGAACATAAAAACAGAAATCTTTTTCATCGTTCTAAATCTTGCGATTGATCTGTTTGTTGCATCTGGTCCATTTCTGCCATTCGTGTTGCGGTCTTTTGTTTCGCTTGGTTTTGCAATTTTTGTTTCTCTTTTTTAAACCCATAATCCCAGCCATCCGCTACGCCTTTATGGAATGACTTAGAATACTCTTTGGATATTAAAGATTTGATAAAACTCGCATTAACCGACACAAGGCGTTTATGTGTTTCTATTAGTTGTGTGCCTTTGTTAAACCCCAAGGTATAAGCATCGAGGTCTTTGACTTCTATATTATTAGTTGCCATAATGATTGATTTTTGTAGTGATGAAAATTATTTATTTGCATGAGCATCTAAGTACTCCAAGAGAGAAGGCTTGTAGTACAAAATGATTTTTCGGCTGGGTTGGGTAAACCGTATTAAATCATGATCCCTTAGTCGTTGCATACTTGTTTTTGACTTAATCCCAAGGAGCTTCATGGCGTTGGTTTCGTGTATCCATTCTTCTTCTTTTTTCCCAAACTTTTCCTCCATTTCTGCGAGGACAGTATCGAGCAATTGGTAAAAGCTCTGTTCTTCAATAGATATAACTTGCATAAGCGTGTATATTTTAATGGTTAAAAAATAATATGGTATAAGAGATACAGGCAGCTTAGTATAATCGCAATTTTACCAGCCATATATTTCCATATCTCACGGATGATAGGTTTTATGCTTTCTATAAAAAATTGTACAACCATTTGTGCGTACGCTAGTGCTTGATTAAGCAGTAGTTTTACAATATATGCTATCCAATGCTCAATATTCTTTACGAGCCACTTGGTCAAAAACAACCAGCGGAGAAACTGCCATCCTGCACCAAATAGGACTAGATACCATATAAATTCTTTGGGGATATAGGTAAATATATTTTCCATACGCCTACTTTATTGTTTGTGGTGATTGTCCTTCTGTCTCTACTTCTTTAATCGGTACTTGGTAGATACTTTTTACAGTAGAAAAAACCTGCTTTGTTATACTAAGCAACAAAGCAGAACTAATATGTTGTGAGGCTTTTTGTGATAGTCTTTTGAGAATAAACTTTCCAACTGTCTTGATGATGCTGTAGATAATATGACCAGCAAACCGAATCGTCCCACGGATGAGCGTGATCTTCCAAAGTTGTTTCCCCACGTATCCGAGCATAAAGGTTAAGAAGACGGATACCCAAGGATATTCTTCCAGACAAATACTTCCAATGCAAGGATTATTCAGAAGAAAACTTATCCGTAATTGTTCTCCAATCCAGAACCACAGCTCCAACATCCATGTACCAATCAGTCCAATACAAAAGCGAATCAGTGTCCAGACCGATTCCCAAAATTCCAGTTCTATCGGGTATAGCCCAAACTCATTCCAGACGTCATACAAATTGAATACTATTTGGAATGTGATCGCCACCAAAAAGCTTTTTTGAAGTACATGCAACACATTCTGAAAACTTATTCTCAGTTCTTCCTTTTGCGCTAGTGGAATGGGTGTAAATGAGTCGTACAACATAAAGCAAGCATAAAGCAGCACAATAAAAATATAGCTCTTTATAAAAGTCCCAACGAGCGTCCAACCAAGCGTAAAGTTTTCATCGAGTGCCGTCGTTTGACTATTGACTAAAAATAGCACACAAAAAAGAATGGTAGCAAAAATGAGTAAGCGAGGAACTTTTGTCTTTAGGGAAGTTATGGTTTTCATGATGGTTATTATATATATTGGTTATCGTTTGCTTGAAAAAATGTACAATCATAGAGGTATGGATTTTTTCCTTTTCCTACTATTGGAAGTATGTCTGTACCTCTTCCACCCTCCACTTTTATAACCTGGAGATCATACCCAAGTGTAACAGTAAATGTGCCGAGGTCATACCAACTTTCATTGTGTTGGGCTTTACCAGACAATGTGACGTGTACATAAATCTCTGTATCAGATTGGTCATGAATTTTATGCTCAAAATCCAACTCAGAAAACCCAACAACACGATACTGCGAGTGATAAGTATAATGCCCTTGTTTATATAATGCTTTATACCATTTATCAATTTTTGGTGGATGATACTTTGAATAAGTCGAGTGGGTTATGGTATAATCTCCATCTGTACAAGAACGGAATACTTTAGGCATTGTCTCTTGCTTAAAATGTGTTATTGCCACCTGTCCTGCAGGACTTTCTTCACCTACCGCAATGTGGTATTTATTTTTTATCTGATAAAATTCTCTGTTCCATTCTTCATTTAGTGTCTCAATCCAAGTTATATATTGGTCGGTATAAACAAGCTCACTAACCGATACACAGTAGATAATGACAATGGAAAGACTTATAAAAAAACGTTGGTAATTGTTTTGCATCAGGGGAATATTTTCTTGGGTTATACATTCAGATTCACTTGGGCTTTGTTGCCTTCTGTGTCTTCTCGAAGCTCTTTTGGTAAAAGTTTTAGGAACAAGTCTAAGTTGGGCATCTGTCCATTTTTTATGCTAACAGGGATAACGAAAGATTCATTCTTATTAAGCGTTGGGATAAGTCTCCTCCAGTGTCCGTACTCATTTTGATATTCTATATGTCCCACGTTCCATTCCAGGTTATAAGTCCTAAAACCTGACATCGAAACCAGCTTAAAAATATCTTTCGTAAAATGAACATTAAGTTTATCAGGATAAGGAATTTTTGTCTTTCTGTGAGGAGGTAATATATACTGCACACAATGCCTTTTATGCGCATCTTTTCTAGTATTATGATCTACATAATCTATCAGGTTTCTTTGATACCGCTTAAATTTCCATCTAATGATAATTGTATTCTTTTCCCATGGGATGCCGAAGATGGTAAAAAGAAGTATTAGAGTGATTGGGGAGTATTTGATGATGCGTGTTGAGTTCATATCAGTCATAATTTAGGGTTTAGTACATAGACATCCAGCCTCAAATATATACACTTGGAGTACCTAATAAGAGGCTAACACCTCATATTTCTAGTCTGTGCTTATGACAAAGAAAAAGAAGAAAAACAGTTTAAAACGAACTTAAACTCCTGTTTTTTACTGAACGACAGGTTTTATATCGTGAACTACTTAGCAGTTTGGTCTAATGTGTTTGTATATGCTTCATACTTAATAGAAAAATCATTCTTATACTTCCTTCCAACACGAACCTCTTCATCGTTAAGCATAATTAGATATTGAGAAAACTTAGATTTTATGTGTGTGAGATTTACAATGTAGGACTTATGCGTTTGCACAAAAAGGGCATTTGGTAGTTTTTCTAGAAAGCCTTTGAGATTACCATTATGAGTGAGTCTTCTTTTATCTGCATGCACTATTACCATTTTATCTCTGGCTTCTAGGTATAAAATATCAGACAAGAGTACTTTCTGACCATTAATGATAATTGGTGTTTTATCTAAAAACTCAATTGATTGGACTAAACTTCCCAGTTCCTCCAAACCTTTTGTTAAATCTTGATTCTCTTTGTTGAGTCGTTCGTTTTCCTGTTCTATAATACGTTGCTCTTTGCGATACCTTTGGTATTCCCGATAAATAAAAGACAATCCTATCAAAAATATACCAGCAAGTAACATATACAGGTATTTCCACCCTCTTTCTCTACTAGCTTCTGATCTTGCAAGCTCAGTATCATACCGAGCAAGCTTAGTAGAGTCTTTTTGGAGCTTAGTTTCATATTTGGCGTAGGCATCTTGGAGTAATCTTGTACGATCTAAGGTGAGTATTGTATCTTTTATAATGTAAGCATTCTTTAGATATTTATATGCTATCTCAAAAGCACCTTTTTTAAAATACACATCAGATAATGAGGTCAACAATACCTCTTTTGCCTGAACATCTTGATTCGATAGAAATATCTTTTCTGCTTGATGTAAATACACTAAAGCAGAATCCAACATATCTTGTTCTTGAAATATATCCCCAATACTAACAACGATTTTCCCATATTCTGACGACGTTCTATCTACCAAAGCCCCAGCTTTTTTACTGAATGAAATAGCTGCTGGATAATCTCCTAAGTTCTTCTGTATTGTTGCCATATTGACTAAAGAAAAATAGAGACTGTTTTTAGCTAAGTTATCGTTCAATCTAATGGCTTCCTCGCATTTAGGTAGGGCATCTGTATATCTACCCAACTTTAGTAAAGCTGCTACTTGAATATTGAGGTTTGTAATTTTTCTACTTACGTCATTTCCTAAGTACGGATATACTTTCTTCGTATATTCCAAGCATTTTTCATAATCTTTACTATACTGGTAATGGAGGGTAGATAAATTAGAAAGCGAAGTTGCCGTAATTGATTGAAGCCCTTGTCCTTTGGTTGATGCTGCTAAGGCTAGTTCATAATATGCGATCGCACTATCTAGCTGGGCAGTAACATTAAAAATATTACCAATCCCTAAATACGGTTCACATATATTAATACTATCGTTTAGTAATCGATGGTTTCTAATGGAGGTATTATACCATTTTCGAGCTATATCAAATGATTTAATACTATAGTAACAAGTACCTACTCTATCCGCTGCGAGTGCCATATTCTCATAATCATTTGTATCCTTCCCTTTAGAATAAGCAGCTTTAAAATATAGCAGCGCATTTTCAAAATCTCCTTTACGTGCAAAACCAAGCGCTTTTAGTCGAAGTTGGGTGATATACTGAGGAACATTGTTGATTGTGTCAATAAATGGGAGGGCTTTATCTGCATAATAAATCATAGAGTCTGCATTAACAGCTTTCTTAGATAATTTTATATAATGTTTGGCAGATTCGACTGTGTCTTGAGCAAGAATAAAATGTGGTAAAATTAAAAACAACAGGATAGGTAATACATTCCTTAAATAGGAGGTGTAAATTGGGGTCATAATACGTGAGTTTGTTCTAAAAAGTAGATTGTACACAAGATATAAAAACAAGTGTAATTTCTGTAAAGGAGAGGAAGAAAAATAAAGGGAAGAAGAAACAAGAAAAGTTATATTATGGCTCGGCAAATTTATTTGGGGACTGGGGCCTCTAAAGAATATAGTGTAAACTAATTTCGGAGTGTTTTGAATATTTTTTAAATTTAAAATCAAAACACTCAAAGATGAAAAAGAAATCAAAAGATCAAGACTTATCAAAACTTTTAGAGCAATACAATCTACCTG
>CALFWZ010000067.1 GCA_937928405.1 uncultured Saprospiraceae bacterium
TTTTCCTTGTTCTCGTCCAATGTTAACTCCTTTTTCTACGCCACGTAAGTAGAGACTATCTTTTTCGACATCATATGAAATAGGCATCTTGATTAACTTTTCTTGATTAGGAATTGGGAGAATATATTTATTGGGTTTAAGATTTTTCTTCCCATATTTTGATGTATTTTTTTACCTGTAGGGCACTTAGTTCTAGCGTTTCGGCAATAAAATTAATGGATTGTCCGGCTTTAAATAACTTCCAAACAGAGTTGGCAATTGCTTCCTCTCGTCCTTCTTCTTTTCCTTGCTCTCTTCCAATGTTAACTCCTTTTTCTACGCCACGTAAGTAGAGACTATCTTTTTCGACATCATATGAAATAGGCATATCATTTAATTTTTGTTCAACGAATAGTTGAAAGTTACGAATTCTTGCTAAGATTAACAACTGGTTCATATATTTGGCGATTAAGTCTTCTGAGTCTATTAAACTTTTTAACTTTTCGACGATATCATTTAATACTTTATCAACCCGATCCTTTTTAATATTTCCAAGTAGTGCAAGGATGATCATCTCTGGAACTTGCGTACTGATGAGTTTATTGGGATCAATTTCAGTAATATTGATAATGTCAAAACCAGTGAAAATAAGGCTAGGTTTTAGTTTATTTTTCATAGTTGATTTAGGCTTGCCAAGATAGATCACAATATGTCGAATTGGTAGTTTATACTTACGATAAATCAACCCATGATATTCTTGAATGCGAGCAAGCATTTCTCGGTCATTTCTAGTTTGAAATTCGAGATGAAGAATACTTTCTTTACCTTTTTTATCAAAAATTTTATAAAGAAAATCAACTTCTCGTTCCCTCGTTCTTGCCATCTTAAACGCTAGTGGTTCGTATCGGGTAATGTCAATATTAAGTTGTGCCTGAACCAACGGTATAAATATGGTCTGTGCGTTTTCTCGAAAAATCCGATCATAGATATTTCCCGAATTTTCTTTGTTCTTTTGTTCTTTATTCGTGAATTTTGACATGTAATTTATTGAGTAATAATTAAATTTTAGTGTTTGACAAAGATCAGGTTGTGTCAACCTTGGTTGAAATCCTAATTTCGCTGACTTGATGTTTTATTACTCATTTGTTCTGGAAAGGTCACCATATTGGATAGATACGGCCCAGAAATTACAAATCTAATTCTCAGATAAGATTTGCTCAAAGCAAAATTATGAAAAATTAATTTTAAAACAAAAAATTTTAAAATTAAACTTAGGTTACAATGTATTAAAATTACTGAAGCGCTGAAACGATAGTATTTAAACCTACTATTTTAGTTAACGCACTATTTTAAAACGAAGTGATATTTAGTAATTTTCCGCATCTATTTTCTGATGAACAATATTTGCTGCCAAGTGGTTCTAATGAAGCTGTTTAAGTAGCTAACGGTTTTTTCATTAAACCAATAAATATTTAATCTCTGTTTTTATAATTTTTTAAAAAACAATTATGTTGAATGTAAACGCCTTCGCCCTCAAAGAAAAAGGAGCTGAAAAATTGACGCCTTTTTCTTACGAATTAGGCAGCTTAGGAAGGGAAGAAGTAGATATAAAAATTCATTATTGTGGACTTTGTCATTCTGATATGAGTATGATGGAAGACGCTTGGGGCATGACTAAATATCCATTGGTGCCTGGACATGAAATTATTGGGGAAGTCATCGCTGCTGGAGATCAAGTTAAGCATCTTAAAAAAGGAGACTATGTCGGTGTCGGTTGGAAGTCGGCTTCTTGTATGCACTGCCAGCAATGTATGAGCGGTCAGCACCATCTTTGTCGTAATGGAGAAAGTACCATCGTTGGTCGCCACGGTGGTTTTGCGGATCACACTCGTGCTCATTGGTCGTGGACCATTCCTTTACCAAAGGGGATTAATTTGGAAAAAGCGGGACCTCTACTATGTGGGGGGATTACCGTTTTTAATCCCATTATTTTGGCGAATGTCAAAGCGACGGATCGAGTAGGGGTGATCGGAATTGGAGGACTGGGACATATGGCTTTGAAATTTTTAAATAAATGGGGATGTGAAGTGGTTGCGTTTAGTTCAAGTCCAGACAAAAAAGAAGCGATTCTAGCAATGGGTGCCACCAAAGTGATCAACTCCCGCGATCCCGAATCGTTGAAATCTATTGCGGGACAATTAGACTTGATCATCAACACAACAAATGTTCAACTCGATTGGAAATCCTATTTATCTACCTTAGCACCGCAAGGGCGATTTCATACCGTAGGCGCTGTTTTGGAACCCATGGAGATTCCTGCCTTTTCATTAATCGGTGGCGAAAAAACAGTGAGTGGTAGTCCGATTGGAAGTCCCGCATTGACTCGTAAAATGTTAGAGTTCTGTGTACGACATGAGATTTATCCGATCGTAGAATCGTTTCCAATGGAACAGGTAAACGAGGCGATTGCGCATTTGGAGGCAGGGAAAGTGAGATATCGGGTGGTGCTTAGATGTTGAATCGCTCCGCTTGTTGAAAATGTTGAATCGTTGAAATCTATGAAGCGTAGAGGCAATGATTGGTAGCTACGCTAAACTCCAATGATAATATTTTGATTGATTTTGTTATGAAAAAAATAAAAAAAGCGAACCGCAATTGCGATTCGCCCTCTTATTTTTTTTTAGCTGTATTAAATTAAGCTGGCACCATGTCAGCCGTTTTAACGGTTTTAATAATTCGAGCTGCAATTTTGTATGGATCACCATTAGAAGCAGGTCTTCTATCTTCTAACCATCCTTTCCAGCCATTTTCAACGGCAATAATTGGAATACGAATCGAAGCTCCTCTATCAGAAACGCCCCACGAAAAATCGGTAATGGCAGCCGTCTCATGCAAACCAGTTAAACGCTGGTCGTTAAATTCACCGTACACTGCAATATGCTCATCCACCACTGGGCGGAAGGCTTCACAGATTTTAGCGAATACCTCTTTATCTCCAGAAGTTCTTAAGGCCGTATTAGAGAAGTTTGCGTGCATACCAGAACCATTCCAATCCATATCTTTACCTAGTGGTTTTGGATGGTATTCAATATAGTATCCGTACTTTTCAGTTAAACGATCTAACAAATATCTAGCGATCCAAATTTCATCACCCGCTTTCTTAGCACCTTTTGCAAATAATTGAAATTCCCATTGACCACAAGCAACTTCTTGGTTAATTCCTTCAAAATTAAGACCGGTTGCAATACATAAATCTGCGTGTTCTTCCACTAAGGCTCTACCGTGCGTATTTTTTCCACCAACGGAACAGTAATACAAACCTTGTGGCGCAGGATATCCACCAATTGGGAATCCTAATGGTAATTGCGTTTTAGTATCCATGATGAAATACTCTTGCTCAAAACCAAACCAGAAATCATTATCATCATCATCAATGGTCGCACGACCATTAGACTCGTGAGCTGTTCCATCTGCATTCATTACTTCGGTCATCACTAAATAACCGTTCTTTCTTGTTGGATCTGGGTAAATTGCAACAGGTACCAACAAACAATCTGAAGAGTTACCTTCTGCTTGCTTGGTGGAAGAACCGTCAAAAGACCAAGTTCCTATCTCCTCTAAGGTTCCTTTAAAATTTTCATGCTCTTCAACTTTGGTTTTACTTCTCATATTTTGAGTTGGGAAGTAACCATCTAACCAGATGTATTCAAGTTTGATCTTAGCCATAAAACTATTTTTTTATTAAGAATTTATTGAATGTATTTTAAAATTTAACGCAAAGATACCTAGAAATGATATGTTCTTATCTTTTGATTTTTTATTTCTGGGTTATTTTTGCAAACTTAGCGTAATTCCTTATTTCATAACAGCTAAATAATTACGCTTTACCTCAAATTTAAACTGGGTGATTGCTCTTTAAGTATTTGATAAACAGGTTTTTATGTCCAAGCAAAAAACGAGACCCAATAAGGCTAGACGATATTTGTTTACGCTGATTCATTCGATGAATAAGGCGGAAAAGCGAAATTTCAAGCTTTATATTAAAAAAATGGAGGAAGTGTCAGGGCAAAAGCTAGTGCAGGTATTCGATGCGATTGCGAAGACGAAAAACTATGATGAACAAAAAATAAAGGATAAATTACCTGGGATTTCTGCTGTTCAGTTATCTAACCTAAAACGTCATCTTTATCAACAGATCTTGACGAGTCTGCGTTTATTATCTATTCAAAAAAATATCGATATCCAGATTCGAGAGCAAATAGATTTCGCTCGGATTTTATATGGAAAAGGATTATTCTATCAAAGTCTTAAAATTCTAGAACGAATTCGAGTGATCGCACAAGAGAATCATTTGGATTTATTATTATTAGAAATTTTAGAATTTTTAAAACTGATTGAGGAGCGTCACATCACCCGTTCCCGACAGGAAAAAGGTAAGATGGAAACCTTGGAAAGTGATGCGTTACGGCAATCAGAAATTATTTATAATAGTTGTCAACTTTCTAATCTAAAAATTGCTATTCATGGATTTTATATTCGCTATGGACATGTTCGTAATGACCTGAATAAGCAAATGGTGATTGAAGTTTTTCGTGGAAAACTAAGTAAGGTGGACCAGACGAAATTAACTTTTTTTGAACGCGTATATCTCTACCAATCTTGGGTTTGGTTTTATCATATGTTGCTCGACTTTGAGCAATGCTTTTCTTACGCAAAAAAATGGATAGACGTATTTGAAGAAGTTCCTTTACTCATCGAAGAAGATCCGGATTTGTATCTGAGGGGTTATCATTATGTGTTGACTAGTTTGTACCATCAAGGAAATCAAGTTGCGTTTAAGAAATACTTTAAAAAATTTGCGAAGTTTTACGAGGAGAATTACGAAGGTTTTAATTATAACTCGCGGATGATTGCCTCGCTTTATTTTTATAGTGCGGAAATTAATCAGCACATTATGGGACAGCAATTTCGAGCGGGACTGCCAGTGATACCGAAGATCTTGAGCTTTCTAGATAAGTTTTCAGATTTGTTGGATCAGCATCGTGTCTTGATTTTTTATTTTAAAATCGCTTACCTATATTTTGGTATGAAAGACTATGAAAAATGTCTAGATTATTTGGATAAGATTTTAGATTTAAAAGTAGCTTATTTACGCGAAGACTTACAAGCTTATGCACGCATCTTATCCTTATTGGCGCATTATGAATTAGGTAATTTTATTCTCCTAAATTCACTAATAAAATCAGCACACCGTTTTTTAAATAAACTAAAAGAATTAACCAAGGTACAAAAAGAAACCCTCCGCTTATTTAGAACATTAGTGCAGCTGCCACAGAATGAACACCGTTCAGAATTGGAGGCGTTTAGAGAAAAAATGAGAATGCTACGAGAAGATGAGTTTGAAAAGAGAAGTTTTATCTATCTGGATGTTTATCAATGGGTAGAGCGGAAGTTGGATGGGAAAGGGTAGAGACAATTCATGAATTGTTTTTATATGAATTGTCTCTACATAAATCCGCTGCTATTTTTTAATCCTCCGCCTCTTCATCTGCAAAAGGTTCTTCCTTTGCATCTTCTGGCATGTCTATTTTATTGACCATTGGCAAACCTACAAATTTCCCTTCTGCTCGGCTGATCGAACCGAAACCAAGAAAGCCACCACTGGCCTTGGCTACGTGTTCTGCGAAAGTAACGAAGCTATGGTAAAAATGAGCACCATGTAACGGCGCCATTTTGGGTAAAATATCGTTGAGTTGTGCTAGTTCATCACTGATCATTTTATTACGTTCATCCGTCCCAGAAGGCAACGTACTGATGAGTTCATCCAAACGGCTAGCGAATTCTGCGCCCACTAGTTCGTAATAACCTTCCAACGCTGGAGGATGCTGGTAGCCTCTGATTTTCATAATCTTAGAAGCCCATTCTTTCTCTTCGGAGTCGATATTTCCGTCTGCGCCAGCGATTAAAGCGGTAATCATTGGAATCGCGTCAATTAATAATTTTTTTTCCGTGTCGTTGAGTCCGGCAAATTGTGGAATCATGAATTGTTTGTTTGTGTAGATAAAAAAGAATTTCTTTTGAACCCATTATTAAAAAATATGCATCTTCAAACAGATTTTGCCCAAAATTCAGGTAAAATAGGCTTGTTTGCAAAGGTACGTTTTTAGGACGTAAGCACAGCCGCAAAGATACGGACAAATTTAAGAAAATTAAGTGAAATCGGGGAGATGAACCAAAAAATTGAATAGAGGAGATGTTTCAAATCCCTAGATTCTTACTACCTTTGTCCTTACTGAAATACCACCTAATAAACTTACCCATTTTGACAAAAAAAGAGAAAACAAAAAAGACTACTAAAAATAAGAAGGTAACTCCACTGATGAAGCAGTATGGGAGTATTAAAGCAAAATACCCAGATGCTATCCTCCTTTTTAGAGTGGGCGATTTTTACGAAACCTTTGGCGCAGATGCGGTCACGGCGGCCCGCGTATTGGGTATTATTTTGACAAAAAGAAATAACGGTGGCAGTGATATTGAACTAGCTGGATTTCCACATCATTCGATGGATATGTATTTGCCAAGGCTAGTGCGCGCAGGATTCAGAGTGGCAGTATGTGAGCAATTGGAAAAACCATCTAAAGAAAAGAAAATCGTCAAACGAGGTGTGACAGAATTGGTGACACCGGGTGTAACTACTAGTGATAAAATTCTAGACCATAAAACGAATAATTTTCTAGCTGCCCTTAGTTTTGGAAAAAAAGGTCAATTGGGTGTTTCTTTCTTGGATTTAAGCACGGGTGAGCTCATGGTCGCAGAAGGGAATATTCCTTTTATAGATAAGCTGTTGCAAAGTTTTCAACCTTCCGAAATTATCTTTTCCAAAAATCATAAAAATAATTTTACCGAAACTTTCGGTACTCGGTTTTATACTTATCCACTAGACGAATGGATTTTTACCCAAGATTTTACCCAAGAGCAATTGCTGAATCATTTTAAAGTAAAGTCGCTGAAAGGATTTGGGGTAGATGACCTGTCTCTGGCGCATCAGGCAGCTGGAGCTAGTTTACACTATTTGTCTACCACGGAAAACAACAATGTTAAACACATCACTCGGATCAGTAGAATTCAGGAAGATCGCTACGTTTGGCTCGACCGATTTACCATTCGAAATCTGGAGTTGATTTATAGTCCGCACGAAACGGGCGTGCCTTTGATTAATATTTTGGATAAGACCATTTCTCCCATGGGCGCGCGTTTGTTAAAAAAATGGGTGGTATTGCCAATGTGTATTCCTACGGCCATTCAGAGTCGATTGGATACGGTAGAGTATTTTACCAAAGAACCGGAATTCAGAGAAACTATCGGAGAAGGGATTCAACAGATTGGAGATTTGGAACGATTGATTTCGCGGGTTCCCTTAGGAAAAATTAATCCCAGAGAAATTATTCAACTATCAAAAGCAAGCCTCGCAATTGGTCCCATCAAGGAAGCATTGACCACCGCTAAAAGTCCTGTCCTTACCAAACTTGGTGAACAATTGGATCCCTGCCCTGCCATCATTGAGACCATCCAAAAATATTTACAACCAGAACCTCCCGTCAACCTGCACAAAGGGGGCGTGATGGCGGATGGACTAAATGCTGAACTAGACGAATTACGACATATTGTCAAAAATGGAAAAGATTTGTTGCTAGAAATTCAACAGACAGAAGCCAAGCGAACAGGAATTGATAATTTGAAAATTGGATTCAATAATGTTTTTGGATATTATTTAGAAGTAACGAACAAGTATAAAAATAAAGGACTGATTCCCGACGATTGGACTAGGAAACAAACCTTAACAAACGCCGAAAGATATATTACCGAAGAACTCAAAAAACTGGAAGCTAAAATTCTAGGTGCCCAAGAAAAAATCCTAGTAATCGAAGATAGATTGTTTGAAGAACTCGTTATAAAGCTGGCTGATTTTATTCCGCCTGTTCAGAAGAATTCAAGCAATATCGCGCGTTTAGATTGTTTGTTATCTTTTGCGAATGTAGCGATCCGTAATAATTATTGTAAACCAATCGTCGATGATTCTTTTGTGATTGATATTAAAAGTGGTCGACATCCCGTCATCGAACAGCATCTAGAATTGGGCGATGCTTATGTTCCTAACGATGTTTTTCTAGACAAAGAAGAACAACAAATTATGATGATAACGGGGCCTAATATGGCGGGTAAATCGGCACTCTTGCGGCAAACGGCACTGATCTGCTTGATGGCACAAATGGGTTGTTTTGTGCCAGCAGAAAGCGCTAGAATTGGACTCATTGATAAAGTATTTACGCGCGTGGGCGCCACGGATAATATTAGTTCTGGAGAATCGACCTTTATGGTGGAAATGAATGAGACGGCTAGTATTATGAATAATATTTCAGACCGTAGTTTGATCTTAATGGATGAGATTGGACGGGGAACAAGCACCTACGATGGGATCTCCATCGCTTGGTCTATTACAGAATATTTACACAATAATAATAAATTCCAACCCAAGACTTTATTTGCTACGCATTATCACGAGTTGAACGAATTGGCCAATAAATTTGAGCGAATTAAAAACTGGAGTATTGCCACCAAAGAACTAGATAATAAAGTGATATTTCTACGCAAATTAGTTCCTGGTGGAAGTAACCACAGCTTTGGTATTTATGTCGCAAAAATGGCCGGAATGCCAAGCTCTGTTGTCGAACGGGCACAATATATTTTGAGTCAACTCGAACAAAAGTCTATTCAGACAGACGGCGAAAAGTCAGATGTCCCAGGCACAAAAAACAAGAAAAATGCGATTAAAAAGCAATTGGAAAATATATCGACAAACCAAATGCAGCTAAATATTTTCGAATCCACCGATCCTGCCTTAGCAAAATTGAAACTAGCATTAGAGGAACTAGATTTGAATGGAATGACGCCTATCGAGTGTATGATGAAACTCAATGAGTTGAAGGGAATGTTATAAAAAATGCCAGAGGCACTATCATTAACTAATTGACAAATTAAATCTAGCGACTCTGGCTCCCTTGATTTGGTACTTACGAAACCAAATCGCACTTTGTACAGTGTACTAAAATTCTTTATGCATTTAAGATAAAATAAGCACAATTAAAAATCTTAGAAGGGGTTGTTTTCATAAACTCTGGTTTTTTGAGCTTTCGCAAGTTTGTCAAATGTAGGAATTTTATTTTGTAATCATTCAAAACTAGTACAAAAAGGGGAGGAAATTATTAGTGATTCACATGGAATATATCCATTGAGCCCAAATGAGCGCTAGATTCACTTTATACTCGCTTTTCTTTTCCGATTAGAAATAGTAATGTTAATTGCCTCTACTAGTAAAGCGAAGGCCATCGAGAAGTAAATATATCCCTTCGGAATATGGAAATCTAATCCGTCTGCTAATAAAGCGATCCCGATCATGATTAGAAAAGAAAGCGCCAGTACCTTTATCGTTGGATTATTGTCTACAAAACTACTGATCTTGTTGATCGCTAGCATCATAATAAGTACAGAGACGATGACCGCAGCAATCATTACTTCTACATGGTCGGCCATGCCAACGGCAGTGATAACAGAATCTAGGGAAAAAATAATATCAATTATAATAATTTGAACAATAACATTCCAGAAAGTCACTTTTTTAAGATGGATCGTTTCTGATTGATGGGCATTTTCAATCTTCTCATGGATTTCAGTGACACTTTTGTAAATCAAAAACAAACCACCTAAAATTAAAATAATATCCCGTCCAGATATTTCATTATCAAACACGGTAAACAAAGGACTTGTTAATTGCATGATCCAAGTGATAGACAAAAGCAATAAAATTCGGGTAATCAAGGCAAACCCAAGCCCCCAAGTACGGGCTTTCCCTTGTTGCGCTTCTGGCAATTTTTGGGAAATAATGGATATAAAAATGATATTATCTATTCCGAGAATAATTTCTAGAAGACAAAGCGTAAAAAAAGACATCCAGATATCAGGATTGGTTAGCATTTCCATTTTGTGAAAAATTTGTTTATAAAACTAGTTTTTTTATTTGTTGAATCGTTAAAAACGATTCTGAGGTTGATTCAATGATTCAACAACAACTACTTCTAAAAGTCATAAATTTAAGATTTTATTTTTGATCAAAATAAAAGATTGACATGATAAGAAATGCTTGCTTCATTTTATAAGAAATCCTTCTATTTTTTTTGTTGAATAATATTTTTATAAACAGGTTAATCAACAACTACCGCATTTTTATCCATTTGCTAATTTCACCTAAGACTTCTTCTGAGAAAGTCTCTTCCAGTAATCCATATTCGCTGACCAATCCAGTTTCACAAGATTGAAATAAATGATTTAGATGTGGAAATTCTTTGGTGATAAAGGAAGCGTTTCCTCCTTTTGTTAAGGCTAATTCGATAGCCGTTAGATTTTCTTTAGCCGAGACTTGTAAATCTTTTCCGCCATTAAGCGCAAGAACGGGCACTTGTACTTGTTGGAGCATTGGGGCAGGATCGTATTTGATAAAATTCATCATCCAAGGATTGGAAATTTGTTGTACCAAATTGTGCAATTGATCCTCTGGAAGTAAATTGTTGTAATTGGTACGAAAATAAGCGATCAAACTGTCTTTGAGCGAAAGGTCGGACGGTTTTGTTTGAATGATTCGGTCATACGCTCCACCCATCACCATCTGTCCACGCTCGATCAACGGCGCAGGTAATTCGCGTGCTCTTTCTATCGTCGCTTTTTGTAATAACATGAGTTCTTTACCGGGTAGTCCAGGACCGGCCAGTAAGACCATGAAGTCAATGATATTTGGTTCACTTGCTACGATGGGGGCAATCATTCCACCTTCGCTGTGTCCGATCAATCCGATTTTATGAGTTGCAATATCTTTTCTGTTTTTTAAATAAGTAACCGCCGCACGAACATCTTCCGCAAAGTCAAAAGAAGTGGCCGTGCTGAAATCTCCTTCCGACTCAGCGGTGCCTCGATCGTCGTAACGTAAGACTCCGATGCCTTGACGGGTCAAATAATCAGCGATTACCCAGAAGGATTGATGCCCAAAAATTTCGGCATTCCTATTTTGTGGTCCACTCCCACTAATCAGAATGACGGTGGGAAAATTACTTGTATTGGTTGGTAAAGTAAGCGTACCTGAAAGCGTAATGTTATCTTTTATATTTTTGAAACTAATTTTTTCTTCTCGGTAAGGAAAAGGTGGTTGTGGCGTTTGTGGCCGTACCAGTTTCATAGATTCACTATCTACTCGTTTTAAGTCGAGCGGAAGTAAGGTTCCCATTTGTTTAAATTCTCCTGTGACTAGTGAGTCATTTTTTAGAATTCCAAAATATGTCATTCCGATTGCACCCACCGAAATATTTAAGATAGAATCTTTTAACTCCACGGCGGTTACTGGAATCGCTTTTGCACCTTGCTTAGGTACATCCAACGTGGCGGAATAATTATTTTCTTTTTTTGAAATATTAAAATACAGGTCGAGCTCCATACCCTGAATTTTTAATAATCCCAGCCATTTACCTTCCAGATTTTGTGCAGAAAGTGGTTTTAAAAAAATGAATAGAACGATAATTATGAGTATATTTTTCATCTAAAATATTTTAAATAATTCACTTATTTGATGCCGACGATTACTGTTTCTCCTTCCTTAATTTTTTTGTCTAAGGTAATATTTTCATTTTTATAAAAAATACGCAAATCATAGCCTTCACTTGAACGACGGATATCCAAGTCGATTTGTTTTCCGCCCAGGGACAAGTTTTTTAAATTTAGAAAATCCCAAGCTTTAGGAAGTTTTGGGGTCATCATGAATTGATCTAAGGCGGTGGGTTCTATACCTAAAAATCCTTCGGTAACGATTCGACAATAAAGCGCGCTTT
The DNA here is from genome assembly GCA_937928405.1 of uncultured Saprospiraceae bacterium. Classification (GTDB taxonomy): domain Bacteria; phylum Bacteroidota; class Bacteroidia; order Chitinophagales; family Saprospiraceae; genus JALZUU01. The sequence continues at coordinate 11,910 of CALFWZ010000067.1, forward strand.
CAGCCGACAGATGTCGCATATTGTTTTCTGGATACGCTTCGATTACATAAGGAACATGATCACCGAGTAGTCTTTTTTGAGAAAAGCTTTTTAGTTTTTCGTAGGCTAATTCTGTATCGCCGATCTTAAGTGCTCCACGTAATGCATACAGCGTAGCTCGATCCCAGAAAAGTGTATGGCTATCGGTTTCGGCTTGCTCTACCAAGATACCATTTTCGGTCCATAATTTATCAAACAAAGCCCGTAAGGTACCTTCTTTACGCGTGGTAATTCCCATGGTCATTGGAAGACAAATCCAATGACGTAGTTTGGTGTTTTCTGCAAAATATTTATAGGTTTCTAATCCGCTCATGGTTGCACCAAAATAATTTTCAATGACGTTGGCCATTTCTTTTTGTCGATTTTTGTAGACCAATGCCTGTTTGTTTTTTCCTAACGCTGCGGCCAGTCTATTCCCAAATTTTAAACCACCATAATACAAAGAAGCGGTGGAAAGATTCGCCGTGCCTGTTTCGATTCTTCCTTCCATTTCATCAGATTCTGAGATGACTGCACCGTAACTATTGCGGTGGTTATGACACCAGCTCAAGCTCCATTCAATCAAGGGCCATAATTCTTCGGCAACGTCCAAATTTCCAGTTGCTAAGGCATAATGTGCGGTTCCATAAGCGATCATGGCCGCATCTCCTCGATCCAAATGGTTCATGACAAAATTGCCATCAACTTCGAACGAGTAGGGAATAGCTGATGCATCTTTTGGAATATTTTTTTTAAAATGTCGATAAGTATTAAGCGCCGCTTCGTTACCGGTTTTGTAGCCAAGGTATGGTGCAAAAGGTCCGCAATATTCTACTTGATCGTTGGCCCAAGTTCCAAGATAGTAGTTACCGCCACCAGGAGAATGAATTAATCCTAACGAAGAATGATAAATACTTTCTGATGCTCTGATTTTTGAAAAATAAAATAATTGATTTAAAATAGGATCCGGAGTATTCAGGTGAAGATTGGAAGACATTTCTACTAGGAAAAAAATTCTTTCTTTTTCTGCTTTTTTATAATTGAATTTTTCGGGTTGTTCATCATTGAGCGTCCCTCCAAAATAAATAGGGAAAATAATGGATTTACCTGGAGCAAGATCGGTTTGAGACGGCGCATCGCTAAAGGCATGAAAGGTATAGGTACCTTTGTAACCAACTTCTTTAAATGCTAATGAACTATTTTCGATTTGGATAGCAATGTTTTCTTTTCCAATATTCTTTACCTCCCATTTTTCTACCAAAAAACGATCTTCCATCGAAGGATAAAGGGTGCGAGTAATCTGAAGTCCATTTATCGGGGTATGGTAGAATTTAAGCATTCCTCTGATTTCCACAGAATCCACTTGAGCAGGCACCACGATCTTTTTTCCAACATTGATGGTAGGTAAAATTTCATCTGAAATAGTTCGTCGGAAATAGGCTCGGTATTTTTTCCAGTCTGGTTCGTTGGTTTTATTAAAAGTCCGAAGCTGTGGTAAGATGACATCCCTTTTTAATGTTAGTTGGTGACTAGTATCAATATCGTAATAAATAATAGCCGCCATATTTTTTCCGGACATCTCAATATTTTCAGCATGAGGAAGCTTTTTTTCGTTGGTTAAATTCCAGCGGATGGATTGGTCTTTTGTTATTTTCCAATAAACAGCAAGAGGAGAAGCGGAGGTTTCTTGACAATTGCTAGGAAAGTAGAATATGGTTATTGAGCAGAATAGAAGTAGGTATTTCATCATAAATATTTCTTTGAAGCTTTTTAAGAAAGTCCACAAAAGGGAATCATAAAAAATCCCTTTTGGCGTTTTACCTACCAAAAAGGGATTTTTTAAAACAACAGCTAGGTACAAAAACTAACGAAGTGTTTAAGGTTTTTTATATAATTCCTTTCCAGCTTCAAAGTATTTATCACCTGGAACCCAAAAGACAGATTGGGTGGTATTTCCGATTAGTCGGCAGGCATAGACATAGGATTTAAAAAACTTTTCGAGGTAGTCATAATCAAGTGTTTCAGGTCCATCGGCGGCTTGGTGATAATACCGATTGACAGCCTCATCAAATGCCGTAATACCCATACTAAAGGTAGGAGCAGGAACTCCTTTAGCGGCAAAATTAACATTGTCCGATCGATCAAATAATCCTTGTTCAGGAACAGCATCTTCTTTAGCGTCGAGGCCAAAACTGGAGCAAGCTTTTTCAATGAGTGGTTGTGCTAGGGTGCGAGTCAACCCAATAATCGTCACCCGACTGGTATCGTTGTAACCTGCATTGTCACTGTTGAAACAGTAAATTGCCTTATCTAAAGGAAGCATTGGATTATTGGCATAATAATCAGATCCTAACAATCCTTTTTCTTCACCCGTAAAAAAGATGAACTGAGCAGACCTTCGCGTTGGATGTTTTGCAATGTTTTCAGCAGCGGAGAGTACAGTGACACTACCAACTGCGTTATCTCTAGCGCCATTGTAAATGGTATCACCTTGGGCATCAGCTGCTCCGATACCAACGTGATCATAGTGGGCGGAGTAAATAACGTATTCGTCCTTTACGGCTGGATCCGTTCCTTCTACCATTCCAACGACATTATAAGTTTGAACTTTTTCTTCTTTCAGACCACTGACCTGAATTGTTCCGCGACTCCCTTGTCCTTTTTTTAAGACGGCGATGGCAGCTGGATCACCAGCGTTGACCCATAAATAAGGCGTCTTATTTTTTGGTTCGTTAGGATCTTTATCATCTACGATGGTACGAGGTTGATTTAAGAACTGCAATAAAAAAGACCAAGGTAGTTGGGCATTACTATAAATTTCTATTACTGCTTTCGTACCAAATTTTTCTCCGCGATCTCGCTTTTCTCTACCTGCAAAAAACCATTCTTGTGGATTGGACTGTCCTTCATAGCCAGCTAAGGTTACTACGATTTTATCTTTTGCGTTGCCGTTGGTAAAATCTTCTTCTGTACCATGATTCAGGAAAACAATTTCTCCTGCTAGGTCCACGTCTTCTCCGCTCAGTAAAAGGAAATCCTCCGCTAAATTGAACGTAGTATTATCCACTTTGATCGTCCCACTAGTGGCTGGGGTTATTTTTTTCATTGGAACAGGCTGTAAGTAACTATCCGCACCTGGAATTTTTTTCACGCCGTAGCGTTCGAGAGTAGTTGCTAGGTAGCGAGCTGCAATATTGAGTTCATTGGAAGGGGTATCTCGCCCAGCCATTTCATCAGATGCCAGAAAGTAAATATGTCCTTTGATGGTATTAACATTGACGGTTGATTCGGTCAAGTTTTTATCTGTGGGAATTAATTTTTCTATCTTGGCGATGTCTGTTGTCTTACAGGAAAATAGGGCTAATAAAGAAAAAAGAAAGAAAAGTCTGGCGGTAAATGTCATGATTTTCAATTATTGATGTAAGGTTTTAGAATTCTTAGATTATAGTTAAGGCGAAATTAAGAAAAAAAACGGTTAGTCTGTCTTGAAAAGAGGACAAGTAAGAACGCAAATTTGTTTTGACAAAAAATGAGCTTGAATTTTAAGGAGCATTGAGGTGGGTTTGACGCAAACAGCCTCTCTCGGCTTTACCAAGAGAGGCTGTTTAAATTCAGGATAGATCAACCATCCAATGATTCGTCTAAATAAGTTGAATTATTTAGATTCTTTTTTTGATTTTTCTTTTGGACCATATTTAAGCGCATCAACGAATGGAATTCCAATCATTTCTTCCAGTTGAATCACGGCCACTTTTACATCAGATTTTGCACTGATGAATTTTTCTTTAGCATTAAAATAACTGGTAGAAGCGGAGTTGTGATCATCCAGTTCTGCATCGCCACGACGGAATTTTTCCTTAATCAATAAATACGTTTGATAAGAATCCTCTTCCGCTTGTTTACGGGTAAGTAGGATTTCGTTAGCTAGCAGATAATTTTGGTAGCGTTCGAGGGTTTTAGCGCGGATGGCTAGTTTTTCCTGGTCGCGTTCCAGTTCTACTATTTTGAGCTCGTATTGGGCCTTTTTCTTTTCCTTCGGGTTGTTAATAAGGGTACCTAAAGAAATTCTTGCTCCAAAATTAAATCTTGGAAATACGGTAAAAAGGGTGGTTACATCATCTGGTCGACTATTTGGATAAAAATCCGAGATAAAATGACTTTCATTATAATTAAATATAGCATCTAAGTCATCCGTCCATTTCCATTTTTGGATACTTACTTCTTCTGCGGCGATTTTGATCTCTTCGTCAAAAGTTTTATTTGCTGGATTGTTCATCCAGGCTAATTGTACCAGATAATCTTCAAACGTACGAGCGCGGGAGCCTTCAGGCACGACCACTTTATTAAAATCAATTGGTTGTTGAGCGCTTAGTGTAGAAACTAATAAGGTACAGATAACCAAAAAGGTCAGCTTTTTCATTTTCGTATGAGTTTATAGTTCAATTAGGTGAATTTAGCTTAAAGCTTCTCTTATTTACGCCAAATACCACCTCTTTTGAGTTCAAGTTTTATGCCGAAAGGCCGTGTTTTTCTTTTGCTACCGCCCTTTGTTTTCTCCATTTCGGGTTTTGTGGCCTGTTTATCCACAGGTATTCCTTCTACCCCGATATGTTCTTTGGCATAATTACCAAACTTTGTCTTCTTTTTAGGTGGTGGATCATCAAAATCCTTTAGACGTACTAAAATGGCTAAAAAGACATAAAAGTTGATACTTGTTGGTAAAATAATAATCGCTTCTTGGGGATAGGTAGCCAAAACCAATTCAAAAAAGATAGTGGTCAATCCTAGGTAAATTACTTTAATTTTAGGATTTCTGACTCTAAAATAATAATAAATACTGGTTCTTAAAATAGTGTAAAGCATTAAACAGTAGATAATCAAGGCAATCCACCCCAACTCTACCGCAATTCTAACGAAGCCACTATCATGCTGAAATTTAGACAAAAAAGAATGTGGAGAAAAGCGAGCTCCCCAAACGCCCGTACTTCCAAGTCCCATACCGATAGGGTGACGGTGAATATACGGTTGTATTAATTTTTGACTTTTGAAACGGACATCCATCGTATCTCCACTTTTTTTAAGGCTAAAAGCCGAAGAGATTCTAAAAAGTACCGCATTATTATATCCTTTCATAATCACTCCTGCGGCCAATACAAGACCAATTGCGCTAATAATCATGATTTTCTTATTCCATTTGAGCAGTACAAAAATGAATAATCCAAAGGGGAAAAGCACAAAAGGAGTTCTGGAACCAGCATAGGCCATAGAAGCAATCATCGCTACGCTAGATATGCCCAATAAGACTTTTTTCCAGACTTTAAACGGGCCGGTCATCAAGACAATATTGAAGGTAGCTATATAACTCAGTAACATTCCATAGTTGGTTGGATCACTAAAAAATCCGAAAACCCGAATTCTTGACCACTGGTAGATGAGCTGCATTCTTTTTTCATCAGAAGATAACCATTCCATTTCCCAGTAAGTAAATCCTACAAACTCTTGCTTCAACCCATAAAGTGCTGAAATAAAAGTCATGAAAATGATCAATTTGAGAATACGCATGATCGTTTTTAAATCCTTGAAGGCATAGGAAGCAACAAAGAACATCAAGGCTAGAACGGCCATACTCCGAACGGTAAACACCCAAGCTAGATGGCTTTGGGCCCAGGGGTTAAAGACAGCTAGAATATTGTAGATTACCCAAATAATGATAAAGGCACTGATCTTATTTTTGGCAAATTCAAAATCTCGTTCTTTAATCTGTCGAATCATCAACCCGACAAACATCAAAAACAAAAGAGCGTCCAGCGCAATACCAAAGGGAACATTCTGAGCAATTTTGGCAGCCAGACCTACCATATAAGCGGTAATAATAGAGACAGCAATACCAAAGTCCATATATACAAGACAGGCCGCACCAGCTGGAATAGCGATGAAGAGGATTGGTAAAATAGCACTCATTTTACCAAAGATGGAAACGGTATAGGCTACAAATAGGGCTAGTGCAATCATCAGGATATACCCTAGCGGATTATCCATTTTTTCGCGAATAAAACAATTTGTCAGCCATCTTCCCGTTCGCTTGATAAGCGGAAGAACAGGCATAATTAAGTCGGTTAAAAAATCTGAGCGAAAGTATAGCCACTACGGACTAGCCTTTCTAAAATCATTTTAGAAAAACATCACTTTCATAAAGCTTCCTACTAGGAGTAGGATCGCAATAGATACCGCAATAAATTCGATGATTTGCTCCTTTTGACTTAATTCTACTTCTTCAAAGCGTTCGTCTGAATTGCTCATAGTTATGTTTGTTTTAGTATGTTAATTTTAACTACCGGCGTTTTGCGACCGGAGAATCAATTTGCTTTTGATGGAGGTAATTGGCATCACTCACTTCTACCGTGGTGGGTATGAGGGTAGGGGAAGTAAGGGATGATGTGTTGTGGTTGGTGTGTATATCGTCAAAATCCTTTAATCTGACTACCGCAGCAGTAATGGAGTAAAAGACCAAGCTAGTTGGTAAAAGTACTAATACTTCCTGTGGATAGCAAGCTAACGTCAATTGAAATAAAACGACCGCAAAGCCAAGATATAGACATTTTATCTTCTGATTTCTGACTCTAAGATAATAATATATGCATTGACGCAGTAAGGTAAATAAAAATGCCATATAAATCAATAGCCCCACCCAACCTAATTCTACCGCAATTCGTACAAATCCGCTATCGTGTGCAAAATCGGCCAAAAATGAATCAGGTGTAAAGCGTTTTGCCCAAACTCCTGTACTTCCCAAACCTACTCCAATCGGATGCCGATGAATCATGGGCTGAATGAATTTTTGGTTTTTAAAGCGCACCTGCATGGTATCGTCGGAGTGTTTGGGTATAAAAGCGGATTGCAAACGGAATAATACCGGATTACTGGTACCTTTCATAACGAATCCAATTCCCAGCAGTCCTAAGAACATGGCACCAATAATAATTTCCTTTTTTAAGGTGATTAACGTAAAGACGATAAATCCAAAGGGCACCAATACAAAGGGCGTCCTAGAACCAGCATAAACCATAGCGGCAAACATGCACAAGGCAGAGATTAGTAGAATTACTCGCTTTTTCCAGCTAAATGGGCCAGTGGCCAACACACAACAGAAAGTGCCCATATAGGACATAAAGATTCCGTAGGTAGTAGGATCCGAGAAAAAGGAAAAAATACGTAGTCGACCCCACTGAAAGATCAATTCGAGCTTCTTTGGATCAGAATATAACCAAACTAGCTCTGCATCTGAAAAGCCTAAAAATTCTTGTTTTAAGCCATATAGTGCCGAGAGCAGGGCCAATCCTATGATTAGCTTAATGGTTTTAGTAATGGTTTTATAGCTATTAAAGGCATAAATAGCCACAAAGTATAGAATGATCAATCCAGCCATACTTCGGACCGTATATAGCCAAGCTAGCCTACTTCCTGCCCAAGGATTTAATACTTCTAATAGATTGAGTATCACCCAGACGAATATCCAGGCGCTAATTGAATTTTTAGCAAAAGAAAGATCTCGATTGCGGATTTGCTGGATTAATACTCCAAATAGACTTACGAAGAGGAGTCCATCTAACGCTGTTCCGAATGGAGCATCTACCATTTTTTTTAAAAAATCTACAAAAACACCAACAATCATAATGGTCCAAATGGCATAGATCGGTTTAAGCAGACATGCTCCAACGATGGGAATACCAATGATGGCCCCTAGAATAATGACTCCTATCTTTAGTTCTAGCGTTGCAATGACATATGATAACGAAATGGCGAGCAGCAGTAATAATCCCAGTCCAAATGGATTATTTAGCTTTTGAAAAAGCAATTGAGAAGCCAACCAGGATCGAACCCCGGGGCGTTGAGAAGTTTGTAGCATTGTAGTAGTATCAGTAAATCAGTATCAATCTGTCCAAACCCATCAAAGAAGCGCTCATTTTTTCAATTTGCAGCCAATTTGGTGTTTTTAACAGCTTCTATCTTAAAAAATTGCCAATAGACCTAATAAGAAGGATGTTTATGGTCTTTTGTAAATTTTTGTTTTCTAACCTTTTTTTGCAAAAATGGCTCCACCAATTTCTCGAATTCCATTATCCTTGTTTCCCAGGTATTGGTAGCCGCTTTTTTTGCACGGGCAAATATTTTGTCTGCCGAATTATCGGTGATTGCCCAGTCAATTAAGTTTACAAAATCGGTTGGTGAGCTTGCTAGATGAATAAAGTCTTTAAAACTAGCAATATCTGGCGAAAAATTAGTCGAAACCACTGATTTTCCTGCTGCAAGATATTCATTTATTTTTAATGGATAGATACTTTTAGTCAGTAAATTTTTTGAAAAAGGGATAATACAGACGTCAAAATACTTTAGATAAGCTGGTAATTCCTCCATTTCTTTGGGACCCGTAAAGGTGATATTATCCATTTTGTCTAGTCCGAGCGTTTTATAGCTTGTATTGTTGAGTGGACCTACGAGCACCAGCTGTTTGTCAGGGTGACCAATGGCGATGGCTTTTATGAGGTTATAATCCACCCTTGCTTCATCTAAATTACCAATGAATCCAATAATTTTACCCTTTAAATTTGCTATTTCTGCTGGTTTAGGAAAATCCTCATTGATGGCTCGGCTAAAGTTGGTATTGTCCGCTGCGTTGTTAAGGATTTGAATGTTTTTGGCGTAAGGCGATTTTAGGCGATACAGCTCTTGTGAAGTAACCAGCGTTACATCTGCTTTTTGTACTGCTTTTTTTTCTAGTCTGATTCCGTGCCGAGCGATATAATCTTCCTGCGAAATATCGTCTACACATTGATAGATATTAAGAATCGGTTTAAACTCATCGGGTAAAACCGGAGCATAAAACGGATTAAAACAGTTTATAAAGACGTATTTTTTGATTTGATACCGTTCAATTGTTTGTTGAACCGTATCATAAATTATTTTACTGTTCTGTTGAGCGATTTTCTTATATAAAATCCCTTCAGGCAAAAAATTAATTGGATAGGTATAGGGTGGGGTAATGGTAATTAAGTTAGGATGGTTTTGCTCAGTTTGAAAGGTGATTTTACCAGATTCAACTTTTGGGGTTACCATCTCTATTTGTGGATCATTCCTTAGAGAATCTTTAAACGTAAAGGGATTATTGATATAAAATACTCTACGAGTACGGGAAAACTCTTTAGCCAGAGCTACCGATATCGAGGAATAAGGACCGTTCCAACGAAAAAGCGAGAAATATATAATGTCATAATCCATGTTCAAGAATTGGGATATTTTGGAAAATGGGTTATTGAGGTTGTTAAGTTGGTCGGCTTAAAAATTAGGCCATAATATGTTGTACTTCCAACGATGTAAGGAGGTTAATTGTTGGGTGCACTAATCGTTTTGTGTGGAAATGTCTAATAGATATTGCAAAATGCATATAATTTTTGAGCATTGCCCCTTGATAAAAAATTATAGGGAAAAATTAACATCAGCACCTTTAAATAATCAATTGATTAACAGAAACTTAAGGTTCTTGGTTTGGAAAAATCAAGAATTTTTAATAATTCACCCTAGAAATCAAGAATTTATTGAGGAGGTTCTGAATTTTCTAAACCTGATACTTTCGATTTGTTAAGAAAGCCTTGTAGAATCTCCCAACCTTGTCGATAAAAACTTGGAATATGTGTAAAAGCCATCAAAGCATTTACCTTAAACATCTTCCTTAAAACCATTTGATATAAGGCAAATGATATGCCATAGGTCAACAAGGTGCCGTACGCGGCGCCATAGATTCCCATATTCAGCACTTTTATAAAAACATAATTGAGGGTAACATTCAGCATTACTCCGATTAGGGTAAAGGTGAAGTTAATTTTTGGACGACCGATAGAATCGAGGATCGTTCCAAATTGAATAGCAAACGGTAGAAATAATCCATAAAGTACGGTCAGTCGTAAAACGGGAGCTGCGTCGAGATAATCATTTCCAGCTACTACCCAGATGGTAAATTCTGGAATCATAAATACCACTAAAATAAAAGGCAAAATGATCGCTAAGATTGCTCCGACGGATTGTTCGTAGAGGGCTTTAATTCTTGCTGGGTCGTTTTTATCTGATTGTATAGAACTCTGCGGAAAAACCACCGATGCAACGGTCATGGCAGGAACATCGACGAGATTCGTCACTTTGATAGCTGCGTCGTATAAGGCCGTAGGAACGGTACCTGCGAAGCTCCCCAACATCAGTTTATCGATGCCTTTGTAGAGCATGGTACTAAGGTTGGTTCCAAAAGTGAATTTTCCAAAACGAAATAACTCTTTTACCCAAGCCCAATCAATTTTATATGCTTGAATTTTTAAGAATTTTTTACCAAAATTCCAGGCTATAAAACTTCCTAACGTAGCTCCTAGAATTTGGACTAGTAAAAGGTTTTCTAATTTCAATTGCCAAGTACCAAAATAACTGATGAGTACGTAGCTAAAGAAAATTCCTTTACGACTGAAATTACTCCAGAAAATTCCTTCAAAGGATAGATTGGCTTGTTGGATAAAATTAAATAAATAAAAGGGAATGAGTATAAAAAGTAGCAGGCAAAACAGCTTAAATAAATACGCTAATTGTGTTTGGAAAGCGGCATCTCCTTCGGTGGTTAGATATTCAGCAAGAAATGGTGCTGAAAAGAATAGAATGGTGGCTAAAAGGGTAGCAACAATAAAATAGAGCGTAAGCGTAGCCAGAATGATACGGCCGTAATCTTTTTTATTGGCAATGGATAAATACTTGACCATCGCATTCTGAAGCAATCCGACGATACTGACTTCCACCATGGCGGCAGTGGTCATAAAGAGTACCCAGACACCCATTTCTTGTTTTGTTAGAATTCGTGCCAAGAGGGCAAACCCTAAAAAACCAAAAACGAACATGGAACCTTTCTCGAAAAAACTGAATAAACCAGATTTTACGTAATACGATTTTTGTGATTTTTCTGCCAATTAGTGAGTGTGTTGAACACAGTGTGTTAATTATAGGCTATTAGCCGAGCGCCCAAAACTAGCTCAAATTACGCAAATCCATTTTATTAAGGATTGCTCCCATAAACTTATTGCCTAGGTTATTGAGATAATCGATAGACTCTTTATCAATACTTTTAATATCATTTTCCGCGCCAAATACTGCAATTACTTTATCTACGTATTGCGTAAGTTCCTTGGTGTCAGAATAGTTATTCATGGAAGCACTTTCAAAAAATATATAATCGTAGTGTTCTTCTAGTCCTTCTAAAAATTTATCAAAATCTTTACCTGCAAAAACTTCCGAAGGAGATTGGTAAGAACCTTTGTTGCCGATAATGTCTACATTCTCTAAATTAAACGGATCGTGAATTTGTTGTGAAACAAACTCAGACGAAAGATCATTTTCTCCCAATAATTTACTATTGAGTAAATTCTCCTCAATCGTCTGTTTAGACATTTTAGTGAGGGTATTGTTTTTGAAATTGGTATCTACGATTAGAATTTTTTTATCCTTGATGGTTAAGGCGTGTGCCAAGGTAACAATCAAAAATGTTTTTCCTTCTTCTCTCTTTGTAGAAGTGAAGAGAAACCGATTAGAATTAGATGTCTCAATCAGGTAACGGATATTACGCAAGGACTCTTTGAAAGTATCCAAGGTTTTGTTTTGTCCGTTGGAAGAGAACAAATATTTCAAATCCAATTTATCGGTATTTACCTTATTTACGGTTCCTAATAAATCTACCTTAGCGAATTTGCGGAATTTGCTGATAGAATTGACGCTCGTATCAAAGAAGGCCATTAAAAAGATCAAAACGGTAGATAAAACGGCGCCTACGATTCCTGCAAAGGCGGACAATAATAATTTCTTCTTGGATTCTGGCTTTTCTGGCATCCGTGCGTATTCCAAAATTTTCAAAGGCTGGTAAGTATCTCTTACTTTTAATTTGGCTTCAGAGAATCGATATTCTACTGCTTCATAATTTTTTCTAGCAATATTGATTTCAGATATTAAGTTTTGTACAACCGCATCATCCTGAACAAGGTTGGCTTGCTTACCTTTGATAGAGGCCAAGTCTGCTTCTAGCGTGGCAATTCGTTGGGTCGCTTCGTTTAGATCAAGCGTGGCTTGTACTTTTTGATCAAAAAGATTTGCTTGGCTTTGTTTATTATCTGGGATATCTTCTTTCTCTTTTTGAAGATCTGCTAATTTTTTGATCTTTTCGTCAAGATTAAGTTGAATGAGCTCCCGTTGTTTGATAGCTGCCTCGTCTGTTCCTCCAGATTTAATAATCACTTCATCTAGTTCCTCAATTTTCTTCTTCATATTCAATACCGCAGTATTGTTATAAATAGAAGATTGTTCGATAGAATTGGTTTCATTTCCTTTTTGAAGAATCAATCTCTCAAGCTCAGTAATATTTGCTCTCAAGGTGGGTACCCGTGATCGTTCGATCTGTAGATTTTCGTTGATTTTATTTCTACGAGAGATGATACCCTGAGATTCGTCAGCAGCATCGTAGAGTTTCCTTTGATCTTTATAGGAATTGAGTTTTGATTCCAGACCTAATAGTTTAGATTTGGCGTTATCTACTTCTGTTCTTAGGAATTTTACAGTACTACCACCTTCTGACTGTGCATTATCTTGATAAAGACGAACATAATCTTCGATAAAAGTATTGATCGCCCAAGTACTCAGCACCGGATTTTCGGATTCAAATTCTACAAATAGGTTGTCCGTATCACCACTACGACTAATTTTTAAATTATATTTTAATAAATTTTCATAATCATAACTCAATGCGGTGGCCACATCGTTAAAGATCTGGTATTGACGAGGATTACTAAATTGATAGCTTAAATAATCGACCTTATATTGTAAAGTATCCAGTAAATCTTCAATTTCTTCTGGAGAATAATCTAAATCTACGTCTTCCATTTCGGACAACCGACGGAAGGGCTCATTACCTGCTTCTAGCGTATCGGCTTTTAGATCATGTAATAAGAGACGAGCAGAAAGGAAGTCAATGGTGCGACGAGAAGTCATAGCTTCGATCATATTCTCAAAACCCATATTCACGTAATATTCCATGATCCAGGGTTTTTCTTCTAGTGGGTTTACCCCTCGTTGTCCAACAATACTCGTGGTCATGACCCCGTTTGACTTGTAGGTATCGGCTTTTCGGTCGACAAAAAAGTAGGTGGCTATCGTTGCGATGGTCATTACGACTAGAATCAGCCATTTACGTCTCCAGAGTATGTTAAAAAAATACTGTAAGTCCATATCTTAGTTTACTAGGCAACTCCTGTGTGAGCAGGAATGCTAAATGAAAAAACTTGTTGGTTAAGAAATTAAGGAGGACAAAATTATTCGCAACAGCTAATGGGAGGAATAGGGCGTGGTGTTATAAAGGGATAATAATTAAATTTTTTGATCGAAGATCAGTCTAGTTTCTCAAGTAATATTATAACTTCCAGTCTAATCTTTTAACTAGCACAACCGAATATGAAAGTCCTTTCTGTACTTCCAAGTTCTTAATTACCTGATTGGGTGCAAAGTACCCATAACAACAAAATATAATAAATTCCCTTCTAATTATCGGTCACCCAATAACCAACACAATTTTAAGTCTTATCATCCACAATAACAAGTATTTAGCTATAATTCTTAACTGCTTATTTTTTACGATGAGCGTCTCAGATTGTTACTTTAAGGCTATTTTTATGGTCACAGGTTGGTGATCCGAGTATTGAAAATCTAGATCTATTCCTTTTACTTGAAGTGCTTGTAAATTAGGAGAAAGTAGAAAAAAATCTATTAGCTTGGTAAAAGGTTGATTTTTGGTGTAAATTTCCCGTGTATCACGGACCGTAGGCACGGTTGGATCGTAAATCCATCGCCAATTTTCAGGCATCAATTCGGGGTCAATATTGGCATTTGCTCTTTGGGGAGCATCTGGACGGAAAAAGTTAGGATCAAAAAAGGGAGGAACCTGATTCCAATCCCCTCCAACTACTACATAATTGCCAGCAGCGTACTCTGCCAACCATCGTTCTTTCAGATATTGGGTTTGTAGTTTTTTGATACGTCCATCTTTATCATAAGCGCTATTATGAATATTATAAACAATCAATTCTTTTCCATTCTTGACGGGGAAACGATGTTCTAGGGCGCAGCGATCCAACAAAAATAGTCGATTTGGCCAACCAAATTTTCCCGGTAATTGATAACGGGTTGTTTGAGTAGACGCATACCGCCCATAGGTCGCAATACCACTGTGTGTGTAACCATAGGTCCGCCAAGGTTCTAGTAAAGGGACGGGACTGTAGGCGGTGCGTAAGTTATCTCCAAAAGTTGATTCGTAGGATGGAAATAATTTCCCAATCGCCTCGTGCTGATTAAAATAATAGCTCCTCTTAGAGGCAATGTCTACCTCTTGCAGTAGAATGATATCTGCAGCTTGATTTTTAATCGTCTGTAGAATACCATCTGTATTCTTTTTAACAATAGATGCTGGTGGTCGAATCATCATTCCACCCGAAAGAAAAATACGACCGTCTGCATAAAAAAAATCTGATTCTGCCCCCAATCCACCATAACCAATATTCCAGGTCAGAAGATCTAAGGTGTCTTTATCAATGATATTTGCGGAAGCTCTTTGATTTGGTGTTACGATTACCTTTTCATCTGGTTGGTAATCGTTCCAAGTGGCGTAGATCAATACCACTAAGAGATATAAAATTATTAAGGCGGAGAAAGTAAGGATGATTTTTTTTAGCATAGAAAACTAATTAGAAAGGGATGGTTCAATAGACTGTGTCAAAATAAATTTGAAAATTCAAAAACAACCTCAACCTCAACTTCAACCTCAAAAACTCAAACCTCAAAAACTCAAAATCCCAGCATATCCTTCATGCCAAAGACGCCTTTTTTATCAACAATCCAAGTAGCAGCGGCTAGTGCTCCTTTGGCAAATCCTTCACGGGAGTGTGCTATATGTTCCAGTCGGATCGTATCAACGGCTGATTGCCAGTCGATCCGGTGGGTACCGGGCACTTGGTCTATGCGTTCTGATAGAATACTCAAGGTTTTAGGGTCCTCGGTAGTTTCATTGCGCCATTTATTTTTACTAGAAATTTCAGAAAGTAAGTCCTCGGCAAGCGTTATAGCGGTACCGCTAGGAGCATCAAGCTTTTGGGTATGATGGACCTCTGTCAGTTGAGGTTGATAATCGGGTTGCGTTTCCATCAATGCGGCAAGTTGTTTATTAATGTTGCGAAAGAGGTGAACGCCGATGCTATAATTGGAAGCATAGAAAAAAGCTCCTTTCTCTTTTTTGCATAGGTCAGAAATTTCTGGGTAGTGTTCGAGCCACCCGGTAGTACCACTGACGATTGGAACACCATTCGTGAGACAAAGTTTGATGTTTTGGACTGCTGCTGTCGGTTGGCTAAACTCAATGGCTACATCGGCTTTTCGTAGATTTACCGGATTTAAGGTATGTCGGTTATGCTGATCAATCTTTAAGATAAATTCATGGCCTGTTTTCTGCGCCAATTCTTCAATCTTTCTTCCCATTTTTCCATAGCCTAGCATGGCAATTTTCATATTTTATTTTTTGAATAGGTGACTTTTGTAGTATATTTGCGTCTCAATTATGGTTTTAATTGTATTTGAGCTTAAACAGGCTCACATCCACTCATGTTTTAAGAGCTAAATCTTGCTCACATCCACTCAGTTTAATAAACACAAAGACGAAGCATTGCACCCAAACGCAATGCTTTTTTTTATGCCTAAACAACAAGCTAATTTAGCAAATCCTTAGATATTAGACTTTATTGGACGAGTTCTTTCTTTAAAATAGGTCGTAGCTTTTCGATTACCTGATCGATTTCTTCCTTGGTATTTAGGTGAGAAAAAGAAAAACGAATATTTTTCCTATCCGGTGCGATGTTTAGTGCCGCTAAAACGTGTGAGCCAGCTTCTGCTCCAGAACTACAGGCACTGCCGCCAGAGGCACTAATTCCAGCAATATCCAAACTCAGCAATAGTAACGCCGCCTTGGGAGAAGGAGGAAAGGATACATTCAATACTTTGTAATGGCTAAGCCCTTCATCATCTCCCATAAACTGAATATCTGAAAATTCACTACGCAGTTTTTCTTTAAAATAAGTTTTTAATCCACTGATTTTATCCCTGTATTCATCCATGTGGTTGATGGCGTGCTGGAGTGCTTTTGCCAGTCCTGCAATTCCCACAATATTTTCGGTACCTCCCCGCATATTTCTTTCCTGTGAACCTCCATCGACGAAAGGTCTTACAATATTTTCATTATTGATATAAATAAATCCAATTCCTTTGGGGCCATGAAATTTATGGGCGGAACCAGAAAGAAAACTAATTTTTTCATGGCTAACATCGATAGGGAAGTAGCCTACGGTCTGTACCGTATCAGTATGGAAAAAAGCTTTATGTGCCTGACAGATATCCGCTACGGCATCAATGTCGATCATGGTTCCGATTTCATTATTAGAATGCATGAGACTGACAAGGGTCTTTTCATCGCTTTCGGCTAACCATTTTTCTAGGACTTCAAGATCTACTCTTCCGTATTGATTAACAGGCAATAGTTTTACTTCTACACCCATCGTTTTTTGGATACATTCTAATGAATGAAGCACGCAGTGATGTTCCAGTGGAGAAGAAATAATACGTTTAACGCCAAGGTCCCGAACAGAGCATTTCAAGGCCATGTTGTTGGATTCTGTACCGCCCGAAGTAAAGAAAATCTCTCCAATAGATGCACCGATAGCATTAGCCACTGTTTTGCGAGCTTCTTCGATGGTAGCACGAGCATTGCGGCCTTCGGCATGTAAAGAAGAAGGATTCCCATAAGTGTTAGAAAGTACCTTGGTCATTGTTTCAACAACCTCTGGCAGCACTGGAGTAGTGGCTGCGTTGTCTAGATAGATTCGCATTGTAAATAGTAGTTTGTCTGGTTAAATTTGGTTTAAAAAGCTTTCGTTACAAAGGTATAGTATTAAAGCTTAAATAGAGACGTTTTCTATAAAAAAATGCGGCTACAATTGTTCTTGTAGTCGCATTTTTACATTTTCAAAAAAATAAGCAGTTAAACCGTTCGTGCTTTCTCTTTCATTAATTCATTAATATCTGCTCTAATTTTGTTGGCTAAATTATTAGCGATGACTTGCGAGGCAGATTCGGTATAAATTCGTACGATCGGTTCTGTATTTGAGCGACGGAGATGAATCCAACCTTCTTCAAAGTCAATTTTCAATCCATCAATCGTATTAATTTTTTCTCGTTCGTATTTTTTTTGTAATCCCATAAAGATATAATCCAAATCAATATCTTCGCTAAGTTCAATTTTATTTTTTGAAATAGTATAATTAGGATATGAATTTCTCAAAAACGAAATAGGCTGATTGGCGTGTGCTAAGTGTGAAAGCATCAGTCCAATACCGACCAGCGCATCCCTTCCGTAGTGTAGCTCAGGATAGATAATCCCTCCGTTTCCTTCGCCTCCAATGACCGCATTGGTTTCTTTCATTTTAGTAACAACATTAACTTCTCCAACCGCTGAGGCTGTATAAGTTTGACCGTGTTTTACGGTTACATCAGATAAGGCACGAGTGGAAGATAGATTAGATACCGTTGAACCGGGTGTATGCTTTAAAATATAATCTGCAATGGCAACTAAAGTATACTCCTCTCCAAACACTTCTCCATCCTCACAGACAAAAGCCAATCGATCAACATCGGGATCTACTACAATTCCGAGGTGAGCGCGTTGGCTCAGTACCTCTGAGGACAATTGTCGTAAATGTGCTGGTAAAGGTTCTGGATTGTGTGCAAAAATGCCAGTCATTTCTTCATTGAGCAGAATGCATTCGCAGCCGAGTTTTTCGAGTAAAGGTGGAATAGAAATCGCACCAGTAGAGTTGATACAATCAACCACCACTTTAAATTTTTTATCCTGTACAGCCGCTACATCTACGAGTGGTAATTCAAGAATTTGGGCTATGTGTTGTTGGAGGTAAGTATCGTTTGTTTCGTAAGATCCCAATTTATCTACTTCCTTGTAGGTAATTTCACCAGACTCAATTAGGTCCAACACTTCTTGACCATCTGCCGCAGAAATAAATTCTCCTTTGTCATTGAGTAATTTTAGTGCGTTCCATTCTTTGGGATTATGACTGGCCGTGAGAATAATTCCACCACCTGCTTCTTCGAGCGGAACAGCAATTTCAACCGTGGGGGTAGTGGATAAGCCCAAATCAACGACGGAAATTCCTAAACATCGTAGGGTATTAACCACCAATTGATTGACAATCTCTCCAGAAATACGGGCATCTCGGCCAATGACAACTTTTGGATTTTTACCTTTTTGTAAAAGCCAGTATCCGTAGGCGGAAGCTGATTCCACAATATCTATGGGCGTCAAATTTTTTCCAGCGACGCCGCCAATGGTTCCTCGAATACCTGAAATTGATTTTATTAAAGACACAATTTTAGTTTTTGTGGTGAAGTATCTTTTTTATGATAGGCTCACCATTATTAAAGAAGTAGTTTGGAAAAATAGTCCGTTCTTTGTAAAAAACTATTTGGGAAGTTCTTTTGATTAGAAGTCTAAATTATTTTTCGTCATAGTTTGTTAGACGATGGGTTCGTCCGAGGACAAAAATAGACTAAAAATAGACCTAGAGCAACCAATTTTGGGGTTATTTAGGTTTGTTGATCCCCTTGTTTTACTCTAATTTAGCATGCAAAGTTTCATTAGAGGCTGGATTTAGGAATTAAGAAAAAGTCAATAAAGAAGGATGTATTTTTTACATATGTTTAGACGGTTGACTGTTAAATGCTTACAAGTTATCAATTCTAAATAATTTTATGGAGTGGCTCTTGGAATTAGATAAATATTTATTTGTAATGATCAATCAATCCTTTGAGACGGATTGGCAAAATTTTTTGTTACCCTGGTGGCGGAATAAGCTTTTTTGGGTACCATTTTATGTGTTTTTGTTATTTTTCTTATTTCAGAACTTTGGGAAGCAAGCCTGGTACTTTATAATCGGAGCTTTATTAACGATTGTTATTGCGGATACCTTGAGTAGTCAGGTGATGAAAAAGAATGTCCGTCGTCCTCGTCCTTGTCATCCGGTGGTGGAGGACCATGCCGTTCATCTGTTGATTCCGTGCGGAAGCGGTTATAGTTTTACATCTAGTCATGCCACCAATCATTTTGCCCTTAGTGGATTCTTCTTTATTATCTTGGGCCGACGGATGAGACACCGACCTTGGTGGTTAATATTTTGGGCAGCTTCCATCGCATACGCACAAGTATATGTTGGGGTGCACTATCCGTTAGACGTTGTAGCGGGAGCTTTACTAGGCTGGGTGATTGGTAGTCTAGTGGGGAGGATTATTAACAATTCAAGTTGGTTAACAAAGGAAAAAGCGTAATTTTGGATGTTGGCAGGAAATAGTCTTCTTAATCGCTTTATTTCGCTAGCTTTTGGCGCGTCTGCATCCATCAAATTTTGACCCGTAATTAAAGAATAAACATGCATATTGGGGAATATCTTATTTTACTTTTCACCGTATTATTGGGTGGTTTTGCAGCATTGCTGGTCAATCCAAAAGATCAATCTTCTTTACAATTATTTCTATCATTTAGTGGCGCCTATATTTTAGGTATTTGTGTCATGGATATCATGCCAACTGTTTTTCGCTCCTCTGTGGAAAATGTAGGCATCTATATATTACTTGGATTTTTTATTCAATTGTTTTTAGAACAATTTTCTGGCGGGCTAGAACATGGTCATATTCACGTTCCTCATCATCAAGAACAGGTCCGACGACATACCACGATGGTGATGATTGGTCTTTGTTTACATGCCTTTATTGAGGGATTACCATTGGGCGGTCATGATCATGACCATGGTAGTAGCCATCATTTGTTATGGAGTATTGTTTTGCATAAAGCCCCAGCGGCTTTTGCGTTGGTGTTATTATTAAAAAAATCAGGCTATAAGCAATCTGTTTTATGGACGCTTTTAATCATCTTCGGGCTTATGTCGCCGCTGGCAGCATTCTTTACCTCTATTTTTGCGGGGCAGGACCAGATTGGGACTTGGCACATTAATGTATTGCAAGCAGTAGTCATTGGCTCTTTTTTGCATATAGCCACGACTATCTTGTTTGAATCTGACAGCCGAAGCGATCACCATGCGGTACCTCTGCCCAAATTACTTGCTATTCTGGTAGGTGTTGGGATTGCTGTTTTATCCGTCATTCTTTAATGATTCTTTTTGTTAAACCTTCTTATCCTAATAATCGTTAAACCTAGGATCTAGGATAAAGATAAAAAGGATATTTCGGTATGAATAAGTTAATAAAACAAAAAAATACGATCCAGACTTGGGGACCATTGCCTTTTCAGATACAAATAAGTTTTGAAGGGATTATTAAACATTGGGAAAAACAAGCAGCATCAAGTTCCAAAGGAACGGCTTTATACGCCCAAGAAATCTTAGAAGAACTGGAAAAACATCCTGAATTGTGTCAACCCATTCTAGATGTAGATACCCTTAATAATAATTTAAAACCACTCAATCAACTACTATCTGTTCTTTTTCCCGAACCATTACAAGATAATGAAATCAAAACTGGGGCGATTCCTTTTACAGATATTTATTTCAATCCAACCCGGCGTTTTCAAAAAATTATTCAGCAGGCCGGTGATGATTATGCCTTTGGACTTAGAGAAGTCGCTGGAGATCTCCATTATATTTATGCTTGTATATTTATTTTAGGATTTCTTTATGGGGTCGATTTAAAAACACCCCGTTCTTACCACTTGGATATTCCCAATTCACTTACTCAGCGTACGAACTCTTATCGAGTCATGTTCAACGGAGATTTCTCTGAAATAGAGCCAGTTGATCCAAACTTTTCGGTATCGAAAGAAGATATTGAATTGCTGCGAAACAATGCGCATAATGTTGAAATCTGGAAAGAAATTTTTCCGCCCAACTCCTTTATTTTCAAAGGTTTTGGCATCATGAATCTATTTGATGTTACGACAGAAGAAATTATTTCAGAATTAAAAACGGAATTATTACACCCTGATGTTTTTCAATCAGAAATTCATCTCGAAAGTATAAAAGCTAAGGTTGTTCAGATTTTGCGAATGTCAGATTTAGAAATGGGGATATTTATTTTGGACAAAAACAAAGAAACGGTAGATTGCTTTAAGGATGTTCAATTTAAAAGCTTATTGTTACAAGTGGAACAGAATATCCCTTTAGATGAATGTTTTTGTGGATATGGACAGAAGCAATTATTAATGATGGAGCCTGTTTTCTTTTCTGATTTAACTAAGCTGACCCCCGAAGATCATCCCCAGGTGCATCGACTAGCCAAAAACGGTATCCGTAGCTATTGTGCTATTCCTATCCGATTGGACAATGACCTGATCGGAGTTATCGAATTTGGGAGTCCTCATTTGCGAGAAATTAATACCGTTAGTATTGATAAAATTTTTGATATCATTCCCATATTTGCGGTGACGATGCAACGCTGGATGATTGTGCACGAAACCATGATGGAAAGTATTATTCAGAAAAACTTTACGGTTATCCATCCAACTGTTTCCTGGAAGTTTCTTGAAGTAGCTGAAGACCTCTGGGTGGCTCGCCAGACGAATCCCGATGCCTCAATTAAAGATATTGTTTTTGAAGAGGTGACTCCTCTTTTTGGTCAGTCCGATATTAAAGGATCAACGGATGAGCGTAACCACGCCGTGCAGGCTGATTTAGTTAGCCAGATGGAATTAGCTGGAAAAATTCTAAAAGAAGCCCTTGCTGTAGAACCGCTTATTTTGTATCGTCAATTGTTATACCGATTGGAAGAAGCCACTTTACATCTACAAGCAGGGATGGATGCTGGTGATGAAGTGACCATGGGAGAGTTTTTGGTGGACGAAATCTATCCCGCCTTCAACCATATTCGAACCTTGAGCCCCGCTATGGATGCGAAGGTAAATGAATATAATGATAAACTAGATGGCAACCTAGGATTTGTATATTCAAAAAGAAAGGACTTTGAAGAGAGTCTAGCCTTGATTAACGATCAAATGGCCAGTTATCTAGATCGAGAACAAGAGAAAGCACAAAAAATCTATCCTCATTATTTTGAAAAATATAAAACGGATGGAGTAGAGTACAATATGTACATCGGACAATCTTTGGTCAAAAAACAAGACTATAGCCCTATTTATCTCCAGAATCTTCAACTCTGGCAATTAGAAACGATGGTAGGAGTAGAACGGCTGGTGCATAGTCTGGAGCCTAAGTTGCCGATAAAACTGCAAATTGCTTCGTTAATAATGGTCCACGGCAGTCCGATCACCGTTAAGTTCAAAATGTCGAGTAAATCATTTGATGTGGATGGTGCCTACAATATTCGTTACGAAATTTTGAAGAAAAGAATTGACAAAGCTTATGTAAAAGGAGTCAACGAAAGACTAACCTTACCAGGAAAAATTGCCATCGTTTATACCCAAGAACGAGATGCAGAAACCTACCGCCGGTATTTGAGCTATATGGCAAACAATGGCATGATTCATTCTGAAATTGAAGAACTGGAATTAGAAGATTTGCAAGGCGTTACTGGATTAAAAGCTTTGCGTGTGGCGGTGAATTATGAGGTTGATTAGAGATGACAACAGGTTTTCTACTGCCCAAATTTTTTAGGCGTGACACCGTACCATTTTTTAAAATCCTTAGAAAAATTATTAGGATATTTATACCCTAATTGGTAGGCCAGATCGGAAATATTTCTTTGTCCATCATTTAATAATCGTTTGGCTTCCTGCATTTTTATTTGTTTTTTAAACTGGCTAGCAGAGAGACCTGTCAACGATTTAAGTTTACTGTGTAGGGTAGGGCGACTGACGTTTACCACGCTCATCATTCGTTGGACATCTAGTTGATCATCGTCTATATTATTTTTTATATAACGCACCAATTTGCCCAGAAATTCTTGGTCTTCTTTTGAGGTATTACTCTTTCGAATCGTTTCCCGATCAATGTTTTTGGAAAAATATACGTGTAAGGTTTTTTTAACTTGTAAGAGATTTTCTATTCTCAATTTTAGTTCGATTTGACTAAAGGGCTTGGTAATATAAGCATCAGCTCCACGTTGGAGACCTTTGATTTTATCTTCGTTAGTAGAAGATGCTGTCAGTAAAATTATTGGAATATGACTAGTGGAGATATCTTTTTTTAAGGTATCGCAGAGGGTTAACCCATCTTGCACGGGCATCCTAATATCACTGATGATAAGGTCTGGGGAAAACTGATTAGCCTTCGAAATTCCTTCCGAACCGTTTACGGCTGTGATAATATTATACCATTGGCCGAGGGAGTATTTTAAGTGAGAAAGGATTTCCGGATTGTCTTCAACGATTAAAAGTGTTGGTGCGTTGGCAGGCGCTGAGCTGGTCATTACATCATCGGACTGGTCAATTTCTTGGATGCTGCTTAGTGAGGACTTTGCTTTGCCGTAAGGCGCTAACTTTTTAATTGGAAAATGTAGGATAAACGAAGTACTCACGTCAGGCTCACTAATTACCTCAATACTTCCGTCCGCTAATTCAACTAGTTTTTTAACGAGTGCTAAACCAATACCCGTACCTTCTACATAATTAGTGTTTGAATGCTTTGCACGATAATAACGATCAAAAACATTGGGTAAGTCTTGTGGTGAGATACCAGACCCAGTGTCTTTTATTATCAAAACTAAAACGTTTTCTTCCTCTTTCGCGGTTACCGTGATCGTTCCTCCAGCGGGTGTAAATTTGACCGCATTACTCATCAGGTTAGAAATTATTTGCTCCATTTTTCGATCATCAAAATCCATTAATATCAACTTTTCAGAAGCTTGAAAAATGACTTCAATATCTTTGGTTTTTGAAAAATAAGTCCATGCTTCTATTTGTGATTCACAAAAAGAGACGAAATTGTCTTGTAAAAGATTGACCGATACATCTCCCGATTCTGCTCGTGCTAAATCCAACATATTATTAATGAGGCGAAGCATATTGGTGGTATTCTTCAGGATAATATTTCGCTGGAGATTATCATTTTCCATGTTTTCAGCCATCCCTTTGATGACGGTCAAAGGAGTACGCAACTCGTGATTAGTATCTGCAAAAAATTGAGATCTTCTGGCTTCGAATTCTTTGTTTTTTTCATTCTGGTAAACCAGTTTTTCTTTCTCATAAATCTCCGTAATCAACTTGGCGTTGGCTGCTGCTTTATCTTTTTCGATTTGTCGAGCCCGATAAGCTAAGGCAACTGTAAAAAATAGTACTTCAATTAAAACGCTTAATTGCATATACGTTAGACCATCTGAAAAAATACCTAGACCTTTCGGCAATTTCCAAAAAGTGGTAAACAGAAAACCTAGAAAAGAACCTAAACTAAAAATTAAAGATCCAGTCAGTACTAGCTTTGCAACGATACCTTTCGTTTTCCAAATTCTAAAATAAATATACATCGCAAATGCGAACGAAATAATGAGTATAGCACTCCGTAAATGAGGATAAAAATTTGCTCGAAAAATAAAACCGATCACCACATCCATTATGACAAAAAACAAGGTCATTAAGCCGTAATTACTCAATAATAGGTCAAAGTGTACTTGTTTGGAGCGAGTATCGAGAATACAACGAACAAACTGTGTATAGAAAAAATAACTCAACATCAAACTCGGAATGATCAGTGCTTGGAAGTAAGCTGCAAAATGATTTTGGATGAAAAAACTAAAAGAGCTTTTTTGCTCAAAACTGATCAATAAATAAAAAAAAGTAAGCAGTAGATATAATCCATAACAGCGGTAGGTCTCATCTCTGTTGGTGATAAATTGAGCGAAAGAAAGCAGAAACATAAATGCAATAATTGCTAGAATACTGATCCTGAAAAAATAAAAAGGAAGATTATTTTTGATTTGTAAATTTCTGCTTTGTTCTAGCAACTCGATGCTAGTTAGACTGGCATTAAGTGTATGAGGACTTCGAAAACGTCCAGTTTTTATACGAAAATAATAGTCCGCTGTTTTTTCTGATAAAGGCATCAATGAAAGCCAACCTTGGTGTACCGGATGCATACGATCCGCTCTGTTGATGGCTCTACCCGTCTTTCCCGTATATTGTTGATTTCGATACAATGCTACTTCATCGTAAGAACCGAGATTAATCCAGTGTTCGGAGGGATCAGCTTGCCTGCATTTGATACTAAACTTAAGCCAGTAGGTCTGGTCAGGTTGAAAGAGGAAATTTTCTGGAATTGGTGTAAAAATCGTTTTTTGGAAATCTAACGATCCATCGATCAAAACGGGATTTTCGGCCAATAAGCAATAAGAACGGAGATTAGTGTGAGTAGTATCAAGGGAAGGAACAAGCTCATATACACCAGCGAATGCTTGATTCGCGGCAGAAAAAAGTAGCACCAGCATCCATAGGGAGACTAGTTTTATCCGTGAGATAAAAGTTGTTTTCATTTTAATTAATACAGTGTTTATATTGGTGATACCTCATTCTTGGTAACACCGCTCTTGCTTTTATGACGAAAGTAAAAAATATTCCCCGAAAATCTGCTTATATCTGATCCTTAGATTTATATACTGAAACTGATTTGATCCAATAAAGCCATAAGTGTTTGATTATCAGTGTTTTGAATTCATATACTAATGTTTTATAAAGTTAAGCAGAAATCTAAATTATACATTTGAATAGATAATTAAGACATAAGGATAGGTATATTCTTCTTTGTTAGGCTACATTTGTGGCGTTCCTATACTGTACAAAAAAGGGAATACATGTTAACCCCTTATTTTCGAATAAGGCAACATCTGTGTTGACAAAAGACCAATGAAAATTCGCTTCCGGACCATCTACTCTCTTTAATACGGAAGTAATTGCGATATTGTAATTGATTACTCTTCTGAGTATCAATATGATATCGCTTTTTTTTTGGTTTTTTTAATAAAAATAGCTAATCTGCGATTGACGCCTAACATCACTAAAAAGAATTTTTTATCATGAAAATCACTTACTACGGTCAAGCTGGGTTTGGTATGCAAGTCAATGGGAAAAATCTTGTATTTGATCCTTTTATTACCCATAATCCACTAGCAAAAGATAAAATAACGGTATCGGACGTTCCCGCAGACTATCTTTTAATCACCCACGGTCACCAAGATCATGTAGCAGACGTGGAAGCTGTGGTTAAAAATACAAGTGCTAAAATTATTTCTAATTTCGAAATTACCACCTACTACGGCGACAAAGGGATGGACGGACACCCACTCAACCAAGGCGGAAAAGCCAAATTTGATTTCGGTACGGTTAAATACGTCAACGCAGTGCACTCGTCCGTTTTACCCGATGGTACCTACGCGGGCAATCCAGGTGGCTTTGTCATTTGGAATGAGGAGGTCTGCTTTTATCATGCTGGAGATACGGCCCTCACCCTCGATATGCAACTCATCCCAATGACTTGCCCCAAACTCGATTTTGCCATCCTTCCTATCGGAGATAATTTTACGATGGGCTACGAGGATGCCGTGATCGCCAGTGAGTTTATTAAATGTGATAAAATTGTCGGATGTCACTTTGATACCTTTGGGTATATCGAGATCGATCAGGCAGCTGCGAAAAAGGCGTTTGCCGATAAAGGGAAGGAATTGATTTTGTTAGAGGTGGGGGAGACGAGGGAGGTGTAGAGTGGATTCATGAAGCCGCTCTACACGTAGAACAGCGGCATTAATTTTCGTACCATACGATTCTGCCGTTGCTTTCTATTAAAGAATCATTCTTAAAAACTTGTCTTTTTGTCCAGTTTCCTAAGGAGTCGTAATCCAACTTTATTTTGGTATTTTCTTCATGAAATTTGTTATCTGCTCTTAGGGAAAAATAGGTTTCATGAGTTTTGTTACTGAATTTATCATAACTCGAAAAGCTATTTGTAAGACGATGAGTGCTATCCATTAAATGAGTGCTTGAAAAGAAATTGATACTCCTCTTATTGCGATTAAATTGCCATATTCTGGTTTCTCCTTCTTCCACTTTAACGCGTTGAAGTAGTATCCCATCTTTGCTGTATAGGAAAGTTTCGATTTGGATTACCTCATTTGATGGTCCATATTCTATTTCTCGAATTAACTGATTATTTGTATTAAATTCTTTTTCGATTTTATTACGTAAGAATGTATCGGTATAACTTGGTCGATCATATTTTATTATATTACCTTGTTGATCGTATTCTTTGTTCCTCCATAAATCTATTTCAGCTTGCTCCATGTAATAACCATTCTTGTATTTGTGTTCTCCAAAATCTAGAGAATCTCTATCACGATTGTATCGAATTATCATGTATTCATTATCATAAATGAATTGCGTTTTATTGATAAATTTATCCGATTGACTTTTAGATGTAACATCAATTATTTTTCCTTTTCTGTCGTACTTGAATCTTTGATACTTCTCTCTTTTTAAATCAAAATCAAACTCATCTAATTCCACTAACTGTCCTTTTTTGTTAAATTTATATTCGTAGAGATCTTCATGATTTTGATGTTTTTCATGATCATAGTAGTTTAATCGGCGGATGGCTTGACCACTTTTATTGAATTTAAAAAAGTCAATATTTTTTGATACCATGTCTTGCCTGACGAATTTTATTAACTTTTCAGGGGACGCTATTGATTGCAAGGATATATTTTTACGAAGAGTATCTGCTAAGGATTTAAACTCCAATATACCCGCAACTTGTCCATTTAAATTTAAATCATTTCTATCATAGTAGAATTTTTTTATTTCTTCGCTGATGAATTTTTGATTATTTTTTTGTGAAATCTCAATGTAAGGATCATGGTCGCAGCTAGTTGCCAGAATGAGTAAGAAGCATCCAATTATTTTAGTAATAGTCATTTTTCTTATGATTGTCATATTGAGCAAATATCTAATTTCTCCTCTTCATTTAACTTTGTATCCTTTTTACAGATTAGGCTAAGATCGGTTCATTTGTAGCTTGAGTAAGCCAAATTCTTAAGTCAAAAAAACTTCCCTCCCTTCCACATCTTTTCTTATTTTTGTCCGGCTGGTAAAAATGGGTTGCCAGAAAACAAAAATTCAACACAAAAAAACATACCATGTCTGACAAAAAAGTAATCTTCGCCATGGAAGGCGTCACCAAAGCCTATCCAGCGGGTAAGACCGTTCTCAAAAATATCTGGTTGTCCTTTTATTATGGCGCCAAGATCGGCGTACTCGGTCTCAACGGCTCGGGTAAATCTACCTTATTAAAAATTATTGCAGGACTCGACGATAATATCCAAGGTAAAGTAACCTTTGATAAAGAGTATAAAATCGGGTATCTGGCACAGGAACCAGAACTCGATCCTGAAAAAACGGTCAAAGAAATTGTACAAGAAGGCGTACAGCACATCGTGGATGTGGTCACCAATTACGAAGCAGTCTCTGCCAAACTCGCCGAGCCGATGAGCGATGAAGAGATGATGAAAGTTATCGAAGAGCAGGGCGAATGGCTCGAAAAGATGGACCAGTTCAACGCTTGGGAATTAGATCATACCCTCGAAGTAGCGATGGATGCATTACGCTGTCCACCCGATGATGCGAAAGTCTCTGTTCTTTCTGGAGGAGAACGCCGTCGAGTCGCCCTTTGTCGATTGCTATTGTCTAAACCGGATATCCTCCTGCTCGATGAGCCGACCAACCACCTAGACGCAGAAAGTGTCCATTGGTTAGAACAGTTTTTAAAGTCTTTCCCCGGTACCGTCATTGCGGTGACGCACGATCGTTATTTTTTGGATAATGTAGCTGGTTGGATTTTAGAATTGGATCGTGGAGAAGGAATTCCTTGGCAAGGAAACTATAGTAGCTGGTTAGAACAAAAAGCAAATCGATTGGCCAACGAAGAAAAGGCGGAATCCAAACGTCAAAAAATTCTACGTCGAGAACTCGAATGGTCGCGTATGAACGCCAAAGGCCGACAATCAAAAGGGAAGGCGCGTTTGAACGCTTACGACAACCTCAATAACGCTGAAACGAAAGAGAAAGAAGCCAAACTCGAAATCTATATTCCACCCGGACCAAGACTTGGTGATCAGGTAATTGATATAAAAGATGTTACCAAATCTTTTGATAATCGGATCTTGATGGAAAATTTAAACATTAAAATTCCTAAAAATGCAATTGTTGGAATCATTGGTCCCAATGGAGTAGGGAAGTCCACGCTTTTCCGGATGATTATGGGCGAAGAAAAACCAGACAGTGGTGAGATCAGTATCGGAGAAACGGTAAAGGTGGCCTACGTGGATCAGACCCACAAAGATTTGGTTCCAGAAAAAACCATTTACGAAGTGATTAGCCAAGGCAATGATTTTATTCAGGTAGGAAGTACAGAAGTTAACGCCCGTGCTTATGTGAGCCGATTTAATTTTGCGGGGAGTGACCAACAGAAAAAAGTTGGGGTCCTCTCTGGTGGAGAACGGAACCGACTACACTTAGCGATCACTTTACGCGAAGGCGGTAACGTGATTCTATTGGATGAGCCGACAAACGATATTGATGTAAATACCTTGCGAGCTTTAGAAGAAGCCATCGAAAATTTTGCGGGCTGTGTCTTGGTCGTCTCGCACGATCGTTGGTTTATTGATCGTTTAGCAACGCATATTCTATCCTATGAAGACAATGGTGAATGGGTTTTCTTTGAAGGGAATTTCAGTGATTACGAAGCCAGTAAAAAAGCACGATTGGGAGACGTAGCACCAAAACGACCACAGTTTAAGACCTTACTTTAGTTTTAGGAAATAGTTAATTAGTGAGACTATTCTAAATTTTGTGTTTTTTAACTTTAATCTCAACCTCAAAAACAACTTCAAATTGCCCATTAATTCAAAAATTGTTGTTTTTATAAAGCTGACAGTCCATTAATTAAGGGCGGTTGATTTGCGATTGAGGTTGAGGTTGATTTTGAGATTTTAAAATATATTGAAACACTTTACTGAACAGTTCCAATATGGTGGTCATATCGACAAGCGAAAGTGTTTCTGGACCACCAATTAACTAATTAACCAATCTACAAATCCGCACATTAGAAAATCCGCACATCAAATAATCCTCCTATCAAAAAATCTACCCATCAAAAAAATCATCCGCTTATCGAAACCGCTCGCCTCGGTATTCGCAATTGGACGATGGACGATCTTCCTGCGATGGCTGCTATTAATGCTAATCCAGAAGTGATGCGTCATTTTCCTGCCACCCAATCTGAAGCAGAGACCAAGGCTTTTATTGAACGAGCACAAAAATCCTATGAAGAATACGGCTATGCCTACTTTGCGGTTGATCATTTAAAAGACAAAAAAATGATTGGTTTTATTGGTTTAGCCTACCAAAAATATGAGTCTCGATTTACACCTGCCACAGATATCGGCTGGCGATTAGATCCCGAATATTGGGGACGAGGACTCGCCACCGAAGGCGCACAAGCCGCTTTAGGATTTGGCCTACAAGTATTAAAACTCCCTAAAATTATTTCCGTGGCCGTGCGCTCAAACAAACCATCGATCAAGGTGATGGAAAAAATCGGACTTAAAAAACTGGGTAATTTTCAGCATCCTTTACTAGTCGATTATCCAGAGCTCAAGTCTTGTGTAGCGTATGGGATAGAACGTGGTCAATAGATCGCTAATACCATGGACGATATCCAAATCTCGACGACCACCTACCACAATTGACACCATAGATATCCCGTTTCGTAAAGGTGATTCCGTAAATAAAAGAAAACCATTTTAGCTAAATTAAATTTTTTGAGTGCCTTACGGCAAAACAACCGTTCTAAGATAATAATTTTCTTATTTGTTTAGTTATTACCTATCGAATAAACAATAGATTTTTTTCGGAAGCTTACCGATTTTTTGGAATAGTGTTTTAACTGAAATAATAGGGTTTTAACGTTTGGTAAACTAGAGGATCGCTTTCTTCATTTAGCACTACGATTATTTAATTTGGTAAACGGGAGTGTTGGCTTAAAAACGTTAATAAACTAGAGAGAAATTCAAGCAAACGACCAATTTTTTAGTCTGAAGTTTAGTAAATGTTTAAGGCAATTCCCTCACCATAAAAAGGTTATCTTTGCAGAAAATTCATTTAAAATATGAAATTACTTTTTTGGATTTTTAGTTTGATCAGTCTAATTGCACCACCGGATACGACTTCAGAAGGTACTTTGCTGATTTCCATAGAAAATGTCAAGAAAAATAAAGGGAAAATCATGCTGGCTGTTTACGCAGAAGCGGATAATTTTCTATCAGAAATTACTTATCGAAGTGTCCAACAAGCAGTGGATCAGTCGGGAGTAGTAACACTGAAAATCGCGGATTTACCATATGGAACTTACGCGATCAGTTTGTATCATGATGAAAATAACAATGGAGAAATGGATGCCAATTTTATGAAAATTCCTAAGGAACCGTATGGATTTTCCAATAATGCTAGAGGTATGTTTGGACCTCCAAAATTTGAAGAAGCCCAATTTTCTTTCAGCAATACCGATCAGCAAATCAGGATTAAAATAAAATAGTTTTTTCAACGCAGTATGAAGGAAAAAGAAACCATCAGGTGCGTAGTTTATTATTTTCTAATTCCCTAAATTAAATACGCTAACTAATAGTCAATAATCTCAAAAAAATGACCTTCGCAGATCTGCCGCTTAATAAATTCTTACGCAATGCCATCGACGACCTTGGTTTTACCGACCCGACGCCGATTCAGGCAGAGACTTTTTCTATTATTAGAGGAGGAAAAAATATTGTGGGGATTGCCCAAACGGGGACTGGAAAAACCCTCGCTTTTTTATTACCTGTTTTAACGGATTTAAAGTTTAGCAAACAACTAGCTCCTCGGATTCTCATTCTAGTGCCTACCCGCGAACTGGTTTTACAAGTAGTTGAACAGGCGGAGTTGTTGACCAAGTATTCGAATACGCGGATCATGGGCGTTTATGGTGGAACGAATATGAATACCCAAAAAGATCTGGTGGCGCAAGGATGCGATGTGTTGGTGGCCACTCCTGGAAGATTATATGATTTGGCGTTGGCTGGTTCGCTCAAACTCAATAAAATTAATAAACTGATTATTGATGAAGTGGATGTAATGCTAGATTTAGGGTTTATTTTTCAACTTACCAATATTTTTGAACTGGTACCGGAGCGTCGACAAAATATTATGTTTTCCGCCACGATGACGGAAGAGGTGGATCAGCTAATCACCGATTTTTTCTTTGATCCTGTCCGAGTGGCGATTGCCGTAAGTGGAACGCCACTGGATAATATCGCACAGATTTGTTATGAATTGCCAAATTTTTATACCAAAGGAAATTTGATCAAAGAACTTTTAGCGGAGATTGAAGTTTTTAAAAAAGTACTCATCTTTACTTCTAGTAAAAAGAATGCGGATCGAATGTTTGAATATCTTTCAGAAATCTACGAACCGGAAATGGGCATTATCCATTCTAATAAATCTCAAAACTATCGTATTCGTACCATCCGGCAATTTGACGAGGGAGCGATCCGAATTTTATTGACCACAGACGTGATGGCTAGAGGATTGGATTTAGATCAAATCAGTCACGTGATAAATGTTGATGTTCCTACGTATCCAGAAAATTATATGCATCGGATTGGTCGAACAGGGAGAGCTGAAAAAGAGGGAGATGCCATTTTGTTATACACACCAAAAGAAATTCCCGCCAAGGAAGCCATTGAATCATTGATGGATTATCAAATTCCATTGGGCAGCTTACCCGAACATCTCGAAAAAGCTACCCAATTAATTCCTGAAGAACGGAAAAAGCCAGGAGAGCATAAAAATCATAATAGAAACAGCGGAAAGGATTTAGCTGGACCTGCTTTTCATGAAAAGAGTGCCAAAAATAGTAAGACCAATCTTGGTGGGAAATACCGACGTGAGCTTGCTAAAAAATATAAAAAACGAAAGACGAGAGGGGATAAGCTTCAAAATAATAAAAAGAAGAAGAAACGATAGGTGGTTGAAATCTTCAATAACGAATATTTGATTGAGTTTTTGTCGTAAAAGCTAGAGTTCTTTTCTTAAATTTGAGACCTGCCAATAACTGTGAGTCAATATTCAATATTCCCACCATCTGCTTCCATGCTACTTTTCAGAAATTTTAAAAGGAATTTATTTTTATAAGTAAATTTATTGTTTATTATATATTTAAATTGTATATTTGTTTTGCCGATCCGATTTTAATGAAGCCTCATTTTTTCGAGTATAGAAATTCTATTCTAAGTTGGAATAAGCATTTTATTTTTTATCCATGAGATAATGCATTCCCAATCAAGATAATAAAAAGACTTGTTTCGACCGTTAAGTCTACCATAGCCATAACGTATAATTCGACGTTGATGGATAAAGAAGTTGACCCTACTAAGTATTTATTTTCAGACTATCACATTTAAAAAGAGTTCCAATGACTAAAATTTTAATTGTGGATGATAATGGGAGCATCCGTCGTATTCTTACAGAGATTTTGGAAACCCGTAATTATGCCGTTTGGTCGGTAGCGTCGGGTAAGGCGTGTTTGGAAATTATCACGCAAGAAAGTTTTGATTTAATTTTACTAGATATCAAGATGCAGGGTATGGATGGTTTGGAAGTCTTGAATAAATTAAATCGCCTGAAACTGAAAATTCCGATCATCATGATGTCTGCACACGGGCGGAGCGGAACGGCTAAAGCAGTAAAGCTAAAAGGAGCGTTTAGTTATATTGATAAACCTTTTGATATAGAGCCATTGCTAACCATGATAGCGAATGCCTTGCAGCCCAATCGTTTAGAAGGACTTAAATTGCGTTCCCCTAAACTTGGTCCGATGTCAAAGGTAAGTAAATCGAAGGGCCCTGAAATGATCGGTAGCTCCCCCAAGTTTATGGCTATGAAAGAAGAGATAAGTCGGATGGCACCTACGGATTTTCGGGTTTTGATTACTGGCCCGAATGGTTCAGGAAAAGAATTAGTAGCTCGCTCTATTCATGAATTGAGTCTGCGAAATAAAAAGAGATTTGTGGAGGTTAATTGTGCAGCGATTCCCACCGAGTTAATTGAGAGTGTATTGTTTGGACATACTAAAGGATCTTTTACTGGTGCCAACAAAGAGACCGTAGGATTGTTTGAGCAAGCGGAAGGTGGAACTATTTTTTTGGATGAAATCGGAGATATGTCGCTGAGCGCACAAGCTAAGGTGCTACGGGTACTACAGGAACATAAGATTACAAAAGTGGGGGGGAACTGTGAAATTAGAATAAATGTACGCGTCATTGCAGCGACCAATAAAAACCTGCTAGAAATGATTCAGGCTAAAACCTTCCGAGAGGATTTGTTTTATCGTTTAGAAGAACTGGTTATTCAAGTACCTTCCTTGAATGAGCGACGAGCAGATATTCCCGAATTAGTCAATTATTTTGTGGAAGGATTTGCGAAACAGTTAGGATGGTCTTATCCTTCGATAGAAAAAGAAGCGATGGATGCTTTACAACAGGTAAATTATGCTGGTAATATTCGTCAACTCCAAAATATGCTTAAGCGAATCTTAGTCAATTCTGGTAAGAACATTACCGTGATGGATGTAAATCGATTTGCTCCATTGATGGTAAGCCGACAAAAAGCAGTAATTGAGCTTAATAATTTGATTCACCAATTTGGAGGTTTAGAGGCAGCGATTACTTATATTCGAGCAAATTTTAAGGAGGAGTAAAAGTGAAATTATTGTTTAGGTCGTTGTGATCTTAAATAAATGAATTTGGTCTGATATATTACATTTTTTCATGGTTTAAAGCCGTATTATTGCCACGATAATTTTATCAAGATACCCTTTAAATTTTGTATATGAAAACCAAAAAGTTTACACTTATTTATTTATTTTTTACGATTCTAGCGGTAGGGACGATGTTTATGTCTTTTTCGAGTAATCCTCCTGACGGAAGAACAGGCGCACCTGGAGAGGGGGCGTGTACCAACTGTCATAATCCGAGCAATCCCTTGGGATTGGATGGAGAATTTTCCGTGACGGGTTTTCCAACCGATATCACTCCTGGAGAGACCTATACGATTTCTGTGGTAGTTCGTAATAATAATGGCATGGCTCAAAGAAATGGTTTTCAAGCAGTCATCCTCGATTCGAACAATAATAATATTGGAGATATCTCAACTACTGGAGGAAATCCAACTACCGAAACGGCCAGTAATGGACGGGAATATGTAGAACATCGACCTGCCATTGACTTTGCCAATAATGAGGTCAACTGGACCTTTAACTGGGCAGCACCTGCTGAAGGAGTATCAGGAGAAGAGGTGACGCTTTACGTTGCTTCCGTTGTAGGTAGTGGCTCAAATGGAAATAGTAATGATCTTACTATTGAGGAAAACTTTACTGGAACGATCAGCAATGCAGTTGGAACAGATGATCTGGAAGCCGTTGCTAAAGTTGATATATTTCCTAACCCCGCAAAAGACTTCTTTACCCTGCAATTGGAAGGACCGATTAACGAAAAAGTTAATGTTCGTT
The DNA here is from genome assembly GCA_937928405.1 of uncultured Saprospiraceae bacterium. GTDB lineage: Bacteria > Bacteroidota > Bacteroidia > Chitinophagales > Saprospiraceae > JALZUU01. The sequence goes on from CALFWZ010000067.1 coordinate 47,642, forward strand.
TGATGTCAGCAACGGGTCAGTTGGTATATGCTCAAGTTGATTTATCGCTAGATAGCACGACTGAAATTCCAGTAGCAGATCTGCCGAGTGGAATTTATTTTCTACAGCTCAATAGTGAAACTGCTTCTACGGTACGTAAGGTAGTGGTGGAATAATAGCAAGCAATTTTTTAAATACAAGAGCCGCAGCTGATGATTCAGCTGCGGCTTTTTTGTGTGCCATACATGGTGCTGTACTATAGGGTGTAAGTCCCGAGTGAGCCTAGAAGAGAGGGAATCACTAGCTAAAGGCAAGGGTGTCTTC
>CALFWZ010000068.1 GCA_937928405.1 uncultured Saprospiraceae bacterium
TCACTATTATCCCTTTGGGATGCAGTTCGGTGGTCCTCCCAGCAATGCTTGGATTGGCGATACGAATGGAAGGAGATATGACTACACTTACAACGGTAAGGAGTTTAATAAAGATTTTGGATTAGATTGGTCAGATTATGGTGCGCGGTGGTATGATGCCACGATTGGGAGATGGGGGCTGTTGATCCACTGGCGGAGAGTTATGCTTCCTACTCGCCATATAATTATACGTTGAATAATCCAGTGTTGTTTATTGATCCGGATGGGCGGTATGTGAGTTCGAATGAGTCTTATAATGCGGTGGGAGGACAGATGGATAAGAATGAAAAGAGTGACGATATTCCTCATGGTTGGGTAGAAATTGATGGGAAATTTACCTTTAGTAAAGATGTTACGAGTCAAGAAGATGCTGTTAATAAATATGGGAAAAATGCAAAATATGTTGGAGAAACCCATAGCTATCAAAGTGTAGATGGACCAATCGATTTACTAGAAGACGGAACTTGGACCTTGGGTGGAATACGAAGACTATCTCCAGGATCATTGTCGTTTTATTTAAATAATAGTTCAAATAGTATGACGGCAACAGAAGTTATGGGAGGGGCTATGCAATCAAGTATTGGAGCTTCTGCTTCTGGTAGAAATTTTGGGCTAACTGGGTATGGACTTTCAAAATATCAAGTCAATAATTTAAGATTTAATTTGTTTGGAAATATTACGCTAAAAGGGACATCCGTAATGAACTTTAGTAATGTACTAAAATTTAGTGGAGGAAGTTTGACATTTTTAGGAGTCGCCAATTCGTGGAACTCTGATCAAGGGGTTGGTCTAAAAATTTCAGATACTGTAGCAGGGATTGGATCTCTAGGAAAAGGTGGTTTTGGGATAACTTCTATTTATTATCTTATAAAAACTTCTTCGGTTAATTTTCATAACATGTCTTTAAAAGGACAACAGAGGATTATTCAAAATATGAGAGGCCATGTACCTTCAATAAAAAACTGAAAATTTTGAAATTGTATTTTTACCTTTATTTGAGTTGTTTATCTATATATAGAAAGATTTATCCTTCGGATAATTCACTGGAGGTATATGGAATTATATTACTAAGTACCTCAGAAATGTTTTATTTTATGGCATTTTGTGGAGTTTATTTACCTGATCTGGCGTTTAATAATATTTTAGGATTTATCCTTTATATGATTATTGGTTTCATTAATTATTTACTAATATTCAAGTTTAACTCACAATCAAAATTAAAAAAAGTTCCAATCTACTCAGGAGTTATATTTTTTTTAGTTGGTTTATCTCTTTTTATAGGATCTACGTATTTGTAAAAGAGAGCAGTTTTAAATCCGTTGTGACACCCGCTCTAACACCAAGACTAAAAAGCGTTGTTGCTAGTTTAGGCGTCCACGTCTAGAAACGAAAATATAAGGAGCCTCTAAGAAATCAGGGGCTCTTTTATTTACATTATACTTTGAAGCTTAGTTTGTTTAAGAAAAGCATCCATTTTTTAGAAGAAACGTCTTGCCAAAGAACTGAAGAACGCGAGTAAAAAGGTGCGCAGAGGTTTTATAGTGTTGATCCACTGGCGGAGAGTTACTACTCGCACTCACCGTATAATTATGTCATGAATAATCCGGTGTTGTTTATTGATCCGGATGGGCGGTATGTGAGTTCGAATAGTGCTTATAATGCGGTGGGAGGACAGATGGCTGACGAAGGAGGGAATTCTGGCGAGCCCGTGTTTGATTCAGAGAATAAAACGTTAACAATTAATGCCAATATAATATTTTATGGAGATGCAGCTTCAGATGAATTGGCGACTCAAACTGCTAGTAATATACAAAACGCATGGAATAAAGAAGCTTGGCAAACTGAAAATGGTTGGACCGTGCAATTCAGTGTTACAGGTTCCTATGCTCCTAATATAACAGCAGCTGAAATCGCAGGTAATACGGATCTTAAAAACAACTATATAAAGGTTGTTGATACCGATGTAGGTCCATCATATATGACTGGAGGTAGACAAGGACCTGGATCAAATACTGGAGTATGGAGATTAAAGGATATTCAAGGAAGTGGATCAACCACCGCTGCTCATGAATTTGGACATATGATGGGATTAGTCCAAGGTTCAAGAGATGGTCATCCACCTAGAGACCAACGGGGAAAAGGGGCTCCGGAAATAATGGCAGCTAGAGGAAGCTGGGTTGATTCTAAATTTCAATATGACCCTAAAGCAAATCCAGGTGCAAAGGGAGGAACAATAAATCCTAGAACAAGAGTTGTTAAACCTCACAACGTTGGAGCTGTAATTAATAATATGCATGTTCGTTTTAAAAATGGAAAATTGTCATGGGGAATTGGTCATTTAACTAATAAATCATATTAATAATGAGAAAGAAGGTATTATATGTTATAATCATCATTTTTTATTGTTGTAGTAGTTGTACTGAAACAAAGATAAAAAGAACAATATTAGATTGGAAGAAAGATGAAATTGGTTGTTTGGGATTAAGACTAGATATATTTAACAATAATCTTGGAATTATCTCAAGTGAATTTTTAGGAAAATCAAATAATAATTTGACGAATCTATTAGGAAAACCAAATGAAATATTAGATGCAAAAGATGGTAAATTGTATAGTTATTTTGTTGCTCCCGGCAATCAGTGTACTGATAATTCATTTGATGATCAAATAGATGTTTTAAGATTAGCATTTAAGGTAAAAAAGAATAAGGTAGTTGACATACATGAGCTACAACCTTAAACTTAAAGTTTTGCCTATTACTAAAACCGGACAATGGCCAAGGGCTACAGCTAGTAGATATAAGGGAGATGGTATAAAAACATTTGAAAAAATTCAAAATCTTTTGAATAAATAATATTCTAGACACTTTTCAATTAGGAGAGTCAAAGTTTTAAGAACAAAAACTAATGTTTGATAAATATATTAATGATAATAGAAACATTTCTATATCAGGCTACGATTCAAAATTTCCTAAAAAAAAATTTAATACAGAAGCGGGCTCTTTAGTATTAATTTTTAGACACCATTTAATGAGGAACTTCATTAGCCTTGACAAGGATATTCATATTATAGTTAATCAAAAAGAAGAAAGATTAGTAGAGAACCTTGATAATCTTTTTATTACGAGAAATATTGACTTGAATGAATATTGGTCAAAAGAAGAGGAAAAAAGACGATTAATAGTTCTAGATATAATATACACCTGTTTACTAGATGTGTGTAAACTCCTTCAATGGGAAGAAAGAATTATAAAAAATATTAGGAAGGATATTTTAAAAAGAAAATTTAGGGAGTCTATTGTATATAAGGAACAAATTCTTGAAAATGATCAAAAACTGTTTTTTACAATTGAAGTATGCTTTGGATTGTGTACTGGTTGTTTGAGAATGGGGAATGAGTTTGAACATAAAATTGAAATTATTCCTCTAATGATGAATGAACATTTTTGGGCAGTTTTCAGTAAGGATTTTGTGTTTGATAAACCTTCGAGATCTTATGTGAATTTATGTAAGCTAAACAAAAGTATAATTTTCAAAATATCTGTAAATCATAAATTTTTTGATTTATTTTTATACATCAATTCTCCCATATCTAAAGGCAAACAAATTTGGAGTTTGTTATCCTTTGTTCCTGAAATTGATCAAAAGGAAAAAGCTAAAATTATTCAGAACAAATTTACAGATTTAGAATATAAAATTTTATTAAAAAAACATTTATCTAAAAGCTTAAGAAATATTGTTTTTTTATCTTCGAATTAAGAGAAAAAACGTAGCCCGTTGTGAGACCACAAGTCGCAACGCAAAATAAAAGGCATTAAAAAATCAAAGAATTTGTTTACACCACTCCCAATTTCAATTAACCGATCATTTGGGCAATGTTAGAATTCTCTTTGAAGATAAAAATCAAAATGGGAAAATCACCAAACTCAATCCAGAAGGTAGCAACAGCAAAAATCCCTACATCATCGACGAGGAGGAGATTGTCGTCGTCAATCATTATTATCCGTTTGGGATGCAATTCGGTGGTCGGTCGAGTAACCCTTGGTTTGGTGGGAAGTAGAAACCTATGTAGATGAATTTGGAGAAATGTCTACTCAAGCTCCAGGATTGCATATCATAGCTGGTGGTAATCCAGCTTTAATCTTCATTTAGATAAAACAAAGCCTAAATAAAAGAATAAGCATGAACAAAAAGGTGAGAGATGTAGAATGGACCCAGGCTAAATATCGACTAAAGCAAATTTCACAAGTAAACCTTCATGAAATAGGCTTTAGTTGCTATGTGGCAAGCATGGGAGGTTTGTCTAAAGGCGATCTTAAATCAATAGAGAAAAAAAGAGATTTTAAATTTATTAGGATTGATAAATTTAATTCAAAGTCGTTCTTACAAAAGGCAGTACCATTTTTTCTATCTAGTTATTGGGGGGTAGCAGAGATCAATTGTATTTTGAAGATAGAAGATATTTTAGATGATATGACTAATCAAGTGATGGCTGAGCTTTATATCTTTAATGATAAACATAAAGAGGAATTCAATCGTAATATTTCTACCATTAACAATCCTTTAGAAATTTCTGATTTTGTTGAACAATATTCTGATTTTTTCATGTATCAATTAGACGCAGATAACATGGAATCAAAAACAGGAATGGTTGAGATAATTAGCTTCGGAAAAGACTGTCCTAAAATTTTAAAGAAAATATCAGAGCTTTCTTTTTTTAAATAAAAACAATCATAAAATAATAGCCTATGCTGTGAGCAGACAAAAAGTTAAGTAAAAATGTAATCATCAGAAGCAAAAACATTAAAAGCCCCTGAGAAGTCAGGATCTTTTTTCTTTAAATATTTTTTTAAATTTACCTACACTTCCGCTACCAATTTCAACTAACCGATCATTTAGGCAATGTTAGAATTCTCTTTGAAGATAAAAATCAAAACGGTAAAATCACCAAACTCAATCCAGATGAAAATAGCAAAAATCCCTACATCATCGACAAGGAGGAGATTGTCTTCGTCAATCATTATTATCCGTTTGGTAACCAATCAAGTAGTCAGCTAGCACTCCTTAGCACTAACAGAAATCTTGTTGATTGCTTTAGAAAAGCACAAATTTAATTTAAAATAGTATCTTACCATCGATCCCACCACCGAATTAACCCAAGCATATCAATGACGAGATACCATGCAAATCAAAAAATATTTATACTCCTTTACTTATGATAATACAGAACGAGAGTTATCTAAACTAGAATCCAGATCCATTTTCAAGCAAGAAGATAAAAACAAATTACTTTTTTCTGATGTAAAAATAGCACCTTCGTATAGTGCTTTTATTAAAAATAGATTGGCGGTCATTTTATTTTCTGGAGATTATGCGTCCTTAATCGAGGCTATCAAAAAGGAAAACATCTGTATCGACGGGTTTAAGGTAGAGTATATAGTTATCGAAGGAGATACCACAAAATACAAGCAGCGGCTAGAAAAATTAAAAGATATCGGTTTTAGTATTGATGGCGAACCTGATTATTATCAGCCCACCACCACGTATGCTTTATGCCATTACGAGGGGATCTGGGTTTTCGGGATTTTGGTCAAAGATAAATTTGCCTGGCAAAAACATCAACAAAAACCTTGTTCTTACAGCAACTCGATCCATATAAATATTGCCAAAGCGCTGGTCAATATTGCTGGAAATGCCAACCAAGAAAAAACGGTACTCGATGCTTGTTGTGGCGCAGGGACCATCTTACTAGAAGCGTGTTTCGCAGGCAGGAAGATCGAAGGTTGTGACATCAACTGGAAATTATGCCGAGATGCCCGAAGAAATCTAGCGCACTTCCATTATACCGCAACGGTATATCGCTCTGACATCAAGGATATCACCAAAAGCTATGATGCGGCTATTATTGACTTGCCCTACAACTTGTTAAGCAAGGCGACCAATCAAGATATTCAACACATAATAGCTGCAGCAGCAAGCATAGCAAATCGCTTGGTCATCGTATCTACCTCAGATATTACCGACATTATCAAAAATATAGACTTTCACTTATCAGACTATTGCGTCGTTAGAAAAAAAGGAAATTTAAAATTCGTTAGAAAAATATGGGTTTGTGAAAAGATTGAACAGGTTTTTACGTAAAAAGGAAAATTGAATTTATTGTTGAGGTTGAGGTTGAAAATACATTTCATAATTCAAAAAAAAATAGCTACCTCCAAAATTAATGGAAGATAGCTATCTCAAGAATCATTTCTACGCAAAAAATTATTCCTGTATAGTAAATATTTTAGAGGTCCGATCCCCTACTACCTTCATGGTATAATTACCAGAAGGAAGGTCAGAGATATCCATTTGAATGGTATTAATCAGATCTTGAGCCACTCCCAAGGTCATCCGCTTCACTACCCTTCCGAGCATATCGGTTATTTGAATTTGGGCTTCTGATCGTTTAGAATAAAACTTCACATTCAAAACTGGATCATAAGGACTTACGGGATTTGGATAAATGGTTAATTCACTACTGTATTGACAATCTATACTTTCTTGAATCACTTTGGAATACTCAAAACTACCGTCTAAGTCTATCATCTTCAATCGGTAATAATTAAAGGCCGCTGCTTGCCGATCTTTATATTGATAGTATTGTGAGAAATTTCCTCCTCTCGCTTTTACCCGTTCAAGGGTGCTAAAATTTTGACCATTCCCGCTCCACTCTAGTTCGAAATGTGCGAAATCTTCCTCGCTTTCAGTGGTCCAAAATAATTCAACTTCACATCCTCTTTCTCTTGCTCTGAACTCCGTTAATGTTACGGGTAACGGAATGGTTCTAAAAGCAAAATCAAAGGTAGCCGGTGTCGTTTCAGAATTCGGATCCGTCTCTGTACTGACATCTCCTGCTCCTTGGATTGCGGCAGCCACCACTCCGGCGGGATCATCCGCATCTTCTTTGTCATTCGCATTTGAATTCGCATCAATCACCGTATTCATATAACCGATTGGTGAGGCGGCACTTAACGTGTAAGTAGGTTCGGTACCAGTTCCATCACCGTTATAGTCTTCGTCCAATAAGAGATTTCCAAAATCATAATAACCCGTAGCACCTGTTACGGTTGCCACCGTCACGTCAGGCGTGCTATCATTGTTATAATCAATCGCTAAGGTCACGACAACACCACTCAATCCTGGCTCACCATCATCTTGAATTCCATTGGCATTGATATCATCCCAAACGAAATTACCAAGGGCAGCAGGCTTCGAATAATATCCAAAATCAATATTCGTCAGATCCGATCCGCTGACAACTACACTGACCGGATCATTTTCACTATCCGTTCCAAGGCTATGCCATTGATTGGATAATACTTCCATTACGTCGGTTACTGCCACCGTATACGTTCCATCTGGAATACTTTTGAAGGAATAATTTCCACTAGCATCCGTCGTAGTGGTTGCCATGATATTACCATCCGCCTCTAGTAATGCTAGACTTACATTTTCAAAACGATTGGTCTCTGTTCCATCTAAGATTCCTTCTGCATCGGAATCTTCCCAGATAGTTCCGGAAATATCATACGGTATAGTAGCCGTATAACCAAAATCTTTGGTTAAGTCACCCGTACTCGCTGGCAAGGCAAAACTATTCGTTTCATCGTCTCCAGGAGCTGCTCCATCGGGATCAACACTATTGGTCAAACCACTAGGAACTGTCGTCGTAACTACTTTGACTTTATAGTCATCGGCCGCTAAGTTTCCGAAGAAATATAATCCATTTTCATTCGTCACGGTCGTGGCTAACACCGCATTCGTTGCTCCATCTAATAGTTCTACGGCAACTCCTTCAATACCGGATTCCCCCGTGGTATAACCGCCATTTCCATCCGAATCTAAGTAAATTAAATTTCCAATAAAACTCTGACCCGCTACATGTCCAGCCGGCACATAACCAAAGTTTTCTGTCAACGCATCCGTAGCACCTAGAACTACCCCACTGAAATGATCATTCCCACCATCTGGGTCTGCATTGTTTGTTAAATTATTAAGAACGTTATCTACATCCGTTACCTGAACCACATAAGTATCTGCCGGTAAATCCGGGAATAAATACGTTCCATCTGCCGCAGTTTTGGTGGTAGCAACGACACCTTCTCCATTATCCCACACACCATTGCCATTGGTATCATCGATCAACGCAACGGTCACGCCACCCAGTGGAATATCGTTGACAACACTATACGCTCCATCGGCATCGACATCCACAAATACCGTACTGCCAATATCCGCAGGGTCTCCAACACTATTGTATCCAAAATCTCCTCCTAACCAGACATCTCCCGGTGCAATAATAATTGGATCACTGATATTATTGGCATCCTCATCTGGGTCATCCGTAGGTGTGGTAACAAATCCAGCCCCACTAACTGTGGTCTCATCTATTTCGACTACATAACCATCTGGCGCTAAATTGTCAAAAATATAATGTCCATTGGCATCGGTGGTAGTAGAGGTAACTAGGTTGGTAAAGGTGCCATCATTTTCAGGGTCACTGTAAAGGTTAACCGAGATATTTGGAATACCTGCTTCACCAGCATCTTGTCTTCCATCGCCATCCGCATCATTCCATACGCGGTTTCCTAAGGCACCTGTTTCCGTCATGGAACTTGGTGCATCGGTATCCGCTTTAGAAACATAATTATATCCAAAGTCTGCCGTTAAATATTCTCCCTCAGCTCCTACCGTTACACTCGTTGCTTCGTCTGGTGAACTGGTTCCATTGTCTTCATCATAAATAGGATTATCTAAGGCGGTTGGAATTCCAGATGCTACCCGAACGGTATAGGTATTGGGAATGACCCCTTTAAATAAATATCCGCCATTGGCATCGGTCATGGTGGTGGCAATAACTGCGTTTACACCATTGACTAATTCTATCGTAACGCCTGGAATTCCAGGTTCTCCAGCATCTTGGATACCGTCCGTATTTTCATCCATCCAAACACGGTTTCCGATCGTGGTCAGCGGAAAGGTTATACCTAAATCAAAATTATGCATTCCACTTCCTGTTGCGGTGGTGGTCATATCTACAAATGGTAATCCATTTGGTATCGATCCGAGGCTACTGGAGGTAAGATTATTACCATCTATATCAGAATCAATATGATCGTTAGCTCCTACATTAAACAGAGGAGAAATCGTATAATTACCACTTGCCACGGTAATTTCATTATTGGCAAATTGACCTGCTCCATAAACCATAAAATATTGGGTCGCATAATCTACCCCACTCCAAGCAGTATTGGGTGTAGAGATACCACTTCCATCTACACTAATTCCAGTAAGATCAACATTGTATTGATTAAAATAATAATTACCATTGACGGTAGTATCTTGTCCGACTAAGGTACCAGCCGCATCATAAAGTTGGACGATCATTCCTTCCACCCCAGTTTCATTGGCATCTTGAATTCCATTTAAAAACTCATCAAACCAAACATAATTACCAATCTCTATCGGTGCTGCCATACAGCATGCTTCCACGTCACCTATACCAGAAGCTTTAATAACAGAGTAGCTTTTATCTGCTTCATAAAAATTATAAGTACCTACCAATGTTCCATTCGAATTATCATAGACTTGAATCCCTGCGGCATTGGGGGCAAAAATATTATTCCCATTAGAATCTTTAAATACGGCATCCGTAGCAGAACTCACTACTTGTCCTTTACCAGCGATGGACAAAAGTCCTCCGTTTCCACTATTCGCAATTCCATCACCTTGAATGTCTTCAAAATAGAATTCTCCACCATTAGGTCCTTGATCATTATTAGCTCCACCAGTGGTCGTCCCACCGCAAGCGCCATTATCTTCAAATTGCCAAGTTCCAGCACCACTGGCACAAGCTTTATAAATATCTCCACTAGTGGTAAACCCACCATAGATTGCTTGAATATCACCCGACCTATCTCTAAAACCTAACAACATGTTTCCATCATTATCAAATTCTATATCTGAGAGCATCGGCTCATTCTGATCTGGTTGGGTACCGTACGCGACTGTCAGGTCAGACCAAGGTTCCCAATCTCTATGATATTCTCCTGGTGCTTCAATATGACTGTCATAAGTATTATAAGTGGTATTTGCCCAACTTGGATCTCTATTAAAACGAAGACTTTCATCTAATACTAATGTAAAATTAGTGCCATCAAATTTCCATACATAAGCCGTTAATTGATAAGAAGCATTATTAGGTTGGGCATCCATTCCCGCTGAAATACTTTCACAAGAACAAACCGCTCCGACATACACATTTCCTTGCTTATCGACGCCAGTTCCAAATGGTCTTACATCTGCGGGCGGACAAGTACCAGGCGTTCCACTGGCATCCGTAACGGTAGGTAAGCCAACCGTAGGAATATCAAAAAATTGGATCGTTGAACTGTTTAAATTGCCGGAAGTCGGAATCTGATATAACCTTCTATTATTCAAGTTTACTACATAGAGTAAGCTATCATCTAACGAAATGTCCATATCCCCTAATCCGACTTTACCAATATGTATATTCGTAGTGGTGTCATGGGGCCAATAAAAATCAGTGGTGGCCACAGGGTGTGGATTTACGCCTGCTAAATTTCCTCCAAAAACATCATTCAAATCTACATAAGTAGTTGTGGTAGGTGTTCCATCAGGATTGTCCGTCACATAAATAGCTCCGGTACTTTCTCCAGGTCCTAGACTTGTTCCTGATTTGATATAACTAGCTGAATATAATTTATTTTGTGTTTCTGACTTAACCATCCCCCAGACGGTACCTACCTCACTATAGGCCGCCACCATGGTCGGTGTAGGTTTGGCCGGCGTATAAATCACAGACTCGGTAAACGGATCATTCGCTTCGGCAGTAGTTCCATTGACGTTACCATCTTCATCGGCCGAATTGCTATAAGTAAGTCTCGCAATGGCGACTTCATTTACTAAAGCCGGAGCATTATAAGCTCCATTTACAAAACAGGTAACTAATAATTCAGGATCTTCTTCGCAAAAATCAGCAGGGCTGCTTAAACCAAAATTGGCAGAATTAGGAGCAGTAACAAACTGTACTTCTGTGCCATTGTCAATTCCGTTATGCGTAGGCGTTGCCCAAGCAGCAATACTATCTGGCATAATAAATTCGACTCGATAGGTTTCCCCATCCGTCAAACTACAAATTTCCCAATCACCATTATTATCTGTATTGGTAGCCCCTACAAGCGTATTATTTTGATTATAAATTGCTACTTGAATATCTTTAATTCCGGGTTCAGAAGTATCACCTACCCCGTTACTATTATAATCTTCAAAGGCGTTTCCATCAATACAACCTGGTGTATTGCTAGTGGTAATGGTGATTTTTTCATTGGAAAATAAATGCTTTAACCATCCATAAAACCCGGCTTGAGCTGGAAGACTCATTCCTAGAAATAGGAATACTAAAATTAATAGAGAAAAGTTTTTTTCAATTTTTGACATTATTAACGAGCTTAAATCTAGTCACTTTAATAAAGTCTAAAGGATGGGTGACCTTCTATTGGAGAATGATGAACGATTAACGACTTTAAAAATCAGTAATCTTTCAAATTATGTTTGGATAAGGAAAATGAAGGTTTGACTAGTCTAATATCAATATTTTTGCCAGCCACGTTAAACGCACTCAATAAATAACGCAAACGTGACATAGCAAATCACCCAAGTCATTCTTCTTTAGGTTAAATAGACAAACAATTGCAGGGTATTTCTATCATATTTGGGACAAAAAATAATTGACATTTTTTATCGGAGGATAGGAATTCACTCTATTGCTAGCATCAAAAGCAAGGATGGCTCGTTTAAGTGAGTTTATTCGAAATAATAAGGTTTAAATATTAGTTTTTTCAAGAAAATGTTCTTTCAACGAAGGATTTCAAATTCTACCATGTCTAAAGGAAAAATTGTATAACTACTAAATTAAAAAAGGATGCAAAAATTTATTTTAAACGGTTTAGCGGTCTGCGTTTTGACCCTTGGCTTAGCAGCTTGTTCACAAAAAACAACGACTCCTACCACTACTACGCAAAGTTCCACCGTTAATTCACCAGCTAACCAAAGAGGAGAAGGAAAAAGAAGTAAGCGAGAACGACCCCAATTTGCAGATTTACTAACTAAGATGGATGCTAATAAGGATGGCATGCTAGCCTTAACAGAAGTTGATGATCGATTGAGAGAGAGATTTCCTCAAATAGACAAAGATGGAGATGGATTTATAACAGAGGAAGAATTTAAAAATGCACCAAAACCTCAAAAAGGGGGAAGAGGACGTAATTAAAAATAAAGAGAGGAAATAAATGGAAAGACAGGTGTTTAAGTTTAAACACCTGTCTTCTTTTTTCAAAAATAGAAACTGGAAAATCCTTAATACATCAACTTCAATTTCAGGTTTTCTTCCACTACGATCTTACCAGAATTTGATATTTTATTATCTGCGTGTGTATTATTTTTTGCGCCCCAAAGCAAGGCAACGAGCTTCACCGAATTATTTGAAAAAGTATTGTTTGAAATATCTACGTTAATAATTCCACGGGTATTTAATAGAATGCCGTTCGGTTCTTGGCTACCACATTTAGTAAAACTACTATTGTGCACTTTTAAATTTCCACCAATGGTAGATTCGTCATATCCACCTCGGTAATAATCAATGACGTTGGCTTTTACATTTTCAAACTGGCAATTCTCGATGGTTAAAAACTCCGTATTATAATCGCCTTTATCATTGGTCTCTTCGGATAGTTCAATTCCATTTTGACAATTTTTAATAGTCGTATTGACAAAGGTAATCTCATCGGCGAAAGATTCTTTGTAGGCTTTTAGCACATACTTAAATCCGTCAATTTCGGCATTCTCAACAGATAAATTATACAGGCTTGACATATTTTTTTTCAAACAAGCAAAAGCCATCTGTTGATTGCCACCAGATAATTTCACCTGCTTTACATTCAAATCTCCTCGCGGATGCAATTCAAATAACGGTGTATCTGCTTTTCCTGTATAAACAATACTAGATTTATTTTCAGATGCTTTAGACTGAATAATAAGTGGCTTATTAATGACCAAAGCGTTGCTAACTGAGTAGGTTCCAGCCGCCAATTCAATAATATCACCAGCGTTGGCAGCAGCAATTTTTTCAACCAATTCCGCAGCGTTGGCTACCGAATGTGTTTGTTGATTCATGGCAGGTTTTTCGTCTGAAAACCATGATGGGCCATACTTTGACTTATCCAAAAGTAACGGGTCTTTTGCGCTACCACCAATGGTTGCCCCTGCCGCATTCTGGTCTTTACGCAGATTACCCAACAGATCTTTTTCAATTTTTTCAAATTCAAATCCTACAAATGGTTCATTATCCGGAAGCCCCGTAGGCACATAGAATTCGTCGGTCACTTTTTCTACACCAAATTTACTAACAATAATACCTTCGACTTTTTCAAAATCCGTGTTTTGATTATTAATAAAATTATTTTGGAAATCTATTCCATCGATCTTATCGTGGGCCACCAGAGGGCTATCGTCTCCTTTTTCGTTGTAAATAATATTATTAGCCACCGTCGTTCTAATCGGTCTAGCCGATCGAATTTCAGAAGGCGGCAATACTTCAGCCTGACTGATGTTCGTACCGACGCCAAATTGTAGCGGAGATTTACAATTGATCCAAGAATTATAAGCCACAACAACATCGGTTACTTGGATATATCTGTTTAGGGAAGATTTAGGAATACCATTCATTACGGCCAAAGGGCTTCTAAATGCTTCTCCTTTTAAGTTGTAAAAATAATTATTGGTCACCCAGTGTCCCGTACCAATCAATCGAACACCTCCGATATTATTGTTATCATCACCAATAAAATAATTACCATCGATGGTACAATAATTTCCGTGTCTTGTAACAAGAGAACCTTCTGACTTAAAAAACACGTTGTTTCTAAACTCATTAAAATTAGTCTTGCTAGAAATCACTTCTACTTCCCCATTACATCTTTCAAATAAATTATTGGAGACATTCGTGTAAGAAGGAGAAATGGAAGTATAGCTATCACCAATCTGAATCGTCTCTGCCCGTGGGCCTCCTTTCCGAGGACGAGGTCCAAAATGATTATGAACAATTTGATGGTAATTATTGATGCTTTCATTCCCTTTAATATCAACACGTAGGGTTGGTCCTTGATTTGATTTTCCAGTCAAGTAACAATTTTCTAAAACATTATGTCTTCCCCAAAATTCTACCCAATGATCCTTTGTATCCCGCTGAGGTTGGTTAAAGTTTTCAATGACGGAGTTGGAGACCTTACAATGATGCGCTAGCGAATCTTCATTCATCCGAAAAGTGATCACCGAATTAGTGGGCGTATATCCATTTCTAAAATATAAACCATCGACCGATAAATATTCCCCAGCAAACTTTAAATAGGATTTTCCTTCAATAAATACCTTTCCGGGGGTTTCTGCCTGCAAGCTGATGGGGTTGTCAGGCTCTCCCTTTCCAACAAAATTAATCGCTATGTCTTTCCAAACACCATTGGCCATGATAATATGATCTCCTGGCTTCGCCTGAGCCATAGCGTCTTGCAATTCTGCGGCATTACTTACCTTTTTTCCACTAACTACCGAAGAAACATCCTGGCAAGCAAGAATAGAAAAAGAAATTAAAATAAAAATAATATATTTTTTCATTATATTTGTTTTAAAATTGGTTAACCAATCTGAGTGGGTCAAATATAGACTAAAATGCCAGAATGACCAATTTATTTTTATTTGTCTAAATTTAATTAAGGTGAGACCTTGTATTTAGGTTTCCCAATTTTTTGTACATTTATAGGCGAACTGACAAAATATTCAATATGTAAATTTTGAATAAACCAAAGAAGTCAAAAATTATAGAAAAAAAATTTTGAAATCCAATATAATTCGCTACTTTTGGTCAACCAATTTTTTGGTATACCAATTAAATGGTGAATTTTCACAGAAAACATATCTTAAAGATGCTTGAAAATTTTAGTGAAATCAATGTAGAAACACCTGTTGATAAGATTATCCGTCAAATTAGAAACTTGATTACCTCTGGTCAGTTAACGGCTGGAGACCGGTTACCTCCCGAAAGAAAATTAGCAGAGCGATTAGGCGTTAGTCGCACCCTAGTCAGAGATGCTATTCGGAAATTAGAATTTTATGGTATTCTAAAAACCCTACCCCAAAGTGGAACCGTTGTTTCCGGTATGGGAATTACCGCGTTGGAAGGCTTAATTACAGATGTCCTTAGAATTGAAAACAGTGATTTCGCTTCTTTAGTAGAAACTAGAGTATTATTAGAAGTTGAAGCAACCAAACTTGCGGTGCAAAGACGGACCCCAGATGATATAGTAGACTTGCAAAATGCCTTAATTGCTTATGAACAGAAAGTACTTAATAATGAGCAGGCAGTTGAAGAAGATTTGATGTTTCACTTAAAAATAGCAGAAGCGAGCAAAAATTCAGTGCTAAAGTCATTGATGTTGATTATTACACCAGATATTATCAACAATTTTAAAGAGTTGAATATTTGTGAAGATGGACGTAGTAATCAAGCATTGAAAGAACATCAAAATATTCTAAACCATATCATCAACCAAGACCAAGAACAGGCGGCTTTAGCCATGAAACATCATTTAAAAGAGGTCGTAGATTTTAGTGTACATCTAAAACGAAATATTTCGAAATAAATACGATACAGATATAATCACTTAATCAAACCTGTCAATGATAAAAAACACCAATTAAAAGAATTAATAAAAACTTAAATTCGCTTCTACAAGGCTAAATCTTAGCTCAAATCCTAAGAATTCTAACTATCATATAAGTTAGCATATATTGCTATTTCGGTAAAAATTTAAAAAAGTGAACGCTTTTTTAACTGGGAGTCTCTATTTTTTTAAGGAAGATAGCACTATACCCTATTATCAATAATTTAGAAAAAACCTGCTCGTAATGAGTTGAGTTAAGCAATCAAATTAAATCAATCAATCAAAACTTAAATTATGAATATGAAATTAACCACCTCATTTAAGACTTCCAACCTGATTATTCCACTGTTGGTCATGCTGTTTAGTTTTACCGCCGTAGCGGGTGAAAACAGTTACCTGCTAGAGGCATCTTCTATTTTACAAGTGGATGAAAAAATTACAGGAACGGTCATTTCTGGCGAAGATGGTCAAGGGTTAATTGGTGTTACGGTAGTGGTCAAAGGAACCACGCAAGGAACCGCTACTGACATTAATGGAGAGTATACCATTGAAGCAAATACTGGTGATATTTTAGTGTTCTCCTATACAGGTTTCAAAGGACAAGAAGTTACGGTTGGTGCTGATGCTACTTATAATATTATTTTAAAACCCGACGTAGAATTGATTGACGAAGTTGTGGTTGTTGGATATGGTACTCAGAAAAAATCGCACTTAACAGGATCTGTGTCCAAAGTTGAAAATAAAAAGTTAGATCAAATCGCCGTAGCCAGAGTAGATGATGCGTTGGTTGGTCAGGTATCTGGTGTAAATATTCAAAATACAACTTCTGAAGCAGGTGCTGCTCCTACGATTACTATCAGAGGATTTGGATCTGTAAACGCAGATTCAGGCCCAGCAGTCGTGGTAGATGGAATCGTAGTAGATCCTGACTTTTTAGGAAATTTAGATATGAATGATATTGAATCCTTTGAAATTTTAAAAGATGCTGCCTCTGCGGCAATTTATGGTAGCGAAGGTTCAAATGGGGTGATTCTAATCACGACCAAAAGTGGTAAATCAGGGAAAACCAAATTTAGTTATGAAACTTATTTTGGTCGAAAGGAAGCATTTGGAAGTGAAATTTACAAAAAAAGTGTAGCCGATTGGGCCGCAAAAGAATTAGCTGAAACAGGCTCACTTTCTAATCCAACTCAATACATGCAACAACTAGTTGCCGTTACGGGGATTGATCGTGATTGGCAGGATGTATTCCTTGATGGTGGAAATATCTCCAGTCATTCTTTCTCTGCTAGAGGTGGAAGTGACAATACAAAATTCAGTGCATCACTCAGAACCGTTGGTGATCAAGGAGTTGTCATCACGGATGATTACCGATTGTACTCAGGAAAATTAAAGATGAGTACCGAGATGTCCAAAAATCTAAAATTTGGCGTAAGCGTTACCCCTTCTTACTCAAAAAGACGAGCACTACCTACTTCTTCTGTGCACAATCCACTTAGACAATCACCGTGGCTCCCCATTTACCATACGGAAGAAACACTTGATTATGTGGATAGAGCTGAATATCCTAATGTAGAAGCTGGAGATTATTTCTTGGAAGATCATCTCAGAAGAATAGATATTGACACGACAGATGAGCTGACCTCTACGGCTACCCCGCGGGTCACCGGAGATACAAATCCTTATGCACAATTTATAGAAAGAGAGCACTACGAATTTAAAAGCAAACTATTAGGCTCTACCTACTTAAGATATAAAATCGCAAAAGGACTAGTCGCAAAAACATCTCTAGGTGTGACCTTAGAGAGTCGTAAAAGAACTAGATATGATGGCGTCTTACATCATGGTGACGGAGCAAGTCGGTCGCTATATCAATTACAAAATAGATTGCGTACCAGAATAATTTCGGATAATACCTTAGCGTATAATAGAGATTTTAACAAACACGGAATTGGTGCCTTACTAGGAGTAACAGTGCAAAAAAGAAAGTATGAAGAAAGTATCGTTACAGGTAGAGGATTCAGTAATGATCTGCTCAAAAATTTAGAAGGAGCATCCGTTGTTGATCTACCGATAGAACTTAATTCCGAAAGAAATAAAATTGGATATTTCGCAAGACTCAATTACGCTTACGATAACAAGTATTTAATCAATGCATCTTTTAGACGAGATGGTAGTTCCGTTTTTGGACCACAATCAAAATGGGGTAATTTCCCTGCTATTTCTGTTGGTTGGAATGTTCATAAAGAAAAGTTCCTAGGTAATTTTAATGACATCGTTAGTAGATTAAAATTTAGAGTCAGTTATGGACTTACCGGAAATGAGAATTTCGACTTAGGTAATAATAATGAAGTAGAAAATGCCTATGCTTCTTTGGCATTGCAGACGCCTGTAGGTGCCGTTATTAACGGAAATGTCACGCAAGGAGTTATTTCTTCTATTATAGCAAACCCAACCTTACAATGGGAAGCCTCAAGAGAATTCAACCCTGGGATTGATTTTGGATTTGCCGGCAACAGAATCACCGGATCTATAGACTATTATATTAGAACGAGTGAACAACTACTCTTAAACAACCCCGTCTCTTATGGTACTGGTTTTGCCCGCGGAATTGTCAACTTGGGAGAGGTGGAAAATAGTGGTTTTGAATTTGAACTTAGAACTAGAAATCTCGCTAGTAATCAGTTCAGTTGGAGTACTACCGTCATTGCATCCACCAACAAAAATGTATTACTCAATTTTGGAGAAAATAATGGTGCACTGACAGAAGACCGTAACGGTAGAAGTTCACAATGGATTAACTTAGTCGGAAATCCGATCTCTTCTTATTATGGTTTTGTAGTGGACAAAGAGCTACCGACTGAATTTTATAGTACGCCTTACCTTCCTATCAACGGAAAGTCAGAAGAGGTAATCGTTAAAGATTTGAATGGTGACGGTCTCATTACAGACGAAGATAAAACCATCCTAGGAGATCCTTACGCTAACATTATTTGGAGTGTTACCAATGAGTTTACATTTGGAGATTTTGATTTTTCTTTTATGCTACAAGGAAGTTTAGGCGGGCAAGTTAGAAATATGGGTGATGAATATTTCTTTGCTTTATTTAATGGTTTAACAAATAGTCGAAAAGAGGTAGTAGATGCTGGGATTATTTCTGATGAATCCTTCTTACAACGAAGAGTACACACCAATGATATCATTCAGAATTCAGGTTATTTTACATTGAGAAATGTAAATATTGGTTATAATTTCAAGAGTAAATTATCCCGCTTTGGGTTAACCGACCTAAGAGTCTATGCTTCTGGTCAAAACCTGTTTTATCAAACAGCTGATGACTATACAGGCTTCAACCCTGAATATGACAATAGCGTAGGTCCTCAGTCTTATGGCTATCAAAGAGGAGGAAAACCAAATTTCAGAACTGTAACTTTTGGTTTGAATCTTAAATTTTAATCTTAAAAAAATTATAAAATGAAGTATAGTAAATATATAATCATTATAGTAATAGGATTGCTTTTCAATTCCTGTCAAGATGACTTTTTAAATCCATTACCCGATTCTGCCATCGTATTGGAGAGTTTCTTTAAATCTGATGCCGATGTCTTCGCAGGAATCGTCGGTATCTACGATGCTATTCAAGGAATTAGCGTTAGTGCCCAAACAAATACTACTCGGGTTAATCGAGGTGTACAATTTGAATTTATGGTAACCGAATTGCGTAGCGATAATACCCGCACGGCAACCTTAGAAGGATCGAGAGCCGACTTCCACCGATACCTTACTGACCCTGATAATCTCCAGTCAGAGGATTATTATCAGTCCATGTATGAAGTTATTTTTAGAGCCAATAATATCTTACAATATATCGATGTGGCTGACGAAAACAACCAAGCTAGTTATACTGCCGAAGCTAAATTTTTAAGAGCTTATGCTTACTTCAACTTGGTTAGATTATATGGTGATGTCCCACTGATTACAAGAGTAGTAGGTCCTAAAGAAAATGAAATACTTTTTACTAGAATACCAACAGCAGAAATCTATCAGCAGATTGAATCAGACTTACAAGAAGCCATTGATGTTTTAGACAATTCTAGTAGATCAAGAGCCTCAAAAGGAGCAGCACAAGGTCTTTTAGCAAAAGTCTATCTTACGCAAGAAAATCGAGACTACGAAGGTGCCAAAGCATTATGTGAAGCAATTATGAGTAGCGGAGACTATGCTTTACAAGATACCTTTCCAGATGTTTTTTATGATGAATTAAATAATGAAATTCTTTTTGCGGTAGAATATGACTTTGGTAATATTCAAGAAAGCCAAGGTTACTCTGCAGAGTTTACCACTACTCAAGGTCGACAAGATGGACTTAATATCGTAAACGATAATCTAATTGCCGCCTTTGCACAAGGTGGAGGAAATAGAACGCCTACTTCTTTTACCACATTTTCTAATGCTACCCTAGTAGCAAAATTCCTTCCTAATGGGACGGACTTAACTGCTGTTCCAGTTTATTATGGAGAATTTCCACAACAGGCTGGTAATGACTGGATAGTTCTACGGTATGCAGATGTATTACTTATGCACGCAGAAGCTATTTTAGCAGGTAGTCCACAAACCTCAGATACGGAGGCCATTAATTCTTATATGGCGGTTAGAGTAAGAGCAGGATTTGATCCAGTAGCGGACCGTCCTTCTTCGCTTACTAAACTTGAATTACTAGCTGAAAGACGGATAGAACTAGCTTTTGAAAATCAACGTTTCTTTGACCTGCTTAGATTCGGCGTGGCAGATGAAATTTTAGGTGCTCATGCCGTTGACCTTGGATATCCTGACTATAATCCTAGAAAATTATTGCTACCTATTCCAGCAAGAGAAATTAACCTGAGTGAGGGACGTCTCAGTCAGAATCCTGGTTATAATTAGACGTTGTTTAAAACAAAAATAATTTAAAATGAAAAATTTAATAAATATATCTCAATGCACTACCTTCTTAGGCTGGTTCATCTTAGCAACCATCCTTTTTGTAGGCTGTCAAAATGAATTTGATTACGAATTACCAGATGCTAATTCTAAGGAAGACGTCATTTTTCCTACGGCTAACTTCTCTTACGCTTCTGCTATTGATGATTTTAAAAAAATCAAATTCACCAATCTGTCATTTGAAGCAATTGCTTACCAATGGGATTTTGGAAGCGGAAATACTTCTACTGAAAAAGACCCCACATTTACATTTGCAGATTTGGGTGTCTATCCCGTAACCCTAGTTGCGACCGATGGAAACGGTATTACTGGTGAAGTAACCATTAATGTAATAGTTGAGGAAGGTCCTTTCCAACCAATCATTCTAGAAGCTGGCTTCGAAGACAATACCCTACCCGATGGCTCCGGTGATGGTCGAGACTCTTGGAGAAATAATGCCATAGGTGGTGTTATCCAAATTACGGGTAGTCCGGTAACTTTTGGTTCTCAAGGTGCCAAATTGCCAGCTCCACAAGACCGTATTGGTTACCAAGAAATTGTCGTAGAACGTGAAACTAATTATGACCTAACATTTTGGTACACCATGTTAGCGGGTTCATCTGATCCTTTTGTCACGGTTTCCATCCTTGGTGTTTCAGCTACCGGAACGATTACTAGTCGTGAGCAAGCTACCGCCCAAACCATCGCTTCTGTTACCGTAAACGACGACTCAGATCCTACCGTTTATTTAGAGCAGGAACTTTCCTTTAACTCAGGAGATAATGAAAAGGTGGCTATCTATTTCTTTAATGGTCCAGTAGAGGCTAGATTAGATAATTTTTCAATTGAAGTGGGATTACCTGGAGCGGTTCCTCCTTCCGCAGGATTTGATGTTGAGCAAAGTGAGACGGATTATCTATCTTATACATTTACCAATACTTCTACCAATGGAAATACTTATTTATGGGATTTTGGTGATGGAAATACTTCTATGGATGAGTCTCCAACCCACGTTTATGCAACCGCCGATATTTACGATGTTACCCTAACGGTTACTAGCGCGAATAACTTGACCGGTACGTTAACAAGAAGCGTTGATATTCAAGCACCCGTCACCGCAGATTTTACCTACGAAATTGATGCTACTAATTATAAAACCGTCCATTTTATGGATGCTTCTGAAGACGCGGTCATGTTGTTATGGGATTTTGGTGATGAGTTCCAATTCACCGGAATGAATCCAAGTCATACTTATGCAGAAGATGGCGTTTATCCAGTGACCTTAACCGCATATAGCGTCACCAATAAAATAAGTGAGGCTTCCGCCATGGTGGTCATCGCAGATGGATTTATCGTACAGGTGCTTAATGGAACTTTTGATGAGTATACCACCAATACAGGTGACAATGCGGATGCTTGGGATATGACCCCAAACAGTACCGTGGTAGACAATAATGGAAATGAAATTCCAAGTCCTTATCGAGATCTTTGGAATAATACAGATTTGAATAGCTACATTGATGATGCCTATTGTGCTAGTGAGCAACCTGGCTCTACTAGCAATGGTAATAATGGAACTAGAGGAGGAAAATTCAGTGATCCATGTCGTCGTTTGTATCAGCTGGTAGCCGTCCAAGCCGGCACTGAATACACGTTCTCTATCGATACCCGTTCGGAAGCGATGGGCGTAAATACGGAAGTATTTATTTTAAACGAAGAGATCACCACAGAGGTGGGCATTGATGCGAATCTTGGTGATGACCCTGCGGTAGATGCGTATCTTGAAATCACAAATGACTTCAGTACTGACAATAGTGTATTTGCTACCAACACCTTTACCTTTACAGCATCGGCACCTCAGATAGTTATTTATGTTAGGGCTTTAGGTGCCCTAACTGGTGGAGAACATGAAGTCTTTATTGACAACATTACCATAGAGTAATAAACTACCACTAACTTAAAAATTAATACCGCCCAGTCTTAAGATTTGGACTGGGCGATTTTTAATAATTAATTTTAACATTTCATACGTTTCATATAAAAGCAGGACTCTGTTTTTATCGACAGAGTGCCTGTATATTTTTATTTATGAAAGAACAAGACAACCTACTTAAAAAACTTTACTTGCTTTTATTGGCCATCGGTCCAGGAATATTTGCCATTGGATATACGATTGGAACAGGCAGTGTAACTTCTATGATCGTTGCTGGAAGTCAGTACGGAATGCAATTGTTATGGGTTTTGTTTTTGAGTTGTTTATTTTCTTGGGTCTTAATGGAAGCATATGGACGCTATGCTTTAGTCACTGGAGAAACCGCTTTATATGGTTTTCGAAAACATTTAAAGTTTGGAAAACTTATTTCCATCCTCATCATTATCGGTATCACCTTTGGACAATGGAATTCTTTGATCGGTATTTTAGGAATTTCAGCCAATGCTATTTATGAAACCTTAGCCCTTTTTATCCCCTCACTGCAAGGCAACGAATATTGGTGTGTATTGATCATCGCCTTAATCATTATCGGTAGCATGTACACCTTTCTGTGGATAGGTAGCTATACTATTTTTGAAAAAATATTAATCATTTTTGTCTCTTTTATGGGACTGTCATTTTTCCTTTCCCTCTTTATCTTTTTACCAGCACCGAGCGAAATTGCTAAAGGTATGATTCCTTCAATTCCCCAAGTAGAAGGAGGAAAAATGTTGGTGGCTGCTTTTGTAGGTACGACGATGGCTGCCGCTACTTTTCTTTCTCGTCCACTTTTTATTCAAGGAAAAGGCTGGACGATAGATAACCTAAAAGACCAACAAAAAGATGCCAAGTGGGCAGCTATTTTTATTTTCATTATCAGCGGTTCTATCATGGCAGTTGCCATGGGCGCTTTTTATCACGACGGTAAGGTAGTTACCAAGGTCCTTGATATGGTTTATGCACTAGAACCGATTGCCGGAAAGTTTGCAATTGCTGTTTTCTTTTTAGGAACTTTATCCGCAGGATTATCTTCCATCTTCCCTATTCTGATGATCTGTCCCATATTAATTGCCGATTATCAAGATGGAAAATTAGACATGGAATCCAAGCAATTTAAAATACTAACGGGCATCGCTTGTATCATCGGATTAAGCGTTCCAATTTTAGGTGCTAATCCAATCAAGGCTCAAATCTTAACACAAGTATTTAATGTTTTTGTATTACCGCTAGTCATCATTGGAATTCTCATTATGGTTAATAAAAAAGATTTAATGGGAGAACATAAAGCGGGTCCGGTGCTAAATACGGGAATTATTTTATCCCTCATTTTTGCCTGTATTATTTCTTACAATGGTGTAATGGCAATTATTGAAAAATTTTCTTCTTAAGAATTCTCACCTTTTGGTGTAAAAAAATAATTTTGAAAAAAAATAATAACATACAATTTTTAGTTATGCTCTTCCTCGGACTAGCGATACATCTTTCTGCTCAAAATCATCCAAATCTAATTTTGACAAAAGAAGGCGTAGCTGAAATTCGAAAAAATATTGGAACAGTTCCAATGTTCGATAAAGTCCTCGCGGACACAAAAGCAGAAGTGGATGCCGAAATCGAAATTGGCGTAAAAGTACCCATTCCAAAAGATATGGCAGGAGGTTATACGCACGAGCGCCATAAAAAGAATTGGTTTATTCTACAAAAAGCAGGTAACCTTTACCAAATTACTGGAGAAGAAAAATACGCAGAATACATCCGCCAAAATTTATTAGCGTACGCTAAAATGTTCCCTACTCTACCCAAACATCCAACCGACAGAAGCTATGCCACTGGGAAGATTTTTTGGCAATGTTTAAACGATGCCAACTGGCTGGTTTATGTTAGTCAGGCTTATGATGCCGTTTATAATTTTATGTCAAAAGAAGAAAGAGATTTTGTTGAAAAAGATCTCTTCCGACCATTAGCTGAATGGATCTCAACAGAAAACCCAAAATTTTATAATCGAGTTCATAACCACAGTACTTGGGGTAACGCAGGTGTTGGAATGATCGGTTTGGTAATGAACGATGAAGCATTAATTCAACGAGCATTATACGGTTTAAAAAATGATGGACTAGATAATTCCATGGTCGACAACGACGGCGGTTTTATAAAAGTAGAAGGTCAAAATAGAGCCGGCTTTTTTGCTCAATTAGATTTTTCTTTTTCTCCAGATGGACATTTTACCGAAGGGCCCTACTACCTTCGTTATGCCATGACACCATTTTTATTATTCGCTAAATCTTTGGCGAATAATCGACCTGACTTAAAAATTTACGATTATCGAAATGGTATTTTAGAAAAGTCCATTTATTCCCTTTTATACGAAACCGATGCACAAGGACGATTCTTCCCCATCAATGACTCCCAAAAAGGTATGTCCTGGAATTCGCGGGAAGTAGTAGCCGCAGTAGACATTGCTTACTTAGATTTTGGAGGCGATCCAATGTTGCTTTCTATTGCACAAAAACAAGGCAAAGTCACCCTAGATGTGGCAGGCTTTAAAACCGCAGCGGATATTGAAAAAGGGTTGACAGTACCCTTCCAACATCAATCAATTGCCTACAGCGATGGTGCCGATGGAAAGCACGGTGGCTTGGGCATTCTACGGGCCGACAATCCAGATGGAGAAGAAATCTGTGTTGTAGCAAAATATGCTGCGCATGGTATGGGACATGGCCATTTTGATAAATTGTCTTACTCACTTTACGATACAGATGGAGAAGTGATTCAAGATTATGGAGCTTCCCGTTGGGTGAATATTGATCAAAAAGGTGGTGGTCGTTACTTAAAAGAAAATCAGACTTTTGCGAAACAAACCATCGCCCATAATACCTTGGTCATTAATGAAACATCACATTATAAAGGAAAAGTAAAAGCAGCAGAAGCCCATCACCCAGATCAATATTTTTTCGACATTAAAAATCCAAACGTTCAAGCAGTGAGTGCAAAAGAACTTCATGCTTATGAGGATGCCACCATGCATAGAACTTTGATTTTATTAAAAGATAAAAATTTTAGAAATCCATTGTTGATAGATGTGCTAAAAGTAACTTCGGAAAAACAAAATCAGTACGATTTACCAACTTGGTTTCATGGTCATCTGGTAGATGCAAATTTTGATTATGCTAAACAATTGAACAGTTTAACAACTCTTGGAAACGATCATGGGTACCAACATATTTGGAAAGAAGCCACCGGAAAATCTGAAGGTCAAGGCAATCAAATAACTTGGTTTGCCCACCAAAACTCAGGTGGTGGAGAAATGCAGGGAAAACTTTTTACCCTGACCACTTCTTCCCTGCCAGGTGATGAATTATTTTTTGCCAGAGCCGGAGCAAATGATCCCAGTTTCAACTTACGTCCCGATCCCGTTTTCATCCAAAGAAGAACAGGAGGAAATAGTGTTTTTGCTAGTGTGGTTGAATCACATGGAACTTACGATCCAGTTTCTGAAATACCTGTAAGTCCTTTTTCACAAGTAAAATCGGTAGCGGTAATTCATGATTCTAGAGCATATACGGTCGTTCAAATTACTGATAAAAATGAGAAATCTTGGACATTAGCCATCTCGAATGAAGAGACATCCGACCAGGCTAACCATGAAGTAAAAATTGGAGAAAAAATGTTTAAATGGCAGGGTGCTTATATCATCAAATAGTTCTTTATATTTGCCGTGCTTGATAGAAAAATTAATTCATTAACGTAGAAATTGTTTTTATACAACTTCGTAAAATATTCTTATACACATGGAAATCAAACCAACAAAAGGATTCCACTTTGATCAGGAAATGGAATGGGAAACGGTCAACCCAAAATTGCGCCGAAAAATACATGGTTATGATGATAAAATCATGATGGTCGTGGCAGACTTTCAGGAAGGTGGTATTGGAGAAATGCACAACCATCACCACTCTCAAGTTACTTTTGTACAAAGTGGAGAATTTGAAATGACCATTGGCGATGAAGTAAGAACCATCAAAGCGGGAGATTCCTTTTACGTACTACCTTTCGTTATGCACGGATGTACCTGTACAAAGGCCGGACAATTAGTGGACGTATTTAGTCCTGCAAGAGAAGACTTTTTATAAGCTTAATCAAAAAACAAACACATTATGAAATCTAAAGGTTTACGTTGGTGGGTCGTTGGGTTAGTAGCACTAGCCGCAGTGATTAATTATATTGACCGTCAGTCTATGGGAGTACTCTGGCCTGAAATCGCAAAAGATCTCTATCCAGATAAAACTGAATTAGAGCGAAAAGATATTTATGCCATAATATCGGTCGTTTTTATGTTTGCCTATGCATTTGGCCAAGCCATTTTTGGAAAAATTTTTGACTGGATTGGAACACGAATTGGTTTCGCCTTATCAATTGGTGTCTGGTCGATCGCCACGGCGCTTCATGCTTTTGCACAAGGAGTATTAAGCTTTAGTATTTTCCGTGGTATATTAGGTGTTGCAGAAGCGGGTAACTGGCCTGGAGCAGCCAAAGCAAATGCAGAATGGTTTCCTACCAAAGAACGAGCACTTGCCCAAGGTATATTTAATTCCGGGGCGGCTATTGGTGGAATCATTTCCATTCCACTAATTGCTTTTCTGACGATTTATTTTAGCTGGCAAATGATCTTCGTAGTGGTTGGTTTAATTGGACTATTATGGTTGATCCCATGGATGGTCATCGTTAAGGCACCGCCCAAAGAACATCCTTGGCTATCTGAATCTGAGAAAGAATATATCTTAACAGGTCAAAAAAACCAAGACTTAGATAGTGACGGTGAATTTGATGAAGGCTATAATCCTTCCACCGGAGAACTATTAAAACGTAAACAAAGTTGGGGCGTTATTATTGCCTCCGCTGCCATTGATCCGATCTGGTGGTTATTTGTCGTATGGATACCTATTTATTTGTATGAGGTATATGGGATGAATGTAAAGGAGATTGGTATCTACGGGTGGGTCCCTTATGTAGGCGCCATGATCGGTGCTTGGTTTGGTGGCCTATTGGCACAGAATCGTATATCTGTAGGATGGTCCGTGGATAGAACCAGAAAATTTGTCATCACCTTAGGTTGTCTGATTATGTTGCCATCGCTACTTGCTATGTCAAATCCTGGAGGTCCTGTAACTGCCGTATTGTTAATGGCCATTATCCTATTTGGTTTTCAAACCGCGATTGGAAATGTTCAAACGTTACCTAGTGATTTTTATGGTGGCAAAACAGTTGGAACCTTGGCAGGCATCGCAGGAATGGCGGCAAAATTTAGCGCAGCAGGGTTAATACGATTTGTACCTTGGTTGACTTCAGATGGAAACTATACTTTAGCTTTTGTAATTGGTGCTTCCCTAGCAGTTGTGGCTTTGGCAAGTATTTGGTTACTTTGCCCTAAAATTGAACCATTGAAACCAATCACTCAATACTAAAATCAAACATATTAAATTTTATAAAAACTAATTTATTAACAAACGAAATTTTAAACTAAAAAAATAGATTTTACCTTCTATTAGCGTTCAAAAAAATAAAAAAATTATGAATACAGGAAAAGTAGCTATAGTAACCGGTGCCACCGCTGGAATTGGTTTGGCAGTAGCAAAAAGATTAGGTAAAGACGGATTTACCGTCATCATCAATGGTATCGAACATGAGGAAGGAGCCAAGAGAGTGGCAGAACTGGAAGCGGAGGGCATCACAGCCGAGTACTACGGATTTGATGTTACAAAAGAAGAAGGAGTGACTGAAAATATTACCAAGATCGGTGAGAAGTATGGAAGAATTGATGTACTCGTAAATAATGCGGGTGGATTAGGTGGAAGATCTCGATTTGAAGAAATGACCACAGAGTTTTACAGATTTGTCATGGCGTTAAACTTAGACTCTGTATTCTTTGCTTCCAGAGCGGCCATTCCTTACCTCAAAAAAGGAGATAATCCAACCATCATTAACTATACTTCAAATGCAGGATGGAATGCAGGTGGGCCTGGTGCTGGCATGTATGGAACTTCTAAAGCTGCCGTGCATACCATTACAAGAGCGTTAGCAAAAGATTTAGCGGAATATGGCATTAGAGTAAATGCCGTTTCTCCTGGTACTATTGATACGGATTTCCACATTGGAATAAAATCTACCAAGCCAGAAGTTTTCAAATCTTGGGCAAAGAATATTATGTTAGGAAGATTAGGTCAACCAGAAGATGTAGCGGGCGTTGTTTCTTTCTTGGCTAGCAAAGACGCTGCCTTCTTAACTGCAGAAACCATTCAAGTAGGTGGTGGTCAAGCGTTGGGAATATAATAAACGCCTAAGATACTCGATGCGAATAACTGATTCGTCCATCAACAATCAGTTAAACACAAAATTAATTTCAAGAAAAATCAATCACATAAATCTAATTTAAAAATTCTATTAAATAAAAGTAATGAGTAAAAAATTTAAAGGCAAAGTAGCCGTCGTAACTGGAGGTGGTAGAGATATTGGAAGAGCCATATCCGTTGCACTTGCAAAGGAAGGTGCAAAAGTAGTGGTCAACTATAATAGCTCTAGAAAAGGAGCTAAAGAAACCGTAGATGAAATAAAAGCCTTTGGCGGACAAGCGATCGCCGTTAAAGCCGATGTTTCAAGTTTAAAAAGTATCAAAACCTTAAAGGCAAAAACCGTAAAAGCTTTTGGTAAAAAAGTACATATCCTAGTCAATAATGCTGGAGGTCTTTTTGCCCGTAAAACCTTACAAGAATTTGATGAGGCTTTTTACGACTTAGTGATGAATGTGAATTTTAAATCTACTGTTTTCGTCATGCAAGTCTTTGAACCATTAATGGGTAAAGGTGGCTCTATCATCAACCTTTCTTCGCTCGCAGCAAGAGATGGTGGCGGTGGCGGATCTTCCCTCTATGCTTCTTCTAAAGGTGCCACCACTACCTTCACGAGAGGAATGGCAAAAGAACTCGGACCAAAAGGGATCAGAGTAAATGCTGTTTGTCCCGGTTTAATTGGAACTAAATTTCATGATGATTTCACCAAGGATGAAATACGTAAAATGGTGGCTGGTAAAACACCTGTCAGAAGAGAAGGTAAAGCAGACGAGGTGGCGGATTTAGTGGTTTATCTAGCCTCTGATAAAAGCTCATTTGTAACAGGTGCCAACTTTGACATCAACGGCGGATTAGCTTTCTCCTAATTTTTTTTATTCATTAGAACAGAAAACATTTAATTTAGATTTATGAAAAAAGTAGTAACTTTTGGAGAGATCATGCTTCGTTTGACGCCTCCAGGATGGAAAAGATTTTCTCAGGCAAATTCTTTTGAAGCTATTTATGGTGGTGGTGAAAGCAATGTGGCCGTATCACTGGCCAACTATGGCGTACCGGTCGACTTTGTAACGCGACTTCCTAAAAATGATATCGGAGAATGTGCCTTAATGGAAATGCGAAAGCGTGGTGTAGGAACCGACCATATCGTTTATGGTGGTGATCGTCTAGGTATTTATTTTTTAGAAATAGGTGCCGTTAGTCGTGGTAGTAAAGTGGTTTATGACAGAGCACATTCTGCCATGTCAGACATTCAAGCTGGAATGATTGATTGGGAAGCAGTTTTCAAAGATGCAGGCTGGTTTCATTGGACTGGTATTACACCTGCTATCTCGCAGGGTGCAGCAGATGCTTGTTTAGAAGCCATTCAAGTTGCTAATAGAATGGGCGTAACCGTTTCTACTGATTTGAATTACCGAAAAAAACTTTGGAAGTACGGAAAAGAACCAGGCGAAGTAATGCCTGACTTAGTAGCTGGATGTGATATTATTTTGGGTAATGAAGAAGATGCAGAAAAGCATTTTGGATTACATCCAGAGGGGCTAGACGTTACGGCTGGTCATGAAGTAGATGCAAAATCCTATTTATCTGTTTTACAACAATTGATGAAAATGTTTCCGCGGGCAAAGAAAGTCATTACCACTTTAAGAGGGTCCATTAGTGCTTCTCACAATACGTGGTCTGGTGTTTTATATGATGGCAAAACTTTGTACGAAGCGCCAACTTATCAAATCACCCACATTGTAGACCGAGTCGGTGGTGGAGATAGTTTTATGGGAGGATTGATTTATGGTTTGCTGCAATATCCGGATGACGATCAAAATGCACTCAATTTTGCAGTAGCAGCTTCTTGCTTAAAGCATACTATTTATGGTGATGCTAATCTAGCTACAATAGACGAAGTGAAAAAACTAATGAGTGGCGATGCGAGTGGAAGAGTCGCTCGATAAGAGCACTACCCTACTATTGTATAACTCGTAACGAATATTTTTTAATGAAGAATTAATAGTGTCTCTTCTATTCCGTTTGAAGTGCATTATTAATTCTTTCATTTTTGATGATAAATCTATCAAGGTTGTATTGTCTTATTATTTATCAATAATAAATCTAACGCAAACCGAGTGCATTATGTATTATTCACTTTAATTATAAACCCATCAAGAACCGAGTGTATTATTCATATTTAATTATTCATTATTATCATTAACTAACTAAACAAATGGCAAGATTTACTAGAATAGAAGTAGCACAAAAGATGAAGGAACAAGGAATGGTTCCGCTCTTCTACAACTCAGATATTGAAACAGCAAAAAAAGTACTACACGCTATTTATGCAGGAGGCGCACGGTTACTCGAGTTTACCAACCGGGGAGATTTTGCACATGAAGTATTTGCCGCCTTATATAAATATGCTGCTAAAGAAATGCCCGATATGATTATGGGAGTGGGTTCGGTAACCGATGGTGGTACCGCTAGTTTATACATGCAATTAGGAGCTAACTTTATTGTTACTCCTGTTTTACGCGAAGATATAGCGATCGTATGTAATCGAAAAAAGGTCTTATGGTCACCTGGCTGCGGTAGCTTAACAGAAATCGCCAGAGCCGAAGAACTAGGCTGTGAGATTGTTAAATTATTCCCTGGAAGTATCTATGGACCTAACTTTATCAAGTCTGTAAGAGCACCTCAACCCTGGACGAATATCATGCCTACTGGAGGGGTTTCACCTGATTATGAAAACCTAAAAGGATGGATTAACGCTGGTGCCTACTGTGTAGGAATGGGATCAAAATTGATGGCCAAAGATGCCGATGGAAATTTTGATTTACCAAAAATAGCATCACTCACGAAAGAATCATTGAGTAGAATAGCGGAAATTAGAAAAAACTAAAAATACTTTTATCATGAAATCATTATTATATCTTGTATCCACTATTTTACTTTGGGGTATGCTGACCAGTATGGGATGTGCCACTGCAAAATCGGCTGGTGGTAAAAATAACCGAGTAGCCAACATTGATTTGACCCATTGGAAGGTTACCATTCCCACGCCAAGAGCAGATGGCAAAGCAATGGAAGTAAGCCCTCCAGAAATATTTGATTATGCCACCAATCCAGTTTTAAAGGAATTCATGTACAATGATTCTTCGGATGGTTCTATCGTCTTTCACGCCTACCCTGCTTCCACTACGGCTAATACCAAATACTCTCGATCTGAACTGAGAGAACAAATGGTTTCAGGCAGTAACTCCACCAACTGGACCTTCAAACAAGGACGGAGGATGAAAGTTAAAATGGCTATCGATCAGGTAACCAAAGATGAAAATGGAAAGGAACATAGAATGATCATTGCTCAGATTCACGGTAGACTTACCAATGAACAAAAAGCATTAATTGGACAAAAAGATAACAATGCTCCTCCCATTCTAAAAATCTACTACGATAAAGGAAAGATCAGAGTAAAGACAAAAATTCTAAAAAACCACAATGCGGAGGACAAAGATATTCTAGACAAAAAAGCTTGGGGAGACGATAAAGGATATAATTTTGATACACCCATCGAAAAGGGAGACCGTTTTACACTCGAAATCGTCGTATCTGATGGACGAATGGAAATCATTTTAAATGGTTTTCAAAAGGCGGTTTATAAAGGAAAAGATATAGAACGATGGGGTATTTTTGAGAATTACTTCAAAGTAGGAAATTACTTTCAATCTCGTGATGAAGGATCTTCCGGAAAGGTGAAGATATATGAACTGGAAGTAGGGGATTTAAAAAGTAAGTAGTAAACTTCATTCTAACAAAATACTCACTAAACTTATCCTCATTCAAAAAGGAGTCTGTCAATCGACAGACTCCTTTTTTGTTTTTACCAAAGTGATTCCGGGGCTACGCATTTATTTTCTAATACTTAAAGGTCTAGTAACACGCTATAAAACATCCATTAAAAGCAGAAAAACCAGCCTTACAACAAATATAGTATGGCATCTACTCTATTTTTCAAAACTTATGTCCTATTTCTTGCGCTTTTTCAAAAATAATTCATTACATTTGGTCAACCAATATTTGGTCGACCAATTTTAACTAATTCAATAATAGATATATAAAATGCCATACTTGCTTATGGCCAATCTCGTAATGTATGCACTTGACGCATAACATTGAGGAATCCTATTGAGCAAAAAACAATACAACTTCATTTCTATTGTTTTCACTACTGAACCACTAATAAAACATAAGGCGGATACTGAAAAGCCTTAAAGTTTGTAAAAATTTCTATGCTATCCGACGCTGTCAATTACAGTCGTGGTTTATCTAATTTAGGCAAACTCTAAAATAGAGTAAGTTAACTTCAAATCTTATATTACAATGAAAAACTCAATTCTCCTAATTTTATTCTTCGTTTGTGGAATAGTTCAACTTAACAGTCAAGTCATTATAGGTCCTCCCGAACCCGTATTTAGACCATGTGCAAGCATGAGTAATATTCAACAAACGTGCAATGAAGATGGTACCGTAACCGTCACTTTTCGGATATCCAATAATTCACGTTGCCATGCCAATGGTGTGACTATTTATAATAGTTTAGGTATAGGTCAATCTTATCTTGTAAGTATAGCTCCACTAACCTCTAGTGCTACACAATTCACTCTTATAGCTCCTGCGGGTACTTTACAGTGCTATACCATTATCTTATGGTCTGGCAGAAGAGAATGCTGTCGTAGTAGACAATGCATAAGAATTAAAAGGTGCTGTACGCTAGAAGCTAACGTAGTATCCACTACCCCAACAACCTGCGCGGGGGACGATGGAGAAGCAATAATTACCATGACTGGTGGTAATCCAAATCCTGATTATACGCTGGAATGGGAACATAGTTCAGGAGCTGATGGGTATGAAGAGTATACGGTACAAGATGCGGCCAATGGAGCTGAATTAACGGATCTCGTGGCCGGTTCTTGGCAATATACGGTTACGGACCAAAATAACTGTCAGATTACTGGATCATTCTTTATCGCTGGTGCAACTAGTATTGATGCCGATGTGACAACAACGGCTGATGGTTGTGAAGTAGGTGGAGACGGAACCGCCCAAATAGCAGTATCCGGTGGAACAGGTCCATATACAGGCTCCTATTCAGGTCCAATGTCAGGAAATTTGAATGGTTCATCTCCATTTAATCTTTCGGGACTACCCGCTGGCACCTATTATTATACAATTTTTGATTCCAACGGCTGTGATACGTCTGGATCATTTACAATTAATGAAGAAGGAGTTGATTGTAACTTTTTCGACAATATTTATGCGGACCAAGATGATGAGGATAGTAACGAAAACTGGTGTTCGCCTGTATACGTGAGTTCTGTTGCCACCACCTTAACCATTACATTTGAAGCCTATACCGTACCCGATGCGATAGAAGTTACGGTAGAAGGTTCAACGACCTATATGGAAGCTGGAGATCACTATTGTAATTTTGATGGCCCAATAGAAGAATGGGAAGATGCGGGAGGATCTCCAAGTCAAGTAACCTTAGAGATTGACGTTGACCCATGTGATGAAGTTCAGTTCTGTGTCTATGGAGATATATGTAATTTAACGGGTACCTACGATCCTTATTTCATGGAGACCTGGGTGGAAACTGCCTGGTATATGGATGTAGATTGTGGCGGTGGTATTGATAGTAGAACATTCACCGCAACAAGGTCATTTACAGAAGGCCAAGCAAGTGAGAGAAGTGGCCAAGGTAACCTCCGCTCTGGAGCATCTAAAGCGAACGCTTTAAAGGTTAGTTCCTTAAAGGTCTTCCCTAATCCGGTAAATGATATTCTCAATATAACGAATTATAATTCAACCATTAATTATAAAACAGTACGAGTTTTTGATAGCGCAGGTAAGACCATTCTTATCAGCGATATGTCCAATAAGACGGTCATGGAAATAGATGTTAACAATCTTGAATTAGGTCTATACTTTATTGAAATTTCAGACGAAACTGGCCACAGTGTCATAGAAAAATTTGTAAAAATAAAGTAGATACACTGTACATTAAGTAGTTGCAAATATCTAGCAACCACTATTGTTGAATAATTCCTATTTTAAGAGGGGGCAGAAGATTTACTTCTGCCCTTTTTTATTTGCACGATGAGTAGGCGATAAATATCGTTTTTTCATTTCTCAGAAAATAGATTATGATCCAGCGCTTTATGTGCATGTCACCAATCCTTTGATAAAAGTTTACGAGGTAGAATTGATGGATTTTTTACAAAAGGATGGAACTTCAAAGCATCCGAAACAAACTGCTCGTTATGTAGCAGTTACCACAGATGATAAATTTAATACTAGTTTAATTTTTAAAAAAGCAAAACAAAAGGCCTTTGTTAAATCGGAGAGAAGGCGAATTCGAGAGGAACAGATGATTCGAGTACGGGAAATTTACGGGGATACTAATTGGTAAGTCTTAGAGGTTGGACGCAAGGTTTACCAAACCTTCTTCTTGGTTTGGTGATAGGTTTGGTAAATCTGGTCGTTCTATATTTTTTCTTCCACGCTACTTACGATCTGGTGTTTTGTTCTTACGCCAGATGCTCGCCAAACTATTTCTCCGTCTTTAAATAAGGCCAAAGTCGGTACGCCTCGTACTTGGTATCGTTGGGCAAGTGTCTGATTTTTATCAATATCAATTTTGATAACACGCACTTTTCCACTCAAATCTTGCGCTACTTCTTTGATAATTGGTGCCAAGGTTTTACAAGGGCCACACCATAAGGCATGGAAGTCAATGAGTACGGGTTTTTCTCCGTTGATGAGTTTATGAAAATTTCCTTTCATGAGCGTTTGATTACCGTTTTGCTATTAACAATATTTCCTTAAAACAGTTTTTAGATTGAGGTTGTTTAGTAAAGCCATCAAAGAAAGAAAATTATTTTACCCCTACTCCACCTCCGCATCCTTCAACTCAATAATCGCCCGCTCCACCGATTCTCGCGTCGGCTTCGTTCCCGTCCAAAACCACTTGACGCCCACTTTAAAACTATTCTTAACCGCTAATAAAAGGGGTAATAAAAACAAGGTCATAAAAGTCGCATACGCAATTCCATAGGCGACTGAAATAGCCATCGGTATTAAAAATTGAGCAGAAAAACTTTTTTCAAAAATCAGCGGAGCTAGTCCGGCTACCGTGGTAATAGACGTAAGAAAGATGGCTCGAAAACGAGATCGACCTGCCGCCACCATCGCCTTATGATAGGGCATTCCATCTTTAAGTAAGAGGTTAAATTTTTCAATCAACACGAGTCCATCGTTAACCAGAATTCCAATTAACGCAACAATTCCCAATCCGGATAAAATATTGATACTCTGTCCATGAATCCAATGTCCCCAAGCTACGCCCACAAAACAAAACGGAATCAAAATAAACAATAAAAGTGGCTGTCCATAAGAACGGAAAACAAAAGCAATGACGGCATACATCAGAATTAAAACAATCGGCAACACTTTCCCCAAGGCAGCACCAATTCTCGCAAAGCCTCGATTCTGTCCTTCATAAAGTGGCGTTACAGTTGGATACTTGGCGATGATCTCTGGCATCACAGAGGATTTAATGTCCGCCAATATTTCCGGGGCAGAATCTTTGGCATTCGCCAAATCAGCTTCCACTCGAATCTCTCGACGGCCATCCAAATGGTTGATCACGACATCCCCTCTTTCTATTTCATAATTGGCAATCTCTGCCAAAGGTACACGCCCGCCAGCAGGTGTAACAATTCTCATTTTATCTAAATCAGTTATACTACTACGATTAGAACGATCATACCGCACCCAAACCCGAATCTCATCCCTACCCCGTTGAAAACGTTGTACGGCGGCTCCAAAAAATCCAGATCGCACTTGTGACATCACGCCATTGAGCGTAAGTCCTAAGAGGTAGGCATTTTCTTTCAACTTGATTTTTATTTCTTTAATACCTGCCGGATCATTATCCGTGACATCGGCCAAGCGAGGGTTGGATCGAAACGCGGCTTTTAAATCTTCTTTGGCTTGCTTAAGTTCCCCAATATTATTGCCAATTAAAGAAACAGAAACGGGACTACCACCAAAAGCATTACCGGAACCATACACGACACTTTCTGCCTCATAAATAGGCCCAACTTTTTCTCGAATGGCCTTAGACACCGCAGAGGCTGGAATATCGCGATTTTCTCCTGGTATTAAATTAAGGGTCAACGAAGCACTTGAAGAACCGTGTCCTAACCGACGCACCGTATTTTCGATGATTTGTAGACTGTCTCCTGCACTTAATTCTTTATTGACTTCCCATGCATGTTTTTCAATTACCGTAATCAAGGAATCGGTAATTTCTTCGCTAGTCCCTTGTGGTAATTTCAGATTAACGGCAATTCGATCAGAAGCAACCGTAGGGAAAAAAGTAAACCTTATAATTCCTCCTTCCATCGCCCCCATTGTTACTAATAGCAAAGCAATTGGAATGGCAAAACCAAATATTTGATAATTTAAAACAAAGCGCAAAACAGGTACATAAATAGTATCTCGAATCCAGCTGATCATTTTATCGGCCCAGATATTTAAAATAAAGGGTTTTGAATTTCGATCCAATGCTCTGGAGTGGGCTAAGTGAGCAGGTAGAATTAAAAATGCTTCGATTAAAGAAATTAATAAAATAATTCCCACTACTTTGGCAATCTGCCCAAAAAAGGAACCTAGTCTTTCGGGTAAGAAAATAAAGGTAGAAAAGGCAATCACTGTCGTTAAAATAGCCGCAATAATGGGCGGCATTACTTGCATGGTACCATCGATGGCAGCTTGTACTTTCGACTTTCCACTTTCATATTGATCGTAAATATTTTCCGCAATCACAATTCCATCATCCACCAAAATTCCAATGACAATGATCATCCCAAACAAGGAAATTACATTGATGGTCATAAAACTAGGCGCAAAAATAAATAGTCCCAAAAAGGAAAAAGGAAGTCCAACAGCCACCCAGAAGGCAATACTGGGTTTTAGAAAAATGGATAAAAAGATTAAGACTAAAAAAATTCCGACAACCCCATTTTCGATCAAAAGATTTTGACGATTATTTAGCGCAACAGAAGAATCAGAACTGACATTTAGTTTTATCACATCATTTTTTTCATTATAATCTTCGATGTATTCTTTTATTTTTTCAGTCGCATACAATAAATCTTCATTATTGGTGGTACTGACCGAAATCTGTACCGCCGGATCTCCATTAAAACTAACTCGGTCTGGAACTTCCGACCATTTATCACGGACCGTCGCTACATCTCGCAACCGAACGACTTGCCCAGAATTACTTGCCTTTACCACGATATAGTCTAATTCATCTCCAAAGTAAGAACGATTATTCGCACGAATTAGATACTCCTCAGTCTCGGTTTTAATATTTCCTCCGGTGGTAATTAGGTTAGAATTTCTCACCGCTAGGGCGACTTCTGCGAAGGTTAAATTGAAAGCCAGCAGATCATTTTCTCTTACCGCAATCTCAATTTCTTCATCTGGA
This sequence comes from uncultured Saprospiraceae bacterium, assembly GCA_937928405.1. GTDB lineage: Bacteria > Bacteroidota > Bacteroidia > Chitinophagales > Saprospiraceae > JALZUU01. Next base: position 38,631 of record CALFWZ010000068.1, read on the forward strand.
AAACCACTGAGCGTTACTTGTGAAATATTAGGAATCCCTCGGATGTCATCTTCTACTTTTCGGGCCACCCCTTTCAGCGTTCCTAAGGGCAATCCATCACCACTAATGGTAAATTGAATGGCTTGATTGATATTTTCTTGTTTGGAAATAACAGGTGGTTCCATATCCACCGGAAAAGAAGGTACTCGATCTACCGCATTTTTCACGTTGGCTAAAACGATATCAATATCCGCACCTTCTTCAATTTCTACCGTGATCGTAGCAGCGTTTTCTTGGGAAGCAGAAGTGACTCGATCAATATTGACCAGACCACGTAGATTGTCTTCTATTTTTAATACCACTCCTTCCTCTATTTCCGCAGGCGAAGCTCCTGGATAGACAATATTGATAAAAATCAATTTAGAATCATCCAACGGAAAGAAAGAAGACTTGGTTTGTTGTAAACCCAGATATCCAAAGATTGCCACAGAAAACATAATCACATTTACTGCTACCGGGTATTTAATAAAAAAGGATAGAAATTTTTTCATGTGTGTTTTTTCTTACACGGAGTTCTAATCTAGTTGTTGGAATGCTTGCTTTGTTCTAAAAACAAACTTATTTTTTCTCAAAACGCTTTACCGTCATTCCATCATACGCTCCGGGTAGCATTCGTTCTAATATTTCCGTTCCATCAGGTAGGCCGCGTACGACCGCTGTTTTTTCTGTAAAGTGAACTGGTTCAACTTCTGTCAACTTCAACATATTACCTTCGAGGACAAATAATTTTTTATTTTCCACAATTAATTTACGAGAAACCTCAAAAGTATTTTCTTCTTCCTTAGCCGTCAAGGTCGCTTCCAGATACATCCCTTCTCTCAACCCTCTTCCATTGACTCGAATAAAAGCTTGAATCGTTTGGGTATTGGGATCTACCAGACTGTTTAGACGACTGACGCTACCCTTCCAAGTGTTGGTTCGTTCCACATTATTTAAGGTTACGGTATTCCCGACTTTGAGTAAATCTACATAGCTAGAATTTACGGCCACTTCTAATTCATAAATACTCGGATTAATAAACTCACCCAATTTTTGGCCCGGCCGCACCAATACCCCTTTATCCAAACCAGCCTCAGTTAGCACACCATCGAAAGGCGCATAAATTGTGTATTTACTCAAGCGTTCTTCCACGTTCTTAACCGTAAACCAAGTGGAATTAATATTCCGACCTGCCATGAATAATTTTTCTTTATCCGAGGTCATTTCAGGTAAGGCCCGTAAAGGTTTTTCTACATCAAAGGAAGTAACATAGTTTTCCCATTTTTGGAAGACATCTGGAAAATCGAATCGCAAATCTGGTAAAGTGGCTACAATCTGATTATAAAGGGTACTTTTTTGAGCACGAAGATTAGCGCGATACTCGTCACTGTTAAGTTGTAATAAAACTTCTCCGTTACGATAATTAATGCCTGGTTTAAATGGATGGGCACTATATTCGAAAATACCTTGTACTTCAGAAAAAATTTCGATGCGGTCGCGAGCAGCTAAATTGCCACTAGCCGTCACCGCAATAGGTGTACTGGTATTGGTTATTTTTTGGGTAAAAACAGCAGGAATTGTGCGCGCTGCTTTTTCAGGTGGTGGCTTTTTCTGAGAAGCCATCTTCTGCTTCCCTAAATAACCTAGTCCAATGATTAAAATTCCAAGGATACTGATAATAACTTGTCTCATGATTGATGATTAAGCGAATGCGAAAGCTATAAAAATAAAACTAGAAAAAATACACTTCAAACGTGAATTGAATGTACTATTTGGCGGATCAATACGCTGGTCCAAAAATAATGATTTAATTCCATCTTTGTAGTTATCAACTGCTCCCATAATAAAAAAGTCACTTAAGGCAATCGCTCCCCTTAAATGACTTTTCCGGTAAAATAATTCTACCCATATTTTAATAGACTACAACGATACTAGCTTTTATTAATTATTTTTTCGACCAATACCGGTAATATAGGTTTCTACAAATTGCATCACAAAATTTCTTCTTAAATTAGAGGTATAACGAATCTTTCTTCTGCTTTGATCTGCTGCCAATTCAAGATAACAATTGTCATATTCTTGTTTACCCCAACAATTAGCACAGGCAGTTTCGATACTGTTAATAGCAATATTATTTTGCCCAATTTTTAATAAATCCATGATATACGTTTTGAAAGTTAGGAAATGGTTTTAAAAGTTTAAATATATAACACCGAAAACCTCCTGAATTCTTTGACCTTTTTTCCCGAATAATGGTCGATTTTTCCTTTTATCCGAATCTATCTTTTTTCAACAACTTCTAAGTATCTTTACCATCATGTCAGAACTTTCCACTTTGAAGATACGAGTTTATCGCCAACTCCAAACGCAGGTCCAACAAAAGATCGCCCAAGCGGAACAGGCCATTGCGGCAGCCATCGAAGCCCGCGACGGAGAAACCAAAAGCAGCGCAGGAGATAAATTTGAGACGGGTCGCGCCATGATGCAGCTCGAACAACAGCGCCACGAAGTACAACGCAGCAAAGCTTTTCAATTATCCGCTGATTTAGAACGACTTGATCTGGACGCCTCCTACTCCACCGTAACGCCGGGGGCACTTGTCCAAACTGAACGGGGCATCTATTTCATCAGTATTGGGATGGGAAAAATAATGGTAGATGCTCAAACCGTATATTGTATTTCTATTCAATCGCCCATCGGAAAAGCACTCTTACATCAGAAAGAAAATGCAATCATTTCTTTTCAAAATAAGTCGTTGACGGTGAAGAAAATCGTATAAATTATCATGTAAATAACTTCTTGTACTAAAAGGCACGGATTCAACGATTCAACGATTCAACAACAACAAAAAAACACCCCGTCAATAAATCAACGAGGTGCCTTCAGCCTGTTTTACACAGTAAAACATTATTCTTAAAATCCTAAAAATCGTAGTAATCTAATCCAAGGTGCGTGATTAATTCTTCTCCCTGAATATGACGTAACGTATTTTGTAATTTCATTAATTGCTTAAAGATATCGTGCATCGGTGGCAAACCTTCTTTGGTCTGAGGAGACTTAAAGAAGAAAGACAACCATTCTTGGATTCCGCCCATTTCTGCTCTGCTAGCAAGATCGAGTAACAAGGCCAAATCAAGCGCTAAAGGTGCGGCAAGAATAGAATCTCGACAAAGGAAATCAATCTTGATTTGCATATCGTAATCTAACCAACCTCGCACGTCAATATTATCCCAACCTTCTTTATTATCACCACGAGGTGGGTAATAATTGATTCTTACTTTATGGTAAAGATCACCGTAAAGGCTTGGATTTCTTTCTGGCTCAAAAATTTGTTCGAGTACACTTAGTTTAGAAACTTCTTTGGTTTTGAAGTTATCCGGATCATCTAAAACTTCTCCATCTCGATTACCAAGAATGTTTGTTGAGAACCAACCTTTAACACCTAGTGCTCGTGATTTCAGTCCTGGTGCTAGAATGGTTTTCATTAACGTCTGACCGGTCTTATAATCTTTACCACAAATCGGTACGTTGTTATCCTTGGCAAGTTTCGTTAGGGCTGGAATATCCGCAGATAAGTTTGGTGCGCCATTCGCGTAAGGAATCCCCATTTTGATCGCAGCATAAGCATAGATCATACTCGGTGCGATGTCTTTATGGTTTTGTTCTAACCCTTTTTCGAATTTTGCTAGCGTACTATGAACTGCTTTTGGTGCTAGATAAATTTCTGTAGAACCACACCATATCATCACTAAACGTTCACACTTATTATCTTTTTTAAACTTTTTGATATCACGCATTAAAGCCTTGGCCAAATCCATTTTGGTTTTGGCTTTTTTGATATATGTACCGTTTAATTTTTTTACGTAATTAGGATCAAAGACCGCCTTCATCGGCTTAACTTTTTTCAATGGTCCCTTAACTTGATCAAGCAATTCCTTTTTGAGTACATCAGCATGAATCGCTGCATCGTACATGTTGTCTGGAAAAATATCCCACCCACCAAAAACGATATCTTTTAATTTAGCCAATGGCACAAAGTCCTTAATTTTTGGTTGACGATCTTCTGTTCTTTTTCCTAAACGAATGGTACTCATTTGGGTAAAAGAACCAATGGGTTCAGAAATCCCTTTATTGATAGCCATGACACCGGCGATTAAGGTCGAGGAGATGGATCCCATCCCTGGGAGTAGTACGCCTAGCTTCCCTTTTGGCTTGGCAATTTTGGATTTTTTCTTCATGTTCTTTAGTTTATTAAAAATTTTCTTTTTAGTGTTTAAAAATGCTTGTTGACTAGTTACCTAATTAGCTAGTACCAAGCGTAAAAATTTATGCTTAATTTTCTGAGTACAGAACAAAACTAATAATGCCACTAAAGCATTAAGTTTTTTTTCTTTATGAATTTGTGGCCTAAATATGATTTTTTTAATTTTTTGTCCTGTACTCAGCCTAATTTTATATTTCATTATTTATCTGAATAATAATTAATTCAACTTTTCAACCATTCAACTTTTCAACCATCAAAGCCACCCCTCTTCTTGGTACCAAGCAATCGTCTCTTTCAGACCAGTGGATAAATTATATGTTGGCGTAAAATTAAAGTCCGTTTTCAAGGGGCGAATATCACATTTCCAGTTTAAACTTTCTAAAAATTTTACTTTTTCTAAATTTAGAATAGGCATTTTTCCGGTTAACCTTCCGACGGCTTCGTTAAAGTAGCCAATCCCACGTACGAGTGTAGTTGGTACTTTTATTTTTAATGCTTTCTTCTTTAAATATGCTTTACCATATTTCCCTAAATCGTAATTGCTGTATACCTGGTCATCTGCTACAAAATAGCTTTTTTGCGTATGCTCTGACAAAGTAGCGGTGACAATTAGTTTTGCTAAATCTTTTACATAAATAAAAGTCAGTTCTTGTTCTTTGAGACCAATGTATGGTTCTACTCCTTTTTTTAGAATCGTAAAAAAAGTATAAATATCTTTTTCTCGAGGGCCATAGACCGCCGTAGGACGAAAAATTAAGTACGGTAATTTTTTGTACGTCTTTATCATCGACTCGGCCGCTAATTTACTTTCTCCGTAGGTATCAATGGGTCGCGGTGTATCTGATTCTTTTACCAAATCTCCGGGCATATTATCTGCCGGTCCATACGCAGCCATACTACTGATGAAAATAAATTTTTCAAAAGTCTCTGTCTCTTTTGGTAATGCTTTAATCAGGTTTTCGGTATAATCACGATTGACTAAAAAAAAATCTTTTTTTCGGTCTGCTTTGGTTAGCCCTGCATTGTGTATGACGTAATTAAACTCCTGCTCCCCTAAGTCTTTTTCTAATTTTTTTTGATTAGAAAAATCCATTTCAAAAAAATGAATTCGATCATCTGTCAAAAATTTTCGGCTACTCGTTTTTCGAACGCCAGCATAAACCTTTAGATCTGGATCAGCGGCTAAAAAAGCCTCCACTAAAAAGCTACCCACGAATCCACTAGCACCGGTGATCAATACTTTTTTCATGCTTCTTGATCCAACGGTAATTCTAAAATTCGGTATCGCTTGGTAACGCTAGCATTGATATTTTGTAGTCCCTTATTCATCATTTCGTTGTCTTCTAGAATCCAAGAAGCTTCTGCCGTATGTACGCCTTTGGCTAAACCATTCGAAATTATTTTTGCATAAAAGACTCCTTCGATGCCCATTTTCCGATATTCTTCTATCACTCCTAAAAGAATAATTCTTATTTTTTTGATCTTACTTTTTCCCCACAATAATTTAAAAATACCGGTCGGAAATAATCTTCCTCTTTTGATATTTTTCGTTATCTGATTAATATCAGGAATCGCTAAAGCAAATCCAATCATCTTTCCTTCATGCTCCGCAATCTGAACAAATTTTGGATCAATAATTAATTTCAATCCTTCTGCCAGATGGTCAAACTCTGCATCTGTCGCAGGTACAAAACCCCAATTTTTATCCCAAGCCGAACGATAAATATCTCGCACTCCAGCAATCTCTTCATTGAGTTTTTTCATATTCGCTTCTCGAATCGTGATCCCTTTACGAGCCAGTCGCTCTTGAAGCATCCCAGCTAGTTTGACCGATTTCATATTCACCTCCGACTCTGTCACTTCGTAAGCAAAGAGGTCTTTAGATTTTTTGAATCCGTATTTTTCTAAGTGGGTTAAATAATAAGGTTTGTTATAGACCATCATCACAGTCGGTGGCAAATCATATCCTTCCACTAAAAGTCCCGCCGTATCATTGGTGGTAAAATTAGTCGGTCCTACCATCGCGGTAACATTTTCAGTTTTACACCAAGCAACTGCTTGATCTAGTAGGGCCTTTGAAACTTGATAATCATCGATCACATCATATAAACCAAAAAAACCAACGTTACGATTTGCGTATTCGTTATAGTTACGATTATAAATAGCGGCGATCCGTCCTACAATTTTTTTATTTTCGTAGGCTAAAAAACATTGTGCTTTTGAATGTCGAAAGAAAGGATTTTTCTTATGAGATAAAAGTTCTTTTTGTCCGATATAGATCTCCGGTACGTAGTTAGGATCGTTTGCGTACAAATCGTGTGGAAAGTCAATAAATTTCTTCTGCAGGCTAGCAGAGGTTACGGGAATAATCTCCATGTTTTTTCTCAAAGTATGTTTTTCGTTCTGCGGACGCTTTCTAACTACCAGCGTTTTCTAACCTAGGTATATCCAATTTGTCAGCAATCACTCCAATTTTTTCTAACGCTTCGTCAATTTGGGCATGTGTATGTGTAGCCATGAGCGAGAAACGAATCAAAGAATCTTTTGGTGCCACAGCTGGTGTAATCACTGGATTGACAAAGATACCTTGTTCTTGTAACATTCTTGTCAACATAAAGGTCTTTTCTGTATCCCGAACATAGATCGGAATAATAGGTGTTTCTGAATGTCCGGTATCCAGTCCTAACGCTTTCAAGCCTTTCATCGCGTAGCGGGTATTTTCCCAAAGTTTTTCAAGGCGTTCTGGTTCTTGTTGCATGATATCAAGGGCAGCCACTACGGCAGCTGCGTTACCCGGTGCGATACTCGCACTGAAGATAAGGGAACGCGCATGGTGCTTAAGAAAATTAATCGTCTCATTATTAGCGGCGATAAACCCACCAATCGAGGCCAGTGATTTACTGAAAGTCCCCATAATTAAATCCACATCATCGGTCAATCCAAAATGATCTGCAGTTCCTCTTCCAGCCTTCCCTACCACGCCTAGTCCGTGCGCATCATCGACCATGATATTCGCACCATATTTTTTTGCTAGTTTGACAATCTCATCTAGTTTAGCAATATCTCCTTCCATACTAAACACACCATCTACCGCAATTAGATTCAAACCTTCGACGTCTTGGTGTCGTTGTAGCATTTTTTCCAACGATTCCATATCGTTGTGTCGGTATTTAAGGGGACGCGCAAAAGACAATCTCGCACCGTCAATAATACAAGCATGGTCGAGTTCGTCCAAAATAATGTTATCCTTACGTGAAGTTACGGAAGACAATACACCAAGGTTTACTTGGTAGCCAGTTGAAAAGACAAGGGCTCCCTCTTTGCCAACAAACTTAGCCAGTTTTTCTTCCAGTTCAATGTGAAGATCTAGGGTTCCATTTAAGAAACGAGACCCAGCACAACCAGAACCGTATTTTTTGATAGCTGCGATGGAAGCTTCTTTTAGTTTTGGGTGGTTGGTTAATCCTAAATAAGAATTGGAACCAAACATCAATACTTTTTTGCCGTCGATGATTACTTCGGTATCCTGTTCAGATTGTATCATTCTGAAGTATGGATATACACCAGCAGCTTTGGCTTTTTGCGGCGCATCGTACCGCGCCATGCGGGAGGTTAATTTATTCATATCTTAAAGCAATAGTTTTTTATAGTTAGTATACCAAGCACGAGCGCGAGTTCTTAAGAGACCTTCGACAATCATGATGGTTGCAACAGCTGTCAGCCCACCCGCCAATACATCCACAAAATAATGATGGTAGGTATAAACAGCGGCCAGCCAGATGCCAATGATGGTTAAAAAGAAAAAACACGCAGCGGGGTATAATTTCTTTTTTATGGCGAAGTAAGTAGTCAGTATTGGGAAGGCAGAATGCATCGAAGGGATTGCCGCAAAAACATTTCCGTTTTTCTCATACATGCCTTTAAAAATATCTAGTCCAACAAATTCGTCAAACTTTAGTAGTCCAGCAGCTTGGCCTGGGATATTAAATTTTTCTACATCCAATCCGTACATTTCTACGTACCAAGGCGGAGCCGCAGGGTAAATATAATAAATTGCAATGGCTAACATATTTACCAGAAAGAAAGAAAAGGTGAATTGCAACATCAATCCTTTATCCCGAAAGTATAAATATAGTGCAAACGCAAATGGAACTGGTACCCAAGACAAGTAAAATGCTCCACAGATCACATCCATAAAAGTAGACTGGTGGTTCGCAAAATACTGATTGGGCGTTAGTAATTGTCCCGCTTCCATAATTCCAAACCAAGCCAACTCAAGATTATATGGCTCAGCTACATGCACCGGATTGACCACATAATTGGGATAGACTCGAAGAGAATCGTAAATCAGCCAATAAAGCAAAATCCAGAGAAAGCCGTAAAATATTTTCCGACTTACTGGATGGGCAAAGAAGGCAATCCAAAGTACAACGAGCAACATGACATGATCATCTCGTAGCTTCATCAATCCTACTACTGCTCCTAAATATAGTATAGTCAACAGGGCTGCCACCAAAACATTTTTTGGGGTAAACCGCTGAAACCCATTATCCTTTTTCAATTCCTCAGACCGTGTGGGAATTGATACTTTCCTTGTTTCCAACCTTCTCCTTTTTTACAAAATTTGATCCTACAATAACATCCCAAACAGGAGAACTTACTCCATATCCTCTTTCTGGATCCTTAAAATGATGTTTTAAATGATGCGTCTTTAAAGCAATCCACCATTTCCCTTTAAAGTCAAGGTGGTGTAAGGCATAATGTAAGGTATCATAAAAAATATAACCGGTAACAAACCCAGCGAAATAAGGATATAATAAATGGATAGGAATGATAGTTTTGAATCCATAATAAAAAACAAACGCTAAAGGAATCGAAATCAGTGGAGCCATGACCAAGCGATTAGAATCGTTGGGATAATCATGGTGTACTCCGTGCAATAAAAAATGGATTCTTTTACCAAACTCAGAAGTTGGATGGTAATGAAAAACAAACCGGTGCAGGAAATATTCCGTAAAACTCCACGCAATGGCTCCAGCCACAAACATACCTACCGCCGTGAGCAAACCCGTTAATGGATGCATCACTGTTAGATACAGAAAATACGCCACCACGGGTCCGAAAACTACCATCGGTGTTAGGTAGTGAACGTGGGTAAATTTTTCCAAAAAATCACTTTCAAACAAGCGAACCGACTCATCTTTATTGGATATAAATAATTTTTTCATTTTAGGGTGTTTACACTAGTAAAAACAATATAATCTATTTCTTAACAGCCCTTCAATTAATTACTGCTAAACGCGGAAGCGGTAGCATTCCGCGTGGAAGATTTACCAACTTCCACCACTACTTTATCTTTACCATTCTCGCGTGTCACTCTGGAAAAGAGTGAATATTTTGGATTAAAAATAAATTCTAACCATAGTTTAAACCATGAATTATGCGATCGTAAATTATCATAATATTCTGGTGCCATTGCTTTTAGTTTTTTAATATTTGTCCACGGAATGGCAGGAAAATCGTGGTGCTCTACATGGTAACCGATGTTCATCGAAATATTATTTAACGGACCATAATAGCTATGGGTCTCCTGTGCGCCATCAAGGGTATAATGCTCCTGCACCCAACGTGCCCCCAAAGGATGTAAGCCTAGGGAAAAGAACATAGAACCGACCATATAAACAATCGCATTCCAACCAAAAAAGTAGATCATTAAGATATCGACTACCACCGCACAAGCAATGTTGATCATGACCCACTTAGTAAAGGTATTGACATTTTCTACTCGATAAGCACGACCAATTTGAAAGACTGGGAAAAATAATAACCATAAGGATTTTCTCCACCAAGAATTACCCACCAACTTTGCTTCCCAAAAGCCAGCGAGATCGGTATCCATTTCATGTTCACCTTGATGAGCATGATGCTTAAGATGGTACGTACTAAATCCTTGTCCACCAGGAATCGCATTTGCTAAATCAGCTAAGATGACGACCCAACGATTGGCTAGACGACTTTTAAAAACTAGATTATGGGTCGCTTCATGAATCACCACATACATATTGTGATTGGCGAAAGCTCCTACTACCCAAGCAACGGCCAAAGCAGCCCACCAATATCCAAGGCCAAGGGTCCCCATATAGGCAGCAATACTAAATTGCAAAGTAACGAGACAAAGCAGGATGGCAAAGGTCCAAGGTTGGCGACCAAATAGGGTAGCAATTTCAGGATGATCTTTGATCATTTTCTGACAACGTTCTACGTGGGGTTGTTTTTCGTCAGATTTAAAATATTCTGTTCTTGCTAAAAAGTTGTTGTTCATTTTAAAAATTCATTACGGTGAAAAAATTACCGAAAGTAGCGCTGGCAAAGTTAACATTATTCACTTGTCACTTGTTCTTCTATCAAGCTCGTTTCAAGTTTTTATCTTGTTTTTCTGGATATAAAAGACGTTCACGGCTATACATCAATCTTCGTAAAGCTGTGATATTGGATAATACGGCTAGAATTGCGATAGGCATGGTGAAAACGGAGATCGTTTCAAAAACACCAAACGGAAGGAAATCAACAAATACTTTATAATCTCCTCCTGCTACACTAGAGAAAATGCCACAAGCGATGGCTGAAATACCAATAATTAGAATTCGTTCTGGCCTTTGCATCAACCCTACGCTACAATTTACGCCCAACCCTTCCGCTCTGGCCCGTGTATAACTGACCATTACAGAACCAATCATGGCGATAAAGGCGAAAATAGAGCTTAAGAAGAAATCCTGAGCTACTAGATAGTAACAAATTCCTAAGAACATGACCATTTCGCTATAACGATCCAAAACAGAATCGTATAAGGCTCCGAAAGGATGCGCCATATTACCGACTCTAGCCAATCGGCCGTCGATCATATCAAATAGTCCAGCTAAAAGAATGGTAAATCCAGCCCAACCTACGTAAGAATAGTCGTTACGCGCCCCAAATTCTGCTCCATAGATCAAGATGAGCATGGCGACAAAATTGAGGATTAAGCCCATAGAAGTGATCATGTTAGGTGTAATGCCCAGTTTGATCAATAGTCCGATTAACGGTTCGATAATCTTATAGACCAGTATTTGTCCATATTTCTTCAACATAGTATTATGTTTTAATTAAATATATAAGTATTAATCAATCAATGATTCACAACTCATTGACGGTTTTAGTCGTTTAGTTTGAGCGTAGCTGTCAGATCGTTTTTTTACTTAATATAAGAAGCCTATTCTCCTAAGAGAGATGACTGTTCAAAGAGATGAATAACTGGTGTCTTAGAAACTAAATAAACAATTGCCGACAAAGTTACATTTTTTACCTGATTTATTAAAATTCTACATGAAACCTACCTCTAATCGCCAACCCTTTGACACCCCATAAACTCGGTACATTGGGCTGGTCAAGGTAGGTCATCCGACGAACCAAATCCACTCTTAGAAATTTAAATATATTTGATATCCCGACGCTGGCCTCGATATAAGGTTTATTTTCCAAGGTATAAGTAAGCGGATCTCCATCATCATTTTTTACAAATTGAATAAGAGATGGATCTACCTCTGGATTATTCTTATCTGTCAATCTACCATATATACCTTTTACGGAAATCAACTCCCGCAATTTCAATTTACGGAAAAGTGGAATTTTATTAAAAAAGAAACCATTAAAGTAGTGTTCTATATTCCAAGTAAAGTATTCATCACTTGAAAATTCTAGGAAGTTGACAAGGTTAAACGCAAATATTTGATAAGCAAAAGATTGATTAGCTCTTGGTAAATGCAATAGAAAATACGGCAAGCGTTCACCAAATATTTTTCCTGTTTCTATTTCAAAATTGGTATATCCTAAAACAGACAAATAGAAGCGCTTAAAGACTTTTAAATTGACGCGATGGTAATTATACTCTCCACCCAATACGCCCTTTAATCCAACATTATAATCGAGCGTTATAATCGGATATCTATTAAACATAGCAATCCGCATAGATTTACCATTCCAGTACTGCGCATTAGGTGACCACTTTAGTCTCAAACCAACTTGCGAAGTGCGCACATCAGGAACAGAAAGATTCTCTCCATCTTCCATAAAATCGAATTTCAACGATCCATATGCTTGCCGTCGTCGTCGTTCCAGAATCAAGTTGAATTCAAAATTATTTTTAGTTTCCATAAAATAATCCAAAGTCTGCGCCTCGTGAAAAATCATCCTAGTATTATTTCCTCTTCGGAAAGAAAGGAAAAAATTATCCTCTCCAAAATACCGTAAGACCTGTCCTGGAAACCGCGTTTCTCGTTCTGTACCAAACCGAATAAAATGCCTGGGGTATTCTTCAAAGTTTTCATTAAAAGAATACGTAACGAGTCCTTGGTGTTTAAATTTTTTATCCTTTACCCCATAGGCCATATAACCTTCTAGCTGCAATTTTTTATTGAACTTCAAATTGGTTCTCCCTCCTAGTCGAGGTCGGAAACCTTCTACTGGGTTAAAGCTATAAAAAGCGTTCACCGGACCAACATCTACGGGACCAACGGAGGTATACCCTGTCAATAAGAAGGAGATCAGTTTAACGGCGCGTTTAAAGGCAGGTACCCGTTGCAGGGTATCCATCATAAAGTAAGTATTTTCCTCTGTTTCAGTTAGTGGGACTAGCCTATTATTGGTCCAGAATTCTTCATCCTGTTTTTTGGCTTTTTTAAGCAATACGACGTTTTCGCTGTTCCCATACTTATCGTCTTCTGCCGGTTGATTAAAAACAAAATTATCATTGATGACGGAACGTCGGCCATAAAAACCCATTCCTTTTTTCGTCAAATTATATTCAATTAAGACGTTGTTTTTATGAACGACCCATTGATCATTCCCCATATCTTTGAATTCTTGCTCAATTTGAATATCCTGAACAAAATTTAGATTGATCTCATCAACAATTCCCATATCCACTTTCATGACTCGATAGGTAGAATCCAAGGCCACATAGAGATTCCCTTGAAAGCCAAGATTTTGTTTATTCAACGGAATAAAAGATAAGTCAATGACTTGTTTACCTTGAAACTGAAGGGTGTCTTCAATATAAAAGGCATAAAAGTTAGGGGCAAAAAAGGAAAGCGGACTGACAAATTGGGCGGTAACCAATTCGATATTATTATTGTAAATATTAACCTCTTCGTACAATTTTTCCATAATATTGGAAAGGGACTCATCATCTAGATAACCATCTAACTTCGTCAGCTTTTGTCCAGATCGGAATTCCGTTTTTGAATTCGGTGATTTACGATAATAAACGGTTCCTTTATTTTCTTGAAGATAAATGGGTAGATAAGGTTTTTGATCTGTTTTAGAAGAATCCACAAAATCAAAAATGAATTTCATCTTTTTAAATATCTTCCGATTTTTAAATTTTTCGGAGATATTATTTAAATCCATTTCCACCTTTTCGTAGATATCATGCTGATAATAATCGTACGCCTCTAACCGATTATCATCTTTATTATCAATGACATTACGCATCAGTGCTACGGCCGGATTATTCTTTTTCTTGTATTTACCTTTTTTAGCACGGACCACTACGGTCTCTAATTCTAGTGCGCTATCTCCTAATTTAAAGTTGATAACTTGAACTGCTTCACTAGATACATTTTTTGTCTGAGCGGCATATCCAATGTAACTAGCCTCTAACGTAGCACCTGGTGTCTCAGATTTTAGGGTGTATGTACCATCCAGTTCAGTAGTAACGCCAATACCCGTTCCAGGAAAGGTAACGGTAGCACCAGGCAGGCCGTCTCCAAATTCATCGACTACTTTACCAGAAATGGTGACAGATTGCTGTCCGAATAGAGCAAAAGCGGAGCTTAGAATAAATAAAATGGTAAAAAGACTGTGGAGTGTTTTAGGTTGCATAACAGGCTAATTCTGTGGTATACCGAGGGATGATTCAAGGTATCTATTTGTATGACTTAAAAAATTAAGACTACCCCTATATGGAGATAAAAAAAACTTTAAAATTTCTCTGTAAAAATTACCCGTTATCTTTGTGTGTGCTCGGGATTTCATTCCTCCAAAACCAAATAACAACTTGCCTTAAGAAATTGTTTCAAAAATAAAGTAACCGATCTAATGTAAAGAATGTTAAACTTAATTTTAACATTTTTTATTGTAGCAAAATAGGCGCTCAGCTAATGAAATTCGCCGTTAGTATTTTTAAATACTAACGGCGAAGGTACTTATTTTATAGAAAGAAAAAATCCTATAAAGCTAGAATTTCCGCCATCCGAATCAGGTCCTGATCTGGATCTTTTGCCATATTAATAGCCTGTTCCAGTGGTGTGTAACAAACCTTATTATTAATCAATCCACACATCACATTTGCTTCTCCGGCCAACAATCCTTCTACTGCGCCAAATCCCAACCGGCTGGCTAATACCCGATCAAAACTAGAAGGTGAACCTCCCCGCTGTAAATGACCAATAATCGTCACTTTTATATCATAATGATCAAATTTATCCTTTACCAACTTGGCAATTTCTGTGGCACCACCGTTTGTATTTCCTTCTGCTACAATGACGAGGCTAAATAATTTATTTCGTTTTACTCCTTTCTTGAGCATTTTCACCAATGAGTCAATATTTAAAGTAGTCTCTGGAATCAACACACTACTTGCTCCACTACCAATGGCCGTATTCAGTGCAATAAAACCAGAATGTCTTCCCATCACTTCCACAAAAAATAACCGATCATGAGAATCTGCTGTGTCACGAATTTTGTCAGCAGCTTCCACTGCCGTATTAACCGCCGTATCGTAGCCAATCGTATAATCGGTTCCAAATAGATCATTATCGATCGTACCAGGAACCCCCATAACAGGCATATCAAATTCTTTGGAAAAAATCTCTAAACCAGTAAAAGAGCCATCTCCTCCAATACCAACTAAGGCATCAATATCATGGGCCATCAAAGATTCATACGCCGCTTGTCGTCCTTCCGGGGTACGAAAGCGTTCGCTTCGAGCGGTCTTGAGCATGGTACCACCACGGTGAAGAATATTACCTACCATTCTGGTTTCTAGTCGTTCTATTTCGCCATCGATCATTCCTTCATATCCTTTACGGATACCATAGATGTGCAGGTCGTGGTAAGTAGCCGTTCTTACCACGGCCCGAATGGCCGCATTCATTCCAGGGGCATCTCCCCCTGATGTAAAAACTGCGATACGTTTTATGTTTGCTCCCATATTTATATTTTATTTTTTTCCCATCCCTCTAATCCTATATGATAATCGACTAAATTATTGATTGGTTTCTTAATGATCATCCCCAACTTAAGGGATCGCTCGTCGAGGACCATCTTTAAAATATCTCCAAAATGAAAGGCCACACTACCAATGAAATGAATGGGCAGATTATTATGGTCTTGATACTTGCGAACATGCCGTTTAATAAATTCACTAAAGGCACGACTCACCAGACTCTGCACGTAAATATGATCCTTGTGGTCTGATAAAAATTTAGCAAAAGACGCGAGATAAACATTGGCATTTGGTTCTATATAAATCTTATCTTTAAACACCTGTTTATCATTACCATATACTTCTTCAAAGTCATTTTTGATGTCATCCGGAAATTCTCGATAAAAATAACCTTGCAGCAATAGTTTTCCTAAATGCCCCCCACTCCCTTCATCTCCTAGGATATAAGCAAGATTCGGTACATTATCAATAATCTTTTCTCCGTCAAATAAACAAGAATTAGATCCTGTTCCTAAAATACAACTGATACCGGGTTGGTCTCCACAGGTCGCTAAGGCACAGGCTAGAATATCGTGGTCTACGCTTATTTCGGCATTGATAAAATACTTTTGTAAGGCATCTGCCATAATTTTATTGCGCTGCGGATCGCTACAACCGGCTCCATAAAAATAAATTTTGGTCAGCTTAGATGGATCTATTTTTCCTGCAAATGCCGTTTTGATTTTAGGTAAAATAATAGACTCATCATGGTAATAAGGATTGAAACCCATGGTAGAAATAGAAATGGGATAGGCATTTGGTGACAAAAATTTCCAGTCTGCCTTGGTAGAACCACTATCAATTACGGCGATCATCTTGCTAATTTTTTTTTAATATATAAGGATTATGTAAAGAGCTTTAAATAATTCCGGTAAGAAACAAATCTGAACATAAATCCAAGCCACAAAAGTAGTGTATTTTTTACACTATCTTAAGCGGACTGCCTATTTTTTGCGAAGATAAGATTTTACATTTAAATTTTCAGATGGGAATTCTAAGCCATAAAATACATTCGTACCCTCAATTCTGTAACCTTTTCGTTGGATTGCCAAACTCGTATCATCAGTTTGCTAACATCCTTTATATCAACCATTTATGATAAAAAACTTTATGTTTTAAATACTTTGCTTTTTAAAACTTTTCGTTTTATATTTGTTTTGTAGAAATAAATAATAGGGTCAACTACTGTAAAATTTACAAATATGGTATGGTAGCATTTTACCTAATCCAAGCGACTCGAATTAAAAAACTAAGTATCATGAAATCTTTCCAATTTAATTTTAACAAAAAGTATCAAAAAGTTTTCTTCAATAAATATAAAGCTTGGATACGCAAAAACTGGTTTAGCTTAACTTTACTGGTTTTTGCGATCTTTATACTTACCCAAAAAGATATCACGATGGAATTTAGTATGCGGGCAAATCCTAACGTAGCACCGATAGAACAACCGCTACCAAAATCGAAGGAAGAAGGAAAGGTCGTTCCTGCGGCTGCTCCACTTTCAGAAGTGATCCAGCAAGATAAGTCCGAGACCAGTCAGCAACTTGGTTGGGGAAGTTTGCCAGGCTTGATTAGAAATACCGTCAGTAAAGGGAATGTTTCTACCAATGCTAAGGTGACCGATGAAGAATCGGTGGCCGCCTATCCCAATATTCGATTTCTCCTTTTTCCAGAAATGGCCAAGTCTGCTAATCTAAACGAATCAGCCATCAATTCCATCAATAATAAATGTAAGGCTTACGCTCGTCGTTTTGCCCCCGTCGCTATGGCCGAGATGGGACGGTATGGTGTACCAGCGTCCATTACCGTAGCCCAAGCCATTCTGCACAGCAACGCTGGAGATGATCCGCTAGCTGCTAAAAGCAATAATCACTTTGGTATTCGTTGCTTTTCTAAGGAATGCCCTAAAGGACATTGTAGCCATCATGGAACCCAAGCACATAAATCCTTCTACCGCAATTTTAACACCGCTTGGGAAAGCTTCCGTGCCCATAGTTTATTATTGACCAACAAAAAATATGAGCATCTCCTAAAACTTGATAAAAAGGATTACCAAGGCTGGGCCAAAGGTTTACAAAAAGCGGGCTACAGCAAAGATCCTCAGTATGCAGCAAAGTTGATTCGGATTATTGAGGCGATGCAGTTGGCGGAGTTGGATGTGTAGAATTCGGCTATCTGAATTAATAACTACCCACTGGAAAGAATCAGAAAGATTGTCTTAAATCTTTATTCATTGAATCATAGATAGGATAAAAAACAAAAAAGTTGAATCCAATAATTAGATTCAACTTTTTCTTTTTCTACTAAAAAAAATGAGCATCCGTGTTATGGAAAATTTTCAGATCTTCAGTGAAAATGGGATAGGAAGTTTATTAAATACCATCTATCTCCTCAATAATAATAAAGGATCCGCCCTTCACCTGCTTTAGCTGGTCAGCTGTCAAGCCCTGCTGGTTAAACTTGTTGGTAGGAGTAAGTTTCTTTCCTTTTAACAAGTTGTCTTTCTTTAGATTTTTCATGCTAGAAATGATTTAAAGGTTAAAAAATACAACATTATTGTTGATTTAAATATACCTATATAAAACCAAAAATATTATTTTTTATTGTTAAAAATCCTGAAGAAGTAAACTTCCCGTCAAATTTAACATAACCTAAATAAAAAAAGAGCCGCTCACATCTGCGAGCGACTCTTTTAAGTCTTTTTATACTTAGTTTTTCTTTATCCAACTACTTCATAATCTGCACCTTCTTCGTAATCAAGCCTTCGCCCGTCTTAGCACGGATTAGATACATTCCGTTCGCAAACTGTGCACCCGTTACATTAATCTGCAGTTGGTTGCTGTTGACCGCTGGATTATGGTATAATCGCTGTCCGGTCAAAGTAAACATTTCTACTTCGCTCATCTCATCATTACCATTTAAGTGGAGATTGATATAATCTACCGTAGGATTAGGGAAGGCAATTAGATCTTCTTCTGTTTGTTCCGTTGGCTCTTTGAAATTGATAGATAGCGTTGGATCATACACTGTTAGGCCCACCATTTCTCCATTGCTATTCATGGTCGTAGGATTAGTGATATTGGTATTGACATTCATTTCATCACCAGGACGGGTACCATCAATGTCTTCAATAATGATAAAACTTAAAGTTCCTACGGCTCCAAACCCACTGGCTCCCCTACCTATTGTTCTAGTCAAACCAGCATCTAAGCGATTTTCAAAAGGATTAGCAACCAATCCAACCATCGGTGAATCATAATGTAACCAGCTGGAATTATCAAATTCAATATTCACGGAACCAGGCACCACAATGGCAGCATTATAGTTCACACTAAATGTTAAACCATTTGCATCTAATACTGGATTTTCTTCTGTTCCAAAAATAATATCAATCATCACCAAATCACCAGGTTGTGGATCAGTATTACGAGGGATAAAATAAAGTGGCTGTACCGTCGGCGCTGGCGTAGGCTTGGCAATAATACTATGTTGCTTTCCATAAGAAGCAGAAATGGCCGCCGCATCTGCTGCTGTGATAGCTCCGTCTCCATCTGCATCAATATGTTTAAAATCGACATCTGTATCTCCAATCGTTCTTCCCCAGTCGGTACTATATTGTCCATACCAAGTGATAGAACCATTATTTCTAGCAGGACCAGTTTCACCGATACAATATCCCATCGGTAATAGATCAGATACATTGACTTGTCCATCTTGGTTGGCATCACCCGGCCAGACACACTCTGTTACACAGTATGGATCATCAGTACCTGGAGCAGGCGTCACTTCAATTTCTAAGCGAACCAATTGCGTACCTGCATCGGTCACAAAAAACAAATCAACTTCATCATTTAACGTCTGATCATTAGGTGGTGTATAGATAGCTAGATTAAAGCCTTCAACTACTTGTCCTGCCACTGGACCATCGGTATACTCACCTGGATAATACCTTAGTAAACCTCCGTTAGCCGTCACCAATTCAGTATCTGTCCCTCCAAAACTAGAGAGCATAAAATCCCAGTTTTGGGTAGGTATATTATAATCGATCACCAAAGGCGTATTAATCGGCGTAGATAATTTAAAGATAGTAGCACCAGGCTCTTGGTCACTTACCGTCACATAAACTGAAGTTTGCTCACAGACAGAAGAGTTATTGACACAAGCGGTATAGGTAAATTGATCCAGTCCTTCAAAATCTTCGTTGGGTTGGTAAAAGATATCTCCTTCCTGAACGGTAATAGTTCCATCAGCAGGATTGGTATTACTGGAGATGGTCAAATTTTGCGCTAAATCATTATCAAAAACATTAAAGGAAACCGATTCATTGATCCCCGTAAAAACATTATCTGGCTTGAGTATATTATTGGCCACTGGAGCATCGAGTACGGTCACTCTGTAAGGACGAATTGATGGCACACCGCCAGTTAAATAGATACTGGTAAAATTATCGATACCCGTAAATCCAGGATTTGGTGAATACACCATGATTCCGGCCGGATCAGAGGAAACGAGCGTTCCATGGGCAGGCCTTATTTGGGTGAAATAAGGTCCTCCTAAGGTAGGAACTAAAATATTGACAGAACTATTCTTTTTGACAAATACTTCCGTGGTATCCGTAGTTGGGAAACCTTCTTCTACAAAAACATTGACCATCGCTACATCACAAACATCGTTTTCATTACAAACCGTATAATGAAATTTGGCCACTCCGGTAAATCCATGCTCAGGTGTAAACCTGATCTCTTGTGTTGAATCAATACTTACGGTTCCGTTGTTAACAATGGGAAGGCTCGTAATGGTTTTGGTACCTGTACTAGATTCATCATTCGCTAAAACATCAAATACCCCAATATTACTTACCCGCATAGAAAAATGATCATCCTTGGCAATCACCCGACTTTCTACCACTTCAAATGCTCGATAGGCGTAATTCAAGGTATTAAATCCAGTAGAATAGGTATAATGCGTTTGATCCTTCCCTAGAAAGCCAGCATCCGGTGTATATCTAAAAACATATTGTAATTGACCATTGATGGTCGTATGGTAAGCCACCTCTGTTATTCCATTCGAAGCTGGTGCGGGTGCATTGGGCGTAACCGTAGAAAAGAAGTACTCTTCGTAGACTTCGTCTTCTAGAATCTGATGCGTTTGATAGCCTTGGGACCAGGCGATCCAAGGAGCCAAAACCAGCAGGAGCAGGACGATTCGTTTAGTTGTAGGGTAAAATATATTCATGTCAATTAGGATTTAAAACTCGGTTATGCTACAATATTGCACGTAAAAACAGGTTGTAACAAGTACAAAAACCTTTGTTTGTGAATAAAATTTTTACTTTTATTCGTAATATTGCAGTCATAAAACCCTGAAAATCAGCAAAGACTAAAAATCAGGCAGGTAAATTGTGAAAAAAATATGGGTGTTTTCGCTTCTTTACCGAGATAAATATACCAAAATATTCTTAATATATATCATATAAACCTAGTATTTTAATAAAAGTTTAAAGGTTTATTTTAGCTTAAAAAACTTTCTGGAACTGGCTTAATCATTCCAAAACTAGTGGAAATTTTGAGCAATTTATTTTCCTTGTGTATACTTAAGAATTCAATAGATCGTAGATCTTAATTTTTAAATAAAAAAAGTCCTCTTTTTAAAGAAAATATGCAAAATAATAAAGTCTTTTCTATCCTGCAAAAATTTGATAAATACGAACAAAACCGACTCCGGAAATTTGTTCAATCTCCCTATTTTAATCGAAATGAGAGATTAGAAAAGCTGCTAGAATTACTAGTTAAAGAAGTTAATTCTGAAAATCCAATAATTTCAATAGCTAGAGAAAAGATATGGAGGAAAATTGGTCATCAAGGCAGTTTTGATGATGTCAAACTAAGGAAGGACTTTTCCGATTTACTAAGGTTGGTTGAAAAGTTTATTGCGCAGGAGCAGTATGAGAAGAATGGACTTTATGAAGCTGAATTTTTATTAGCTGGGATAAACGAAAAAAAAATTAACAAATTAGAAAAAGGTGCTAAAAAATTAGTTTCTAGGCTATTGGATCGATATCCTCTGAAGTCTTCTGACTTGTACTTTCATAAATTTGCATTTGAAAAGCAAGTTTTTCTATTAAATCAAGAGATACAAGCCAAAAGTGAAAAAAAGAATATAGAAAAAGTTTCAAAAAATTTGGACATCTTTTACATTAGTGAAAAACTAAGATACTATTGTTACATATTGGGTAGTAAACGAATCGCAATTCATGAATATGATCTACAAATGATGAATCAGGTAATTCACCAAGTTGAAAATTTCAATTACGAAGAAATCCCAGTAATTGCAGTTTATTACCAATATTATCTAACATTATCTGACGCAGAAAAGGAAGAACATTATTTTAAATTAAAAGAATTATTAGACAAATATGGCTTGGATTTCCCAAAAGTAGAAGCATTTATCCTTTATTCTTCTACCCTTAATTATTGCACAAGAAAAGTAAACTCCGGACAATCAAAATTTTTAAACGAATATTTTGATATCATGGTAGATTTTTTAGAAAAGGAAATTATTTTCTTAGATGATCATTTAGACGTTCAGGTATTTAGAAATATTGTTGTAACTGCATTGAGGCTTAAAAAATATTCGTGGGCAGCGAGTTTTATACCAAAATATATTGAACGAATAAGGCCAGAATATAGAGAAAACACCTTGACTTTCAATATGGCCAGATTACATTGGTATTTAAAAGACCATAAAAAGGTAATTGAACTGTTAAGTACCGTAGAGTATGAAAATCTTGGATACAATTTAATTTCCAAAACCCTCCTCCTAACTACTTATTACGATACCAACGAAATTGAACCATTATATTCTCTTTTAGAATCTTTCCGTACATTCCTCAATCGCCATAAAGAAATTCCTGAACACCGTAGAAAGTATTACCTCAATTTTATTAGTATCACAAAAAAACTAACCAATATTGCTCCTAATGATAAAAAAGCCATTGAAAAATTAAAAAAAGAGGTAACTGAAAACTCTACTATTGCAACGGACCCCTGGCTCCTAGAAAAACTCGCAGAACTAAAATAACCATGCCCCACCCCGCCATCCTCCTCGACCTACAATACCTCCCCTGCCTACAATATTGGAGCAAGTTGGTACAATACGAGACCGTCTATCTGGAGCAGCACGAAAACTTCGTCAAATCCTCCTATCGTAACCGATGTCATATCGCTGGCGTTAATGGGCCCCTACGACTCTCGATTCCGCTAGCGAAAGGAAAAAATGAGCAGCAAAATATCCGACAGGTGATCCTATCTGAGCAAGACCATTGGCGTTCGCGGCACTGGCATAGTATCCGTTCTGCTTACGGAAATGCGCCTTATTGGGATTTCTACGCGGATCAATTGGAACCGCACTTTAAAACCAAAACCTCCACCCTTTTTGAATTTAACCATCAACTCTTTCAAACGATATACCAATTGCTTGGACTCACCACCAATGTACAACTAACGGAGGAATATCAATCTACTCCTACTGACCCAATTCTCGATTTCAGAGCTGGTATCCATCCTAAACCACACCGCGCCAAACCCGATCCTCATTTCCAATCGGTTCCCTATCAACAGGTGTTCAGCGAAAAAAATGGCTTTTTGCCCAATCTTAGTATTCTTGACCTGCTATTTTGCACTGGCCCAGAAGCACCTCTTTTGCTGGAACAAATGGTTTGATAGTGGTTTTTGCTGTTGTCTGCTCGCCCTCATCATGATAAAATAGGTCAAACCGCAAACACCAAACAGCATTTCATCATCCATTCAATGGATTTTCGCCTTAAAAATCAATTTTAATCTAAAACACAGATTCTTTTGATATTCCCATAAAGATTTTTTAACTTTGAAGACATCCGGTAATACCTTTTTACCGATTTTTGCTTAAACATTTGACACTTAATCGCTTACCTACACTCATCGCACCTATTACTTTAAACTTTATATACCGATTTCTAGGTCATTTCCTTGGAATTCGGCTGGAATTAAGATACCTTTCCAACGGATTAGCAACGGGATCTTGTTAATTCTATAAGTTTTTTACAATTATTTTTTCACTGAAACACAAACATAGAAGATGAAAGCCTTCAAACTCCTTCTGTTCCTCCTCGTAATTCTGGGAACAAATTCCGTCAACGGCCAGACAAAATATTATCTTGGCTACGACGCCAATTGCATGGATCGTTACGAGTATCATTACACCAGCAATCCAACCGGAAATGCTCATGTAGCCTATCACATCATCATGAATGACCGAGAAAAAGTGATTCTTGAGGTGGGTATCGAAAGCCGAATCAATCAAGCTCGACCCAATAATGTTAAGTCCTGCGCCGACTTTTCCATCAACGAAAGAATGGTTCGTAAAATCAATAACGGAGAGGTCCAGCTTTTTATCGTCAAAAAAAGTGGATCTGGCTATAATGTCTCTGAAGTAGGTTTATCTGCTTATTCTCAGATTTCGCCAGCGTCCATTAGCTTTTCTGCGATGGACGGCCGCTACTCTTATAATTATTCCCAACCTGCTAACGGAACAAACCTAGCAACAGCTAGCTCCAACTCCAGTGTATTCTTTGAAGGACTCGTTTCACACGATTGTCCAAAGAAATACCAGTTCAACAAATCATTGAAAGGTGGTGGAGAAAATTTCGTTGCTTCTACTATTATTCCTGAAATCGGAGTAATTGAAGAAAAAAGAGGATTCAACGCTACAGATGCAGAAAATAAAGTACTAAAATTAACCACCATCAACGGAATGTCTATTTCTAGTTACTTAAGTGCTTTCTGCCGCAACGTAGACATGGATTTCTATAGTGGTAAATTTTATCACCTAAACAATGCCGATTATACAACTACCTCCGATGATAACTATGCCAGTAATCATTCCGGAAGTTCTACGGTGGTAACAACCACGCCTAGCACAGGTACTTACACGACACCAAATACCGGCACTTATACAACTTCTCAACCATCTTACACTACTTCTGATTGTCAGGTTTACAAAGATGTAGATCGTGGCCTTTATGTAATGTTTGGTACAGGAGCTGTCGCAAACCTTACTTGTGGTGGAAATACTTACCGCAATGGTCAGTTAGTTGGAGGTCCAGTTTCCTCTACAACTACCAGCCGTCCTACTTATCAGCCACCATCTACCGTTGTGACTACTACTCCATCCTCTACGATTGTGACTACAACACCGTCTCAACCTACTTATACAGCTCCTCCTGCTTACACGCCACCAGCATCTACGCCCATAAAGCGGAGCAACGAAGTGTGTAGCGAGACGTCTACTTATGGTTACCACGTAGTACAACGCCATGAGACCCTTTACCGAATTTCAAAGCAATATGGTGTATCGGTCAATCAATTAAGATTGTGGAACGGATTATCTAGCAACCGTATTTACCCTTGTTCAAAACTACGAACCATCAATCCTAAAGCAGCTTCTAATAATAGTGTGGTTCTAACCGAACGAGCGGCTACTACACCAAACTATAATTATAATAGTGCTACAGGTATTCACACCGTTAGTAAAAACGAAACACTTTACGGAATCGCTACCCGCTACGGCTACACAGTGGATCGCCTACGTTCACTCAATGGATTGGGTGATGGTGACCGTATTTACATCAATCAGCAATTACGTATCATGGCTTGTGACTGCCCTGCTCCTGGCGATGCCGCAGCTACCGCTCCTGCTTCAGAACCGATTGCAGCCTATGTTCCTGCTGGTGATACTCGGGTAGTAGCTTACGATAACGTTCCTCGAGAGTATA
>CALFWZ010000069.1 GCA_937928405.1 uncultured Saprospiraceae bacterium
CTGCGTTCTCTGCACGAAAAAAAAACACGAAAGAAGGCCTCTGCGTTCTCTGCGTCTCTGCGCGAAAAAAACACGATAAAAGAAATACCCGAAAGAAAACCTTCCAAAACAAGTTCGGAACAAGTACTGCGTTCTCTGCACAAAAAAAACACGAAAGAAGGCCTCTGCGTTCTCTGCGTCTCTGCGCGAAAAAAACACGATAAAAGAAATACCCGAAAGAAAACCTTCCAAAACAAGTTCAGAACAAGTGCTGCGTTCTCTGCACGAAAAAAAAACACGAAAGAAGGCCTCTGCGTTCTCTGCATCTCTGCGCGAAAAAAACACGATAAAAGATACCCCGAAAGAAAGCCTCCGCGTCTCCACGTGAAAAATCTCTTTAAGATCCATTGCTCATCACCCGTCAAAAAAAACCACCATCACCAACAAACTCAACGCCCGCACCCGCAATTGCAAATCACTCGAACTCGCCATTTTTTCAACCACCTCAAAATACGGAATTTCCATGGGGCGCACTGCTTCCAACAACGGTAATATTTGAGCCTCCAAGAAATTTTTTAAATCAGGTTTTTGCTCAAACCAATATTGCTCTGGTGCCATATCAAAGGTCTGTCGAAATTTTTTAGAAAGTAATTTCTTCCATCCAAACCGCAATCGGAGATACCATAAATCATGGCGTGCCATCCAAAGACGAGTAGGGCGCGCATGCAAATGTTCCCAACGATAGCTAGTCCAATTTTTATGATAACGATTCATCCATGCTAGATAAAGTTGTTGCTTATAAACCAAGTCATAAGGAATCGTTAACGCAAAATCAATAAAGTCTATGTGTGTAAATGGTCCAATATTATAAGACAAATGTTCCAATCCCCAAGCACCGGCAGCAATACGATTAAAACCTCTTTCATAAATTTTATATGGGCCCTCATGCTGATACTTGGCAATTTGGGCTGCTTCCCATTCTGGATCAATTGGTAATAACTCAGAATTAACACGGTTAGCATGTAAGTTGGGAGTCAATTCTTTTTTACCAGAAGTATAACTCCCCAAAATCATATCACCCAAATGCCCCGTGTGAATCAAACCAAAATTATTTTGCCAAATCTGTTCAATTCCGTAAACTATGTGGGCTGGGTTACTATAGTCCGTAGTTCCACCAATTTTACGCATCATGTTTTTTGGATCGAATAAATACTCGAGTCCATCCATCGGATAAAAATGATGTTTAAATTTGTAGTCTTTTGCAATCTCTCGTGCAATCAGTTCATCATCATATCCTTGTTGACTACAAGTAAACGCTACTTGATTTTTATAACCTAATTCATAACCATAAAGTGCTGTGACCCGCGAATCCAAACCACCACTCAGCGTTGTAAAAGACTGATAGTGCTCTTCTGCATCTTTTTGAAACTGTTCCTTGATGGTCATCTCGAATAGCCCTTCGAGCGTATCCATTGTTTTTGATGTAGAACGTTGGTGGTTTTGGTTAAAAACAAATTCTTTGTATTTTTTGAAAGTAATTTGATTGTTTTGAAAGGTTAAGATACTTCCGGCTGGTAATCGCTTTGAGTTTTTTGTCCAACTCATTTCAGAAAACAAATATCCATAGGCCAAAAAACAATAAACGGATGCTGGATG
Source organism: uncultured Saprospiraceae bacterium (assembly GCA_937928405.1). Classification (GTDB taxonomy): domain Bacteria; phylum Bacteroidota; class Bacteroidia; order Chitinophagales; family Saprospiraceae; genus JALZUU01. The sequence continues at coordinate 1,636 of CALFWZ010000069.1, forward strand.
TAAGGTGCGAGGAAGATCAGATAAATTCAATAAATCCCAGACAGAAGAAGCAAAAATAAATTGCGTCCCGTCAAATTCGTAGGCAAAGTTTTTAGCACCACAAGGGTCGTTGAAAAGCCGCAGTCGCTGTTCTTTTTTTTCGTAAATAAAACCGTTAAAACTCCCTCGTAGATCATTTAGTTTTTTCTCTAGATTTTCCAAGTCTTCTAGGAAATAATTTTGCCAACTATGATGGCCAATCACCTTTTTTTTATTCAAAACCACCCCATCAAATCCTACCACAATCGATGAATTCTCAAATAATAATTTATCCTGCGGGAATTTTTTATTTGATGCCAAATCAAACGAGAAATCTGCTCCAGAAATGCCCCAGCCTTCCACCTTCTTATTTCTACCAAATAAACTCAGCATCTTTTTTCGCAATTTTAAATTCTATAATTTAGCCATAAAGATAATGAAATGATTAGAGTAAGTGACAATTCAAAAGAAATCCGCCTGTCCGCCCCTTACCAGCTGAACACTTCCGCGAAACATCACGAAAGAAGGTCTTCCAAAACAAGGTCGGAATAGGTACTGCGCCCTCTGCGCGAAAATACCCTCCAAAAACCAATAACCGTCATAACAAACCACACTAAAAGAAATACACGAAAGAAGAAATACACGAAAGAAGGTCTCTGCGCCTCTGCGCGAAAAAACAATTAAAATCCACCTTACCCTCCAAAACCAACAACCGTCATAACAAACCACACTAAAAGATATACACGTCAGCAGCCCATTATTAATTTTTCATTAATCCATTATCTAACTATATTAAACAAATCAACAAATCAACAAATCAACAAATCAACAAATCAACAAATCAACAGAGTTTATTATCTTTACCCGATGTTACAACTCGCAAAAATTATCGGAACCTCTTTTGGTTTTGGCTACGCTCCCGTTGCTCCGGGCACCTTCGGAACACTCTTTGGCGTTCTCATTTATTTACTCATACAATTTACGATACCGGATCAAATGACCCCACTTTTATTGGTATTGATCGTGACGGGGACGATAGTAGGGACCTGGTGTTGTAAAATGACGGAACCAGAATGGGGACACGATTCAGGAAAAATTGTGCTAGATGAAAGCGTCGGAGTTTGGATCACATTATTGTGCGTCCCTTTTCAGTGGTGGATCGTTGTGGCAGCCTTTATCCTTTTCCGTTTTTATGATATTTTAAAGCCACTAGGCATAAAAAAGATAGATGAAGGAATGCATTCTCCCGCATCCGTTATGCTCGACGACGTTTTAGCAGGGGTTTATGCTTGGATTACTTTGCAAGCCGTTATTTGGGGACAGCAAGCCTATTTTTAAATTTATTATTACGCATTGAACTAGACTTCATACAAAATTATTTAGCATAAAGTTTACTAATAATGGTGCGGTAACTTTTAATTTCTGTGTGATAATCTAAAAATGCATCTAGTTGGCACTGCCTTTGCCGGCAGGCAGGCTGTTTGCTGGTTGGCTAGTTAGCTTCCCTCAATCGTATTTTACGTTAAAGAGAAGCTAACTAGCCAAAAGGCAAACCAGCCAACCAGCAAAAAATGGCCACTATATCTATTTTTCTAAAAGTTACCGTACTAGTTAACTAAGTAAGTACATAGGAATTTAACAATTTTAAAAAAAATCGTATATTTGATTAGAGATTAACGTAAAATGCACTTTTTTAGGTATAAAACCGTATGATTACTGATATTGCACAACATTTTGAACGACTAATATACGACCATGAATCCTTGATTATCCCAGGATTTGGTGGCTTGCTTACTAGTTACCGTGCTGCTACCATCGATCATGTTCAGGGGCTCTTACACCCACCTTCTCGCATCGTCCGATTTGACAAAAATCTTCATGTAAATGATGGGATGCTTGTCAACTATCTCAGAGAAACAGTTGGAATTACTAAAAAAGAAGCAGAAGAGACCATTGCTAAATTTGTTGAATTTGCCAACGAACGACTAGAAAAACGAGAAATTCTTGTATTGCCTGGCGTTGGTCGATTATATAAAGATTACGAGGGGCGACTGCAATTTTTACAAGCATCTACCAATTTTAATCAGGATGCCTACGGCCTTTCCAGTGTTCAGTTTTATCCTATTTTACGAAATAAAGATACTGCTGCTCGTGAAGCACCCTTACCGGATTCCTTACAACCAGGACCTGTTGGTCGAACAAAACGAAAATCTTGGTTATCAGTGCCTTCCGCACAATCACTCATCCCTTTAGTCGCTGGTTTCGCATTGATTGCTGCTGCGGTTTCTTTCCTCTTTTTAAGATCAGATGGACCTGCCGCTCTTAATCGCTCGATCATTATGCCGGTTTCGGAAAAAAGAGTCAACAAAAAACCGACCTACGAAGAAGTGACGACCATGAGTCTTATCGATAGCCGTAAATCAGGACAAACCACGAGTTCTGTCACTCCAACGGAAGTGGATGAAACGGAGCTAGAAGAAACACCTGTTATTGATCCTGAAGTCATTGAGTTGGGACCTTCCCGAAGAAAAGGAATTGTTATCATTGGTTCCTATAAACGTCAAAAAAGTATTCAAAAAATGGTAGACCGCATTGTCGCTCAAGGATTCGATGTCTACCAACAGCGCATCGGAAACGACGGTATTGTTCGAGTAGGTGCCCAATTTGCCTACGAAGATCGCGCCGACCTCAATCGTAAGGTCAAAATTATTAAGGAAAACATCGAAGATCGCGCCTGGATTCTTGCCCAGTAATTTCCCTTTTTTTTATTATTAGAAACAAAACGATTCCATGATGCGGAGCGTACCCCTATTTTTACGGTGTTAATAGTAGGTCATTTAAAAAATAGAATTAAATCCACCCTTCGAACCTCAATATCCAATACCGAGTTCACTCCAAAAAGCAAGAAAATCGAAAACGTTAACTCCATACAACTAGTACTCAATATTTAAATCATACACGATAAAAGATATCTATGCTAGAAGGTCTCTGCGTCTCTACGCGCCCAGGAATAAGAATCACGAAAAAAATATAGACGAAAGAAGCTCCCTGCGAAACAAGTTCAGAATATTTAAATCATACACGATAAAAGCTATCCACGCTAGAAGGTCTCTGCGTCTCTGCGCGCCCAGGAATAAGAATCACAAAAAAAATATAGACGAAAGAAGCTCCCTGCGAAACAAGTTCAGAATATTTAAATCATAGACGATAAAAGATATACACGGTAGAAGGTCTCTGCGCGCCCAGGAATAAGAATCACGAAAAAATATAGACGAAAGAAGCT
>CALFWZ010000070.1 GCA_937928405.1 uncultured Saprospiraceae bacterium
GAAATAAAATTTATTATTCATTATCACCTTCCTCTAAAACGGGAAGAGTTTACGCACCGTAACGGACGAACCGCCCGGATGCACCGTGAAGGAACGGCTTATGTATTACACTGGGTAGAAGAAGATCTCCCCGATTTTATTCCAGCCATGGAAACGGAAAATATTACCGAAGCACCCCTACCCGATCCCACACCGTGGACTACGATTTTTGTTTCTGGTGGTCGACAGGACAAAATTTCTAAAGGAGATATTGCGGGTTTGTTTTTTAAACAAGGAAAATTGGAAAGAAATCAAGTTGGCAATATCGAATTGAAGGCGGATTGTGCTTTTGTGGCGGTGGCTACGGAAGTCGTAGAAATGCTTATTCCTTTGGTTAATAATACGAGATTGAAACGGAAGAAAGTTAGGGTTTTTGAGGTTTGATTTTGTTGAATAGTTGAATATTACAATTAAAATGTTAATCCGGGCAGATTTTTTAATAGATCATAAGAAACTGCTTCCTCTTTTAGCAGATGAGGATCTTGATTATTTTTCTTATCATGTCTTTTTATTTGAGATTTTCTTAGAGCATTGAGTTTACTTGAAAGCTTAAATATTAATGGACGGAAACTGTCAAGTTGCTCTCCGCTTATATAATTTCGTCTTTGAGCAGCCAGGAAATAACTAAAGGTTTCTGCCAGACTACCGTAAGCTATTTCAGAGTATCTTGCTTGCTCTTTTAAAGAAATACGAGCACTTCCTTCCGCTATATTCGCTGCCACAGAGGCTCCTGATCGCCGAACCTGACTAACCATTCCGTATTTTTCATCCCTAGGAAATTCATCCGTCAAATCATAAATCATATCAGCAAAATCTAATGCTAATCGGTGGACTTCTAATTTCTCAAAGGGAAAAGTAAACATGATTGAGCTATTGAATGGTTATAAAATTGATAATAATCCTTAGTATTAAATTACAATATACAATTTTCAAAATTTAAACCATTCAACAACTCAACTTTTCAACCATTCAACTTTTCAACATCCCCTAACCTATTCCGGACGAAACGCCGGCACCATTTTCTCCATACGTTGTCCGATCAAGTCGCTAAATACATTTTGGTCCGTGGCATTTGTGGGCAACACAGCAATCTGTACATTATCTGCCAACTCTTTGTTGACCAAGTACGACGCATATGTTGGATTTTCTGAACAAAGTTTAGCAAAACGCATTTCGCTATCTAGCTCGTCCAAGCGCATTCGCTTTTTCTTTTCGATGGCAAGATTATCCACTTCTCTTAATCGTTGCAATTCTAAATTTTTAAGTTCTGTTTGACGTTCTAATTCAGCGGCAGCAAGTACACGGTTACGTTCTGCTTCGTTGGACGTTCTCAAGAGGGCAACGCGATTCTGTGTTTCGGCTTTTGCCATTTCGATAGCACGTTGACTTTTCTCGGTTTTTGCCTGAATTTCTTGTAAACGTCCCGCAGCTTCTGCTTTTGCAATGGCTACTTTACCATCCGCTTTGGCTTTTTCTTTCTCTGCCTCTGCTCTCGCAAGGTCGGCGATTTGTCGTTGTTTGATCCGTTCGAGTTCTTGCCGTTGCAGTCCCGCCTCTTCCATCGCTTTAGTATAGTTTTTAGGAAACACCAAATTCGAAACGATCACTTCTTTAATACTGATTCCGTCTTCACCAAGACGTCCATACAGATTAGATTTGATATCATCCAAGTACTGTTGTCGCTGTGGACTAAAAACGGAGTCCACACTTTCGTAGGTATTGGACACGGTACTAGTAATTTCAAAACAACGTGGTACAATAATCTTTTGGTAATACTCATCTACCGAAGGAAACTGGGTTTTAAAGTTATCTTCATTTTCAATTTTCCACCGAACCGCTAATTGCATTCCCATCGGGACACCATCTCCCAAACGAATTTGGCTCAAGGTATGCTGGTGCACCTGATCGAAACTCAAGGGAGAAACTTCTTCGGGATTTATAATTTCAGTAAGTTGTTTATTTGCTTTGTCGTATTTTAATTTATAGTAAACCAAAATTCCAGCAAAGGTGATGGTCAAAACAGTAAGAACGATTCCAAGATGCAAGTACTTTTTCATTTTATTTGATTTTAATTAAATAATAGATTGTACCTGCAAGGTATGGGGAAGTAAGCCTGAAAGACGGTGGTTTTTAGTATTCGTTAAGAATGGGTGAGTATTCGTTTTAATCCAAGAAAAAAGGGGCAACATCGTTACGATATTGCCCCTTTAACAAAATGACTTAATTTTTTATGCATCCTCCGTTACACCCTGTACGAGCAAGGAGATATTATCGTTTAAAACTTCTACGAAGCCTTTTTCGATAGCAAATACTTTACGCGTACCATCTTCTTCGATGATCCGAACAGATCCTCCTTTGAGGGCAGATACTAAAGCGGCGTGTCCTCTTAGGATTTCAAATGCACCTCCAACGCCAGGCACTTTTAAGGACTTAATGGATCCTTCAAATACCGTTCGATCTGGTGTTAATACGCTTATATTCATTTTAATAATTTTGCATTTTTAAAAATCTATCGACGCTTTCGATTACGCAACTTCAGCTAAAATACGCTTACCTTCTGCAATTACTTCTTCAATATTTCCTTTGAGGTTAAAAGCTGCCTCTGGGTATTGATCCACTTCTCCGTTCAAGATCATTTTAAAGCCTTTAATTGTTTCTTCGATAGGTACCAATACACCTTCTAAACCTGTAAATTGCTCCGCTACGTGGAAAGGCTGAGATAAGAAACGCTGAATACGACGCGCTCGGTGTACCACCAGCTTGTCTTCTTCAGAAAGTTCTTCCATTCCCAAGATCGCGATAATATCTAGCAATTCGTTGTATCGTTGTAAAATTTGTTTAACCGCCTCAGCCGTATCATAATGATCGTCACCAATAATTTTTGGATCCATAATACGAGAAGTAGAATCCAATGGATCCACCGCAGGGTAAATACCTAAGGAAGCAATCTTACGAGAAAGTACCGTTGTTGCATCCAAGTGAGCAAACGTCGTTGCTGGTGCTGGATCCGTTAAATCATCCGCAGGTACATATACTGCCTGAACTGAAGTAATAGAACCTCGCTTAGTAGAAGTAATTCGTTCCTGCATCAATCCCATCTCCGTAGCCAGAGTTGGCTGATAACCTACCGCCGAAGGCATTCGTCCTAATAGGGCTGATACCTCAGAACCCGCTTGTGTAAATCGGAAGATATTATCAATAAAGAAAAGAATATCCTTTCCACCAGTTGGATCATTCATATCTCCATCACGGAAATATTCTGCAATTGTCAATCCTGATAAAGCCACTCGTGCCCGTGCACCAGGAGGTTCGTTCATCTGTCCAAATACCAGTGTTGCCTTAGAAGCGCTTAATGCTTTTTTATCAACCTTGGATAAATCCCATCCACCTTCTTCCATGCTGTGGTTAAAAGCTTCACCATATTTAATTACATCAGATTCGATCATCTCTCGTAGCAAATCGTTTCCTTCACGTGTACGCTCTCCTACTCCAGCAAAAACCGAGATACCATCATACCCTTTCGCAATATTATTCATCAATTCCATGATCAATACCGTCTTTCCTACTCCAGCTCCTCCAAACAAACCAATCTTTCCACCCTTTGGATATGGCTCAATCAGATCAATTACTTTGATACCGGTGTATAGAATCTCTGTTTCTACAGATAATTGATCATATGGAGGTGGCTTACGGTGAATTGGATAGGCGTTATCTCCTTTTGGTACTTCACCAATTCCATCAATCGCTTCTCCTACTACGTTGAAAAGACGTCCCATAATCTGCTCTCCTACTGGCATACTAATTGGCTTACCATCATCATTCACTTCCATACCACGTACTAGACCATCCGTAGAGTCCATTGCAATAGCACGTACACTGTCTTCTCCAAGATGACGCTGACACTCTAAGATAAGTGTTTCACCGTTTTCACGCTTGATGGATAGTGCGTTCAAAATTTCCGGTAATTTTGAATTTTCACCGGAGAAGCTGATATCCACAACGGGGCCGATGACTTGAGAAATTTTACCAATATTTGCCATAATCCTTTTGTATTAGTTATAATTGTCTAAGGTTAAGAGTTGTCGGTTTATTAAAAACGGTGCAAAGATAGTATTTTTATGTTGAAAGGATAGGTTTTATACCCAATTTTTTTACACATAATCCTATTAAATCAAGGACTTTATCCTTCTTAAATTTATAGGCTTAACTTGCGTGCAAATGATCTCTATTCTCCTGCCGGTTTTTAACGCTGCCCCCTATCTTAGCGCTTGCCTAACGTCCATCCGAGAACAATCCTATCAAGACTGGGAGTTATTGGCTGTCAACGACTACTCCACCGACGAATCTGCCCTAATTTTAGCTGAATTTGCAGCACTTGATGCTCGAATTTTATGGTTAAACAATCAAGAAAAAGGAATTATTCCGGCGTTACGTATGGCATTTCAACATAGCCAAGGAGATTTTATCACGCGTATGGATGCGGACGATCTAATGCCTATCCATAAACTGACATATTTACACAGTGCATTGCTTCAAAAAGGGACGGGCCACGTGGTGACGGGAACCGTCGCCTATTTTTCAGATACTGGACTTGGAGACGGATATAAAAAATATGAAACTTGGCTCAATAGCTTGGTGCATCAGGATAATCATTTTGAAGACTTATACCGAGAATGTGTCCTCCCTTCTCCAGCTTGGTTGATTCATCGAACTGACTTGATAGCGGCAGGTGCCTTCGAAGTCAATCGATATCCAGAAGATTATGATTTATGTTTTCGTTTTTATGAACAAAGTTTTAAAATAGTCGGTATCCCAGAAACCGTTCACCTTTGGCGTGACCATGCTGATCGCACTTCGCGAAACAATCCCATTTATGCGGATCAAAACTATTTAGCACTAAAATTATTTTGGTTTCTTAAATTGCACTATCATCCTCAACGTCCTTTTGCTATCTGGGGTGCTGGAAAAAAAGGGAAGTTGATGGCCCGTTATTTTTTAAAACAGGAATATACTTTTCATTGGATTACCAACAATTTGAAAAAGCAGGGTATCAATATTTATGAACAAATATTAGCATCTCCTGATATCTTGGATACAGAGGAAGACTTGATGATTCTGATAGCAGTTGCTACCCCTTCCGCGAGGAAAGAAATAGAAGATTTGTTAACCAAAAAAAATAAACAGCGAGGAAAAGATTATTTCTGGTTTTGTTGATTTTAATGAATAATGTGAATTAGTTGTTGAATGCTCAACTAACGATGAAAAACTTTCTCAGAAAATGCTATTTGCTGATCGCTTCTTTGATTCAGATATTTATTTCCACCCCTGATTCGCATGAATAATGGATTAATAAAAAATGCGCTCCCCTTTCCGAGAAGCGCATTTTTATTTTTTAGAAAAAATCTAAAATAATCTATTAATTTTTATTTCGACGTGGACTAGCTGGTGCAACCGCACGGCTACCAGACGTTACGGTCATATCACGCATGATGTGTAATACCTCTTCGAGGTAAGCATCTTCTTTGATATTTTCTATCCATTCTTGGTTGCTGGCAATCTTGGTCGTATCCATGTTGATATTTTCCATATCCACTGCTAAGTTCTTAACAGAAAGTCCCTCAATCGGCTTAAACAATTCTGCAAATTTATCACCTGCTTCTTTTCTTTCGGCTTGATCTGCTTGAAATTCAGAAAGCTTCAGCGTATAGTTAGTGTCATCACTCTGCTTCTTAAGACGCTTTGCATTTTCCAATACCGCATTAAAGATTTCATTCTTTGCAACACGAGCAGCACTTGACCTTTTAAGAGCAGTTAAGTTGTCGAGGTTTGTCACGTTTTGGCTGTATTCTACCGGTTTGATATCCGTCCATGGTAAGGCATTGTCATGCTCTCGTTCTCCTATATCAATAAAGTGGTAACGATCCGGAATGATAATGTCTGGCACCACACCTTTCAGTTGTGTAGAACCACCGTTGACTCGATAAAATTTCTGAATGGTTAATTTCACTTCACCTAATGGCGTGATATCAGAACCACTTGGCAAACCACGATCTAAGTTAAAAAATCGCTGTACGGTTCCTTTTCCAAAAGTAGATTTACTACCTACGATGATCGCTCTGCCGTAATCTTGTAAAGCAGCAGCTAAAATTTCAGAAGCCGAAGCACTGAAAGAATTAACCATGACGATTAGTGGTCCGTCATACTGAACTCGAGAATCATTATCTTCCAGAATTTCTGGTTCACGGTCTCGAGATTTAACCTGTACAATCGGGCCTTCTTCAATAAAATAGCCTGTCATCCGTTGGACATCACGTAAAGATCCTCCTCCATTATTTCTCAGATCAAGGATAATTCCATTGACATTTTTGGCTTTCAATTTTTCTAATTCCTTGCCAATATCTGTGGCAGAACTACGTCCACCACGACGATTAAAATCAGCGTAAAACTGAGGTAGTTTAATGTATCCAACATTTTCCATTTTTCCAGGATAATCTAAGATCACTGATTTGGCATAACTCTCCTCATAAACTACAACATCTCTTACGATCGGAATTTCTTTGATCTCTCCGTTTTCTTTTTTAACCGTTAGAATAACTTTTGTTCCTTTTTTACCACGAATATATTGTACAACCTCATCGAGTCTCATACCAGTTACGTCCAGTACTTCTTCCTCTCCATCCTGACGTACTTTCATAATTAGGTCGTTGGCTTCCAATTCTTTTTGCTTCCAAGCTGGCCCACCAGGTATAATTCGAATTACCTTTGTATAATCATCTTCACCTCTTAATTGAGCACCAATACCTTCTAAGGTTCCTGACATTTTTATATCAAAATCTTCTTTATCTTTAGGTTGATAATAAACCGTATGCGGGTCGTAAAGACTAGCAATTGAATTTAGGTAATCACTCAATCGGTCAGAACGTTTCAGTTGATCAATTCTTTTAAAAAGATCATTATAATTTTTTAGGACCGCTTTTCTAACATCCGCTTCCAGCTCTGCTTCGGTTTTACCAATCAGCTTTTCGTCGCCATCTTTTTGGCCTCGTAGCTTACCCGCAAGTTTGGTCATCACATCATACTTAAGTGACTTTGTCCAATACTCCTTCAACTCCGCATCATTTTTAGCGAATTCTTTTTTCTCAAAATCTAGTTCCAAATTTTCTGATTTTGTAAAATCAAAAGGGTTGGCCAAAATTTCTGGATAAAAAGTTCTTGCTTTTGCAATTCCTTCGTCTAGGATGGCTAGAGACTTGTCAAAAAATTGATAAGATCCAGCAGCAGCTTCATCATCCAATAAGGTTTCAAAAGGAGCTAAGCTAGCCAACTGTTCTTGGGTGATCCAACGACGACCACCATCGATCCGGTCCAAGTAATCTTTGAACACTCTTTTAGAAAAATCATCATTAACTTCCACAGGTTTATAATGGAGTTGATTAAGTCCACCGATCATCCGATGCATGAGCATAGCCTCTTTTTCAGTATTATCAACTGGAGGAGCATAGAAACCTACGAGTATTGCCATTCCTAAAATAGCCATTAGCGAAAAGAAAAATGAACCTTTAAATTTCATGAGTTTTATTTTTTTACAAGGAGTATTTATATGTGCGTGTCATTATTAAGTACAATTAAAGCACCAAATGTTTACTAGAACAGACTATTAACGAATATTTAGGTTGCATATATTGGCAAATCAATGGATTATTTTCCAATTATTACCTGCAACAGACAGATTGTCGGGTATTCTATTGCCATATCCTAAGGATAATATACCAATTTTCGGCAAAAATGTTTTCTTTAAAGCTGGTAAGTAGGGCTTTTAACGAAAATATAACGCAGATTAGCAGCTCGTTAGACGTTGTTCACCCAAAGACTGATTTTTATTCCCCAGTAGTTGGTATTGATAATTTTATTTTATCTCCTATTCGAATAGTGCCTCCACGTATAATACGGGCCGTCAATCCTCCATGTCCCCGCATAGCGTTATATCCTCCGGGGCCTAAGTTGGTTTCCATCCGTGAGCAAGGATGACAATGTCCCGTTCCTTTTAAGATAACCTCTGATCCAATAGAAAATTCCTGATCGGTTAGTGCAAGTAAATTAATACCTTCTACAACGATGTTACGACGAGTATCCTGAGGATCGACTTTTTTACCTAAAATATCACTAACGGTATTTAGATGCCCTTGATGAATTAACGTAACAGATCTTTTCCCGGATTTGCCTGAATAGTGATCCCCCTCTAGGCCTTTTCCTGCAATAGCCAAAACCTCATCGGGTGTTTCTAAAACCGATTTTTTCTGGCTACGAATTCCTATCCAAGTAATAGTTCCCACCTGTGGCATAACCGAAAAAAGTGTTTTTATTTCCATAATCGAAAGATAAAAAAAATCTCCGACGAAAATTAATTCGTCGAAGATTTTTAAGCGCTTTTCTCAATTTCACACCATCACGAAACGTTGGACAAGCGCTGAATTATTTTAAAAATAAAGTGCTATCTAATGATCAGGAAGGATTGCGTGACACTGACTCCATCTTCTCCCGTTACTAAAACGTTGTACAACCCATTGAGTATCGAAGGATTACTCATGTCAATATTCAGAACAGGTTGATTCAATCCATTGTATGATTGCTGATAGATTGGCTGACCAAAACTACTGGTGATTTGTAAAGAAATATTCTGTCCTATAAAATCCGCTAAATCCACATTGATGGCATCGGTTGCTGGATTTGGATAAACTTTTATCTCTCCAGTTGCTGTATTATTATTGACTGAATTAGTTGTCGGAGCCGTGTATCCATCATTAGCATTCCCGATCGAATGATCATCTACACTTTGTATAGTCGCTCCAGTGAAGGGCGACAAATGTGCCCCTTGAATCGGACGTTCCATGGTACCGTTGGGCCATTGCCAACCTACGGCCAAATTGTCTAAACCTTCGTGTTCTTTTTGGAAAGCTTCCACATAATATTGTCGACCAGCTTCAAGATAGATTTCTGCTGATTGCTGCCCCGAATATTTATCCCAAACTTGTGGATAAGTCCAACCATCTACCTCAGCAATCAACTGTACGTTGTCTGGGTTAGCGTCCGTACTTAACCAGAGCTCTCCTTGATCATCACTAGAAATCCAGAAGGTATAATTACCAGATTGTGGTGGACAAATATATCCGCTCATACGAGTACCGTAATGATCGTAAACATCAATAGGTGCTTCAAACTTAGTCATCTCGTCCGAGATATCAGCGGTGGTATTCCAAGGAATACTATTTAAATCATAGCCTGGAATATTCAACCAAACATCACGAGAAATACTACCAGTACCACAACCAGCTAGCGTTGTTTCATCCTCACAAGTACCTTCATATACTTTTATATTTCTAAAGAGGCTATTACCATCCCGAGGATAGGCATCGTCATCCATCACAAAAGTCATATAGTTAGCATTGCCCGTATAAAATTGACCAACGGGAATAATATATTTTTTATAAATTCCTTCTTCTGTATAATCGTCATAATTCTGTCGCCCATAGGTTTGTGTTCCATAAAGCTGAAACAAGAAGTTAGCGCTACCAGAAGTCGATAAATTATTTTCAAAACCAATTCCATGAATTTCTCCTTGCTGACTACTCATAAATTCAAACTCAAGTTTGGTATCTGCGGTAATAGTATATTCGAATGGAATGGCTTTCCAAGCATTATTAGTTAACAAAAATCCATTATTATCTTCAATCACCTGAATATTACCTCTATCAGCATTCCCTCCATAAGAAACTGGTTGATAAGTAGAAAGATCCAGCCGGTCACATGCTGAAGGAGCAGGTGGAATTACGGTTCCAAAACAATTACAGTTACCATCTTGGACGTCATTTTCTGTTTCTGGATTAAAATCATTACAAGCAGTTCCAGCAGCTGGACAAGGTGGTTCACTATCGTTTATAACCGTAATGGTTGCCTGACAACTAACTTCTTTACTACATAAATCAACCCATTTGAAATTAACCAGTTGACTAACTTCTTGTGCTGAATTTACACCTTCACATACCGCATCAAAAACAGAAGGATCAAAATCATGGGTAAAGTCCTGTACGTTACAAACCACACTATTGAGATTAGCAGTTAACCATTCCTGCACTTGCGGATCATCAGCAATTCCATTATTACCAGATGCAGAGGAAGGATTACCGTTTTCATCAAAATAAACACTTAACGCATCATTGAACGTGATCGTAAAGGGTAGTTTTGGTAATGGCCCCTGACAAGTAGGATAATCAGGCGTTAACTTTAAAGTAGTCCCACCATAACATGCGGTAATAATTCCGATACAACCGCTATCAAATCTTGCGCTATAGATATCACAAACTCCACTATTTTCAATATTATCTGAAAACCGAATCGTCATATCGTAGCCTCCGTCTCCTTGCAAACTAGCAGGCATGGGTAAGTCAGATGATGAGCTAGTAGCAACAAGGTCTGAGCAATTGAGCACTAGATCTTCTGGACAAATCGTACATTGATCATTAGATGTAGGACAAATTTCTCCAGCACATCGACAACTACCATCTGCTATATCATTAAAAGTATTAGCATCTCCATCGTCACAAGCAGTTCCTGCCTCAGGACAACATTCCAAACAATCTGGCCCACCACAATCCACTCCAGTTTCAGTGCCATTTTGAATACCATCGTTACAGGTAGAACAGACCGAAGTGCCATTTTCAAAATTTAAATTAAACGCAAGGGTGTAGGCTCCCGTATCATTCCCGTTTTTATCCAAACAGACTAGAATATAGCGACCCGTTTGCGGTAAAACATAATCAGTAACATCAACATGAAAAGATTTATGCTCTTCTATTAACAAAGTACCATCCGGTGCATAAAAACGAATCATCGGTTCAAGTGCGGCATCTATTTCTTCCATTTCAAAAGTAATGATTTGTCCTGCCTCTCCAGTAAATTCGTATACGTCCATTTCTGCAAAATATTCGATCATACCATTAGAGACATTATTATCGCAACTTAGATTAGTTGGACAAAGATCCAAATGTACTCTTTGAAAAGACAAGCCATATTCTCCTGTGTCGTTACCATTGCGATCTTCGGCAGTAACGGTATAGAGACCATCTGTGGGAATTACTAATTCGTTGATTTTGGCCATGGAGCCATTGCTATAATCCGAGGCGAGCAAATTACCAGTAGGGTCAAATATTTTAAGAAAAGCATCAATTCCATTGAGATATCCACGCATTTGCATATTGATGATCTCTCCTTGCTGTGCTTTAAAAGAATACACATCTACTTCATGCTCTTCATCGAGTGTTGTTCTAAAAGCATTATCACCACAATCTAGGTAGGTTGCACAACCTTCACTGTTTACGACTTGCAATGCCAAAGCATATTCTCCGACATCATTTCCTTTATCATCTCGAACAACTAGCGTATAGGATCCTGAATTTTGAATATTATAATTAATCTCCGCTGTTTCGGAATCCATGCTTGTTACTATATCTGTTCCGCTGGCATCACAAAGAATAAGATGGGGCTCTAAAGAAACGCCGAGGTCGGTCGCTCTAATTATCAACTGGTCCCCTGCTACACAATTCAAGGTATAAGCATCAATTTGTGCAACCTGATTAAAACTACTATTAATCGTTGCACCACATTCAATAGGTGTAGCACAGGATACTTCATTTAAGAGTTGGAAAGCAATACCATATTCGCCTAAATCATTTCCATTGCCATCATATGCCGCTACTACGTATCGACCTTCTGTTGGAATCGTAAAAGCAGCAATCGTTGCCAGTCCAGTTTGAGTAACTTCACTAGCAATCGTATTACCAGCCTCATCAATTAATTCTAATCGACATTCGACATTGGATAAGGCGCTACGCATCTGAATCATTAGTTGATCTCCAGCAGCACATTCCAAACCATAAAGATCTACTTCTGTCCAATTATCCAAACTAGAAACTATATCGTCTCCACAATTTACCATCGTCACGCCATCTGTGCCATTTAAAACTTCCAGTGATAATCCATAATCTCCCATATCATTATCATTATGATCTTGAGCGATAATAGAATAAGTACCAGTAGAAGGCAGTTCGTAGGCTAGTAATTGAACAATTCCTCCGTCATCACATTCTTCTGATAATAAGGTACCTGTCGGACTTAATAATTTAAAACAGCCATCAACACCTTGGGAAGAACCTCGCATTCTAATACGGATGACATCTCCAGTATTTCCTGAAAAGGTATAGGTATCTACTTCCCCAGCAGTACTGATAGAGGCAGTGGTGGCATCTCCATATTCTAAAGGCTGAGCTGATAAAAAAGTACAGAAAAAAAGAAAAAGGAAAAGAAAAATGTTGGTTTTTTTGGTAAATTTCAAATACATAAGTTGTAATTTTCCGAATAAGGTTATTTCGATAGAAAGTATAAAATCTGCTTACGATGGGGGAAAACTATTGGGGGTTGAGCGGGGGAAGGGGAAGGTATCTTAAGGCTTAGTGAAAGGCAATTTATAGGCCATTCCCCCAGATAACTCCTTTTAAGAAAGGCAAACAGTGACAGACAAATACAAAGCATATAAAATATTTAAAATTTGTAATTTATTTTAAATCAATTGTAACTGAATTTCAACTATAGGTTTTTTGATTTTTTGTGTGACAAAATTAGGAAGTCAAATTAGCATAATGACTAGTTATAAGATACTCTATATTTTATTGTAACTTTACGTAAACACCTATACTTAACTGGTGAGAAAAATATGTTGTACGATAATCATGGAAGGGTCATTAACTATTTGCGACTGGCAGTAACCGATCGTTGTAATTTGCGATGTTTCTATTGTATGCCTGAAAATGGAATTCAGTACGTTGAAAAATCCGCACTGCTTTCTTACGAAGAAATGATTCGACTAATTAGTGTATTGGCAAAATTAGGAATTAAAAAAATCAGAATTACCGGAGGCGAACCTTTTGTACGAAAAGGCATGATGAATTTCTTAACTAGCATTTGTCAGATTCCTGGGATCCAAGATGTTCACTTAACCACCAATGGGACTGTTACTGCTCCGCTAGTTCCCGAACTAAAAAAGATAGGTATCAAGTCTATCAATCTGAGTATCGATAGTTTGGATCAAGAACGCTTTTTTGATATTACCCGTCGTGATGTTTTACCCGCAGTGATGGATACCTTTCAGGCTTTACTGAAACATAAGATTCCGACTAAAATAAATACGGTCGTCATGAATGGTAAGAATACGGATGATATTATTCCGATGATCCATCTTACTAAAGACCATCCTGTTGGCGTTCGTTTTATTGAAGAAATGCCTTTCAACGGTAGTGGTGCGGATCATGGCTTAAGCCTTTGGAATCATCAGAAAATTTTAGATAAAATAAAAACGGTTTATCCCGATCTTGAAAAAATACCTGATCCTGCTTTTTCAACCTCAGCCAATTACAAGATACCTGGTCATGCTGGCACGATCGGAATCATAGCCGCTTACAGTCGTACTTTCTGTGGTACTTGTAATCGCATCAGACTTACTCCCACTGGATTATTAAAAACCTGTCTTTACGATGACGGCATCTTCAACGTAAGAGATTTTTTACGAGCCGGAGCGAGCGACGCAGAAATTAGTGCTTTATTTTTAAACGCACTTAGTCATCGCGCTAAAGATGGATTTGAAGCAGAAAAAAATCGTCGAGGTGGTCAGTCTGTCAGCGAGTCAATGGCTACGATCGGTGGATAAATAAAAGAGAAAAACAATATAATTTTAATGAAAATGAGTGATCAACTAACCCATTTAGATAATCAAGGTAATCCCTCGATGGTCAATGTGGGTGAAAAAAAAATAACGAAACGATCTGCAACTGCACAAAGTATTGTGGTCGTCAACGAAGCGATTTTGACACAACTAACCGAAGGTGAAATTCAGACAAAGAAAGGTCCTGTTTTTCAGACCGCCATCCTTGCTGGCATCATGGCCGCTAAAAAAACCAGTGATCTTATTCCCCTTTGCCATCCGCTTGGATTAGACAATTGCAAGGTAAAAATATCAGTCAATGAACATCAAGAAATAGTTATCCACTGCACCGCCAGTTTAACTGCCAAAACGGGTGTGGAAATGGAAGCCCTTACTGGTGCCTCTGTGGCAGCTTTAACCATTTACGATATGTGCAAAGCCATGTCTCATAACATCATCATTAAAGAAACTAGATTGTTAAAAAAGACCGGAGGAAAAAGTGATTTCGATTACTCAAATTTGGAAACAAAGCAATAAAAGATGAAGAAACACCAAAAGCATACCGCACTAACGCGTCCCAACTTCGGAAATTTCCACCGTCAAGAGTGGGCCATTATTGGAACGCCTTGTAATACTATTCAAAAACTATCCAGACAAATCATTGAATCTTTATCTTCTGAATTTAAGATTGGATATGTAGATGCCGATCATGCAGGCGGAAATGAAATTGAAAAAAAAGAAGTTTCGCCATTTTCAGCTGGTGCTTCTCAACAATATACTGACAAAATTAATTTTCATCGTTTTGATCGCAGTGAAAAATTAAATTCTTTTCAATACCGAAATATTTTCAACGGAGAAGACGCAGTACTCGTCAACGGCAATCATTTTTTAGCAAAGCAGCAGATTTTGGTCATTGATCCTAAAAAAGAAAAGTCTTTGCAAAAAAAACTGGATCGTTTGACCAACGTCGTTTTGATTCTTTTTACTGAAGGCATTAACGAAATTCCACCATACCTACGTGAGACATTAGCAGAACAGAAGGTAGAAAATATTCCTACTTACGGAATTAACAATATTTCCGAGATCACTAGTTTTTTTAAACACACACTACAGAAAAATATTCCCATTTTAAATGGCCTTGTACTCGCTGGTGGCAAAAGTCGCCGTATGGGTCGTGACAAGGGAAAGATTAATTACAACGGAAAGCCACAAAGAGAATATGCTTTTGATCTTCTATCTTCTTGCTGCGCCCAAACATTCTTATCCTGTCGACCGGATCAGTCTGCCGATCCAGATTTGTTTGGAATGCCATTAATTTTTGATAGTTTTTTAGGATTGGGGCCTTTTGGTGCGATTGCTTCTGCCTTTCGAGAAAACCCAAATACAGCCTGGCTAGTGGTCGCTTGTGACCTTCCGCTTTTGGATAAAGATGCCTTAGATTATTTAATTCAGCATCGCGATCCTTCTAAAATTGCTACCGCATTTAACAGTCCAGCCAATGAATTTCCTGAGCCTTTGATTACCATTTGGGAGCCACGAAGTTATTTGGTGTTATTGTCGTTTTTGACGCAGGGATATTCTTGTCCAAGAAAGGTATTGATCAATTCAGAAGTGACATTGGTAGATGCACCGGATACTCGGGTGTTGACGAATGTTAATTCGCCGGAGGATTTAGAGCAATTAAAATTTTAGTAGAGCAATTTCTAAAAAATAGTTTTTCTAAAAAATGACAAAGATAGCAGTACGATGGTAAGTACCAAAGTACTTAGTATAGCATTCGAAAAACCATTATTTTTTCTATTCATGTAGATAGAAAATAGGGAGATGATCAAGAGCATCATCATTATTACAAATAACGCTAAATTTTCGCCCGAAAAAAAAATAGTATTGGCAATACCGATTCCTAAACCAATTAACCAACCCCATATACCTCTACCCCATTTAAGTTTCTTCTTTTCCATGAATTTTTTATTTCTTAAATCTAATCTCAAGGGTGGGCTGCGACCCAAACTGCACCATCTTCAAAAAACTCTTTTTTCCAGATAGGTACGGTTTCTTTTAAGGTATCAATCGCAAAGGAACAAGCTTTGAAGGCAGCTTTGCGATGCGGGCAAGCAACGCTGATAATGACGGCAATCTCTCCAATTCCTAAAGTACCAACGCGATGATGGATGGCCATTTTTTGGATAGGCCACTGTTGAGCAGCTCGTTCGGCAATTTTACGCATTTCTGAAATCGCCATGGGTACATAAGCTTCAAATTCTAGCTTAGTAACGACTTTACCTTGGGTTTGATTACGGACAGTACCGACAAAATGGACGATGCCTCCGGCTCCAGGATGGGAGATAAAATTTTGGCAAATCTTTTCGCTCAACGGTGTATCGAGTATTTGGATATCAATGTTATTCAGGTCCAAAACATGCTCTTTTTAAATAAATAGACTTGTTCTATTGCGTTTTAATAAACGACAACAAAACAAGTCTAAGAAAACTATCCTCCACTTACGGGTGGAATTAATACCACTTCGTCTTGAGGCCTAATGATTAGATCATCGTTGGCGTATTCATTGTTTACCGCAATCGCCAAAGAATTTAATTTTTCGAATTGCGGATAGGTATCTAACACTGCTTTTTTTAATGCTAACACGGTCATACCTTCTACATAAGGTAATTCCATTTCTGAACCACCCACAATATCTTTAGCAATCCCAAAAGTCAGTATTTTCATACTTAACGGATTAAGGTAACATCTCCTTTATATGAAACTGTGCTACATTCATCAACAGACAGTTCAATATTATAAAGATAAACATCTGAAGGAGATAATTTTCCATCAAATCGTCCATCCCAACCGGTAGCAGGTGTATCATTATTATAAACTAAATTTCCAAAACGATCATAAATTTGGAATAAGTTTACATTTATCACACTACCTTCATTAGCAGCTACAAAATTAAAAACATTATTTATTTCACTATTCGGAGTAAATGCGTTTGGCATATCAATATCACCTTCCTCTGGTACCGTATAAGTAAACGTAGCTGTCCTCTCATCACAAGTGCCATTCGCATCACTAACTACTACTTGATAACTAACAATACCATTATCAATAGTCACCGTTGGATTAGGACAATCTGTACAACTTAATCCATCTGTATTTCCATCTCCAAGAGCAGTCCATTCATAAATATAAAAAGGATCTGCGGGTAAGTTTATCATAAGAATATCACCTTCACAAACAACCTGATTTTCATCATCGATAGGAGGAATAGCAGGAACAATATTAACCGTCGCCGTAGTGCTTCCTTCACAATTATTTTCAGTTGTTTCAAGAACCGTAAATTCTGTCGTTTGGTTTAAATTAACCGTGACAGAAGGATTACCATCGCCATTTACTAGATCCACTGGATCCCAGTTATAATCGCTTGTTGCATTTGGATTATTAACTGCTAAAACGATATCGGTATCTTCACAACCACCAACATCTGCCGCTACAGGTTCTGGGAGTGGAAATATTTGAATCGACTGAGTAATACTATCTGTACATCCGATTCCTGTGCTTACAATTAGTTGAATTGTTTGTAAACCATCCGCAAAAGTATAAGTAGGGTTCTCTTCATTACTTGTTCCTCCGTCACCAAAATCGTACATGAAACTTTCAATAGGTCCAACTGAGTTACTAACGATATCTACTGGACCAGCACAAGCATCGATAGCTGTAAAGGCCGCCTCTACCTGTTGAATGGTAATCATTTCTGTGTAGGTAGAATCACAACCATTTGCTCCGTTTAGAATTAATTTCGCTAGGAAGGTCCCTCCAGGATCGTATGCTACGTTAGGTTCGTTATTAAAAACATCATCTTCTAATTCCCAACGATAACTTTCAACATCAACTGGATTCAATAATGTAAAGTTGACAGTTTCTCCAGAACAAATTAAGTTTCTGTCAACACCAATATCACCTTCAGGTCCAACAAGTGTAAAGTCTCTCATTGTCGTATCCCGACAACCAAAAC
Organism: uncultured Saprospiraceae bacterium; assembly: GCA_937928405.1. Classification (GTDB taxonomy): domain Bacteria; phylum Bacteroidota; class Bacteroidia; order Chitinophagales; family Saprospiraceae; genus JALZUU01. The sequence goes on from CALFWZ010000070.1 coordinate 17,805, forward strand.
TGGTCGAAGCGATATACTCCACGGTAAAGGTCCCTTTACCAAAAGTGATACTAGGAGAAATTGAATCATTAGAGATACCATTACCAAAATCCCAAGCGGGCGTTATAGGGCTAGTTGTCACACTATTATCCAAAAAATTAATAATGGTAGGAAAACAGATTGGATCCTGACCATCTACGTTGGTGGTAAAATCTGCAATTGGAAAATCCTGTACTCTCACGGTATCTGTGATGGGGCGCAGACTTTGACATCCTGTAGAAGTTTCTGTCAAGGCTAAATCGACGACAAAAGTTCCGGAGTTGTTATACAACGCCGTATCGACCTGCATCATACTCGTCATGCCATTACCAAAATTCCAACTGTATTCAACGGGCGATAGATTTCCTCCCAAAATAAAATCAGAAGCAGCAAACGCAACCTCAGTTCCTACACAAATATTGGCAGGACTTGGATCTGTAGTGATATTGGCGGAGGGTTCATAAATAGTAATTGATTTAGTCGTCTCATTAGGACAACCTAGAATATCTTCCACAGTTAAGGTAACGTTGACAGTTGTGTCTAATGGACCTGCTAGTGGGCCATCTGGAAAAGGAGATGTTGTATAAGTATGCGTAGTCACAGAATCCATTCCCATTCCCATATCGCCAAAATCCCATTCCCATGAAACCAGTGTCGTATCTGACGTACTCATATCCGTAAACGTAAGTATCTCGGAAGGAATACAGATCGTGTCTTCAGTAAAAGTAAAGTCTGGTTGTGAACTAAAAACCCATACATCCTGCGATGCGGTATCACGACAACCGTTTATATCGGTAGTCACTAATTCTACGGTATGATCACCATCTGCATTGAACATCTTATTAGTCATGCTATCCATCGTTGTAATTGGCCGATCCCAGCTAAAATGCCAATCGTATCCTTTCCAACAACGATTGTCCACGTCTTGTGACATGCTACCGTCAAGGGTTATATCTGTTCCAATACAAATAAAAGAATCTATGACAAATGCTGCTTGAATATCTTTTACATAAACGATGGCTGAATCAACAGAAGCTGGACAACCACTCATATCGTTTTCAGCCGTAAGGAATACCATATAATTTCCAGTACTATCATATAAATGTGTCAAGTCAGATACCGTGCTGGTCGTGCTATCACCAAAATCCCAAGTGATGCTAGTTGCATCGATTGATGAATCTCGGAAAATAACATTTAGTAAAGTATCTGCACAATCTACTAAATAATCAATGCGAGCTATTGGTCCATTTACGGTAATAAAATCTTCTTTGGTGACTTCAGAAAAACAACCATTATATTCTACTTGCAAGGTAATATCTTGTGGACCATTGCTATTATCAAAATTATAAAACAATTCATTTTCTTGATAACAATGAGAAGCACGTCCATCTTCTGCACTAAAGTGCCAAGCGTCAATATTGGGATCATTGGTTAAATCTGTAAATTGGACGGTATCGCCAGGACAGACCGTGGTTTCCGTCACTGTAAAATCAGGAGTGATCGGTGCACCAACTTCAATTCTGACCGCATAAGAAGTATCCCGACAGCCCTGATCATTTTCAATAATTAAGACTACATCATATTCTCCCGGATCGGTATAAGTATAGGTGTGATCATCATCATTATTAAAAGTTTGTTGCGAACCATCGCCATAGATATAAGTGTAGCTAACAATTGGATCTACTGAATTACTGGAATCAGAAAAAACCACCGCTACCGGAGCACAACCATCCACCACATCGGGCATAAAGAGCGCGTTAGGTTCATAAAGTGTATCCACTAAAACACCCGTTACGGTACAACCCTGTGGACTTGTAACCTCGTATTCAATTCTTAAAATTATATCTCCTCTTTTGGAATAAATCGTTGTATCTGGATTAATATATTCGAAAGTAGGAGACATTTCATTGGACGCTAGCAGCGTTTCAAAAGGAATGTTAATCCTATTGACAGACCATTCATACGTAGCGTTGGGATCCATATATTCTGGTGTCAAAGTGAATTGAAAAGGATCATCACAGATAGGATTAGCTGTCAACGTAAATTCAGGAGAAACTTCCTGCACAAAAACAGTAACGGTCGTATCTCCGGTACAGCCGCCAGCTGCCGTCACGTTCAAGGTAATTGTTTTATTAC